>NZ_LHOX01000017.1 GCF_001297065.1 Enterococcus sp. RIT-PI-f | reverse complement strand
ATTTTGAAAAGCCAAATAAGGTATTAAGATATTTATTATTTATATTAGGAGCAGCATACTTTCTATTCGTATGCTCATATTTTTTGATAGGTTTTCATAATCCACACTGGGGAAACTAAATAGAGTAATCTCTTTAGAATATTATCGAGGCTGTGACATAAGTAAAAAGACGACATCAATTTCCTAATATTTGGAATTTGATGTCGTCTTTTTCATTTCGAATGACGTCGTTTATAAAAACGTAATGGTATTTGGAGGAATATTATTTAGGACAGTATCTGTCAACTTTGTTAAATCTCTATTTCTTCTTTTATTCTATAAACTGTTTGTCTAGATATATTTAATTCTGTTACAATCTTTGAAATCGCTACACAACTCCTAATATCCTGAACGATACTTTTATAAACAAGGCGACGTTGGTGATCTTTTGCGTCTGCGCTATATAACTTAGGGCTTCCCTTGTAGACACCGTTTGCTTTAGCAATCTTAATTTCTTGTGCTTGACGTCGTTTAGATTCAGTGCGCTCTTGTTCTGTTATTATGGCCAAGATCTGAATGATTAGGTCTTTGATAAATTTATCAAGAAGAGGATTGCCAATTGCCTCCGCCATAATTGGCAAGCTAGTGATAATCAGCTGCACATTTTTCTTCTTTAGGTAATTGACGGAATCAATAATCTCGTCATAATTACGTCCTAGTCGATCAATGGCTTCTACAATAAATATATCTTGATCTCTGACAAAATCTAGAGCTTCTTGAAAAATCGGTCGGTGAGTAATGGTAGCTCCAGATTGTTTTTCGATGAAATTTTTTATGCACCAAATTTTTTCATTTCCTCGATCTGAAGTTGTTCATTTTGATCGATTGATGAAACTCGGATATATGCAATTTTCAATATTTTTATATGCTTTCTCGTACTATATAAAAAAATCCCTAATCACATATTGGAAAATCATTGCAATTAAATGCTTATAGGTTGTAGAATTAATGATATGATAATTTCGTTGATTGATGTCCCAGATTTTATGTTTGAACTTCATTGGTCTTAATTTCAAATGAGAGTAAAAGATGAACAATTTTTTGAAAGCTATAGGTGAAAAGAACAGCAATAGCTAGTTACATAATTCTGCAGTATGCTGATTCTTACTACCATATTCGTACCTGACATGACATATAGTGGGACTTCAATGCCATGGAGATTTGAATGGCAACAAAAAAAGAGGGTGAGCTATCGTGAAAATTTCTAAATTTAAAATTTATCATATAATTTTAGTCATTGTTTTTATATTAGCTTTAATATTTCTAAAATATGATCAAAATTTGTACCGCAATATTTTTTATATAATCTTGATTATGTCACTAATTGTAAAAAGTATCTATGACTATATCAAAAAGAGTAAACTAGATAAGCAAAAATTTCATTAAATGTTAGAGGATATTCTACAATAGAAGGGTGTATCGTTATTGATTGGACTTATAAAGAAAAGAAGTATTTGGTTTGGTTGAAGTCACTCGATGTGGATACATGTATCACGCCCCGTTTGTTTAATTAGGAAATAAAGAATCTTTAAAAAAATGATTGAAAAATACTTGTGGTGAATTGGAGAGGCGTCCTTTGAAATTTTACTACTTTAGATTATAATAATCATAAGTAGTAAAATGAATGGAGGGTTGATATGTTTCTAGGAAGAGAAAAAGAACTCGAATCGCTTGAGAGAATGTATAAGAAAAAAAGTTTTCAAATGGCTGTAGTTTATGGTCGTCGTCGCATTGGAAAGACGTTTTTATTGAATGAGTTTATTAAAGACAAGAATGCCTTGTATCTTCCAGCAGAAGAGGTGAATGATTCTCTTAATCTGCAGAAATTTTCTCGATTGTTAGGTGAAAAACTTGGCATTGATCATTTTCCTTCGGTTGATGATTGGCATAGTTTTTTCAGTATTATCAAAGAGCAGTTAGGTGATAAGCATTTGGTCATAGTTATTGACGAATATCCTTACGCGGCATCAGCCAATAAATCACTTAACTCGATTTTGCAGCATGTCATTGATTATTCATTTAAGGATACGAATATTTTCTTGATATTATGCGGTTCATCAATGAGTTTCATGGAAAACCAAGTGCTGGGGGAAAAGAGTCCGTTATTTGGAAGAAGAACAGGACAATTGAAAATCAACCCACTAGACTATTATGATGCGGCGCGATTTTATCCCAATGTAAGCAATGAAGAAAAAATAAAGTACTATGCTTGTATCGGAGGAACCCCGTACTATCTTTCGTTGATAGACACGGAATTGAGTTTTGAGGAGAATCTTCGCGAACTTTATTTTGAGATTAGCGGCTACTTGAATAATGAAGGTGTCTTGTTAATGAAACAAGAATTTAGAGAGCCCGCCAACTACAATGCTGTGCTCCAAGCTATTGCAAGTGGTTCAAATACTTTAGGCGAAATTGCAGGATTTACGAAATTAGAAAGTAGTTTGATTTCAAAGTATCTGATCACTTTACAAGATCTCAATTATATTGAACGCGTGATTCCGTTTGGTTCAAATCCCTTGAAGGGTAAGACAAGCCATTATCAAATCACTGAAAACTTCATCGCATTTTGGTATCGTTATATCTTTTCTGTCAGGTCTGAAATAGAACGTGGAAATGGGGACATATACTTCTCTTTAGCATTAGACGCTTTACCGGACTTTATCGGACCTATTTTTGAGGAAGTGACACTTCAGTTTCTTCGTAGATTGAATGGTCATGGGAAATTGCCGTTTATTGCTAAGTCATTTGGTAAGTGGTGGGGAAGAGATAAGAAAGGGAATGTCCAGGAACTTGACATCGTTGTTGCATCTGTGACTGGCAATGCGTTGCTAGTTGGCGAATGCAAATGGAGAAATTCATTCAAAGTCACTAAAACGATAGACGTTTTGAAAGATCGAGCAGATTATTTTAATCAATACAAAACGCTAAAATATCTTTTTACGAAAACTCCAGTGAATGTAGAGGAGAATTCTGATGTGAAAAATCTTTCACTTGATGCTTTTTTTGACGCATCCTTGATCGATTGAATGTTGTTGGAGGTATTCTGACAAGTGTCCTCCCACAAATCTAAACCGCTTGGTCTTGTTGACCAAGCGGTTTGTTTAATTAGGAAATAAAGAGTCTTTATAGAAGAGATTTTCATCATAATCTGGCTCGGCGATAATTGTTGAAGATGTTGGTCGCTTGTCGTAAGCCATACCGATATCGATCAAGTGCTGCAGATTTTTTTCATAATGCTCAGAAAAAACGACCCCATATAATAAATCCAATAAGTAGCAGATCGACGTATTGATGGTGAAATTGGCGATTTTGGAATACAGTCTTTCTCGGGTGGTAATGTTCAAGACACAATCACTGGTTTTGGCCAGCGTATTTTCCCCGATACTAGTCATGCCGATCATAGGTATTTGTTTTTTCGCTAGGATATCGGCAACGACTTTGGTCATTTTGTTCTCGCCGGTGTAGGAAATCAAGATCACAGCTGTGTCCTTCGAACAGTTGGATGCTTCATAGGCACTTTCACCAAAGGTATCGCAAACGATCGCTGCTTTGCCTAGACGGCGCATTTTCAACACGAAATCTTGTGAGATCAACGTATTGGCATTGCTGCCAAAAATTTTGATGACAGAAGCATTCAGCAGGATTTGTTTGGCTTTTTGGAGATCATCGTGATGAATCAGCGAGAGGGTATCTTCAATGGTTGTTTGTTCTAATTTAGCGATTTTCTTGGCAATCGTCATGATACCATCATGTGAGCTGAAAGGAAAATTCGCATCCACATCGGTAAAGTGACTATTCATATATGTTTGCTCTTCGTTAAAGGCTTTCTTTAAGTCGACCCAGCCATCAAAACCTAGTTTTTTGGCGATCCGAATAAATGTGGAAGGATGGACATAGGTTTTTTCAGATAATTCTTTGATGGTTTGGTCAAACATGGCTGACGGATGATCAAGCAAATAATCAATCAAGGAACGTTCGGCAGGTGCTAGTTTGATTTGGCGCATTTTTTCTCGTAATAACATTGTTTCTCCTTTTTTTACAAATAATATTTTTTTATGTAAATAATTCTTCTGTTTTATATAGTGGTAAATATAAAGTGTTCCGTGGTGTCAAACCTTTAAACACTTGACATAGATTGACTTGTAAACAAATTTTACAAAATATCGGCTAGAATAGCAAGTTTTTGCAAACGCTTTTTCAAAGAAGGCTATTTACATTGAAATCATGCTTTTTATAAATGATAATAAGAATGTAAATAAAACAGCAAAGGAGCAATAGAATGACTAAAGGAATCAAGATCGCAACAATCGGCGGCGGCAGCAGTTATACTCCGGAGTTAATGGAAGGTTTTATCAAACGCTATGATGAGTTGCCAGTACGTGAAATTTGGCTGGTGGATATCGAAGCAGGAAAAGAAAAATTAGAGATCGTTGGCAAGATGGCGCAACGGATGTGGGATGCTTCACCTTATGATGTCACAATCCATATGACATTAGATCGGGAAGAAGCATTGAAAGATGCAGACTTCGTCACAACACAATTTCGTGTCGGTTTGCTGAATGCACGTGTCAAAGATGAGCGGATCCCAGCATATTATGGCATGATCGGACAAGAAACCAACGGACCTGGCGGCATGTTCAAAGCCTTCCGTACGATTCCAATCATTTTGGACATCGTCGAAGATATGAAACGCTTATGTCCAAATGCATGGTTGATCAACTTTGCCAACCCAAGTGGTATGGTAACAGAAGCCATCGTCCGTTATGGCAAATGGGACAAAGTCATTGGTCTTTGTAATGTGCCTGTTATGGCCACGATGATCGAACCAGCATTGATCGGCAAAGAACCAGATGAATTGATTTACAAATTTGCCGGCTTGAATCACTTCCACTGGCATAAAGTTGCGGATAATCACGGCAATGACGTAACGATGGACATCATTGACAAAATGTATGAAGAAGATAATGGTTTGCCAAAAAATATTTTCGATGTACCGTTCTATCGTGAGCAATTGGAACAAATGAAGATGATTCCTTGCGGCTATCACCGTTATTACTACCGTCAAGAAGAAATGCTGAATCACGCTTTGGAAGAATACAAGACTATCGGTACCCGAGCACAACAGGTCAAACAAACTGAAGCTGAATTGTTTGAATTGTATAAAGATCCTGAGTTGGATCACAAACCAGAACAATTACAAAAACGTGGTGGGGCCTATTACTCAGATGCTGCCTGTGAAACGATTGCATCTATTTATGCCAATAAAAATACACAAATCGTGGTTTCGACCAAAAATGAAGGAGCAGTACCAGATCTACCAGCAGATTGTGTAGTGGAAGTCACTGCGTATGTCGGTGGTCAAGGTGCCCGTAATGTTGCCTTTGGCGAATTGCCAACTGCAGAAAAAGGCTGGCTGCAAGTGATGAAAGCGATGGAATTATTAACGATCGAAGCAGCCGTGACCGGTGATTACAATACGGCGCTGCAAGCATTCACAATCAATCCTTTAGTACCTTCTGGCGAAACAGCGAAACGGGTCATGGATGAATTATTCATTGCCCATAAAGCACATTTGCCGAATTTCAAAGCAACGATTGATCGTTTAGAAAAAGAAGGCATTGAAGTACAAGATGAAGTAGCACGGGATCTAGACCGTGCGCTCGTAAAATAGACAGAAAGCAGGAATGAACAAATGGGATTTAGAAAAGACTTTTTATGGGGCGGCGCAACAGCTGCCAATCAATGTGAAGGCGGATATCAAGAAGGCGGCCGCGGTTTAGCAAACGTGGATGTCGTGCCGATTGGCGAAGATCGTTTTCCAGTGATCACTGGACAGATGAAAATGTTCGATTTTGATGATGAACACTTCTATCCAGCCAAAGAAGCAATCGATATGTACAATCGCTACAAAGAAGACATCGCACTCTTTGGTGAAATGGGCTTCAAGACATACCGTTTATCGATTGCATGGAGCAGAATTTTCCCATTAGGCGATGAAACAGAACCAAATGAAGATGGCTTGAAATTCTATGAAGATCTATTTAAAGAATGTCATAAATATGGGATCGAACCTTTGGTAACGATCACGCACTTCGATTGCCCAATGCATTTAGTTGAGAAATACGGTGCATGGCGCTCTCGTGAACTTGTTGGCTTCTATGAAAATCTATGTAACGTTATCTTCAACCGCTATAAAGGCCTTGTTAAATACTGGTTGACATTCAACGAAATCAACATGATCTTGCACGCACCATTCATGGGTGCAGGTCTGTACTTCGAAGAAGGCGACAATGTGGAACAAGTCAAATATCAAGCAGCCCACCATGAATTGTTGGCTTCTGCGATTGCAACAAAGATTGCCCATGAAGTGGATCCTGAAAACCAAGTCGGCTGTATGTTAGCAGCGGGTGCGTACTATCCATATACAAGCAAACCAGAAGATGTTTGGGCATCTCGTCAAGCAGACCGCGAAAACTATTTCTTTATTGATGTACAATCTCGTGGTGAATACCCACAATATGCATTGAAAGAAATGGCCCGCAACGGAATTGAGATCCAAATGGAAGAAGGCGACTTAGAATTACTGAAAGCCCACACAGTTGATTTTATTTCCTTCTCTTACTATTCATCACGGGTTTCAACAACTGATGCTGAATTATTGGAACAAACTGCAGGCAACATCTTCGCATCTGTGAAGAACCCTTATTTGGATGCAAGCGAATGGGGCTGGCAAATCGATCCACTAGGATTGCGGATCACGATGAATGACATCTATGACCGCTACCAAAAACCATTATTCATCGTTGAAAATGGCTTAGGTGCAGTGGATACACCAGATGCAGATGGCTATGTAGAAGACGATTATCGGATCCAATATTTAGCTGAACATATCGATGCCATGAAAGCAGCTGTCGAAGAAGATGGTGTTGATTTGCTGGGATATACCACATGGGGCTGTATTGATTTGGTTTCTGCTGGAACAGGTGAAATGAAAAAACGTTATGGCTTCATCTATGTCGATCGTGACAATGAAGGCAACGGCACCTTGAAACGGACGAAGAAAAAATCATTTGATTGGTACAAACAAGTAATTGCATCGAATGGTGAAGACTTATCGAATAACTAAACAAATAACGGCAGTTCCTGTGGTCCTTGATGGATTAGGAACTGCCGTTGTTTTGTTTTGACTACGGTTTTCGAACAGGTGAAGACTAAGTAAGTATTGTTTGAATGATTCTAAGCTATAATGAACTTGCGAGATGCTATGATTTGATAAATGTAGATTGAAAGGAACTATTTCAATACAATAATTCCGTCTTTGATTGCTTTAATTACAGAAGATAGAGATGAGGCTACACCTAACTTATTGTTAATAGTGTGAATATGATTATTAACAGTTCTTCGACTGATGAATAACCTTTCAGCAATTTCCTCTTGAATTAAACCCTCTGCAACTAACTCCAATACGGCAATCTCTCTTTTAGAAAGAACAGTTCCTGATTCAAAACAAAATACTTCTCCTAAGTAAACGGATTCAATTGTTTCTATTAAAACTTCAACAGAAATATCTTTGTTCAAATAGGCTTTTGCACCTATCTCGAAAGCTTTATTCAAATGATACGAACCTTCAAATCCAGAAAGAAAAATAATTCTTCTATTTGAATCACATGCTAATAATGATGTGGCAACTTCAAATCCATTTGTTTCTTTCAAATGAACATCTAATAAAAAAATATCTGGTTCATTATGATGAAGTGTTTCCAGCAAGGAAGAATAGTTACTATAAGTATCTAATTCAATCTCAAAACTTGAGAGTGCAATCGTTAAACTTTTAGCAAATAATTCATGATCATCTAATAGAAATACTTTCATTTCAATCAACTCCTGACCTAACTTAAAGAGTTAGGGATTTGAATTTTAATCGTTGTTCCTAATTCTTCTTGCGATGAAATTGTTACATTACCTTTGGCAGTCTCTATATCACGAACAACTGAAAGTAGTCCATGATGATTTTCGGAGAACTCTTTTTCTTTAAGATGATTTTTATTGAATCCTATACCATTATCATGAATAGTTGCAATGGTATGAAAATAAGTTTGCTTGATGGTGAGTTGAATTCGAGAAGCATTTGCGTGTCGACAAGCATTTGTTAATACTTCTTGGATACTGCGGAAAAGAATAAATTTCAGCTGATTTTCAATGTAAATATTCTGAGGACAGTTAAATTCAATTGGATAATTTAAGTGAGTTTTCGATAGTTTTCCACATAACTGGGATAAATTATCTTCAATCGGAATATCTAATAAAGTGTTAGGATAAAGGAAGAAAATTTTTTCTCTTAACAAGGATGCAAGGTCAGAAAAACCTTTGAGCAAAAGTTTTTTGTATTCTTTGTCTTCCGTTTGAATAACTTCGGCAATTTTTTTTAAAGCAAAAATATTTTGTAGTATGTCATCGTGTATATAATTTGTCATATCAGAGTATAAGATCTCCGTAGTAGTCTTAATGTAGTGCCTGTTTTGGTTGTTCATTTTATGCAAATCATTCGATGTTGAAAGATCATACATAGTTAAACCCAAGTCGCTTACAGTCAAATTTAGCTTAATAATAGACAACAAGGATTGTACTTCATTATCAGATAGTTTGCCAGTCTCTCTATAGTAGATGAAGGCAACCGAATAATCAGTGTCATTGTTTAAATACAATTTAAAGAATTCTTTTTGTTTAAAAAAGTAAGTGGGCATTTCTGAAGTCATGTCAACAAACATTTTCGCATTCATGGAGATATTTTTTAATATCCCAGCATTTCCTAAAATAGAATATTGATTTTTTTTATATCTAAAAAGCAAAAAATCATTACAATAAAATCTATTCAATATAACTTCCGTGAGCATATTTTTGGCAATTTCATTAAATTCAGTATAACTAAGCTCCCTGTATAGTTTATCTCTTTCTATCTGGAATTCATCGTGTAGTGATTTAATCTTTTGTTGCGCGCATTGTCTGATATAAGCGCCAATCTCATAATAACTATAGCTGGTGACCAGAAGGATGATACAAAGATCAATGATCGTCTGGACGTTTCCTTGTAATACTTTGTTGATCAAAAATAAAGAGATACTTGCAGCTAGAATCGCTAAAGAAGAATGAAGAATGATTTCACGAAAGTTGAATGATATTTGGTTTCTTTTTATAAGGGTATACATAATAGAAATGGGGAAAAATACTATCAAATATAGTGATGTATTTAAGATATAATTTGGCAAGATGTGTGCGAATAATCCGTAGAACAAAATAAAAGGAAAAAAAGATAAGCAAAATCCAGATAAAATGATTTTTTGTTCACGTAGCATTCGAATGTTAAAGAAATATCTTTCTTTCCAAAAAGCATAAATGCAAGTAATTAAAGTAATGAGTAAATTACATAAGGCAAAAAGGTAGACAAAACTAGCTGCAAATCCAACTGCTATAAGTGATAGGATAAACGATATAAATATCAATGTAATTGCGTTTCTTTTTATTTTTATGATGAACTCCGTTTTTCTAAAAAGGGAAAATTTGAAATAAAAGCTTAAAAATAAAATGTTACCAATAGAGAATAAAATGCTTTGAATCAATCTCATATAAACTATATTTTTTTCCAGATATTCAAGAGATTCAATTTGCAAATATGTTGAAATTGAAAATAATATCAGAAAAAAGTAAACACTTGTTTTTTTATCAACTGTTTCGTTAAGAGTGAATATGGCAATCAAACACAAAAAAATGATTAAAGGTAATAATGATAAATTAAAATCCTTGTTCATTAAAGTATGATTATTCAATTCTCTAGCGTAAAACAAGGTGCTTAAAATCATGATAACAACTAGCATGCGGTAATTAAAATTCAAAAAATTTAATCCTTTCTAGATATGACTTGAATAGCATTTTCTGGTTAGTGGATAATACGGTATCTATAATTTTGTCAAATTCTTGTGTTTCGTGATCAATAATGTGCATGCAATAATCGAAGCCGCCAATTTCGATAAATATTTTTTGTAAAAATTTACTATCAGATTTGCTCCATGAATTTTTTTTGTTTTTTATGGAATTTAGATAGTCATTATTTGTGACGCTATTTAAAAGAATATAGGGCAATGAATTATTGTTCCATTTATTTGAATTTTCAGAAAAAATATCTACTAAATCATTTTTAATTTGAGAAATAGTGCCCAAGTTTGAAGCAATTAACTTCCAATCAGAACTGTCTGGAAATGATAGAGAAAAATAAAAAAGAAAAACATAGGTAGATTTTCCAATGACTTTATTAAAGTAATCATCGACTGTTGTGATAAGTTCTCTATCTTGATAAAAATGATCATAAAATTGAGAAGACAACGCGCTTTGTAATGTATCAAAGGGAATAATATCATTTTTTGATAGTAAATAGAAACTATAGATCAAGAGTTCCATTGATAAAATTTGGCATGTTTCATAGCTTATACTGTCTTTTAGAGGCCCATCGGAATCAATAGCATCATCAAATATTCTGATTGCGAGACCAAACATTTCTATGGCTAAAAGAGTTGAATCATTAATAGGTTCTTCGTTATCTGAGGAAAGATGATGAATTACTTTGAATAGTTTGCTCCAGGAGAATCTTCGTAATCGGTTACAAAAAGATAGATTTTCCAGTAAATTTATTCTGAAACTCTCATTATACCGCTGTATGATCTCATTTTGATTTAGAAGATTATATATAAGTTGAATATGCACGTCGTCTTCATCCAGATTATTAATGTTATCTGTCATTCTATCTCTCCTCTGCTAATAAGAAGTCTAGTAAGAAAGTTTAAATTAAATATTGCACAATATACCTATGTACTCGGTTAATTGTAGAAGTTACAATAATTATATCAAATAAAGAGGTGATTTCAATGAAAAATGAAGAATTATGGATGAAATTTAGAAATGAGTTTATCAAGAATAATAGAATTAGCATTACACTTAAAAAAAATTCAAAAAAATACAAATACTTAACTTTAGCTGGAACCAACGACATCAATATTAATGAGAAAGGGATATCAAGAAATATTTGGCCAAATTAAAAACACGATGTCTCTGAGAGATTTAGGTGTTATTAAGTCTGTATTAAAGTAATGACATGTGTAACTCACTAAATGATTTTATTCTATAGTTAAAAAAATCATGTTAATAATTTATTGTGAAGTTATAGGAGGTGGGGTATGGATAGTATTTTATTAAATGCCTTGACAATAGATGAAAAACTAACTGGGTACAAAGAAGGGATAGAAATTGATTTCACTGCATTGGAAGAGTGGCGAAATGTTCGTTCGTTATTAAAGGACAAACATTTTGAAGAGATGCTAGATATAACGGGTACAACCAGAGAAGCATTTGCTTATGCATTAGAACCCCAACATAAGAGTAGTACTCATGTAAATGATTCTTGGTATGATCTTTTTGAGGAAATCATGACATGTTTTGATTATGACTCATCGACTTACAGTGAAGGTGCTTATATCCTGAGTACTCCTTTTGTTAAGTATCTCTTTAACGACATTGAAATGATGAAGAAAACATTGAAAAATGTGAAAATCGAACAAACTCTTTTGCACTCAATTGCTGAATGCTTGTTAAATGAATTGTTTCAAATCAACGGAAAGCTTTTGGCAAAACATTTGGAAGAGTATAAGAATAACTATGAGTTAAAAAGTAAAACTGCAAAAGGAAGAATGAAAGAATATATCAGAAATAACTTTTCCTCAAAGGAAATGTATCTGCGATTCTTTGAAAAATATCCTGTAGCAGCACGATTGATGACGATTAGAACACAATATTTTCATCAGAATATTACAGAACTTTTTCAAAGAATAGAAGATGATGCATCTGATATCATAGAATTTTTATCCATTAATGAAATCAATTTAACCGATATTGAATTATCGTCAGGGGATTCCCATGCCAAAGGGAAAAGCGTTGCAATCCTTCATATTTCCGGGAGAAAATTGGTATATAAACCAAAGAATTTAGAAATTGCGTTAGCTTTTGAAACTCTTTTTGATTGGCTGGTTCGTCATTCCGCACTCTTGAAGATCAAACTGCCGAAGGGGATTTATAAAGAGACTCACACTTATAATGAATTCATTCAAGCTGAACCTTGTCAGAGTAAGCAGGAGCTTGAAGGGTACTATCAAAGATATGGTCAGTTAGTCGCCATTTGTTATTTATTAGGTGTGAATGATGTACATTTGGAGAATATTACCGCTTGTGGCGAGCATCCGATAATTATTGATATTGAGACTGCATTTCAAAATAAAGAACAATCATATGGTGGTAGGCTATTGTATCGGCATTTGGAAAAAATACTGATCAATGATTCAGTTTTAAATAGTGCATTATTGCCTCAAAATCTACCTGTTGGTATGAATGATTGTGTTGACTTAAGTGGTTTGAGTGGCAAGCAAAAAGCTATATCTCAAGAAGTGGATCATCCTATTAATCTTTATATGGATACATTTCGTTTCGAAAAAAAGAAAGCTAAATTCCAGAATGGCCACAATTTACCAATGTTAATTGATAGAGTACCCATTTCGTATAAAAAATATAGCCTGAAGATTATTGAAGGTTTTGAATGTACTTTGGTCTTTATACTTGAAAATAAAGAAGCTTTCTTGGAAACGTTGAAGTGCTTCCGAGGCCATCGTATTCGCTTGCTGTTAAAAGGAACAGAAAGATATGGAGTTCTATTGCGCTATAGCAATCATCCTACCTACAATCAAAAAATGAAGTATAGAGAGCGTTTGTTTATGAACATCTGGTCTTATCCTTATAAAGATAAGAGGATTATTAAAAGTGAAGTAGCTGACTTGATAGTGAATGATATTCCAATATTTTTTTCCAGAACAGATAGTCGGTCAATTATTGATAGTCAAGGAAATGAATATATTGATTACTTTAAAAAATCTGGCTATGACCATATGCAAGATCGAGTGAAATCTCTTTCCTTGGAGACCGTTAATCAACAAAAAAGGTTGATCTATAGCTCTTTAGGTGTGTTTGATCAACAAAATAGCTGTCCGTTAAAATCGCAAGGTCCGCATTTTACATCAATGTATTTTGATAAAGCAAAAGCGGCTAGGAGGATTGGCGATAACCTGCTAGAAGAGAGTTTCATAAAAGGAGAACAGCTCTCTTTCTTGACAGTAGACATAACCGAACAGAAGCGGTGGAAAGTTTCACCATGTGATGAAAGCTTATATAGCGGTCTTAGTGGGATAGCCGTGTTCTTCTTGGAGCTCTACCAATCAACAAAGAACAAATATTATTTAGATGCCTATAGGAAAATACTTCATACCGCAATTTGTCAAAGCAAGTTTACCCCAATATCAAGTGCTTTTAACGGAAGGCTCTCACCCTTATATCCGATCATTTTAGGGTATAGGTATTTGGGAGAAACAAATGCATACGTAGATGAACTGTTTAAAATGCTCGCAGCAGATATAGAAAATACACTTAATAAAATTAGCGATTTAGATTATTTAACAGGTTTAGCCGGAATAGTCAGATTATTCTGTCTGATGGAAGATGGATATCCATATGTACCATTTTTTGAAGAGGTTAAGGATAAAGTCATTTCATCTTTTTTAGGTAAATATCACATAAATAGTAAGTCTATATCTGCGACTATGGGTATTGCCCATGGCTTGAGTGGCATTGCATTAGCATTTAGCTCGCTTAAAACTGTGCATGAAGCTGAAATTGTTGAAGCGTTGGAAAAAGATTTTTCGGCTCTAAAAGTTATGAAGGATAGAAAGAAATGGTGCCGCGGGATTAGTGGAATGATTCAAGCGAGAATTGAGATTTTGGCGAAGTATTCTAATGCAAGAATTCAAGAGCAGTTGATATCTCTTATTCAACAGTTCAAACATACAGAAAAGAAAATAGTTAATAAAGATTGCTTATGTCATGGAAATAGCGGTTCGATCGTTACAATAAACATGATTGCAAAACTTACGAAGGATCCCTATTGGGCTGATTTGCTGCAACTTCGGTTGAGTAATTTGTATATGGAAGAATCAGCTGATAAACCAAGACTACCTATAATAATGGATTTAACTTCCAAAGGGATTTTTGATGGGATAAGTGGGACTGGTTGGGTCTATCTATATTGCCAGAATTCAATAAGTAATATTATGTTGTTAAAATCTGAATCGTCAATATGAGAATTCAGTTTTAAATAAAAAATAGGAGGAAACATCATGGAAGAAAACAAGAAAACAGAAAGTTTGGAATCAGTTGTTGATTTGGAGAAGAATTTTGAGGATTTAAGCGTTGCAGAGATGACTGCGGTTCAGGGGCAGGGAGATGTTGAAGGAGAGTCTATTACAGGAATAGCTTTAAGCATAGTTGGTGTCGTAAATTCTATGAATGCAGGATACAACTTAGTAAATAATCTGTTTAAAAAATAAAATTATAGGGAGCGAAAAAATTATGAATGAAGAAAGAATCCATAAATTAATTAATGATTTGAATTTGAAAAGTGTAATGAAAGAAAAATTAACTGATAAGGACACAATTACTAAAGAAGATGTAAAAGAAATGGTTCGGAGAATCAATCTTGAGGATGTCTTGAAGAAGAATATTATTGAGAGTACACCCGAGGTCAATCAACAGCAACTAGAGGGGATTCTAAGAGAAGAGTCACTTGTTAACGCTGTTTTAGCTGCTCTAAATATTGATATTTCTGAAAGCTCAGAAGCATTTGAGAATTTATCGATTGAAGAGATGGCCGTTCTTCAAGGTGCAGGAGATATAGAAGGCGAAGGATTTATTGCAACAGCTCTTCTTTCAGGTGGGGCTTGTGCAACATTAGCGGGTACGGCAGTTTCTGCAGTAGTATCAATTTTCAAGAAATAATCTTGTGGTAGAAGCGAATATGATTTGATGGAGAACTGGCATATTATAGAAATAAGTTTTTCATCAAATCATTTTAGCATTTACTATAAATTTTGATTTTTTATTATATAAGTGCAGGGTGATGTACGTAGTATGGGATAAAAAGGAGTAGATAATGCCGAAAGTGGTTGTCTTAATTGGGAGTAGAAACAAAAGAGGAGCTACATATGCCTTTTCGAGAAAACTAGTAGATTCTTTAGCCATAGAACGATATGAAACAGAATATCTTTTCCCTCAAGATTTTACAATTAAACCTTGTTTAGGTTGTGCCCGTTGTTTTCTTTTAACTCGCTGTGTCCAAAAAGATGATCTGCTTTCTTTACAAAAAAAAATTTTAGACTCCGATGTTCTGATTATTGCATCTCCAGTATATTTGCATTATATGACGGCAGATTTGAAACTAATTCTGGACAGAAGTGCTTGGTGGTCACATACATTGAGATTACAAGGTAAACCTACAGTTGTTTTGAGTACATGCTCATCTAACGGACAAACGAGTGTTACAAAACCGTTAAGTGAAATAATGACCTGGATGGGTGCAAATGTGATTGCTACTGCAAATGCTTCAAAACTTCCGGATCAATTAGGTAATGAGCAATGGCTTCAATCGGTAGGTAAAGTCATTGCAGATCGGATAGAAGAAGCATGTCAAAATGATCCACAATCAAACCGTTTTCTGGAAGAAGTTTTCCAAAATACCAAGAGAAGTATGGAATCTCAGAGAAACGCAATTGAAGATTCTGAAATAACTCTGGGTGAAGTTGAATATTGGGAAGACAGTGGCATGTTTTATTATGATACATTTCAAGAATATTTAACATCTACAGGAAAGATTATGTAAAAGGAGGAGTTATATTTATGGAGCAAGAAGTGATTGTTAGAAAGAAAAGTCATGGGAGTAGTATTTTAGGAACCGTCTTTTTAGCTATTATCTCAATAAGTTTGATAGTAGAAATTTTAAATAGGTTATTTTTGTTTAATGGAACTGTTGAGGCTATTAGCACGTCTATTAATGGAATAGGTGTATTATATTTTTTGTATAATACGGACTTTTCTGATAATTTAGCAACGAAAAGTTTTGGAATTCGGATTTGGTATTGGGGAATTCTTGCCTTGGCTTTAATTTCGGGTGTCTGGAAAATCTTTACCTGGCTGTTCTGATTAGTAAGAGTTTAAAGATTATTGTATCTAAAATATTGATTAATTCAGACCAATAATTCAACATAATTAAAAGGAGATATGAGTGATGTCAGACAAAGAATTGCAAGAAGTTGAAGAATATGAAGAGAGTTTTGAAAGACTAGATATTTCCGAAATGGAGCAAGTTCAAGGGGCAGGAGATTTAAACGGAGAGCTAATAAGTGTGAATACATTGCCTATTAAGCTTAGTACATCAATCATTAATCTATTCAAGAAATAGGACGCTTCATGTAACAAATTGTTGTGTTGCAGATTCTACAAACAGATTTTTGACGTTTTAATAAATATGTGTTTGTGGAATTTATCATACACAGATCAATGGACAGGAGGTAAAACCAATGACAAAAGAAAATGTGAAGAAAGAAGTAGCTAAAAAAGAAAAACAATCTGTAGAGAACTATGTAGGGGAACATTTCGAGGATTTATCCGAAGATGAGATGGCTAAGTTACAGGGTCAAGGCAGTGATACAGAAGGAAGGAATCTTGGTGCTGTGATGGATATGATTTTATCCAAAGGAAATTATAAGTGTTAGTGAAAGGGTGAGGGAGCATGTTTTCAAAAAAAAGAAAAAAATCGCCTGGCGTGAAAGTAAATAGAAATCAGCTTCTGGAAGAACAAGCATTGAAGCAAACCCATGGTAGTGGCAATGGTCAAGCCCGTTACATTCCTGATGAATATGTCCAAGCACGGATGCTTAAAGGAGGGGTTGGAAAGTGATGAATTCAAAAAAGAAAAAATCAGTGACAATCGTTCCTCTCACGCAAAATGAAATGCAACAGGTGGTAGGGTCTGGCAATGCCAATATTCACACGATCCCGCCAGAGCTGTTTGAAGCGATGTTTATTAAGCCAACGGCAGTGAAGTAGGTGGGATAAATGAAAAAGGTTAAGTTTATTGAACAAAGTGAGCACAGTGAATGCGGTATCACTTCAGTCACGATGGTACTGAATTATTTTGGGATTCCTACTAAGTTAAACGATGTCAGGGATTACTATGGTGTGCCAAAGGGTGGCAATACGTTGTTCCAACTAAAGGAAGTGTTCAAAGATTTTGGCTTACATACGGTGGGGGCCAAAGTGACTGATCCAACCAAATTTTTTCAAGAAAACAATGCACCATGTATTTTGTTTTGGGACTTTAAACACTATGTTGTTTTCGAAAGGATGTCTGGAAACAAGTTCGTTATAGTCGATCCTGCTCGTGGGAGAAAAAAATACGCACTTCAGGAGTTTAAGGCGCATTTTTCTGGCGCTGCTTTATTGGTCAATGAAATAGACGAAAGCGTTGAACCCCCTGTTCAATCGATAAAGAATAAGAATATTCTGATGCGTATTTTAGGCCAGGAAAAACGTTTGGTGGTCAGTTTGATCACATTAACTATATTGATTCAGTTTTTTGGTTTGGGTATTCCCATCATCACACAGCGAGCAGTCGATAACTATATCGCGATTTCAATGGATTTTACTCCTTATACAATGATTATTTCTGTATCAGTTGTCTTTTTTTGTTACTATATCATGCAGGTACTGAGGAACTATATCATCACACGGTTTCAGGTATATTTTGACAAGCAGTTAATGACTGGATTCATGAAAAAGATCATGTCTTTACCGTTAAACTTCTTTGTTAATCGTTCAACAGGTGATTTGATTTTTCGTTCCAACTTAACGACCTATATTCAGCAAATCTTAAGTACACAATTGATTACAACAATTATTGATATTCTATTTGTAGTCGCATATTTTTCTTTGATGATCAGCTATTCGATTGAACTCACATTGATCAGCTTATCTGCAATTGGTGTGATTTTGATATCTTCTATGGTTCACTCCAAAGCTTTTCGAGCTATTACCGATCAAGAAATCAGCCTTTACTCAAAAGTTCATCGCACGTTGGTTGAATTATTTGAAGGGATGGAAACGGTGAAATCAATTGGGGCAGAAGAGCAATTTTATAACAATTGGGAACGTGACTTCACAGACCAGCTTGCTGTCCAGTTGAAGAAGAGTCGTGTGACTGGTTGGATTGGTAATATTTCAACGAGTATGCAGTTTGTGCTACCATTGCTAATCACAGGTGTTGGGTTGTTTGGTGTTAGTGAAGGCACATTCTCAATGGGAGAACTCATTAGTTTTAATGCGATTTCTTTATCTTTTGTTGTGCCAATCGTCACTGTCATGAATTCTTATACTCAATTATTTGTTTTGCGTTCTTACTTTGGTAAATTATCGGAAATTCTTGAACAAAAGAGTATTGGTGAAGAGGAAAAAACGCTTGATATTGAAGGTTATGAATCGATTGAATTGAAGAAGTTGAATTTCTATTTCAGTAAATTTGAAGCACCTGTTTTGAAGAATATCAATTTGAAAATCAACAAAAATGAAAAAGTGGCCATTGTAGGACCGAGTGGTTCTGGCAAGAGCACTCTTTTGAAGATTATTTCTGGCCTATACTTGCCGACAACAGGCAAGGTGCTATTGAATGGTGAGAACATGTTAGAAGTTAGTGCTGGCAGTATCCGACGGATGGTCAGTGTAGTCAATCAGAATCCTGCTATTTTCAATATGAGTTTGAAAGACAATATATTGATGAATGCGTCTGACTTTTCGGATGGTCTATTGAATAAAGCAATCGAAGATGCCAGAGTCGATGAAATCACGAGATTGTTGCCGATGGGAAATGAAACTTTGATCTCTGAAGGTGGGATGAATCTGTCAGGTGGGCAAATGCAGCGGATCGCGATTGCGCGAGCGTTGGTCAAGCAGCCACAGTTAATGTTGATGGATGAGCCAACGAGTGCATTAGACAATATATCTGAAAACTATATTATGAATCGAATCAAGGAGTCAGATTGCCCTTGCGTGATCGTTTCGCATCGATTGAATACTATTCAGCATTTCGATCGGATTATTGTCATGAATCATGGGGAGATCGTTGAAGATGGCACCCATGATGAATTAATGGCAAAACAAGGTTTATATAGCTATATATATTCTGGGAATACTGCTATGGATGATCTGGTAGGCGTGACCGTATGAAGCGATCAGTGAAGTATACGTTATTTATATTGATTGCAGGAATCTTGTTTTTTCCAGTTAGGGTAAACGCACAGGCATATTTAGATGTCTTGCTTGAAGACATGGCTGATCTAAATGTTTTGAAAGGTGATCTAGAGCAAGCCGCATCCGATTTTTCTTTTTTAGAGATACCTGAAATTGGTCTCATTCGTATTTCTGGCAATGAGGAAGAATTAGAACAGTTCTCTGACCATGAGCTGATCGAAATAAGTGGTCAGCTTTTACCGATTTATAGTGAAGGAACCAATATTTTGGATTTTGGTCTTTCCTCAAGTCAGTTTATACTGCCTGATGACATGAATAGTCGCAGTAGTCATCTAGATGCATTCGATTTGCTTGAGCAGTTGGCATGGCATAAATCCCTGATGACCAATGAAGGCGAATCCTTCGCATACTCCACTGGATCCGGACTTCGAATAGCACTGATCGATAGTGGTGTGGATGTGCATCATCCGTTTCTAACATCTCGGATTGATTTGACACATGCGAAATCTTTCGTTCCTGAAGAACCTTTCATTCAAGATCTGAATAGTCATGGAACTGGTGTAGCAGGGGTGATAGCTCAAGTTGCACCAGATGCGACGATCACACCGTACAAAGTGTTATCTAGTACCTCGGGAGATTCTTTTTGGGCATTACAGGCGATTGTTCAAGCAGTGAAAGATGAGCAACATATTTTGAATATGAGTTTTGGTACATACAAAGTAGAGGGAGGGAGTGAGGATGATCTCATCATTGAGAGCTTTCAACGTGCAGTGGACTATGCGTTAGCACATTCAGTTTTGCTTGTTTCTTCTGCTGGGAATAATGGTTCTGATTTGGATGTTCTCACAGAATCTGAAGGCATTCGACATCTACCGGGAAGTATCCCAGGTGTGATTGCAGTTAGTGGTATGACAAGTGATTACAGGCTTGCTTCGTATAGTAATTTTGGTTCCAATATCCATTTCACTGCCCCTGGCGGCGACATGGTTTTAGTCGATGGTTTTTTAGATATAAGCGAAATGATTTATGGGTTATATCCAACCACGATGGACAATCATTTAGCGGATTTAGGCGTTCCTCAAGGATACAGTTTTAACATAGGGACGAGCTTGGCAGCACCTGCTGTAACAGCAATACTAGCAAATTATCAGGCATATCATTTGGAGAACTTTGGTACTTTAGCATCAATTCATCAAGTCAAAGAAGAGACCGTTTCCCACGCATTGTCCCTCGATGGGTTGATACATTCTCGTCTATTTGGTTATGGATTGCCACAAATTACGCCGACCATGCAAGCCATTCAAGCGAAGATCCCACCTTCTGCAGTGTTTATAGATAAAGTTATCGAAGTCAATACCACGATTGAGGCAATTGAACTCCTTTCCGATATATGGACTAATGATGGACTAGAAGTACTTGCAAAATATGAAATAGCCCCTGATTTTTCATCTCTGGGTAAGCAGCAAGTGGAGATTGTTTTAGCTGACAGTAAAGGCAATCAAACATTGATCAGTGGCCTGATTGTTATTCAAGATACAACACCACCTACAGCTAAGGCAAATTATGTTCAATTGAAACAATTTTCTAGTCTTGACCCGAACATGTTTGTCGCGGATATCAATGATAATCATGATCCACAATTAGTTACAGTTACTTTTGACAAAGAACCATCTTCTGAAGAGGTTGGGTCATTTGAGGTGTTTATTCGTTTAACTGATTATTCGGGAAATGCTGCGATAGTTACCAGCAATTTAACTGTGATTGAAGCAGTAACGGAAGAAGAAGCCATGAAATCAGTAGATGAGGAAAAGTCTTTGCTGGTGGTAGAAAAACCTTCCAATAAAAAAGAAAAACCTGTTATTGCCGTGCAAAACACAATAAAAGCATCGGATAAATCTGTGAGACTTCCCCAAATGTCCGATTCGATGAATCAGTATTACTTTGCTATCGGTATAGGAATGGTTCTTTATGTCCTCAGTCACTTTGTTAAAAAGTCTCGAAAAAAGAAATATGAGACAAAATAAAAGACAGCATGATCACCTACGGGAAAGTGATCATGCTGTTTCATTTTTAGTGGTTATCTTCGCTTTCAGCCATGCATGGGTGAACAGTTATCACTATACCTTTTGGAATACCGCTCTAGCTTTCATCAAACATTCATCAACCAGTTGAGCATGTGCTTTTTTCAAGGAAGATACATTTTCTTGCCTCATAATCGATCGTCGTTATTTGGTCTAAGAAGTGTATATACATTGTTATCCAGTCGGCGATACAAACCAAAACACCCCAGTCTACATTGGTAGGTTGGGGGCTTGTTCCGACAGAAATATGGTGTAAGCTATCTTCTGCACAGTTTTTTTAAAAACTTTTAAAGAACTTTCTCAATACTCTCTGTCATCTTCATCGGATTGGTCTTTGGTGCAAAGCGTTCTACGACTTGGCCTTGGCGGTCCACCAGAAACTTGGTAAAATTCCACTTGATGGCTTTGCCTAGGGTACCTGGGGCTTCTTCTTCGAGATATTGAAATAACGGATCGGCTTGTTTGCCGTTGATGACGGTTAGTTGGTGCATCGGGAAATCAACGCCATAGGTGGTGCGACAAGCTTCTGCCGCTTCACCGGCTGAAGAAAGTTCTTGTTTGAACTGATCAGATGGAAAACCAAGAATCATCAAGCCTTGTGCTTTGTAGGTATCATAAAGCGCCTGCAAGTCTTTGAATTGGGGGCTCAATCCGCACTTGGTGGCGGTATTGACGATGATCAGCGGTTGGCCTTGATAGCGTGATAATGGATAAGATTCACCTTGTTCATTGGTTACAGTAAAATCATAGATTGACATAGAAAAAATCTCCTTTATGAATCTGTCGTTGACATAAGTATAAGTCAAATAAGGGAAAATCACCAAAGATACTTCTTGGCCCAAGGGTTGTTCTTTCGAGACATGAAAAAAACTGCAGCCGGGGAACAAGCTGCAGCAAAAATTTTTAGATTTCTGAAAGTACGTCGGTTTCAGGTTCTTGGGGATGAACCACCGATTTTGTCTTCCAAACCCCTGAGTGCCAACGATAGATCATCAAGATGCTGCGCAGGGCTTCATCGATGGCATAAGCGATCCACACCCCAATCAGACCGAATTTGAAAACGATCGCTAGTGAGTAGGAGAAGGGTAGGCTAATGACCCATAGGACAACTAAGCTGCAGATCAACGGGAACTTGACATCGCCGCTGGCATTTAGTGAGCCAACCAAGATCATATTGACAGCCCGTGCGGTTTCTAAAACAATCTCAACCAAGAATACGCCTTTCGCAATCTCGATCACTTCTTGATTCGTTGTGAAAATTCCCATGATTGGTTCAATAAAGACATAGGTCAGCAGGCATATCAAAACAGAGGCGATGATACCGATCACCATTGTCCGCATACCGCGTTTGTGGGCGCGGTCAAATTCTCCAGCACCAACATTCCGTCCAATCATGATTTGGTTCCCTTGACTCAATGCAGAAGCAATCAAATAGACAAACTGAGTGATCGCGGTGACATATGATTTGGCGATCAAGACACTGGACCCCAATTGCGCCACAATCATGGTCACAACGACTTGGGCACCTTGATAGGATAATGATTCGCCAGAAGAAGGCAATCCATAGGTCAAAATATTTTTCATCATTGGCCAAGAGACGTGTTTCCAACGCGCGGATAGGACGGAGAAATTCACGTGTTTTTTTAATAGATAAGCAGCAATGAGCAGGCCAATCGTATTGCCGAAAACACTTGAGAATGCCAAGCCAGTGACACCAAAGTTTGGCAGGCCAAATGGACTATACAAAACGAAATAATTGCCGATAACGGCTAGAATACTGGCAAACATGGGCACCAACAGGGCTGGTTTCGTGAAGCTATGGCTGCGCATGACAGCGATGATCACGGCGGTCAAGGAAGAGATAAACAAACTACCGCCATAGACCTGCAGATAGCCGCGGCCTAGATAAACAAGCGCTGTTTCCAATCCCATAAAGCGCAGCAAATAGGTGGAACCAAAAATGAACATTAAACTGATCAAGACCCCTAAAAACAAAGAGCCGAACAGGGCGGTATTGATCACAGCGGGAATTTTGTTTCGTTGCTTCGCGCCGATGAGTTGGGCGATGATGATTTGGGTACCAACCGTAATAAAGCCATAAATAAAGACAGTTAAATTTAATAGTTGATTGGCAGCACTAACAGCAGCAACAGCGGGTTCGGAATAATGCGAGATCATCCAGACGTTGACATTGCCGATGACGACCCGTAAGAATAATTCAACGAAAATCGGCCAACTCAAGAAGAGGAGCTCGCGGTCAGACATGCCTAAAAGTTTTTTCTTATTCAATTGTAAGGACTCCTTATTTTCTATATAATAGATGTATCGTGAAAATTTTACAAAATTTGAAAATAAAGTCAATGTAATTTTCAAAAGAAAATACCGGAATATCTTATTATTTTTTGTAAGCAAATCAGTTGAAAGAATTTGCCTTTGACAGTAAAGTATGGGTAGTCCGAAATGGAGGGAATATTATGTATGATGTAATTATCATTGGTGCAGGTCCTGCAGGGATGACTGCAGCACTATATGCATCACGATCGAACTTATCGGTCTTGATGATTGAAAGAGGCGCGCCTGGCGGTCAAATGAACAATACAGCAGAAGTCGAGAATTATCCTGGATTTGAATCGATCATGGGCCCAGAACTGGCTTTTAAAATGTATGAAGGAGCCATTAAATTTGGCGTAGAAAATGCATATGGAATCGTGCAAGGAATCAATGACCAAGGTTCATTCAAAGAAGTGGTGACAGAAGACAAAACCTATCAAGGAAAAACCGTCATTATTGCGACTGGTTGTGTACATAGAAAATTAGGCGTGAAAGGCGAAGAAGAATTTGCTGGACGCGGGGTTTCTTACTGTGCTGTTTGTGATGGCGCGTTTTTCCGCAACAAACGCTTGATCGTTGTTGGCGGTGGTGACTCTGCTGTTGAAGAAGCTATTTACCTTACGCAATTTGCTTCTGAAGTCACGATCGTTCACCGTCGTGATGAATTGCGGGCGCAAAAGATCATTCAAGATCGGGCTTTCGGCAATGAAAAAGTGACATTTATTTGGGATTCTGTCGTAGAAGAAATCCTAGGCAATGATATGGTCGTTACTGGCGTCCAAATCAAAAATGTTCAGACTGGTGAAGTCACGGAAGAAGCGGCTGGCGGCGTCTTTATTTATGTCGGCTTAGATCCGTTGACTGAGCCTTTCAAAGCTAGCAATATCACCAATGAAGCTGGCTGGATCTTGACGAATGATCAAATGGAAACGGCGATTCCAGGTGTCTATGCTGTCGGCGATGTCAGAGAAAAAGGACTACGTCAAATCACCACAGCTGTTGGTGATGGCAGTATCGCAGGCCAACAAGTCTTCGACTTTATCGAAAGCCAAAAAGATATCGAGACCGTTCAATAAAAGAACAACAAGCTGTTATTTTTAAAACCCCTGCGGTTTTGATAGCAGCTTGTTTTATTTTGTATAGGGTTATTCTTTGCGAATGATTAAAGTAGTGTTATACTATTTTTAAAGTGATTGAAAGAAAAAGGAGCGGTTGTTTTATGTCATGGGAACAAACTTATGAACAATGGAAATCTAGTCAATATTTAGATGAAACGTTGAAAAACCAACTCACTGAGTTAGCGCAGGATCCTGCGATGTTGGAAGATGCGTTCTATATGCCTTTGGAATTTGGAACAGCGGGCATGCGCGGTATTTTAGGACCAGGGATCAATCGGATGAATATCTATACGATTCGTCAAGCAACAGAAGGATTGGCCCGTTTTATGGATACGCAAGATGCACAAACCAAAGCAAGAGGTGTTGCAATCGCCTATGATTCTCGTCATTTCTCACCAGAATTCGCGATGGAAGCAGCGCGCACATTGGCACAGCACGATATTCCCGCGTATGTTTTTGAAAGCTTGCGCCCAACACCGGAGTTGTCATTTGCGGTGCGTTATTTGAAAACCTTTACTGGAATCATGATCACGGCTTCCCACAACCCAGCAGCGTACAACGGCTACAAAGTCTATGGCGAGGACGGCGGTCAAATGCCGCCAGCCGATGCAGATGCATTGACAGCGTTCGTACGTGATATCGATGATCCATTATCGATCCAAGTGCTTTCTGAAGCTGAGGCCAAAACCAGTGACTTGATCCATATCATCGGCGCTGAGATCGATGAAGCTTATTTAGAGGAAATCAAAAGTGTCACGATCGATCAAGCATTGATTGCTTCAACAGGCAAAGATTTAAAATTAGTTTATACACCATTACATGGAACTGGACGGATGTTGGGTGAAAGAGCCTTGACCCAAGCTGGCTTTGAACAATTTGTGATCGAGCCGACGCAAGGGGAACCTGATCCTGATTTTAGTACCGTTAAATCACCAAATCCTGAAGAACATTCGGCATTTGAATACGCCATCGCATTAGGAGAAAAAGAAGGGGCTGATCTGTTGATCGCTACCGACCCTGATGCCGACCGTTTAGGGGCTGCTGTCAAAATGCCCGATGGCAACTATCAAGTATTGACTGGAAATCAAATCGGCGCCTTGATGATTCGTTATATTTTAGAAGCCCGCAAAAATGCCGGTACATTACCTGGAAATGCGGCTGTCTTGAAATCGATCGTTTCAAGTGAATTGCCAACAGCGATCGCTCAATCCTACGATGTGGCGATGTTCAATGTGCTGACTGGCTTTAAATTTATCGCCGAAAAAATCCAACAATATGAAGAAGATCATTCACAAACCTTTATGTTTGGTTTTGAAGAAAGTTACGGCTATCTAGTGAAACCTTTCGTGCGGGATAAAGATGCGATTCAAGCATTGGTTCTTTTAGCCGAAGTAGCAGCATTTTATAAGCAATCTGGCAAAACATTATATGATGGTTTGCAAGATATTTTCGAGGAATACGGCTACTATGCTGAAAAAACCATTTCGGTTACGATGAGTGGCATGGAAGGTGCCGCAAAAATTGCAGCTTTGATGAAGACCTTCCGTGAGAAAGCACCGTCTGTTTTTGCAGGTACTGCTGTTGTTCAAACAGAAGACTTCAAATTATTGACCCGCGTAGGCTTAGATGGTCATATGCAAAAAATGACTACACCGCCTTCTGACGTATTGAAATATACATTAGAAGATGAAAGCTGGATCGCTGTTCGTCCTTCTGGAACCGAACCGAAGATCAAGTTTTATATTGGGGTCAAAGGTGCGTCTGATGCAGATGCGGCACAAAAAATTGCTGATTTGCAAGCTGCAATCGAAGAAATTACCGGTGAATAAGACCAAAGCACCCAGGAAGCTATTTCTGGGTGCTTTGATATTCAATTTGACAAAAATAGCTGCGGCGCGCTAAAATGCTACAAGAAAGTGAGGCTACCGCCTATGACAACCCCACAACCAGAGGAAATCCAGCAAGTGACACAAATGTTCAAAATGCTGAGTGATCCAACCCGCTTAAAGATCTTGCTGTCTTTACAAGAAGGCGAAAGAAATGTGACCTCGATCGCAGAAGAAGTACATATGGAACAATCAGCCGTTTCTCATCAGCTGAAACTATTGAAAGACAATCGCATCATTAAATCTGAACGACAAGGAAAAACGATACTTTATAGTCTAGATGACAAACATGTTGTCGATATTTTGAAAAAAACATTCGAACATATTCATCACCGCTAAAACTAGGACGAGAATTTCTCGAAAGTCCTAGTTTTTTCTCATTCTTTTTGGTATGCTAGTAGAAAAATTAAAATCAGATGAACGGTTTTTAATAACGTTTTCAGTTAGGGGGCATTATGGGTAAGCAATTGAATGTCGGATTATTAGGGATGGGTGTCGTCGGAAGCGGTGTTTGCCAAGTGTTGGCAGAACAAAAAGCAGCGATCAAAGCCCGGACCGGGGTGGAGATCACGATCACCAAAGCATTGGCTTCACCTTACGAGGATAAATCAGCTTTCGCTGAAGCGTACGGCTTTTCATTGACAACTTCTGTTGAAGAGATCTGCGCAGATCCAGCAATCGATGTGATCGTGGAATTGATTGGCAAAATCGATCCCGCGAAAGAATTTATTCTTACCGCTTTGGCACATAAGAAGCATGTCGTGACGGCCAATAAAGATTTGATCGCCACCCACGGTCCTGAATTAATGGCCGCAGCTGAATCAGCAGGGGTGTCTTTGTATTTTGAAGCCAGTGTTGGCGGCGGGATCCCTATTCTGAGGACACTCAGTACCCATTATTTACCAGATACGATCACCGGTATTTTCGGAATCATCAATGGGACCACCAATTACATGTTGACCCAAATGGTCGCTGAAGGGCTATCTTATGAGACGGCTTTATCAGAAGCCCAAGAAAAAGGTTTTGCAGAATCAGATCCCACCAATGATGTTGACGGGATTGATGCCGCTTATAAAATGGTGATCTTGACAAAGTTTGCATTCGGCATGACGATTGCGTTAACAGATATCGATATCACAGGTATTCGCGGTCTATCGATCGATGATATCCAACAAGCAGCAGCCTTTGGCTATGATGTCAAACTGATTGGCGGGGCACAAAAGAACAAGAACGGCGCACTGGCAGTTTCTGTCGGACCCGTCCTAGTGCCGCAAAGCCATGCGTTGGCATCCATCAAATCAGAATTCAATGGTGTCTTTATCAAAAGTACCGGAATCGGTCAATCGATGGTGTATGGCCCAGGTGCGGGTTCTAGACCAACAGCTACCAGTGTGGTGGCAGATTTGACGGAATTAGCGAAGCACAAAGCTGAAGGGGTCGTGACACCATTCATTCAGTTTGCTGCGCCAACCAAGTTGGCTTCAGCCTCAGAAAAAGTCGATCGGTACTACCTATCTTGTCCAACAGCTGTCGATGTGTCAGCATTGATTGCTGATGTGCTTGATCCAACTGTCGCACCTCAACAAACCAATGGTATCACTGCATACCTTACTCAGCCAATCAGTCAGCAGTTCGCAGAAGAACGATTCGGCAAAGTCGCTGGCATCCAAATGATGAAAGTAATGGAGGAATTCTAATGTATCAAGGACTATTACATCAATATAAGGACTACTTACCAGTAACAGAACAAACACCGCAACTCTCATTGGCCGAAGGCAATACACCCTTGATTCCTTTGCCTAGCTTGTCTAAAGAACTGGGGATCACGTTATACGGCAAGTATGAAGGTTTGAATCCAACTGGTTCGTTTAAAGACCGCGGCATGGTGATGGCGGTAGCAAAAGCTGTAGAAGAAGGCGCTAAAGCCATCGTTTGTGCGTCAACTGGAAATACGAGTGCGGCTGCGGCGGCATACGCCACAAGAGCGGGCATCAAAGCCTATGTGGTGATTCCTGATGGCAAGATCGCTATGGGTAAATTGGCACAAGCGATCATCTATGGCGCGGATATCATCTCGATTCCCGGCAACTTTGATGAAGCGTTGAAAGCGGTGCGGGATATTGCCAAAACCGAGGCGGTTGCTTTGGTCAACTCAGTCAATCCTTATCGTTTGGAAGGTCAAAAAACAGCGGCTTTTGAAGTCTGCGAACAATTGGGACAAGCGCCTGACGTGTTGGCGATCCCTATAGGAAATGCCGGCAATATTTCCGCTTATTGGAAAGGGTTCAAAGAATGGCATGAAAAAAACGGGACGACTCTGCCAAGAATGCATGGCTTTGAAGCAGAAGGTGCGGCGGCAATCGTCCGTGGCGAAGTCATCGAACAACCTGAAACGATCGCAACTGCGATTCGGATCGGTAACCCTGCTAGCTGGCATTTAGCTGAAGCAGCTCGGGACGACTCAAAAGGCCATATCGACGCTGTGACGGATGAAGAAATCTTAAATGCCTATCGAAAAATCGCCGCGCAAGATGGTGTCTTTATCGAACCCGGCTCAGCTGCCTCTTTGGCAGGTGTCATCCAACATGTCCGTGACGGAAAGATCAAGGCCGGTGAAACAGTTGTGGCTGTCTTCACAGGCAATGGGTTGAAAGATCCAGATACAGCTATTTCAGCGACAGAAGTAACCATCAACAAAATGAGTGATCTAGAAGAAATGCGCCGACATTTACGTGAAGGAGTTGCCCAACTATGAAGATCCGCGTTCCTGCGACTAGCGCCAATCTAGGCCCTGGTTTTGATTCCTGCGGGATAGCTCTCTCCAAGTATTTGGTGATTGAAGTAGTAAAAGAAAGTTCAGAATGGGAAATCCTTCATGATCTAGGCCCCCATGTGCCGACAGACACAACAAATCTATTGTTAAGGGTCGCTTTGAAGTTGGCACCGGCCATGAAGCCGCATCAAATCAGAATGACCTCTGATATTCCGCTGGCAAGAGGATTAGGTAGTAGTTCTTCTGTGATCGTGGCTGGGATCGAGTTGGCCAATCGTTTGGGTAATATGAATCTAAGTGCTGCCCAAAAGTTAGAAATCGCTACGGCGATCGAAGGCCATCCAGACAATGTCGGTCCAGCGATCTATGGTGATTTTGCGGTAACGGCATATGACCACCAAACCAAACATACTTATTTGGTCAAACATCACTTTCCTGAGTGTGATATCATTGCCTATATCCCAGACCATGAATTATTGACTGAAACCAGCCGCCACGTCTTGCCGAAAGAACTGACGTTTCAACAAGCAGTTGAAGCCAGTGCAATCGCCAATGTGATGATAGCGGCTTTGATCAATGGCAATTTGCCTTTGGCTGGTCAATTGATGCAGCAAGACCGATTCCATGAAATGTATCGTGAAAAAATGGTACCGCACCTATCAACGATTCGCCAAATTTGTGAAGAAGAAGGCGGCTATGGTTGTTTCTTGAGCGGCGCTGGTCCCACTGTGCTGGCCATCGTACCAGAAGACCATTCAGAACGGATCCTGCGGTTGCTTCGCGCCCTAGAACCTGAAGCATCGATCGAACTGCTGCAAATCGAACGTGAAGGCGTCCAAGTATTTTGAAAATGAGTCAAAAAAAACCAATCGATCTTCTTGAGGAAGCCTAAGACTTCTTCTAAACGATCGATTGGTTTTTTTTTTGCGGCAGATGGTTAATCTTTGGTATCTGAACTGTAATAGCTGTGATCTTCTAGATTTAATGCATTGAGAATCATTGAGGCTGTTTCCTCGATGGACAAAGAAGCCACATTGATCACCACACAACCTAGTTTTTCATATAAATCAGCAGCAAAGGCTAATTCTGCTCTGATTTTTTCAATATCTGAATAGGCCGAATCTGGATTAAGTCCATAAGAGCGCATGCGCTCTTTACGTATGCTGTTCAAAACATTGGGGTCATTGGTCAAGCCAACGATCTTCTGTGGATCAATCTCCCATAATTGTTTGGGAATATGGGCTTGGGGAACCAACGGCAGATTCGCCACTTTCAAATTCTTGTTGGCCAAGAATAAACTCAACGGGGTTTTTGAGGTTCGTGAAACCCCTAGCAGGACAACATCGGCTTCCAGAAAACCGCGCGGGTCTTTGCCGTCATCATACATGACAGCGAATTCCATGGCTTTGATCCGTTTGAAATAATTCTCATTGAGATGATGCAACGCACCAGGTTCCCTTGAGGGGGCGATACCTGTGCGGCGTTCTACTTCAGATACTGGTGGCGTCAACACATCAAAATGATAGAGATTGGCTTCTTCGCAAAAATGATTGGTCAAGTCGACCAAATCATCATTGATCAAGGTGTGTAGGATGATGGCATTGTGTTTTTTTGCATCAGACAACGCTTTGATCAATAATTCTTTGGTGTGGATAAACGTGCGGCGAAATAGATTGAATTCGACATTTGGATACTGCGCCATGGTCGCTTGCGCCAGTTTAGATGCGGTTTCGCCAGCAGAATCAGAGAGCACAAAAATCGTGACGACTGGCGTCTGTTCAGTCGCTTTTTCGGATGCAGGTTGAACTGTTTGGTCATTTGAGGTCATAGAGACATTCCTTTCTTGCTTTTTTGATGATTTCATTATACCATACATAAGACCAATAAAAATCGGAATGATTTTGATTTAACTGGAGGTTGCTATGGAAAATAAACCAATGATTGAACATGCTATGACGATGTTGAAGGAAAATGGCTTTAAGTATACGAAGAAGCGTGAGGCGATCATCACCTATCTTGTCAAACGCAACCGCTATCTGCCGGCAAAAGAGATCCATGAATTTATGTCTCAGGAGTATCCTGGTCTGAGCTATGACACGATTTATCGGAATCTTCATGACTTTTCGGAAATTGGCATTTTAGAAGAAACCGAACTAAATGGCGAGATGAAATTTCGATATAATTGTTGTGCAGAACTAGATGATCATCACCATCATCACTTTATTTGTACCGTTTGCGGCAAAACCAAAGAATTGAATATTTGCCCGATGGACTTTTTTCAACAACAAATACCAGGATGTACAATTGAAAGCCATCGCTTTGAAATATTAGGCCGTTGTGAAGACTGCCAATGAAAACCTGAACAATATTTGCGACAAGTACGTTTTTTTTGTCAGAATGCCTTGACACTTTTTCAGGGGTTAGCTATAATTTTTAAAGGACAGTCGTGTTTTTTGGGATTTAATTTCAATAACAACTACGGTTACTTTTTAAGCTCGGAGGGAGGGAATTTACATGTCAAAAACAGTCGTTCGCAAAAACGAATCACTTGACGATGCTCTTCGTCGCTTCAAACGTTCCGTGTCAAAAGCGGGTACTTTACAGGAATCTCGTAAACGTGAATTTTACGAAAAACCTAGCGTAAAGCGTAAGAAAAAATCTGAAGCAGCTAGAAAACGCAAAAAATTCTAATTTTCTACTGTTTTGAGAATTGGAGCTGGTAGTGTGACACTACTAAGTACACTGAATGATGACATGAAGACAGCGATGAAAGCCAAAGACAAAGACACGTTGCAGGTGATTCGCATGTTGAAAGCATCGATTCAAAATGAGCAGATCAAAAAAGGTGCAGCACTGGATGATGAAGAAGAATTGACAGTTTTGGCGCGGGAAATGAAACAGCGTCGCGATTCTTTGCATGAATTCGAAAAAGCAGACCGTGATGATCTTGCTGAAAAAGTCAAAGTTGAAATTACAATTGTTGAAAAATATTTGCCAGCCCAGTTGGATGAAGCTGAAATTCGTCAAATCGTAGCTGGCGCGATCGAAAAAACGGGCGCGACTTCTGCCAAAGAATTTGGTAAAGTCATGGGTGCTGTCATGCCTCAAGTCAAAGGCAAAGCTGATGGCAGTCAAGTCAATGCGATCGTCAAAGAATTATTAGATCAAATGTGAGATCACGCCGCAAGTATGTGTTCATGCTTGCGGCTTTTTTGTGCCTGAAATAGAGGGACGCCAATTCTTAAAAAAAAGATAAAGCGTTCGTGAAACGCCTTCATACAGCAGAAGTAATTTTGCTTTTTACTAAGATATGGTATGATAAGTGAGAATGCCTAAAAAGGAGCTGTAGACTATTTGACTGACAAAACAATAACAATCGATATCAAATTAAACGAGAATGATGATGTTCGTTTATTGCTAGGTGCCCATGATAAACACATCAAAGTCATTGAAGATTCCACCGGTACCTTGATCCACACGAGAGGTGAATTGATCCAAATCGTTGGTGAAGAACAGGCTGCCCACCAAGCGGAAGCTGTGATTCACGCGTTGCAAGAGCTGATCAAACGCGGGATCAATATCAGTACGCCAGATGTCATTACGGCTTTGAATATGGTCAACAAAGGCAGCTTAGAATATTTTAAAGATATGTATGAAGAAGAGTTGGTGAAAGACCGTACGGGGAAACCGATTCGTGTCAAAAATGCTGGTCAAAAGAAATATATCGATGCCGTCAACAAACATGATGTGGTATTCGGGATCGGACCTGCTGGAACAGGCAAAACCTTTTTGGCAGTCGTCATGGCGATCGCTGCATTGAAAAAAGGGCAAGTCCAAAAAATCATTCTGACTCGACCTGCAGTTGAAGCCGGTGAAAATCTCGGTTTTCTGCCCGGTGACCTAAAGGAAAAAGTCGATCCGTATTTACGACCAGTTTACGATGCCCTATACCAAATATTTGGGATGGATCATACCAATCGTTTGATGGAAAGAGGCGTCATTGAGATCGCACCGTTAGCTTATATGCGTGGGCGGACATTAGAAGATGCCTTTGTGATTCTCGACGAAGCACAAAATACGACCATCGCACAAATGAAGATGTTTTTGACGCGTCTGGGCTTTAACTCAAAAATGATCGTCAATGGCGATACCAGCCAGATCGATTTGCCTAAAGGCACACTCAGCGGATTGATCCATGCTGAAAAAACGCTAAAAGCGATACCGAAAATTGCTTTTGCCCATTTTGATGCTGCGGATGTCGTCAGACACCCAGTTGTAGCTGACATCATCAAAGCTTATGATGAAGCAGATCTTAAAGACAAACGCTAAAAATCGTCTTTTGGGAGGGATAATATGATCATTCAACCATTAAAGAAATTTCGCGAACGCCTCGGGAAGTTTTATTTGCCCGTGCTGTTATTATTCTTTTTTGTGTTTTCCGTGGGGATAATGTACAGCAGTGTCCAGCAAAATAACGTCGATTACAGCGAAGGCCAAGTGGCTGAAGAAAACATTCGTGCCAATAAAACGATTGAAAATACCACAGCTACGGAGCAAAAACGCACGCTAGCGGCAGAAGCAGTGTCGCCTGAATACACCTATCAAGATGGGTTGGCCCAAACGCAGCATGACCGCGTGGCGTATCTTTTTGAATTGGTGGCAACAGTCAACAGCGAAATCAAAGCAGCTTATGACAAGGAAGTCGCCGAAGCAGATGAAGATACCAACGTACCCAAACCTGATACGGGGGAGTATATCGCTGCGCTTAAGAAAGAGTTTGAAAAACTGAGCGACGATGAACTTGATTTTTATCAAGCATTGACCACCAACTTTTTGACGACCCTGTTTTCATTGAATGATGATGAACTGGATACCGTGAAGACGTATGCTCTGCAACTGGTGGATGAGCAGATGGCTAAGCAAATCCGCCAATCTGAGTTAAGTTCTTTTCGCTCTGAAGCCGTAGATAAAGTGCAATTTCTAGACGTGACATCAGATATGGGCAGTGTGTTGCGTTTTATCGTCAACCAGGGGATCGTTGTCAATGACTTCCCCAATGAAAAACGGACAGAAGAAGCACGACAAACGGCAATGGATGCTGTGCAGCCGGTGATGATCTATCAAGGAGAGATCATCGTCCGTGAAGGCTCTCAGATCGATGCCAATGCCTTAGAAAAATTACAGTTACTCGGAATGACCAACCAAACATTTTCAGTTTTTCCGCTGATTGCATTGCTGTTGGCGATGGTCTTGCAAATGCTGATGGTCTTCTACTATACACGGCAAACCAAAGACAATGAAAAACGTTTGAATGCTGTCACATTTTATGTGATTTCGATGGTCTTTAGTATCTTGCTGATGAAATTTTTCCAACTGTTCCAATCAGAACTAGTAACGTTTATTCCCTTGTTCTTCCCAGCAGCATTTACGCCGCTGATTTTAAGTATATTTTCCAGTCGGCGATTAGGGATTTTGTCGGCAGCTTTTCAAGTGATCGCAGCGCTGTTTATCTATTTTGATTCCAGCGGTACCAACTTGCTGACCACTGTATTGGTCACGTATCTGTTTTCTGGCTTGATGGGAACGATGGTCAAACGCGCACGGATCGCGAGTCAAGGGAAGACGGCCATTATGTGGGTCATCGTCTTTCCATTCTTACTAAGCACGATGCTCGTGATTTTCCAAGGAATGGATTTCGCTCGCGGCAATACATGGACGACGATTTTTTGTGCACTTGCTGGGTCATTATTGAGTTACTTACTAACGATGGGCTTGCATCCGTACATTGAATTGCTGGTTTCTGATGAGAGTATGATCGTGTTGAACGAGTTAAGCAATCCGAACCATCCTTTACTCAAGCAGTTGCTGGAAGAAGCGCCAGGTACCTATCATCACAGTATGATGGTCGCCAACCTAAGTGCCAACGCCGTCGCAGAGATTGGCGGACAAAGTTTACTGACAAGGGTTGCTTGTTACTACCATGATATCGGCAAAGTCAAACATGCCAACTTTTTCGTTGAAAACCTGCCTGCGGGCGCTGAAAATCCCCACAACTTTTTGTTGCCGGAAGATAGCAAACAAATCATTTTTGGTCATGTGATCGATGGGGCAGTGATTTTGGAAGAAGCCAAAATGCCTCGAATGGTCATTGATATTTGTCGCCAACATCATGGTACAACATTGATGCGCTATTTTTATGTCAAAGCCAAAGAGCGCAATCCTGATATAACAGAAGCGGATTTCCGTTATCCAGGACCAAAACCTCAAACGAGAGAAGCTGGTGTCGTCAGCATTGCCGATAGTTGCGAAGCAGCAGTCCGGGCAATGGACAATCCCACCAATCAAAAGATCCAAGAATTTGTTGCGAATTTGATCAACGACCGGATTTTAGATGGTCAATTAGACGAAAGTGGTTTGACTTTGAGAGAGATTCGCATCATCGAAAAATCATTGGTCAATGGACTATGCAGTACCTTCCATTCTCGGATCAAATATCCTAAAATGAAGTCAGAAGCAGAGAAGATGAAAGAAGAACAAGAAAGAAGAGAGCGCTAATGGAGATTACCTTTTTAGATGAAACCAATTCAGTAGGAGAGAACAAAACACAAGAAATCGATGCATTGCTGCAATTCGCTGCTGGGTATCTTCAACTACCGGAAGATACTGAGATGTCGGTCACCTTTATGGACAATGCCGCCATTCAAGTGATCAATCGAGAATACCGTGACAAAGACATGCCAACTGATGTCATCAGTTTTGCTATTGAAGAAGAAACGGATGAATTACCGATCATCTTTGATGAAGAAATGGCGGATATGCCTCGAGATTTAGGGGATATCATGATCTCTATCGAGCGGGCCCAAGAACAAGCAGAAGAATATGGGCATAGTTATGACCGCGAATTAGGCTTTTTGGCTTTACATGGTTTCTTGCATATCAACGGCTATGACCATATGACACCAGAAGATGAAAAGGAAATGTTCGGTCTGCAAAAGGAAATATTGGATGCCTATGGACTCAAAAGATAAGAACGTGGAGAAGAACAAACAATTCATCGCTTCATTTGAATTTGCGGCAACCGGCATCAAAACGGTTTTCCAAGAAGAACGCAATATGCGCAAGCATGTCTTGCTCGGTGTCATTGCGATCATTGCGGGCTTTGTGTTCCGTTTAGATCAAATGGAGTGGCTCTGGCTGTTACTGGCCGTTTTTTTGGTTTGGATCGTTGAGATCATCAATACGGTTTTCGAAAATGTGGTGGATATGTTCACTGATTTCCATTTTCATCCTATTGGCAAAAAAATCAAAGATATGGCTGCTGGCGCAGTCTTGATGACCGCTATTTTCGCATTAGTGGTTGCCGCGATCATTTTCATACCTAAATTCTTCACTTTAGTCACCAATTGGTTATAAAACATATAAAGGGGAACACAAATGACAACTCACAAATCAGGCTTTATCGCGATCGTTGGTCGCCCAAATGTTGGTAAATCAACATTATTGAATCGCGTGGTCGGACAAAAAATCGCGATCATGAGTGACAAAGCACAAACCACAAGAAATAAGATCCAAGGGGTCTACACCACAGAAGATGCCCAATTGATCTTCATTGATACACCAGGGATCCATAAACCGAAACATCGTCTAGGAGACTTTATGGTCGAAACAGCCTATAGTGCCCTTAGAGAAGTGGATGTCACTTTGTTTATGATCAGCGCCGATCAAAAACGCGGCAAAGGGGATGACTTTATTATCGAACGGCTGCGTCAAAGCAATACGCCGGTCTTTCTAGTGATCAACAAAATTGACAAAGTCCATCCGGATCAATTGTTAGCGATCATCGAAGACTATACAGCACAAATGAACTTTACTGAAGTTGTGCCAATCTCAGCAACTGAAGGCAATAATTTCGAGAAATTGATGGAATTGCTGACAGATAGCATGCCTGAAGGACCGCAATATTTCCCAGATGATCAAATCACTGATCACCCGGAATATTTTATCGTTTCTGAATTGGTACGTGAAAAAGTCCTTCTGTTGACCAGAGATGAAGTACCGCACTCTGTGGCTGTGGTGGTCGATTCCATGAAACGCGACCACAATGATAAAGTGCATATCCAAGCGACGATCGTGGTAGAACGAGATAGTCAAAAAGGGATCATTATTGGTAAAGGCGGCAAAATGCTGAAACAGATCGGCACGAAGGCACGTCTAGACATTGAACATTTATTAGATGATAAGGTCTATCTGGAATTATGGGTCAAAGTCCAAAAAGACTGGCGAGACAAGCAAACTTTCTTGACCGATTATGGCTATCGTCAAGATGAATATTGAGTCCCTCGTCAAGGGCAAGTAAATGTGACCTGCACGATGAAAAAACTGACCAGTCAGACGCTGTGTCAGTTTTTTTTAGGAGGAATCGAAAATGAACGTAGCTGAAACCAAAGGCATTCTTTTGTTTTCCCGTGACCATAAGGAAAAAGACAAATTGGTCAAGATCTTTACGGAATCTGCTGGAAAACAAATGTTCTATGTCAAAGGCGCCCATCGTAAAAATAATCCACTCGCACCGGCGCTGATCTCATACACAGAAGCCGTTTATATTGGAACGATTCGCGATGAAGGTTTGTCCTTTTTGAACAATGCCAAAGATATTCATCCATTTCGCGGCATTCAAGAAGATATTTTTATCGCTGGCTATGCCGCTTATTTACTAAGTTTGACAGATGTCGCTATTGAGGATCGGGTCTATGACCCACATCTGTATCAGTTTTTACATGAAGCGCTGACCCTGTTGGATCAAGGCAATGATCCAGAGATCATCACCAATATATTTGAGATCCAATTGCTGCAGCGTTTTGGTGTATCGCCAAATTGGACGCATTGTGCAGTTTGCGGCAAGACAGAAGGCCGTTTTGATTATTCGTCAAAATATAATGGGGTGCTGTGTGAGCAGCATTGGTCTCAAGATGATCACCGATATCACGCAGAGCCAAAAGCCATTCATTTTGCCAGACTCTTTGCGCAAATCTCTTATGAGCAAATTGCCTCAATCCAATTAAAGGCAGCGACAAAACAAGCCATTCGCACCTTCTTGGATGCACTATATGATGAATATGTTGGCATACATTTAAAAAGCAAAAAATTTATCGATCAGATGGGTACTTGGCAAGATGTTTTGAAACCAAGAGATCAATGATAGAGTTGGCGAAACTTCATAGGAGTGATGCCAACTCTTTTTTTGAACAAAGCGGTAAAATGACTGGCATCTTGAAATCCTGCTGCAAAGGCGACTTGCTGGATCGGGACATGCTTTTGCGCAACCAAATACTCTTTGGCTCGGTTGATCCGGTAATTCAACAAGTACTGCGAGGTAGATTGCCCCAAAAATCGATTGAATAAGCGCGAGAGATATTGAGGAGAGACATAGACCATGCCGGCCAATTGGCTGATCGTCAGATTTTGATCATAGTTTGTTTCGATTTCTTTTATAACAGGTGCCAATATTTGCTGATACAAGGGATGCTGCTCGGTCAAGATTCCTTGCTTTTCTTGTAAAAGTGTCAATAAGAAATGATAGCATCGGCTGGAAGAACGCAAAGGGTCGGTCCCGCTTTGCTGATCTTCAGCAATCAACGTATCGATCCAATCAACGGCGGATAAGTGCCGTTTGTTTTCAATCATCAAATAGCCCTCTTGCCCATAAGGCTGCAGTAAATCACTCGCCAATGAACCATAAAAGGTCGCAAAAGAGGTTTGCCATTGATGATAGACTGGCGCATAGTGATGTGGGGTGAAAGGAAATAGCAAGATCCCAGCACCTTTAGCCAATAGGATCGATTGGTCACCAATCTGGATTTTTCCTTGACCGTGGTTGCTTTGCAGCCAATGGTAATAAGGATAACCTTGGGGTCTACCCACGGCATCTTGATTCCAATGATTGCCAATACTCTCAATGTTGAGGGGCAGGTGGTGACTCGAAGGATAAAAGTAAATCGGCATATAGGCCTCCTTGTTTCGAAAAGTAATAAAATGATGTTATAAGTATTATATTACACAAAAATGTAAAGCCTTACAATGGGAGTAAGTAAATAGTTTAAAGGAGGCAATTGTAATTATGAAACCTATGTTCAACCGAATCTTATTTGGTGGAGATTATAACCCCAATCAGTGGCCGCAAGATATTTGGCAAGAAGACATGGCGATGTTTGAGAAAGCACATATCAATAGTGCAACGATCAATGTGTTCTCATGGGCGCAAATTCAACCATCAGAAAACCAGTATGATTTTTCAGAACTCGATCAAATCGTGGCGCTACTGAGCAAAGAAAAGAAAGAGATTGTATTAGCTACGGCAACCGGTGCGTTGCCAGCCTGGATGTTCAAGACCTATCCAGAAGTTGGCCGTACGGATTATCAAGGCCGGCATCATAAATTTGGTCAAAGACATAATGCTTGTCCCAATAGTTTGGTTTATCAAAAATATGCTGCTGCCCTTGCCGGCAAATTGGCTGAACGGTATGGCGACAACCCCAATGTGATTTGTTGGCATATCAACAATGAATACCAAGGAGATTGTTACTGTGACAATTGCGAGAAAGCCTTTCGTGTCTGGTTGAAAGACAAATACCAAACAATCGACGCGTTGAATAAAGCCTGGAATATGTCCTTTTGGGGCCATACGGTGTATGAGTGGGATGAAATCGTCTTGCCGAATGCATTATCCGAAGGGATCGGACAGGACAAAACAGCCTTTGCTGGGATTTCGATCGATTATCGACGCTTTAGTTCCGATAGTCTTTTAGAAAACTTTAAAATGGAAAGAGCGGCCATTCGACAATTTGATCCCAGCACACCGGTGACTACCAATTTGATGGGTACATTCAAAGGGTTGGATTACTTCAAATGGGCCAAAGAAATGGATATTGTTTCTTGGGATAATTACCCCGCATACAATACACCGTGGAGTTTGGTGTCAATGACCCATGATCTGATGCGAGGTTTGAAGCAACAACCCTTTATGCTGATGGAGCAAACACCGTCACAGCAAAATTGGCAACCCTATAATTCCCTGAAAAAACCAGGCCAGATGCGGGCGCAAAGCTATCAAACCATCGCGCATGGGGCAGATACGATCCAATTTTTCCAATTGCGTCGTTCAATTGGCGCGTGTGAGAAATTTCATGGCGCGGTGATTGAACATGTCGGACATGAAAATACCCGTGTCTTCCGAGAGACAGCAGATTTAGGCAAAGAATTAAGCCAATTGTCAGAAATCATGGGCACGGAAAACCATGGGAAAACCGCACTCCTTTTCGATTGGGATAATTATTGGGCATTAGAATACACAAGTGGACCAACGATCGACCTGACGTATGTCGATCAGATCCATCACTATTATCGCTATTTTTATGACCGCAATATTCCAGTAGATATGGTTTCAGAAATGGATGATTTGACAGGCTATGACTTGGTGGTTGCACCTGTTTTATATATGGTCAAAGCGGGTGTCTCCGAAAGACTGACGACATTTGTGGAAAAAGGCGGTACCTTGGTCACGACTTACATGAGTGGGATCGTCGATCAGTCTGATAATGTCCATCTAGGGGGGTATCCTGGTCCGTTGCGGGAGTTGGCTGGTATTTGGGTGGAAGAAATCGATGCATTGGCTCCAGAACAAGTCAATCAAGTGCGAATCAATGATCACTTATCAGGCAGCAGCTATCTAGTCAGTGACATCATTCATCTGGAAGGTGCGGAAGCATTGGCCCATTATACGAGCAATTTTTATGCTGGTATGCCGGCTGTCACGAAACATGCCTATGGAAAGGGAACTGTTTTTTATTTTGGGACGCGATTAGATACAGCTTCCTTTGATCATATCATGAACGATGTGAAGGAAACTGCAGGAATCGAGCCTATCTTAGCAGAACAGACAGCATTAGAAATCACGCGGCGACAAAGTGAGAGCCATGATTATTATTTCTTGATCAACTTTCAATCAGCACCGCAAACATTGCCGGCTCGTTTTGCAGGTAAAGTCGATCTACTATCTGGCATGACCCTGGAAGACAAACAGCAATTGCCGCAGTATAGTACGTATATCATCAAAGAGGAGCGACACCTATGACAACTTTTTCAATTTCCGATGAATTTTACCTCGATCAAAAACCGTTTAAGTTCATTTCCGGCTCGATTCATTATTTCCGGGTAGTACCGGAATATTGGCGTGACCGCTTAGAAAAATTACGTCTGATGGGCTGCAACACGGTTGAAACTTATGTGCCCTGGAATCTGCATGAGCCGCAGGAAGGGCAATATTGTTTTGACGACGGATTGGATTTGCGTCGATTTATTCAAACAGCCCAAGAAGTCGGTCTCTACGTGATTTTGCGCCCAGCGCCTTATATTTGTGCAGAATGGGAATTTGGCGGCTTGCCTTATTGGCTGCTGCAGGATTCAAACATGAAATTACGCTTTGATTATCCGCCATTTATGGAGAAAATCGAAAGGTATTTCAGCCATCTTTTTCCACAAGTCAATGATCTGCAATACTCCCATGGCGGCCCAATCTTAATGATGCAAGTGGAGAACGAATATGGCGGTTATGCCAATGACAAAAACTATCTAAGAAAGATGGCCGCAGCAATGCAGACAGCTGGGGTCGACACGCCTTTAGTGACATCTGATGGTCCTTGGCATGATATGCTGGAAAACGGCAGTATCCAAGATGTGGCTTTGGCAACGATCAATTGCGGTTCTAAGATCAAAGAGCACTTCGAGCGCTTGAAGACATTCCATGGTGAGAAGAAACCATTGATGGTGATGGAGTTTTGGATCGGCTGGTTTGATGCATGGGGAGATGATCATCATCATACCACCTCAACAGAAGATGCTGTTAAAGAGTTGACAGACTGTTTAGCACAAGGTTCAGTGAATATCTATATGTTCCATGGCGGGACTAATTTTGGATTTATGAACGGGGCCAATTATTATCAACAGCTGGCACCAGATGTCACAAGCTATGATTATGATGCGTTGTTGACGGAATGGGGCGAGCCAACGGACAAATATCACGCATTCCGTGAAGTGATCGGTCGCACTGTCACACTGCCAGCATTTCCGTTGAGTACGATCATCAAGTGCAAGGGGTATGGTGCGTTAAGGGCAGAGGCCCGTGTGTCCTTGTTCGCTACCCTTGATACGATCAGCCAGCCGATCAAAAGCAATTACCCGCTATCGATGGAACAGGTCAATCAAGCCACTGGGTATATCTATTATCGTTCAGCGATTGGCAAAGCGAGAAAGATCGAAGATTATCGGTTGATCAACTGCATGGATCGTGCCCATACATTTATCAACGATCAACTTGTTCGGATCGACTATGACCACGATCTCGGCAAAACCAACACATTGGATTTAACTGCTGAGGATAACGCGCTGGGGATATTAGTTGAAAATATGGGGCGGGTCAATTACTCCGTTCATATGAATCATCAATACAAAGGAATCAAAGATGGTGTCATTGTCAACGGTGCTTTCCAAAGCGAATGGACGATTTATCCGCTGCCGATGGACAATTTGTCGGCGATCGATTTCTCTGGGACCTGGGAAGCAGGTCAGCCGAGTTTTTCCCGTTTTGTATTGAATATCGAGGAGACGGCGGATACTTTCATCGAATTACCAGATTGGGGAAAAGGATTTGTGACTGTCAATGGGCACAATATCGGTCGCTTTTGGCAAAAAGGACCGCAAAAGCGCTTGTATATTCCAGCGCCATTCCTGAAAGAAGGAGAAAATGAGATTATTGTATTTGAAAGTGATGGCGTGACAGGCGAGGAAATCATCTTCCATGATCAAGCAGATTTAGGTCCTCGTCAATAAGAACGATATTTTGATTGACAAATACCCCTATTAGCTACTATGATAAGGGTAATTGAATCAGTGCCTTGATCGGAAAAGAGAAATGAGATCCTTCCATTCAGCGAACTTGGAATAGTGAGAGCCAAGCAGGAACCTTGTTTACGTAGGCGTCCGTGAGCACAATCGAATGAAGCTGCCGTGTCAACGGAAGTAGGGTGGAACCGCGAATTTTATCGTCCCTATATCTATGCGAAAAGTATAGATATAGGGACTTTTTTGTGCAGCTATTTCCCTTGCATATGGTTCAACAATCAAAATGAAGGAGGCGCAGCATGTTATTCGATATGACGATTCCAGCAAGCGAGTTTCAACAAAAACAACTAAAGGTCTTAGCAAGTATTCCTTTGCAAGTGATGATCAAAGAGCTTGATCAAGTGACCTATCAATTCACAACAGTTCCGGATCAAATGATGTATGATCTGGCTGAATATTTGTCAGAAGACAGCCTAGTCGAAGTGAAATTGATCCCGGGCTCAGTCGTGGAATTTTATCCAGTTGTCAATGCCCTTTAAAAAGAGAGGAAGATAAAAATGAGTAAAACAGTACAAGAGATGATTTTGACTTTACAAAAATTTTGGTCAGACAACGGCTGTATGCTGATGCAGGCTTATGATACAGAAAAAGGTGCCGGCACCATGAGTCCGTATACTTTTTTGAGAGCGATTGGACCTGAACCTTGGAATGCGGCTTACGTGGAGCCTTCTCGTCGCCCTGCTGATGGCCGATATGGCGAAAACCCAAATCGGTTGTACCAACATCACCAATTTCAAGTGGTGATGAAACCTTCACCAGATAATATTCAAGAACTATATTTGGAAAGTCTACGTTTGTTAGGCATCGATCCATTGGCACACGATATCCGCTTTGTTGAAGACAACTGGGAGAATCCTTCCATGGGTTGTGCTGGTTTAGGCTGGGAAGTGTGGTTGGATGGGATGGAAATCACACAATTCACCTATTTTCAACAAGTAGGTGGTTTGGCGTGCAAACCTGTCACATCTGAGATCACATATGGTTTGGAGCGTTTGGCTTCTTATATCCAAGAAGTAGAAAGTGTCTATGATCTAGAATGGTCTGCCGGTGTAAAATATGGCGAGATCTTCCGTCAACCAGAGTTTGAGCATTCGAAATATTCTTTTGAAATCAGTGATCAAGCGTTGTTATTAGGAAATTTTGATCGTTTTGAAAAAGAAGCGACGCGTTGTATCGATGCCCGTTTGGTTCATCCAGCGTATGATTACATTTTGAAGTGCAGCCATACCTTCAACTTGTTAGATGCTAGAGGCGCGGTGTCGGTCACAGAACGGGCTGGCTATCTGGCACGGATCCGAAATATGGCTAGACAAGTCGCAAAATTATTTGTCGCTGAACGCAAAAATCTCGGCTATCCGTTATTGGATCCTGCAATTGCCCAAAAATTGATCGAGGAGGATAAATAAGATGGCGAATCTATTATTAGAAATTGGATTAGAAGAAGTACCAGCACATATCGTCACACCAAGTATGAAACAATTAGCGGATAAAACCGCCGCTTTCTTAGCGGAACATTTATTGGCATATACCTCGCTTACAGCTTACTCCACACCTCGGCGTTTAGCAGTTTACGTGACAGGATTGCCTGATAAACAAGCCGATACGGTAGAAGAAGTCAAAGGACCAGCTAAAAAAATCGCTTTAGATGAAAACGACAACTGGTCAAAAGCAGCACAAGGTTTTGTGCGAGGACAAGGACTTACCACTGAAGATATCACATTTAAGGAAATAAAAGGAATCGAATATGTCTATGTCAAAAAAGAAACCAAAGGCCTGGCGACCAAAGATGTATTAAAAGGGTTAAAAGACGTCATCACCAGTTTGACTTTCCCTGTGACCATGCAATGGGCGAACCATGACTTCGCCTATATTCGTCCGATTCATTGGATCGTTGCTTTGTATGACAGCGAAGTGATTCCTTTCGACGTCGTGGATGTCGAGACTGGAAGAGAATCACGTGGCCATCGATTCTTAGGTGCGCAAGTCCGCTTTGATCACGCCGATGAATACCTAACCAAATTAGCGGATCAATTTGTGATCGCAGACCCTGAAAAACGGAAACAAATGATTGTTGATCAAATTGAAACCATCGCCCAAGCCAACGATTGGCGCATCGATCTGGATGAAGATTTATTGGAAGAAGTCAATAATCTGGTTGAATACCCAACCGCCTTTGTAGGTGATTTCGAAGACAAATACTTGTCGATCCCAGAAGAAATCTTGGTGACCTCTATGAAAGAACATCAACGTTACTTTGATGTGCGAAATGCTGATGGCGAATTATTGCCTCATTTTATTTCTGCCCGCAATGGGAATGCTGATATGATCGATAATGTGATCAAGGGCAATCAAAAAGTGCTGACGGCGCGTTTAGAAGATGCGGAATTCTTTTATAACGAAGACAAGAAGCTGACGATCGAACAATGTGTCGAAAAATTGAAGAACGTGACCTTCCATGAAAAAATCGGCAGCGTCTATGAAAAAATGCAACGGACAGCGGTGGACGCACGAATCATTGGCGAAACAGTTGGATTGACGGAAGAAGAACTAACTGATCTGCAACGTGCAGCTGAAATTTATAAATTTGATTTGGTCACCAATATGGTTGGTGAATTTCCTGAATTGCAAGGCATCATGGGAGAGAAGTATGCCTTGTTACAAGGTGAATCCCCAGCGGTTGCACAAGCGATTCGCGAGCACTACATGCCGATTTCAGCAGACGGTGCTTTACCAGAATCAGCTATTGGGGCAGTGTTGGCGATCGCAGACAAACTAGATAGTTTGCAATCCTTCTTTGCAGTCGGTATGGTGCCAAGCGGATCGAATGACCCTTATGCGTTACGTCGTCAAAGCTATGGCATCATTCGGATTTTAGCCGATAAGCGCTGGTATTTCCCGTTTGCTCAAATCCAAGAACAAATCGAAGGTCGAATCAACAGTGAATCAGCTATGTTTGGTCTTCAATTAGATGTCGGTCAAGAGCAAGTAGCAGAATTCTTGAAAGGCCGCTTGCGTCAATTCTTGATGAGTCAGAATACGCGTCATGATGTAATCGAAGCAGTCTTAGGTTCGCCACAAGGGGATATCAGTATGCTGTTTGAAGCGGCCCAATTGTTGCGTAGTCACTTGGGTGATACAGATTTCAAACCGTCTATGGAAGCTTTGACCCGTGTCATCAATTTGGCCAAGAAAGCAGAACTAGATGAAGAAGACATCGATGTAACGTTGTTTGAGAACAAATCAGAAAGTGATTTGTATGAAGCAGTAACAGCTGTTGAGAATCAGTTTGCGCAACAAACGTTGGAAGAAAATTATCAAAAATTGGTTGGTCTGCGTCCGCTGATCGAGGATTTCTTTAACCAAACGATGGTCATGGTCGAAGATGAACAAATTAGACGCAACCGATTTGCTTTGTTGAATAAAATCGCCAAAATGAGCTTGGCTGTTGCCAGCTTAGATGCGTTGATCACGAAATAGTTTTTTCAATAAAAGAGAATAAAGAAAAATTTGAACCTTTGATGCAGCGCCTATGCGCGTGTGTCAAAGGTTTTTTTGAAAACAATGGCAAAAATTGATGCAAAATGTGATATTTGAAATTTGATGTTGACTATTTACTTAAAGAAATTTAAGATGTTTTTAATACATTTTTGCGAGTTGTCATAAGGCAGCGCATCGAAAGGAGCATTTGATGGAAGATTTATTGAACATTTTACGTCCAGAAGAACGCATTGCACTTCAGTTAAGGGAGTTGTATGAGCATCGACACTTCCATCTTTTTCGATTGAGCAGCTTTGAAGAATATGATTTGTATTTGCAGAATAAAGCTTTTTTGACGAATTCTGATCCGATCACATTTACTGGTAACAATGGCCGGCTGATGGCATTGAACCCTGATGTGACCTTATCAATCGTCAAAAATACCCCGATCGGAGAAGCACGGAAAGTCTACTACAATGAAGATGTCTATCGGCATGATCGCAAAGACGGTGAATATAAACGCATCAACCAAATCGGTTTAGAAATGATCGGCAAGATCGATGCCGAAAGTGAAGCACAGGTGATTCAATTGGCGATGGAGAGTTTAGCAGTGGCTGGTAAGGGAGCATTGGATATCTCTCATATTGGTTTGGTTGAAGACATAGTGGCACAATTTGCCCCATATGGTTTACAAAAACGGGCATTGATGGCACTACAAACCAAAAGCCCTCACACGATGCGCGCCGTCTGTAAACAAGCTGGCCTAAGTCAAGATCTGACATTGGCGTTGACTCGTTTGACCACTGTTTCGGGTTCTTTTCGAGAGGTCGCTGCTGAAGTCGAGTCTTTGGTGACACCTTTTCCAAAAGCCCGTCAAGCCATGGTTGAATTGATTGCATTATACGACCAGCTGCAAGCCCATTGTCCTGCAGCTGCAACGATCGATCTGCGCTTGGACTTTTCTTTCGTCAACGATACGGATTATTATAGTGGATTATTATTTCAAGGATTTCTGGAGGGGATTCCTCATGCTGTCTTGTTTGGCGGAAGGTACGATCACTTGCTCAAAGCTCATGGTGCACAACAAGGGGCAATTGGGTTTGGGATGTATTTAAATGGGATCGATCGTCAGAGTCATCGACAGGAAGCTGTTACTAATCAATACTTGGATATTGCGTTGCCGAAAGGCCGAATGGGTAAGGCAATTTATCTGCTGCTGGTAGAAGCAGGTCTTGTCAGTGCTGGTTTATTCGATGATAGTCGCAAATTGATCTTTAAAGATGATCGCCACAAGATTCGATTTTTTCTCGTCAAACCGAGTGATGTCGATCAATACGTTGATAGAGGAGCCGCAGATATTGGTGTGGTAGGTCTAGATGTTTTGATGGAAGGTGAAACAGATGTCTTGGAAGTGCTAGATTTAAAGATCGGCAGATGCAAGATGGTCGTGGCTGGCAAAGCTGACTTCCAGGCGGACTCAACTAGGCCATTGCGGGTAGCAACGAAATATCCGCAAATCACCAGACATTACTATAACGATATCAGACAATCGATTGAGTTGATCGAACTTCACGGATCAATCGAATTGGCACCTTTGTTAGATTTATCTGATGTCATCGTTGATATCGTGGAGACCGGCACAACGCTGAAAGAAAATCATCTTGTGGTATTGCAAGAATTTTTGGAATCTTCTGCCCGTTTGATCGTCAATCCAGTGTCTTGGCGATTCAAAGAAGCTGCGATCCAAGATTTTATTCAAAAGGTGGGGGATAACTTATGATCAAACGGTTTGATAGCAGTCAGCAGACAATCACCGAGATTTTGCAGCGCCAAAGCCATGATACGCAAAATGTGGTAGCGGAAACGACTGCGATTTTAGAAGCGGTCCAAAGAGAGGGAGACCAAGCACTGCGGCACTTCACGAAGCGTTTTGACGGGCATCAATTGGTCGATCTGGCGTATCCGCCGGAAAAAATCGCGGTCGCAATCAACGAAATAGCACCTGAGCTTGCAGCTGTATTGAAGCAAGCCAAAGTCAATATCAGTACGTTTCATCAGCAACAACTGCAACAAGGATTCATTCAATCGAAGCCTGGTCAAGTCATGGGGCAACAGATCATTCCGTTAAGACGTGTGGGTGTCTATGTTCCAGGCGGCACGGCTGCTTATCCGAGTACTGTCTTGATGACTGTCTTGCCGGCCTTGATTGCTGGGGTGGAAGAAATCGTGATGGTGACCCCGGCAAATGCGCAAGGGGAGATCACGCCAGCCGTCTTGGCTGCGGCTCATTTAGCTGGCATCACTGAGATTTACCCGATCGGCGGTGCCCAAGCCATTGCCGCACTCACCTATGGTACGGAGACGATTCGACCAGTGGATAAAATCGTTGGCCCGGGGAATATTTATGTGGCAACGGCAAAAAAATTAGTGAATGGTATCGTGGGTATCGATACGATTGCAGGTCCGAGCGATGTATTGATCGTTGCCGATCACACAGCTGATCCTAGTTGGCTTGCTGCTGATCTGCTGGCACAAGCTGAACATGACATACAAGCCCAAGCGATATTGGTCACGCCAGAAGCAGCATTGATTGATCAAGTGGCAAATGCCCTCGAAGAACAAGTCGCTGCTTTGCCGCGCCAAACGATCGCGGAACAATCCTTGATCAATCATGGCAAACTGATTCTCGTCCGTGATTTGCCAGAAGCCATGGCGATCGCCAATCAAATCGCACCCGAACATTTGGAATTGGCAGTGGCTGATCCCTTTGCGCTTTTAGGCTATGTCCGCAATGCTGGTAGCACCTTTTTGGGTCATCATACGCCTGAAGTTTTAGGTGATTATCTTGCAGGACCAAACCATACATTGCCAACAGAAGGAACTGCCCGCTTTTCTTCTGGTCTTTCTGTACAAGATTTCGTGAAACGCTGCAGTTATCTCTATTACAGTCCTGAAGCCGCAGCAACGGTCTGTGAATCTGTAATCCAATTTGCAGAAGCAGAAGGCTTGAGTGGGCACGCGCGTTCAATGGCTGTCAGAAAGGAGCGTGGCGCATGACTTTTTTAAATCCTAAATACCAGCATCTCGTGTCCTATGTTCCAGGAGAGCAGCCAAAGCAAACAACGATCATCAAATTGAATACCAATGAGAATCCTTATCCGCCAGCTCCGGGCGTTGCAGCAGCTGTTCAAGCAGCAGCGCAACAATTGGCCAAATATTCTGACGCAGATTGTCTGCAAGTTCGTCTCCCGTTGGCGGAACGTTTCGATGTGACAATCGATGAAGTGTTTATCGGCAATGGCAGTGATGAAGTCTTGTCACTGGCATTTCAAGCATTTATGGCAAAGGGGGTTGCATTTCCCACTATCACCTATGGTTTTTATCAAGTTTTCGCCGATATGTATCAAGTCGAGGCACGTGTTGTGCCGCTGAATGTAGATCTTACCCTTGATTTAGATCTGTATCGGTCATTGACTCAAACCATCGTCATCGCAAATCCGAATGCCCCAACCGGATTGACGCTCTCTGCGTCAGCTTTGGAGGAATTGGTGAAAGAAGATCTGGAACGTTTGGTGATCATTGATGAAGCGTATGTTGATTTTGGTGGAGAATCAATGGTGGCTTATACGAAGCAATATGCGAATTTATTGGTCATTGGCACCTTCTCTAAATCACGGCAATTGGCCGGTGCCCGTTTGGGTTATGCGGTAGGGGATCCAAGCTTGATCGCTGACTTGAACCGGTTGAAATTTGCCGTCAATCCGTATAATGTCAATTCACTGACGCTTGCGGCCGGCGCAGCAGCACTAGCGGATGAGCGGTACTTCCATACGCAAATCGAAAAAGTTATTCAAGTGAGAGAATGGACGAAACACAAGTTGACGTCAATGGGTTTTCAAGTCACAGATAGTGCTGCCAATTTTGTGTTCATCGCCCATCCGCAAGTCAGTGCGAAAGTGATTCTCGAAAAATTAAAAGCCGACGGCATCTATGTCCGATGGTTCGATCATCCGCTGATTGACCACTACTTGCGGGTGACGATTGGTACAAGTGCGCAAATGGATCGTTTTGTCCAGTCAGTGCAGCAGATTTTGAAGGAGGCAGTTCGATGAGAGAAGCACGGATCACCAGAAATACAACAGAAACGAAGATCGATATGCTGCTTCAGATTGATGGAAGCGGCAAACAACGTATTGACACGCATGTTGGTTTTTTTGATCATATGATGGAATTGTTTGTACGCCATGGTCGTTTTGATTTAGATCTGACGGTTGATGGCGATGTACATGTCGATGCCCATCATACTGTCGAAGATGCAGCAATCGTGATTGCAAGAGGATTTTCCGAGGCATTAGGGGAGCGCAGAGGCATCTTCCGCTACGGTTCATTTCATTTGCCGATGGATGAAGCATTGGTCGTCTGTGCCATCGACATCAGCGGTCGCGGGATAGCCGTGGTTGATTTAGCGATTCCTTCACCACAAATCGGCACTTTTGCGACCGAGCTTGTGGAAGAATTTTTCGTGGCCTTCGCTAGAGAACTGGGGGCATCGATCCATTTGCATCAGATTGCCGGCAAAAACAGCCATCATATCGTTGAAGCGTGTTTCAAAGGGTTTGGTCGGGCGTTAGCACAAGCAGTGGCGATTGATCAAACAGCCCCCGATGCCATTCCATCGACCAAAGGCACGATATTATAATTAAAAAGAGAAGAGGTGGCACACATGTTGGCGATCGTTGACTATGGTGTAGGCAATGTATTCAGTATCCAGAGTTCCCTCAAGCATTTAGGGATTGCTTCCTGTATTTCTAAAGATGCGGCAGAAATAGAAGCCGCTGATCAGTTGATCTTACCTGGTGTCGGTGCTTTTGGAGACGCCAAATCGATGCTGGACAGCAGTGGATTGATCCCAGTGATCCGTAACCAGGTGGCACAAGGCACGCCCTTATTAGGGATTTGTCTAGGGATGCAATTGTTGTTCGAAGAGAGCGAAGAGTTTGGTTCACATCTAGGCTTAGGTTTGATCAAAGGGAAAATCACATCGTTGAAAAGTCAATTTCAAGCCCAGCACCTCGATTTAAAAGTTCCTCATATTGGCTGGAATACGCTGGCACAGCATCGATCATCGCCAATCACGAAATATATCAGCCAAGATTCATTTGTCTATTATGTTCACAGCTACTATGCCACTGAGTGTCAGGAAGCACTGATAGCGGACAGTCAATATGGCCTATCGATTCCTGGCATCGTCCAACAGGGTCACGTGTATGGTACCCAGTTTCATCCTGAAAAAAGTGGAGATACAGGCCTAAAGATTTTGAAGGCTTTTGCGGAGGTGAAAAAAGGATGATTATATACCCAGCGATTGATTTACTGGATGACCACGTGGTACGACTGACGCAAGGGGATTATCAGCAAAGAGAAATTTTTGGTACGGACCCCATAGTGTTTGCACAGTCTTTTAGTGAACAAGGGGCAACCCATTTACATGTGGTTGACTTGAACGGTGCACGCAATGGACAGCAAGCCCAGTTTGATACGATCAAAAAAATCGTGTCAGCAACCCCTTTGCAGGTTGAAGTTGGCGGCGGTATTCGTACACAAGCTGCCGTAGAATCTTATCTGGACTGTGGTGTCAGTCAGGTGATTCTAGGTACGATTGCGGCCAAAGACCCGCAATTGACCAAAGAGTTACTGCGCAACTACGAGGAGAAGATCGTGATCGGCGTGGATGCCAAACAAGGAATGGTCGCAGTGGATGGGTGGGAGACAAGGACAGAACGCCCAGCCCGAGATTTTTGCCAAGAGCTCGTGTCCTGGGGATGCCAGCGCATCATCTATACGGAAATCGAAAGAGACGGCACCGGTTTGGGCATCAATGGTCCCTTGTATCAAGACTTGCAGAAGATCCCTGGTTTAGCGATCACTGCTTCCGGCGGTGTTGCGCATGTAGCAGATATCGATACACTGGCAGCAATTGGTATTGAAGGGGTGATTATCGGCAAGGCACTTTATAATGGTTCCCTTTCATTGAGGGAAGTGCTTCGTCGTATCGGCAATCCCACAAAGGAGGGACTGCGATGATCACCAAGCGAATCATACCCTGTCTAGATGTTCAAGACGGACGTGTGGTGAAAGGGGTCAATTTTGCTGATTTGAAAGATGTCCATGATCCAGTAGCGTTGGCTGCTTATTATAACCAGCAAGGTGCGGATGAATTGGTCTTTTATGATATTACGGCTTCAGTGCAAGGCAGAAAATTGTTCACAGATATTTTACAGCGCACTGCTTCAGAAGTCTTCATTCCATTAACTGTAGGCGGTGGTATCAATCAAGTTCAAGATTTTGAACGCGTCTTACAGTGTGGGGCAGATAAGGTCAGTGTCAATTCCGGCGCTGTCAACAATCCTCTCTTGATCAAAGAAGCTGCGAAACGTTATGGCAGTCAATGTGTCGTGCTCAGTGTAGATGTCAAAAAAATCGGGGATGCCTATCATGTTTTTACCCATGGCGGTCGCAAAGACACGGGGATCGATGCGCTTGAGTGGTTGCAAAGAGGTGAAGCTTATGGGGCAGGGGAAGTGGTCATCAATAGTATGGATGCCGACGGCGTGAAAAGTGGATTCGATCTGCCTTTGCTCCAGCGTGTAACAGAACGTATCTCACTGCCAATCATTGCCTCAGGCGGCGCAGGAAGGATGGAGGATTTTCTTGAACTATTCGCATTGCCGGGCATCGATGCCGGATTAGCCGCATCGATTTTTCATTATCAGGAAGTGGCGATTGGCCCACTCAAACAATATTTGGCGGCCAAAGATCTGCCAATGCGTATCTAAATGAAGAAAGAGAGGCGTGACAATGGATATCAAATTTGATGCCCAAGGTTTGGTACCAGTAATCGTACAAGATTTTTATACGAATCAGGTGCTGACCTTGGCTTATATGAATCAAGAGAGTTTAACGCTGACATTGAATGAAGGATTGCTGACATTTTATTCTCGCAGCCGACAGGAATTGTGGCGCAAAGGGGAAACTAGCGGCAATTATCAACATTTGGTCGCACTCACTGCTGACTGCGACCAAGATGCTTTGGTGGCTAAAGTAATCAAAGACGGGCCAGCTTGTCATCTGGGGACTGAGAGTTGCTTTACGAAGGTTATTTATCAAAAGCAAGCGGAATTTTTATCCATAAATGATTTATCCGACTTGATCCTGCAACGAAAAAAAGACCCGCAAGCCGAAAGTTACACCAGTTATCTGTTTGAAAAAGGCCTTGAAAAGATCCTAAAGAAAGTTGGCGAAGAAGCAGCAGAGGTCATTATTGCCGGGTTGAAAAAAGACCATGAAGAGACGATCTATGAAAGTGCGGATTTGATTTATCACTTGCTGGTTTTATTGGCTGAACTGGATATTCCCTTTCCAGAGATCCAATCAGAGTTGTCTAAACGCCATGTCGTGGATCATAAAGTGAAACAAGAACGACTAGGGCAAGAATAATGCATCTTATCAATCATCTCAATCATCACAAAAGGCGAAGGGGCCTGTTTCGGCGCCCTTCGCCTTTTATTGTTGGATCAAAGACGTGTCAATTTAACGACGACTTCGCATCGAGCAGTTTGAGGAAACATATCGACGGATTGCAGATAATCGACGCGAAAGACAGTGGCCAGTTTTACCAGATCTCGAGCTAAGGTCGAAACGTTGCAGGAAATATACACCATTTTTTTAGGCGGCTGTTGGATGATTGCCTGCAATAATTTGTCATCCAAGCCTGTCCGTGGCGGGTCAACAATGATACTGTCTGGCTTGAAGCCTTCTTTAAACCATTTTGGCAACAATTCTTCAGCAGTACCTGTCTCATAGTGGGTATTGGCTGCACCAATTCTTTTGGCATTTTCTTTGGCATTCTCGATAGCTTGAGGAATGATGTCCATTCCTCGAACTTCTTTGGCTTGCTTGGCGACACTTAAGCCAATCGTACCGACACCACAATAGGCATCAACGACGGTTTCATCTTTTTTCAGAGCAAGGGCTTTGATCCCTTCTTGATAAAGAATGCTGGTTTGCTGGGGATTCAATTGGAAAAAGGCTCTGGCTGATAAGTCGAAGGTTAATTCGTTCAAGCGTTCCTCAATTGCTTCTTTGCCCCAAAGATGGATCGTGTCATCCCCCATGATCAATGACGTTTTTTTGCTTTGGACATTTTGCATGATCGAGACAACTTCAGGTATGCGTTGATTGATTTCCCGAATCAGCGCATTTTTTTGCGGCAATTTCGGTGAATTGGTGATAAACACCAGTTGGATCTCGCCAGTTGCGACACCCACCCGTACCATCAATGTCCGAAGGATGCCGCTGTTTTTGCGTTCGTCGTAAATGGGGATTTGGTATTTGTTCAGTAATTGGACGACCCGATTGATGACCATTTGCGTATCTTTTTCTTGGACCAGACAGTCATCGATCGCTACCAGACGATGGGACTCCATTTCGTATAGCCCCGCCTCCACACGTTTCGTTTGGGCGTTGTAGCGTAACTGGAATTGGGCTTTGTTGCGATAATGCCAAGGTTCGTCCATCCCTAAGGTATTACGCAACTCGAATTGACGGTAGCCTTGCGGTTTGAATTTTTCTAAGGCTTGTTTCAATAGATCTTTTTTAAAATCCAACTGCTTGTCATAAACCAAATGCTGTAATTGGCATCCCCCGCAGCGATCATAGAATTTGCAGGGAGGTTGGATGCGGTCTTGGCTTTTTTTGATGATTTTGGTCATTTTGGCCTCAGCGAAACGCGGGGAGGCTTTGGTCACCTCGGCGATCACTTGCTCACCAGGAAGCACGCGGGGAACAAATACGATCAGCTTTTTATAATAGCCGATGCCCTCTCCATTTATACCCAATCGCTTGATGGTTAACTGTAGTTTTTGTCCTAGTTCAACTTGAATGTTTGCCATGGGAACTCCTTTGATATGTATTCAACCTATTCTACCACAAAAATTGAATTCTTTTAGCGGGATTATCTCCAAACTTATGTTAAAATAGAATGTACGTTCGCGAGGTGAAGAAATGATAACAATTATTCGAATCAATAAAGGCAAAGGTCCTTTTTATGAAGTGGAAACATCGGAAGGGGAAATACTGAGGGTCTCAGAAGATCTGCTTGTTCGCTTCAGACTTTTAAAAGGCAAAGAACTCACGAAAGAAGAAATCAAAGAAATCAAAAAAAGTGCGGGGTTCGATCTAGGCTTACAACAGGCAATGAACTATATCAGTTATCAATTGCGTTCTGAAATGGATGTACGGATATATCTCAAGGATAAGGAAATTGACAGCCACGATCGACAGCTAGTGATCGATCGTTTAAAAGACTTAAACTTGATCGATGACAAAATCTATGGGGAAAGTTACGTTCGGACCCAAATCAGGATCAGCGATAAAGGGCCGATCGTCGTCGGACAGCAGTTAAAAAAGAAAGGTTTGAAAGAAACCGTGATCCAAGAAGTCTTGCCACTATATACCGAAGAGCTGCAATTTGACGTGGGCTATCACACTGCTGAAAAGGCATTGCGCCGTTTCCAAAACAAAAGTCATAAGGAAACGATCCAAAAACTGAAACTCCATTTGATGCAAAAAGGGTTTCAGCAACAAGTGATTCAGATGATTCTCGATGAACTGCCGATGGAAAAAGACCAAGAACAAGAAGATAGTGCCTTACAAAAAGAAGGCGCCCGTCTGCTTCGACGCCATCAGCGCTTGCCTTTGATGAAACGCAAAATGAAAATCAAACAAGCGTTGTATCAAAAAGGTTTTTCTATTGAAGATATTCAACAATTTTTAGATGAGGAAGTCATGGATGAGTAAACAGGAATTCAATTGGTCTCAAGAAAAAATCAGCGGCTTTCAAGAAGACTTTTTACACTGGTATCATTTAGAGAAAAGGAATTTGCCGTGGCGGGCAACCAATGATCCTTATGCTATCTGGATCTCAGAAATCATGCTGCAGCAAACCAGAGTCGATACGGTGATTGGCTACTTTTATCGCTTCATGGAAGAGTTCCCAACAATCGATGCTTTGGCCCAGGCAGAAGAACAAAAACTTTTAAAAGTCTGGGAGGGATTAGGCTATTATTCTCGGGCCCGCAACTTAAAAGCAGCTGCCCAACAGATCGTGGCTTTATATGATGGGAAAATGCCTGCAACAGTTGAAGATATCCGATCTCTCAAGGGGATTGGTCCTTATACAGCGGGTGCCATCGGCAGTATTGCTTTCGGCTTACCGGAACCGGCCATTGATGGCAATGTGATGCGGGTTGTTAGCCGTTTGTTTTGTATTGATGCAGATATTGCCAAAGCCAGCAGTCGGCCGATATTCGATCAAAAGATGCGGCAGATCATGTCAGAAAGTGAACCTGGGGAGTTTAATCAAGCATTTATGGATCTAGGTTCAAGCATTTGTACCCCAACGTCGCCTAAATGCGGAGAATGCCCAATTCGTCGTTATTGTCTGGCTTTTGCGGAAAATAACCAAACGGATTATCCAGTGAAATCTAAGAAAGCCAAAGCAAAAGATGTCTATTTTGTCGCAGGTGCAATTGAAGATGACGGGACATTTTTACTGACGCAGCGTGCAGAAACGGGCTTGTTGGCATCGATGTGGCATTTTCCCTTGCGTGAAGTCACCAAAAAAGAGTACGTGCATCTGGCTTCGCTCTGGGATAAAGCAGAACAACCCGGCCAGCTCGATTTGATTGCTGAAGAGCTGACACCGGATATTTTCCCTGAATGGCCAGTCATTTGGCAAAAACGTCATTTTGGAGAGATCACGCATTTGTTCACCCATTTAAAATGGCATATATTGCTTTTTTATGGTGTCAAGCGGCAATCTTTTGAGGTCGCATCGGGAGAGTGGGTCAAGGAAACGGCTTTTGATACGTATGTTTTTCCAAAGCCGCAGCAAAAATTAGTTGCCCAATTAAAGAAATATCAGAAACTCGATAAAGATTTCTAGGCAAAGGAGTCTTTTATTGCTATAATTATACCGATGTCGGTGTAATGAACACCCAAACAAAACGCAAGGTCACTTGCTGAGGGAAGGGTTGCTATGCGAGTTCCAAAAGAAGGAGAGTTTGTAAGCATTCAAAGTTACAAACATGATGGCAATTTGCATCGAACGTGGCGGGATACGATGGTCTTAAAGACCAGCGAATTTTCAGTGATTGGCGTCAATGATCATACATTGGTGACAGAATCAGATGGAAGACGCTGGGTTACCCGTGAACCAGCAATTGTATATTTTCATAAAAAATACTGGTTTAATGTAATCGCAATGATTAGAGAAAAGGGGGTTTCCTATTATTGTAATCTTGCTTCACCGTATTTACTTGATGAAGAGGCTTTGAAGTATATCGATTATGACCTTGATATCAAAGTATTTCCCGATGGCGAGAAACGTTTACTAGATGTGGATGAATATGAATTGCACAGCAAAATCATGCAATATCCGCAAGACACTGACTTTATTTTAAAAGAAAATGTCAAGATTTTAGTAGATTGGATCAATAATGGCAAAGGCCCCTTTTCACCAGGGTATGTGGACATTTGGTATGATCGCTACAAGCAATTGTCTCAAAAATAAGGCGAATGAGTAGACTTACTCATTTAACCGCGAAACTTCAACCGAAATGGTTGGAGTTTTTTTGTTCCTCTGAGAATAGAGGGTATCTTTGGTCACTGCTTGTTTTTTGGTCCATAATGAAAAGAGCAGGTTAAGTTTGGTTTAAGCTGTCATTGGTAATCTGAAGAACAGCAATCGATTAAGGATGTTGAGAATGAAAAAAGCAAAACTATTTACCGCGTTGATTTTGGTGATAGCAGTGACTGTGTTGCTGGTAGTCAAAACGAGGCATGCCTCCGAAGGGGAACAAAGTGAAGAGGCAACAGAAACCACTACGTCCTCTTTGACAGAAACAACGACGAGAACACAGCAAAAAATAAAGAAAGTTCAGATTTATGTCGATCCATCTCTTTATGACGCAACGGTGGAAAGCGAAAGTGACTATGTTCAACTGTATCAGACAACGGATATGACCACAGTCGTGGGGGAAGTCCATCGGGGTTCATGGGTTGAGTATTTGTCTCAAACGGCTGATTTGATCCAAATCAAAACCGATGATGGGTTGACTGGCTACATTCCGCAAGCCAATGGTGAGATCTCTGAGGTGACGATCAACGATGCCCCCAAAACCTTATCAGATCTCAAAATCGTCTTAGATGCTGGACATGGCGGCAGTGATTCCGGTGCCTTGTCTACGGATGGCACGATCATGGAAAAAGATCTAACGTTGCAGACCGTATTAACGATTGGGCAAACCCTAAGTGATGTCGGCGTGCAAGTGTCCTATACCCGGCAAGAGGATCAATATCTAGCTTTGGCCGATATCACAGCGATCTCTTTAGACGCTGAACCAGACTTGTTTCTGAGTATTCATTATGACAATTACAATGTGCCAAATGGCAATCAAGGGTTTACTGTCTATTATTATTATCCTTCCTATGAAACGATCGCGACGACGATTGCTGATCAGTTGGTCTCTCACGTTGACTTGGTCAGTAATGGGTCACGTTTCGGCAACTATTTTGTGATCCGCGAACAATATGTTCCAGCGATTTTGATTGAATTGGGTTATTTGAATAGCGACCACGATCTGCAGGTGATCACTTCGGACGGGTACGCGGCTCAAGTTGCCACAGGTTTGCTTGCAGCATTGAAAGAGATGGTTGCGGCGAATTGAGGTTCAGTTGCAACCAAAAAATCCACGCTGGACGATTGATAGTCCGACGTGGATTTTTTTGGATTAAGCCAATACTTTCGTCATTTTGATATGGGGCATATCCGCATCTAAGAAAATATCACCTTCAGGCTGATAGCCTAATTTTTGATAAAACTCTTTCGCGGTCAATTGCGCACCTAGTGTGATTTTCTCGACGCGGTGGTTTCGCGCAAATGTTTCGGCGCCTTCGATCAAGATTCGTCCATACCCATGGCCACGATGGCTTTTGGGCACTGCCATGCGTTGTAATTTCATCATTTGATCACTGATTGGCAAGAAACGTAAAGTTGCAACTGCTTGATTTTGATCATCATATAAAACAAAATGGATCGCCAGTGCTTCATTTTCATCGACTTCTAATGAGAGCGGCACGCCTTGTTCTTTGACAAAGACTGTATTTCTGATTTTCAAAGAATCTAGGTAAATACCGCTTAATGTATCTTTTGTTTGTGCAACATGCATGTTCCTTCACCTCAACACGTTTTTCTTGTTTTTTTATTAGTATAGCATTTTTTATACCAAAATAACTTTTTCCTTCTTAAGTCGCAAGCTTTTTTTGCAGAAGTATTCTATAATATAGAAAAAAGGAGGGAATTTTTTGTTCGATAAAATCAAACAATCAAAACTGTTCTTTTGGTCATTAGAGTCTTTGGTTATCGTCACACTTGTTTTCGTTTTGAGTAAAATCAATTTCTTGTTTGCACCATTAGGAACGTTCTTTTCTACATTATTTGCCCCGGTCTTGATTGCGGGGTTTCTATACTATTTACTGAATCCAATCGTTGTCTTTCTGATGAAGACAATCAAAATGAAACGGGTATTTGCCGTGATCAGTGTGCTTTTTCTTTTGCTGGGCGCAATCGTTTTGATGTTCTTTAGTTTTATCCCTAATCTGGTCAATCAAATCTCACAGTTGGCTGAAAATATTCCTAGCTTTGCCCGCAACATGGAAAGTTGGATCTATTCTTTAGCTGATGACCCGATTTTTCAACAGATCGATATTGCACAGCAACTTGAAAACTTGAATCTTTCTTATGGCTCGATCATTCAACAGTTTTTAAGCGGTGTATCGACAAGTTTAGGATCGATCGTTGGAACGATCGCTTCTGCCACGATGATCATCGTGACAGTGCCGTTCATTTTGTTCTATATGCTGAAAGATGGCGAGAAATTGGTACCAAATATTCAGTCAGTCTTTCCTGAAAAAAGGCGAGAGCAAATCGTTGGTCTGTTGAATGATCTGAATAAGACGCTGTCGAATTATATTAGCGGTCAAGCCATCGAATGTATTTTTGTTGGGACATTTACCTTTATCGGCTATTGGATCTTAGGTGTCAATTATGCGTTTCTTTTTGGTGTGATCGCAGGGATCACCAATCTGATTCCCTATCTTGGCCCTTATCTTGGCTTGATCCCAGCGGTGCTTGTCACGATCTTTGATGAACCGTTTCGCGCGTTGCTATGCTGTTTGGTGGTGTTGATCGTGCAACAACTAGACGGAAATATCATTTATCCTAACGTGATTGGTAAATCTTTAGCGATCCATCCGTTAACGATTATTTTGGTCTTACTGGTTGCCGGCAATCTGGCTGGACTGTTAGGGATCTTTTTAGGGGTTCCTTTCTATGCGATTTGTCGGACCATCGTCATTTTTATTGTTCGACTTGTACGAGATGACAAAAGTAAAAAGAATCAAGAACGCTTATTTGAAAATGGATGACTGATGTTTTTTATTGCAAAGAAAAATAGTTTGTGATAGGATTTTATCGTGGGCATAGCCCACGATTTTTTTTAGAAAAAATGGAAAATAAGGAGAGAATGCTATTATGAATGCTGACCCCGAGAGTCAGTCGCTTCTAGCGCAAATTTTATTGTTGATTGTTTTGACATTAATCAATGCCTTTTTAGCGGCTTCTGAAATTGCGGTTGTTTCAGTCAACAAAAACCGTGTCGAACAAAAGGCGGAAGAAGGAAATGTCAAATCACAAAAATTATTGAAAATCATTGAGAATCCAACGAATTTCTTGTCAACGATCCAAGTTGGGATCACTTTGGTCAATATCTTATCTGGGGCATCCTTAGCTGATAACTTGTCAACGAAATTAGCCCCTTACTTAGGTGGAGGATCAGCGGCCAGAAGTTTGGCTAATATCATCGTATTGGCGATATTGACTTACGTGTCGATCGTGTTTGGAGAATTGTATCCAAAACGTATTGCAATGAACAAATCAGAAGAAGTGGCTCAATTTACTTCTGGGGTGATTCGTGTGATTGGTACGATCGCAAAACCTTTCGTTTGGCTTTTATCTGCATCGACGAGCTTGCTGGCGCGGATCACGCCAATGGAATTTGACGATGAAGATACCAAAATGACCCGTGATGAGATGCGGTACATGTTGGAAACAGAAGGTGTGTTCGAAGAAGATGAACTGGAAATGCTGCAAGGCATCTTCTCGTTAGATACGAAAGTTGCCCGTGAAGTGATGGTACCACGTACATCTGCTTTCATGGTTGACATCAATGATTCAGTAGAAGAAATTTTGACTGAAATTTTAGCAGAAAACTATTCTCGTATTCCTGTATATAATGAGGACAAAGATAAAGTTGTTGGCGTATTGCACACCAAAAATCTTTTGAAATGTGCGTATAAGCATGGATTTGAATCAATGGACATCCAACAGATCCTGCAAGAACCATTGTTTGTTCCTGAAACGGTCTTTATCGATGATTTGCTGTATGAGTTGAAGAAGACCCAAAATCAAATGGCGATTTTGCTGGATGAATATGGCGGCGTCGTTGGATTGGTTACTTTAGAAGACTTATTGGAAGAAATCGTTGGTGAGATCGATGATGAGTCGGATGAAGTCGAAGAGTTATATGAAAAAATCTCTGATCAAGAATATGTGATCCAAGGGCGGATGTTGATCGATGATTTTAACGAAGCCTTTCATATGAGTTTGCATATGAGTGATGTCGATACAATGGCTGGCTATTTGATCACGGCCTTAGGGTTGATTCCAGATGATGGAGAAAAGCTTTCTTTTGAAGTGGACAATGTCACGTTGATCTCTGAAGAAATGGAAGGTTCTCGTGTATTGAAGATTCGGGTGAAGTTCCACGATCCTGAAGATCGCGACATCGAACCTGAAGAAGAACGGCGTTATTTCCGTAAAGATTTTGAAGAAGATGAACCTAGAAGATGATTTTTTGAAACCAATGCCTCGTGTGTTGGTTTTTTTTTGTATCAATTGATTGAATGCCCTTGCATTATAGACGTGGAACATGTAGGATAGAAGAATAAAATAGTACAGACAAAAAACAGATAAAAGAACATTTTTGATTTAATTCCAACCAAATGAGTTGCTTTTACTCTCTAATCAAGCAACCCTATATAACGTATGGAAATGAATGGAGGTACATAATATGAAATTTTTTCGGATGCCTAGTGATGATATTCGCATGAATTTGGCGACTGAAGAATATTTGATGGATAACGTAGATATTCAAGAACCTTGTTTACTGTTATATATACAAAAACCTTGTGTTATAATCGGTAGGAATCAAAATGCCTATCAAGAAATTGATTTAGCCTACTTGCAGTCAAAATCAATTGTTTTGACACGCAGGACTTCGGGTGGCGGGGCAGTCTATGATGATTTAGGCAATATGAGTTTTAGTTTTGTGACTAAAAAAGATGCCGGCAGATTTGGCGACTATCAGAGTGCGACCCAACCGATCATGAAAGGGTTAGCTGCGATGGGAGCTGAAGGCGTCACGGTTCACGGCCGCAATGATCTTTATATCGATGGCAAAAAATTCTCAGGAAATGCAATGTATACCAAAAAAGACCGTACGTATGCCCACGGAACGCTGATGTTCGATGTTGATCTGGATGCATTGACCCAAGTCTTGCATGTTGCTGAAGAAAAAATCGCGTCAAAAGCGACAAAATCTGTCCGCAAAAGTGTCACCAATATCAAGCCTTATTTATCAGCAACCTATCAAGCGTTAGATACCTATGCCTTTCGGGATGCCTTGCTATGCCACATATATGGTGTTGGATCAATTGAGGCAATCAAGTCACAAGAACTGCAACTGACCGATGAGGATCAGCAAGCTATTGAGGCAATCTATCATGAGCGCTATGCAAATCCCAAATGGATCTTTGATGAAGCACCTGCTTTTGATTGGCAGAAACGAAAACGTTATGCGCGTGTAGGCATTGTGGAAATCAATTTTTCTGTTGCCAAAGGGATGATCACTGACCTAAGGATCAATGGCGATTTTTTTGGGCAGAAAGGGATCAAGCATTTGCAAGATGCTTTAGTAGGGGCGCCGTTTCAATATGATACGGTCAAAGAAATCTTGCTGAAGCAACCATTGGATCAATATATTCATCAAATGACACACGCTGAGTTTCTCGATTTATTGTTCCACTAAGGAGGCCACCATGTTAACCGTTCAAGATATAGCAAAAAGATATAGCCAACCGGTTTTAGATCAGCTGTCTTTCTCGGTAGCTGCGGGTGAAATCGTGGGTGTGGTAGGCAAAAGCGGGTCAGGAAAATCGACTTTGCTGCGCCTGTTGAATTTGATCGAACAACCAGATCAAGGTGAGATCATCATTGATGGACAAAAGGTCAATCAGTTCAATCAAAAACAGCGGCTGATGTGTCAACGAGAGATAGGTATGGTTTTTCAACAGTATAATTTATTAAGTAATTTGTCGGTTTTCGATAATGTCTATTTACCACTAAAATTAGCGGGGCGTTCCAGTGGACCTGTGGAAGAACTCTTAGCATTTGTCGGAATGGCAGATAAAGCGCAAGATTATCCCGCTACGTTAAGTGGGGGCGAGAAACAAAGAGTTGCTATTGCCAGAGCGTTGGTCAGAGAACCGAAAATCTTGCTTTGTGATGAACCAACAAGTGCCTTAGACGAAGACACCAAGCAAGACATCATCGCGCTTTTACAGAAGGTGCAACAGACCTTTAAACCAGCAGTTGTTTTTGTCAGTCATGAGCTTTCTGTTGTACGACAATTGTGCCATCGAGTCTATGTACTTGAGTCGGGACGTTTTACAGCTGAATTTGTACATCAGCCGCAACCAATCAACACATCCGCACTTTCTTATGTGGAACAGGTAGAGAGGAGTTTGCGGCATGTCGATCAATGAAAGTATTCGTTACTACTTACCAGAGCTATGGCAAGCTTTAGGCGAAACGGGCATCATGATGGGGATTTCCATCAGTGCAGCGATTTTACTCGGTTTGCCTTTAGGGGTGTTGATGTATCTGACTAGGAAACAAGCGTTTTCCCTGGCGTATGAAGGGTTAAATTTGATTGTCACGATCATCCGCTCCTTTCCATTCTTGCTGTTTGTGGTCGCTTTGATTCCGTTAACAAGAATGCTCTTGGGCAGTTCGTTTGGGCCGATCCCAGCTAGCTTTCCCCTTAGTATCGTGGCTATCAGCGTCTATGCGCGTCTGACGGAACAAGTGCTCTTAGATGTTCCAGAAGATGTGACCTTGCTTGCCAAATCATTAGGAGTCACTCGCTGGCAATATATTCGGTCTTTTTTGTTACTAGAGGCAAGGAGCGGCTTGGTCTTGGCCTTGACCACGACGATCGTGAGTATGGTTTCTTACTCTACTGTCATGGGGATCGTTGGCGGCGGGGGGATTGGAGATTTTGCGATTCGTTACGGCTATCAACGCTATGAGTATGGTGTCATGTATTTCGCGATCATACTTATGATCGTAATGGTTTTTATCCTGCAATGGGCGGGGAATACAACAGCGAAACATTTAGATAAACGAAAATAGGAGGACATATAAAATGAAAAAAGGTTTGGTAGTAAGTGTAGGGGTATTGGCATTAAGTTTGTTGGCTGCTTGTGGCTCAACGAATAATGAGAGCAGTGATGATAAAGTCATTAAAGTGGCATCGCAAACCACCCCCATGACCGATGTGGTCAAAGTGGCTGGCGAAGCAGTAGAAGAAGGTTGGACGATCGAGCTGGTGCAAGTCAATGACAACATTCAGTACAACGAATTGCTGAATAATAATGAAGTAGATGCCAATTTTGCGCAGCATCAACCGTATATGGAAAAATTTAATGAAGAAAAAGACGCCCATTTGGTGGCGTTGGATAAAATCTACAATGCGAAAGTCGGCTTCTATTCAAAAGCGTACACAGATATTGCCGATATCCCAGAAGGCACGAAAGTCGCACTGCCAAACGATGTGTCAAATGAAGGGCGTGCATTGGCGATTTTGGCCGAACAAGGATTGATCACTCTCAAAGACGGTGTTGGTGTTAACGGCACATTGAAAGACATCACAGAGAATCCGAAGAATTTTGAATGGTTGTCGGTAGATTTGCTGAATCTAGCCGAAGCTTATGAAGAACCTAACGTATCCTTGGTTTATAACTATCCCACATATATCGCGAAAATCGGGTTGAAACCTGAGGATGCGCTATTTTTAGAAAAAACCATCGATGATCGATTTGCCATTTCATTAGTTGCTCGGGAAGACAATCAAGATTCTGAGAAGATCAAGGTCTTGCGAAAAGCAATGACGAGTGACAAGGTCAAAGAATTTCTAGAAAAAGACCATAGTGATACATTGGTGCCAGCTTTTTGATCGACGGCATTGCGATGATACCCATTTCGACGTTTCTTTACAGAAGAACGAAATGGGTATTGTTGCTTTTTTTCTTTTTTCTGGCCTATTTCCATGATATACTGATTTGGTCGGAAATCTTACAGAGGGTTCCTCTGTTCATACGTAAATAAAGAAATGGAGTTACATAAACAATGGATAACCCAAAATTAAAACAACAAGTTGATAGTCGTCGGACCTTCGCGATCATCTCCCACCCGGATGCCGGGAAAACAACCATCACTGAGCAGCTGCTTTTGTTTGGTGGCGCCATTCGTCAAGCAGGAACTGTCAAAGGGAAAAAGACAGGCAACTTTGCGAAATCTGACTGGATGGAAATCGAAAAACAACGTGGTATCTCAGTCACTAGTTCTGTGATGCAATTTGACTATCAAGACAAACGGGTCAATATTTTGGATACACCTGGACATGAGGATTTCTCAGAAGATACTTATCGAACATTGATGGCTGTCGATAGTGCAGTCATGGTGATCGATAGTGCCAAAGGGATCGAAGCCCAAACCAAAAAACTATTTCAAGTAGTTAAAAAACGCGGTATTCCAATTTTTACTTTCATCAACAAGTTAGATCGTGACGGTCGTGAACCATTAGAGCTGTTAGAAGAATTAGAAGATTTATTGGCGATTGAATCTTTTCCAATGAACTGGCCGATCGGTATGGGGAAAGGGTTGGAAGGTTTATATGACATCCACAATCAACGGATTGAGTTTTACCGCCCGGACAACCATGGCGGCGAACGGTTGGTAACCTTGGATGACGAAGGGCATTTGCCTGCTGACCATCCATTTAGTCAAGATGGTCTTTTCCAGCAAGTTTTAGAAGAAGTAGAATTGCTGCAAGAAGCCGGCGATTCATTTGATACCGAAAAAATTGCACGAGGAGAACAAACACCTGTCTTCTTTGGTTCAGCATTGACAAACTTTGGTGTGCAGACATTCTTAGAAACGTTCTTACAATTTGCACCAGCTCCTTATGGGCACAAAACATTGGCGGATACAGAAGTCAGTCCCTATGAACCAGAAATGTCCGGCTTTGTCTTTAAGATTCAAGCCAATATGAACCCAGCCCACCGTGACCGGATCGCATTTGTCCGTATTTGCTCAGGTACCTTTGAGCGAGGTATGGATGTGACTTTAGAACGGACAGGCAAGAAAATGAAACTGAGTAATGTGACGCAATTTATGGCGGATACGCGCGAAAATATTGAAGAAGCCGTTGCCGGGGATATTATCGGTGTATATGATACGGGAAATTACCAAATCGGTGATACGATCTACGAAGGAAAATTAAAAGTTGCCTACGAAGAATTGCCTTCCTTTACACCAGAATTGTTTATGAAAGTCACAGCCAAAAATGTGATGAAACAAAAATCATTCCATAAAGGAATCTATCAATTGGTTCAAGAAGGCGCGATCCAGTTATACAAAACTTACTTGAGTGATGAGTATATCATTGGTGCCGTTGGTCAATTGCAGTTTGAAGTATTCCAATACAGAATGTTGAACGAGTACAATGCAGAAGTCATCATGACGCCGATGGGGAATAAAATTGCGCGCTGGATCGATCCGAAAGACCTAGATGAACGCATGAGTTCAAGCCGGAATATCTTAGCCAAAGACCGTTTTGACCAACCACTGTTCTTATTTGAAAATCAATTTGCGATGCGTTGGTTCGCAGATAAGTATCCGGATGTTGAACTGAAGAGTTTGATGTAAGAAACGTTGATTAAAGGCAAAAAAATATATCTATAAAAGAGGGCTGCAACAGTCACCTTTTATAGATATTTTTTTATTTGCTAGAAGAGGTTAAATTTTTTTGGATCGAAATCTCTACTACGTCCGGCATCTGGATCACTGAAATACTGGCAGGGTCATATGAGCCTTCAGGTAATTTTTTCAGGAAATAATCTTTGATCTCGTCGATTTCCGTCGGACGGATATTTCGTTTTTTGTTGATCAGCAAAATTTCATTGTGGTATGGGGCAGAAGTAAAGATCACCGTTGTATCACCAGCAGTGTAAACCTTTACAAGTTCCGCATCCGTATTTTCTAACTGATTCATTACTAGTCGAGAATGGCTGTTGGTCACATTAATCAATTTCACCAGACTCACCTCACATTCTATGTATTTATTAATAACATTATAGGGCGTTTTTTTTCAAAAGAAAAGCCAGACAACTCAGAAAATCCAAATTTTTTGGGTAACATAGTTGTCTGGCGTCGAGGGATTGACTTATGAACGCATAGTCAAGTTATTCTTGTTCATTTTCACTTGTGATTTCTTGAGGTTCCTCCGCAGTACTTTTTGCGGTCACGATGATTTTGTCTTCGTCATCGATTGCTGCTTGCAGCGTACGTAAGTCTGGATGTTCTAGATAATACTCAGCGATGCCATCTTCGATTTGATCTTGGATCGTCCGACGTAAAGGACGGGCCCCCATAGTTGCGCTATAGCCGAGGTCGACCAATTTTTCTTGGACATCTTGTGGGACATCGATCGAAATTTTTTGCGGTTGCAGCGTTTGGTTGACTTCATCCAACATCAAGGAAACAATCGATAACAAGTTTTCTTTGCTCAATGATTGGAATTCGACGATTCCGTCGAAGCGGTTCAAGAATTCAGGTGTAAAGTAATTATTCAATTGATTCAAGACGGAGCGGGTGATGCCTTCTCTGGCGGCACCAAAACCAACATTGGCTTCGACTTTGCCTGTACCTGCATTGCTGGTCATAATGATCAACGTATCCTTGAAGCTGACGGTTCTGCCTTGCGCGTCAGTCAATCGGCCATCATCGAGGATTTGCAAGAACATATGCAATACATCTGGATGGGCTTTTTCGACTTCATCCAATAAAATCAAACTATATGGATTACGACGCACTTTTTCAGTCAATTGACCAGCTTCTTCATAGCCCACGTAGCCTGGAGGCGAACCAATCAGTTTTGCCACGCTATGTTTTTCCATATATTCTGACATGTCAAACCGAATCATTGAATCTGCGGAACCGAATAATTCATAGGCCAATTGTTTGGCCAATTCCGTTTTTCCGACACCCGTTGGACCCACGAATAAGAAGGAACCGATTGGTCGATTTTGTTTGCCTAGACCGACGCGATTGCGGCGAATGGCTTTGGCTACTTTATCGATGGCTTCTTCCTGACCAATAACTTTGGCTTTCAGGTCATCCGCTAAATTTTTCAATTGGGTTTGTTCTTTTTCTTTCAAATCACCGACAGGGATATTGGTCCGTTCTTCAACGATTTGTTCCATGTCTTTTTCTGTGATAACAGGCGTTTCCTCATCACTGATCTGACGTTCTTTCATTTTTTGCAATTTATTGATCTGATCGCGATAATAGGCCGCTTTTTCGAAGTCTTCTTCTTGAGAAGCAGCTTGTTTTTGCGCTTCAGCTTCTTGCAGTTTTTTATCGATCATTTTAGGATCGACGATTTGGATCGTTAAGTTTTTCTTTGAACCCGTTTCATCCAACAAGTCGATCGCTTTATCTGGTAAGAAACGATCTTGGATATAGCGATTTGATAAAGTTGCTGCAGCTTTGATCGCTTCATCGGTATACCGCACATGATGATAATCTTCATATCGCGGTTGCAGACCTTGCAAGATTCGAATGGTTTCTTCAACTGTTGGTTCATCAACACGAACCGGTTGCAAACGTCTTTCTAATGCTGCATCTTTTTCAATGATGCGGTATTCGTTTAGAGTAGTTGCCCCAACCATTTGCAGTTCTCCGCGGGCAAGTGCTGGTTTCAAGATGTTGCCGGCATCCATGTTGCCATCACCAGCAGCACCTGCGCCGACGATTTCATGGACTTCATCGATAAATAGAATGACGTTTTCCGCTTGTTTGATTTCTTCAATCAATTTTTGGATCCGTTCTTCAAACTGACCGCGAATCCCGGTGCCTTGAACAAGGGAAGCCACATCTAATCGGATGACTTCTTTGTCCATTAATTTTTGCGGCACATCGCCGTCAACGATTTTTTGGGCCAATCCTTCAACAACAGCCGTTTTACCGACACCTGGTTCACCGATCAAGACTGGATTGTTTTTGGTACGGCGATTTAAGATTTCGATCACCCGTTTGATTTCATTGTCGCGCCCGACAACGGGATCAACTTCACCGTCACGAGCCATTTGGGTGATATTGATGCCATATTCGCCTAATAACCCATTGGCTGCTTGGTTGGTACGTGGCGGCTGACCGCCTACAAATCCATTGCCGCCTGTTTGTGTCGGAGGCGTTTGGTCGGAGGGGTTTCCTTGCTGCATTTGGCGTGACATTTGACGAAATAGATCATCTAAGTTTCCAAAACCAAATGGATCTTGCGCCATCGCGGCGGCAGCATTTCCTGATTGAGATTTTAATTTTTGATAACAACTTTGACAATAATCTAATTGTTTTCTTTGACCATTGACATTGGCATACAAATGAATCGACGCTTCATTTTTACCACAATTTTGACAAAGCATAGATACACGACCTTTCTGATGTTTATCCTGCATCCCTTTAATCTCCGCCAATGTTTTGGCTGATTGTATGAGGGAGGGCCATTCATCAATGTAACCATTGACCTTTACTGACCATACTTCTATTATACTGACTTTTTGTCAGACTGCAACCATTTAAACTTGATCATTTTAAGACAGCGGCTGACTTTTTTAAGCAACTTTTCAAGTGGTCATATATCGCATATAATAGAAGCAAAGAGGTGAACGATAACTTATGGAAAACATCGATTTCAACACCAGCATCAATCAATTACGAAGTGGGGAGATCAAAGAGCTGCTCGTGACGCAACCGCAATTTTTGGCTTTTCGCGATGTCTGGCTGCAATGTGAAGATCGGGTCAAATTCGTTGGAGAAGCTGGTCTGAATGGAAATATCATTTATCGATATCTGCCAGAAAATAAATAAGCGATAGATTTCAATCGTTTATTTAAGAGAAAACGGTTGTCTAACTAAGAAAAAAATGGTAATCTTAACAGTTGAAAGGGTAATTTTTTAATCGTGCTTTTGCCACGAATAAAAAGATGCCTTCACACAAAAAAATGGTTCATAAGGGAGATTGATCAATATGGAAAAGAAAGATTTTCACGTAGTTGCTGAGACAGGTATCCACGCACGTCCAGCTACATTATTAGTACAAACAGCAAGCAAATTCAACTCTGATATCAACTTAGAATACAAAGGCAAATCAGTAAACCTTAAATCAATCATGGGTGTTATGTCATTAGGCGTTGGCCAAGGTTCTGACGTAACGATCACTGCTGAAGGTGCTGACGAAGCAGATGCAATCGCTGCAATCGTTGAAACAATGAAAAAAGAAGGTTTGTCTGAATAATGGTTGAGATGCTAAAAGGAATTGCTGCTAGTGATGGCGTTGCCGTTGCGAAAGCCTACCTGTTAGTACAACCTGATTTATCTTTTTCGAAAGTAACAGTTGAAGATACGGCAGCAGAGGAAACACGTTTAGATGAAGCGTTAGCTAAGTCGACAGCGGAATTGCAACAAATCCGTGACAAAGCTGCGCAAACACTAGGCGAAGCAGAAGCACAAGTATTTGACGCGCATTTAATGGTTCTTTCAGATCCAGAAATGATCGGTCAAATCAAACAAAACGTGGCAGACAACAAAGTCAATGCTGAAGCAGCATTGAAAGAAGTGACTGACATGTATATTGGTATGTTTGAAGCAATGGATGACAATGCTTACATGCAAGAACGGGCTGCGGATATCAAAGATGTTGCAAAACGTATCTTGGCGCATTTGCTGAATGTAACCTTGCCGAATCCTTCAATGATTGATGAAGAAGTCGTTGTGATTGCCCATGACTTGACACCAAGTGATACAGCGCAATTGGACCGCAACTTTGTCAAAGCTTTTGTTACAGATATCGGTGGACGTACATCTCACTCTGCAATCATGGCGCGGTCTTTAGAAATTCCAGCGATCGTTGGAACGATGGAAATCACCGCAAAAGTGAAAGCAGGAGATATTATAGCTGTAAATGGGATCGTTGGCGATGTGATCGTGAACCCAACAGAAGACCAATCAGCTGAATTTATCAAAGCAGGCGAAGCTTACGCTGAACAAAAAGCAGAATGGGAAAAATTGAAAGATGCTGAAACAGTGACCGCTGATGGCAAGCACTTTGAATTAGCTGCAAATATCGGTACACCTAAAGATTTAGAAGGTGTGCATAACAATGGTGCAGAAGCAGTCGGTTTATACCGTACTGAATTCTTGTACATGGATTCTCCTGATTTCCCAACAGAAGAAGACCAATACAAAGCATATAAAGCAGTTTTAGAAGGAATGGCTGGAAAACCAGTTGTTGTCCGCACAATGGACATCGGTGGAGATAAAGAACTTCCTTATCTTAAATTGCCTCATGAAATGAATCCATTCTTAGGTTATCGCGCATTGCGTATCAGCTTGTCTGAACTAGGTGACGATATGTTCCGTACGCAATTACGTGCTTTGCTTCGTGCATCTGCACATGGAAATCTACGTATCATGTTCCCAATGGTGGCAACATTGAAAGAATTCCGGACTGCGAAAAAAATGTACGATGAAGAGCGTCAAAAATTGATCGATGAAGGTGTTGAAGTTTCTAATGATATCCAAGTTGGTATCATGATCGAAATTCCAGCTGCAGCTGTTTTAGCAGACAAATTTGCTAAAGAAGTTGACTTCTTCAGTATTGGTACCAATGATTTGATCCAATACACAATGGCTGCCGACCGAATGAATGAGCGTGTATCTTACTTGTACCAACCATACAACCCATCAATTTTACGTTTGATCAAAAACGTGATCGATGCAGCGCATGCTGAAGGTAAATGGGCTGGTATGTGCGGCGAAATGGCTGGGGATCAAACAGCTGTACCGTTGCTTGTAGGTATGGGCTTAGATGAATTTTCAATGAGTGCAACCTCTGTACTAAAAACACGTAGCTTGATGAAACGCTTATCTACCACAGATATGCAAGAATTAGCAAAACGTGCTTTAGAAGATTGTGACACAATGGAAGACGTTGTGGCATTGATCGAAGAGTATGTCAAATAAGCAAACATATTAAGGCAGTAAGCTTTGGCTTACTGTCTTTTTTTATATGTTGACACCTGGTGAATCAACGAACAGTTTTGTCATATCATACCTATAATCGTTGCTATTTTTAGTGATTCCAGTATCATGGAGAATAGGAACACGCAGTATCTAGGACCTTGGTAGGAGTGTGTCTGCTATTGGCTATGCTATACTTATATGTAGACAACCGCAGCACAAGGAGGAGTTATGTTTGAAAGTACTTCTTTATTTTGAAGGAGAAAAATTATTAGCGAAGTCAGGAATTGGCAGAGCTTTAGCCCACCAGCAAAGAGCATTGACCGATGTTGGCATCGACTATACATTAGACCGACACGCAGAGGATTATGATATTTTGCATATCAATACCTATGGTGTGAATAGTTTGCACATGGTCAATAAAGCCAAACGGCATGGGAAGAAAGTCATTTACCACGCCCATTCAACAGAAGAAGATTTTCGGAATTCATTTATTGGTTCGAATCAGTTATCGCCATTATACAAAAAATATTTGATCAATTTATATGCCAGAGCCGATCAGTTGATCACTCCGACCCCTTATTCTAAAGAATTATTAACAGGATATGGCTTGACTGTCCCTATCAAAGCGATCTCAAACGGCATCGATTTGGCAAAATACCAACCCAATGTGGAAAAAGAACAAGCCTTTCGCGATTATTTTAAGATTGATCCGGATCAAAAAGTCATTATTTCAGTAGGGTTGTTTTTTGAACGCAAAGGAATTTTAGATTTTGTGGAGATTGCCAAACAATTGCCAGAGTATACCTTTATTTGGTTTGGTCACACGCCGATGATGACGATCCCCAAAAAAATACGGGACCTTGTCAACGGGGATCACCCAAGCAATGTGCGCTTCCCAGGTTATATTAAAGGAGACATCATTGAAGGTGCGTATTCCGGGGCTGATTTATTCTTTTTTCCTTCATATGAGGAAACAGAAGGCATCGTCGTACTTGAAGCGCTGGCGAGCAAACAGCAAATTTTGGTAAGAGACATCCCTGTGTATCAAGGTTGGCTCAAAGATGGTGAAAATAGTTATATGGGAAGAAATAACCTTGAATTTGCAGCCAAGATCAAGGCCCTCCTCAACAATGAATTGCCTGACCTAACAGATGCCGGCTATCGTACGGCGCAAGAGAAAAGTATTGATGCCATCGGCAAGGAGCTGCAATCAGTCTATCAGGAAGTATTGACAAAGAATTAGCAATCATGCAGAGTTTGGAGGTACCGTTTTGAAAATCGGATTTTTCACAGACACTTATTTTCCGCAAGTTAGTGGTGTCGCGACATCAATCAAAACTTTAAAAGAAGAGTTAGAAAACAAAGGCCATAAAGTCTACATCTTTACGACAACCGATCCCAATGCAGCATTAGATGAAGAAGACATCATTCGGATGCCAAGCGTCCCCTTCGTCTCCTTTAAGGACCGGCGAATCGTTGTCCGCGGCATGCTTTACGCCTATTTGATCGCCAAAGAGTTGGAACTGGAATTGATCCATACCCATACTGAATTTGGTGCCGGCATGTTAGGGAAGATGGTCGGCAAAAAAATGCAGATCCCAGTGATCCATACGTATCATACGATGTATGAAGATTACCTGCATTATATTGCCAATGGGAAGGTCTTGCGTCCAGCCCACGTCAAGTATTTGTCCCGCTTGTTCGCCAACCATAGTACCGGTGTGGTTTGCCCTAGCGAACGGGTGATCGACACATTACGGGGCTATGGCGTGGTCTCTCCAATGCGGATCATTCCTACGGGGATCGAAGTAGAGAAATTTAGGCGGCCGGATATTACAGAAGATATGAAAAACGCCTTGCGACAGCAGCTTTCGATCGATGAAGACCAACCCATGCTTTTATCCCTCAGTCGCATCTCTTATGAGAAAAATATCCAAGCGATCATTGATGGGATGCCAGAAATCATTGCTGCGATTCCGAATGCTAAATTGGTGATCGTTGGCAAAGGTCCCCATAAAGAGAAACTCGAAGAAAAAGTCATTGACATGCAATTATCTGAACATATTTATTTTGTTGGCGAAGTTCCAAATGATGAAGTGGCCATTTATTATCACGCAGCTGATTACTTCGTAAGTGCATCAACTTCTGAAACACAAGGTCTGACCTATACAGAAGCGATGGCAGCTGGAACGCCGTTAGTGGTCGAAGGCAATGATTACCTCAACACATTGATCGATGATCCTTCCTTAGGTGTCACGTATCAGACAGATCAGGATTTTGCCAAAACCTTTATCGCGTATGCGCAACAACAGATTCCTTCAGATCCTGAGGTCTTGCGCCGTAAAATGTATGAAATCTCCGCATTGCGGTTTGGTGAAACCATGCTCTCTTTCTATCATGATATGGTGGCCTATTATGAAACAGCTGAATTAGCAAAAGAAACAGAACAAACATTGGAAAAATTTAAAGTTAGATTGAAATCATTCCGACGCACAGGGGAATAAAACAGAATATTTTCTCAAGTTCATGGTTTTAGCGTATACTAAAAGCATGAACTTTTTTAATTGGAGGAATGATCATGGATTTAGGTTTTATCGGAACAGGCGTCATGGGTCAATCAATGGTAGGACACTTACTCGCAGCTGGGCATCAGGTCGCTGTGTACAATCGTACCAAAAGCAAAACAGACAGCTTGATTGAGAAAGGTGCAACATGGTATGATACCCCAACAGATGTGGCGGCGCATAGTGAGATTGTTTTTACGATGGTCGGCTATCCTAGCGATGTCGAAGAAGTATATTTTGGGTCCTCAGGGATCTTTCAAACGAATATCAAGGGGAAGGTGCTCGTGGACTTTACGACTAGTACCCCAGATTTAGCTGAAAAAATTGCCCAAGAAGCCGCAAGTAAAGGTGGCGCTAGTCTTGATGCGCCTGTTTCAGGTGGAGATTTAGGGGCACAAAATGCTACACTAACCATCATGGTCGGGGGAGATCAGGCTACTTATGCACGCGTACTCCCTTTGTTTAAGATCGTAGGGAAAAGTTATCAACTTCAAGGTGGACCAGGCAAAGGACAGCATACCAAGATGGCCAATCAAATCATGATCGCAGGTACCATGACAGGATTGACCGAAATGCTAGTTTACGCCCAAGCAGCAGGCCTTGATTTACCGCAAGTCATCCAAACCTTGTCTGGCGGCGGCGCAAATAATTGGTCAATGATCAATTACAGTCCGAGAATTTTAAAAGAAGACTATTCACCGGGCTTTTTCGTTAAACATTTCATCAAAGATTTAGGGATTGCCTTAGATGAAGCAGCAAAAATGAATCTAGATTTGCCAAGTACGAGATTAGCCAAATCACTCTACGATCAGTTGGCGGATAAAGGCTTTGAAAATGATGGTACCCAAGCCCTGATTAAACTTTGGTGGCAAGATGGAAAAAAATCGTAAAATCTCAAAAAAAATCGCAAAAATCAATGCATGTTAGAGGATGTTTTGATACAATATAACGGACAGAAAAAGGAGGCTTACGAATGAAAAGTTCGCAATTAGTCGCTATCATCAAACGTTTAGAAGCGATGGTCGAAGCGCAAGACAGTGAAGTTCAAGTACGACGTTTTGAAAAAGAAGGCGTTGAAAAATGTACCGTTACGTATGATCATTCTACTGAAACGTTTGAATTAACGGAAGCAGAAACAAATCAACCTTATCAGTTTGACAATGTTGATATTGTAGCCATGGAAATCTATGATTTGATCCAATAAGAAAGGCATCCCCTTTCTATACAAGTATCATCCAATCATATCAAAAGGAACTAAAAGAGATCGATGATCCCTTTTAGTTCCTTTTTTTAGCTATTTTCCTGTCTGAAAGCCTCTCGCATTTTGGTATCATCTTGAAAATGAATCAAGATACAAACTGGATCAAGGTCGGCATTGGTCATCAGGCGCGGTTCCAACGAACGCTTGATCGGTTGAAACCGGCCAACCCCACGACAAATCTCGCTATGAACGATTTGTCCAAATTGGATTTGATAACATTTGATCAACTGTTTGTCAGAACCCTCCTTTGATAAAAGCGGGGCGGTGACTAGCAACTCTGGACTATGCCAAAAAGTATTGATCTTGCAGATTTCTTGATAAAAGCTGCGGGCCGCCTTGCACCGTTGATGCAGCTTTTGTGCTTCTTCGAATAATAAGTGATCTGTCAAATAGCTGAGGCGTTGTTCACACAAATCAAAAAATCCTGTCTCTTTTCCGACAAAAAACTGATTGATTTCATGCCACTTATCCGATTCAGATAAGGCTTTGACTAAAGGCAGCTGTGCCTCGATCCGCATACGGGTCACAGGGTTGATACACTGGAGCTGATACGTTTCGCTAAGCAATTCTGCCAGCATCGGCAGTTGCTTGACACGTCTAAATGGTCCAACGGCATATGGTGTTCTTGCAGCTTGTGGCTGAAATGTATGATGACTAAGATCAAGATAAGCATAATTAGCTGCATGATTCATTTGGCGATTATACATGGGATGCAGTTTTTGGATCAGTTGACATTCTAATAACAAAGCATCGAGCTCGGTATCAACGCCAATGGTATCAAAATCAGTGATATTATGGACCATCCGAATGGTTTTACTGGTGTGTTGTTGGTTTTTTCGAAAATAAGAAACGACCCTTGCTTTCAAGGATTTGGCTTTGCCGACATAGACAATGCTTCCATGCGCATCTTTCATTAGATAAATTCCTGGTGTCTCAGGCAAAGCATTTGCTTTTCGCTTCAGTTCTTCTATATGTATATTCATGTGGTTCCCTCGTTTCATCTCAAATCGTAGCAGAAGAACCCTTTGATAGCAAGGCTTTCAATCAAAAAGCTGTGCAATCAATGGAGAATGGAGGATTACTTTGGACATCAAAGAAAGTTGGCAAGCGTAAGTCAAAAGATTTGTCAACTCAAAGGAAATCATTTCTTAGAAAATGGGTGGAAAAATAAAAATGTCCTTAAAAAAAGCAAAAGTTTAAAAATGTTCTTGCAATTCTCAATGACTTTCGATATAGTTTGACTATCAAATGATTTGATTATCAAAGTATTCGGATGGTGAACACTATGGAACCCAATTTAGAAACAGTCAATGACTATTTAGTCAGTGTCTTTAATGATATTTTAGTGATCGAAGAATCTGAATTGAAAAAATCAGAATTTAATGATCTTTCTATTACTGAAATGCATACCATCGAAGCAATCGGGATGTACAAAAAGAAGACAACGACTGAAGTTGCAAAAGAACTATCAATCACTGTTGGGACATTGACCATCGCGATCAATCGTTTGGTAAAGAAAGAATATGTAGAACGCATCCGCAGCGAAGATGATCGGCGCGTTGTTAAGTTGGCGCTGACCAAAAAAGGAAAGCTGCTTTTTCGGGTCCATCAGCATTTCCATCGAGAGATGGTCAAAGGCGTGCTGAGTCAAATGGATGCTGAAGAAGAGAAAGCTTTACTGAAAGCATTAAAAAACCTGCACAGCTTTTTACAAGAGTATAAGTGAGAATAGTTGATGAATATGTTTGGAAAAATTACCGCAACTGCAAGTTACGTACCTGATAAGATCGTCACGAATGATGACTTATCTCATTTGATGGATACATCAGATGAATGGATCTATTCCAGAACAGGCATCAAAGAAAGACGCATATCTGTTGGAGAGAATACATCAGATCTTTGTGGGAAAGTAGCTGTCAAACTACTGGATGAAGCGAATGTAAAGCCTGAAGAACTTGATTTTATTTTAGTGGCCACGATCACACCTGATTTCAATACACCGGCAGTTGCCTGCCAAGTGCAAGGGATGATCGGCGCAACAAACGCTTTTGCTTTTGATATCAGTGCTGCCTGTGCAGGATTTGTCTATGCCTTGTCAATGGCAGAGAAGTTGATCAGGACCGGATCGAAAAAAGGTTTGGTGATCGGCGGCGAAGTGTTATCAAAAGTATTAGATTGGGAAGATCGTTCTTCCGCCGTATTATTCGGTGATGGTGCAGCAGGGGTCTTTATAGAAGCATCCACCAAGCAGCATATCATCAAAGAAAGCCTTAAAGCTGATGGCACAAGAGGCATGTCTTTGACCTCTGGCTTTCGCAGCAATCAGAATCCTTTTTCAACCAATGCACCGGCGTATCACGCTTGTATGCAAATGGTAGGACGAGAAATCTTTGACTTTGCAACAAGAGATGTCGTTTCATCGATTGCCGAAATCATTGAAAATGAAGAAGTCGATTATTATCTGCTGCATCAAGCAAATGCCCGTATATTGGATAAAGTGGCGCGTAAGTTAAAACAACCTCGGGCACAATTCTTACAAAATATGCAGCATTATGGCAATACTTCAGCGGCTTCGATCCCAATATTACTGGATGAAGAAGTCAAAAAAGGCACACTGACATTGGGCAGTGGACAACACGTGGTGTTCTCAGGATTTGGCGGCGGATTGACATGGGGAACCATGCTCGCAGCCTTATAAACCTGTTCACATATAAAAAACGAAAAATAAGATTAAAACACACATTGGAGGAAACAACACATGGTATTCGAAAAAATTCAAGAAATCGTAGCAGAAGAATTAGGTAAAGAAAAAGAAGAAATCAAATTAAACACAAATATCCAAGAAGATTTAGAAGCAGATAGCTTAGACTTATTCCAAATCATCAACGAGATCGAAGACGAGTTCGATGTGAAAATCGAAACAGAAGATGGTATCAAAACAGTTGAAGATTTAGTTAAATATGTAGAAAAACAACAAGCATAAAACAAAGGCTAGGCAAACAGCCTAGCCTTTCCTTTTCATGTTGTAAGAACACGTTGATCAGTCTCAGCGATCAAACCATGTTCTCCAATCCAAATGATGTAAAGATAAAGGAGTCCAAGATGAAAACAGCTTTTCTATTTAGCGGACAAGGCGCGCAGTATATAGGGATGGGCCAGGAATTGTATCAACAAGAAGCGATCGTACGCCAAACCTTTGATGAAGCCAGTGATATCCTCGGTTATGACATGGCTGCGCTATGCTTTGAAGAAAATGACCGTTTAAATCAAACAGAATATACCCAACCGGCGATTTTAACCGTTAGTGTCGGTTTTTGGCGTGTGCTGCAGCAACAAGGGATTCACGCAGAGGCGATGGCTGGCCTTAGTTTAGGCGAGTATACAGCTTTGGTAGCAAGCCGTTCAGTGACATTTGCTGATGCGGTAGCGTTGGTACAAAAGCGTGGCAGATTCATGACGGAAGCGGCGCCGGCTGGCACTGGGAAAATGGTGGCAGTCATGAACACGCCCGCAGAAACGATTGAAGCCATTTGTGCAGAAGCATCAAGTGTTGGGATCGTTTCACCAGCCAATTACAATACACCGCAACAAATCGTCATTGGTGGAGAAGCACCTGCAGTTGATCATGCCGTTGCGTTATTGCAAGCGGCAGGCAGCAAACGGATGATTCCATTGAATGTCAGTGGACCATTCCACACAGCATTGTTGGCACCAGCGGCAGAGCAGTTAGCCAGCGAATTGACCACGATCGGTTTCGATCAGCCGCAAGTACCAGTGATCAGCAACACGACAGCAGAACCAATGGCCTACGAAGAAATCAAAGACTTACTGACCCGTCAAGTCAAGTCACCTGTTCGTTTCTATGAAAGTATTGCTACCTTGAAAGCCTTAGGGATTGAGCAAATCGTAGAAATCGGTCCAGGCAAAGTCTTGAGCGGATTTATGAAAAAAATCGATAAAGATATCCAAACCATGCGTGTAGAAGACAGTCAAACACTGGCGGACACACTAGCAAAGTTCAATTAGGAGGAATATATGGAGCTACATAACAAAAACGTCTTTGTTACAGGCAGTTCTCGCGGGATCGGCTTCACGATTGCGAAAGCTTTTGCCAAAGAAGGTGCCAATATCGTGTTGAATGGACGCAAAGAGATTCCGCAAGATTTGATTGCAGAAATCACCCATTTTGGCGTCAAATGTGTCGCGATCAATGGAGATATTGCTGACTTTGATCAAGCAGCGCAAATGCTGGCAGATGCCGAAGCGGCTATTGGACCCATTCATATATTGGTCAATAATGCGGGGATCACCAATGATAAATTATTGTTGCGTATGAAGCCTGAAGACTTTGATTCGGTGATCAAAATCAATTTGACCGGAACGTTCAATATGACGCAACATGCAATCAAAAAAATGATGAAGCTGCGGGAAGGCCGGATCATCAATTTGACCAGTGTCGTTGGTTTGACCGGCAACATTGGCCAAGCCAATTATGCAGCTAGCAAAGCCGGTGTCATTGGCTTTACGAAATCAGCCGCCCGTGAAGGCGCTGCTAGAGGCATCACGGTCAACGCCATCGCGCCTGGCTTCATTGAAACAGAAATGACAGCAGTGTTGTCAGACAAGGTCAAAGAACAATCGATCGCAGCGATTCCGTTACAACGATTTGGCTCAACGGATGATGTTGCAAATACAGCGGTATTTTTAGCCAAAAGCCCCTATATCACAGGTCAAGTCCTCAGTGTAGACGGTGGCATGGCAATGCAAGGCTAGGAGGAAAAGAATATGAATCGAGTTGTCATTACAGGGTATGGGGTCACATCTCCAATCGGAAATGATCCAGAAACCTTTTTAGCAAGTTTACAAAACGGAACCAACGGCATCGCGCCAATCACCAAATTTGATGCAGAAGCGACTGGGATCACTTTGGCAGGAGAGGTCAAAGATTTCCCGCTAGAAAAATATTTTGTCAAAAAAGATACCAAACGAATGGATCTTTTTTCGATCTACGGGATTTATGCAGCTTTAGAAGCCATGAATATGGCTGATTTACATGCAGAATCGATCGATGCCGATCGTTTTGGTGTGATGGTCGGTTCTGGGATCGGCGGCTTGCCAACGATCCAAGATCAAGTCATTCGCATGCATGACAAAGGTGCCAATCGCGTATCACCAATGTTCGTGCCCATGTCGATCGTCAACATGGTTGCAGGGAATATTGCATTGCGTGTCGGGGCCAAAGGTATCTGCACAACAACCGTTTCTGCCTGTGCTTCCGGTACGCATTCCATTGGCGAAGCATTCCGCAATATCAAACACGGCTATGCTGATGTGATGATTGCTGGTGGATCAGAAGCCACGATTTGTGAAATCGGTATCGCTGGTTTCGCTTCATTGACAGCATTGACCACAGAAACAGATCCGAATAAAGCCTCTGTGCCATTTGATAAAGACCGTAGTGGTTTTGTCATGGGAGAAGGTGCGGGTGTTTTCGTCCTTGAATCTTTAGAACATGCGCAGCAACGGGGCGCAACGATTTTAGGTGAGGTTGTCGGTTATGGCGCCAATTGCGATGCATATCATATGACAGCGCCGAACCCAGATGGTTCTGGTGCAGGAAAAGCAATGAAATTGGCTATGAACGAAGCGGGCATCACGCCAGCTGAAGTAGGCTATATCAATGCTCATGGAACAAGCACCCCAGCCAATGATAGTGCAGAAGCGACATCGATCCAATATGGATTAGGCGAAGATTACCGCAAGCCGTATGTCAGCAGCACAAAATCAATGACAGGACATTTATTAGGTGCAGCAGGTGGAATCGAAGCCATTGCGTCATTGTTGGCTTTGCAGCATCAATTTATCCCACCAACCATCAACGTCACAGAACAAGATCCTGCGATTGATTTGAATGTGGTCAAAAACCAAAGTCAACCAGCAGAATTAACCTATGCATTAAGCAACTCACTAGGATTTGGCGGACACAATGCCGTCATTGCTTTGAAACGTTGGGAGGAAGCATAATTGGAAACAAATGAAGTAAAAGATTTGTTGGCACAATTTGATCAATCAACTTTGACTGAATTACATTTGAAAAAAGATACGTTTGATTTATATTTCAATAAAAATACCACTAGCGGCTATCATCCTGCCGCAAATGAGTCTGCGGCCGCACCTGTTGCCGCACCAGCCGCACCGATCCAAACGACAACTGCCGCCGCGCCAACAGCACAGACTGTTCCAACGGAAAATACGATCCCTGATGGGAAAGAAGTAGTCTCACCATTGGTAGGTGTTATTTACTTGAAACCTAGCCCTGACAAAGACAACTTTAAACAAGTTGGCGATCAAGTGAAAAAAGGCGATATCTTATGTATTGTCGAAGCAATGAAAGTCATGAATGAGATCGTCAGCGACGTTGATGGCGAATTGGTATCAGTTCTAGTAGAAAGTGAACAAATCGTTGAATACAATCAACCATTGTTCCGGATAAAGGAAGGGTAATCTATGACTGCATTAACGATCCAAGAAATCAAAGAAATCATTCCACACCGCTACCCAATGTTATTGGTAGATCGCGTAGAAGAATTAGAAGAAGGCAAACGTGTTGTTGCCAAAAAAAATGTGACCATCAACGAACCATTCTTTCAAGGGCACTTTCCTCACGAACCAGTGATGCCAGGTGTGTTGATCGTTGAAGCGATGGCGCAAGCAGGTGCTGTTGCACTCTTGTCCTTGCCTGATTTTAAAGGCAAAACTGCTTATTTTGGCGGTTTAGACAAAGCGAAATTCCGTAAAAAAGTCACACCAGGCGATACATTGATCTTAGAAGTAGAAATAATCAAAGTGAAATCTGCAGCTGGCATCGGCAAAGGGATTGCTTATGTTGACGGCAAAAAAGTCGCTGAAGCAGAATTAACTTTCATGATTGGATAGGTGAAAGATGTTTTCAAAAGTATTGATCGCAAACCGCGGTGAAATAGCCGTACGTATTATTCGCGCTTGTCGCGAACTAGGTATTCAAACGGTAGCTGTCTATTCGGAAGCAGATCGAGAAGCACTGCACACCGAACTTGCGGATGAAGCTATCTGTATTGGACCAGCAAAAGCAGCAGACTCTTATTTGGATGTACAGCAAATTTTGAGTGCAGCCATCGTTACGAAGGCTGAAGCGATTCACCCTGGATTCGGTTTTTTGTCAGAAAATAGCCGTTTTGCGGCGATGTGTGAAGAGTGCAATATTGTCTTTATCGGACCAAAAAGCGAAACGATCGATGCCATGGGAAATAAAATCAACGCCCGTCGATTGATGATCGAAGCCAATGTTCCCGTTATACCTGGCAGCGAAGGGGCAATCTCCGATGTGACTGAAGCATTGACGATCGCCGAGGAAATCGGTTATCCAGTGATGTTGAAAGCCGCAGCGGGCGGTGGCGGAAAAGGGATCCGTAAAGTCATTGACAAAGAGTCATTGCCGCAACACTTCGCATCCGCGCAACAAGAAGCGAAGGCAGCCTTTGGCAATGATGAAATGTATATTGAGAAAATCGTATATCCAGCCCGACATATTGAAGTCCAAATTCTAGGTGATTCTTTTGGCTCGATCATTCATTTAGGTGAACGGGATTGCTCATTGCAGCGAAACAACCAAAAAGTTTTAGAGGAATCGCCATCTGTGGTGATTTCCGAAAGCAAGCGGGCCGAAATCGGATCAGCTGCTGTTCGAGCGGCTGAAGCCGTTTCTTATCGAAATGCCGGTACGATCGAATTTTTGATGTCCGATACAGGTGAATTCTATTTTATGGAAATGAACACCCGTATCCAAGTCGAACACCCAATTACCGAAATGGTCACCAATGTCGATCTCGTGAAAAAACAATTGGAGATTGCGAGCGGCGAGCCGCTTGGACTGAAACAAGAGGACATCAAAATGACTGGCACTGCCATTGAATGTCGAATCAATGCCGAGAACCCAGCGTTTAATTTCGCCCCATCTCCAGGTAAAATCAATAATCTGTTTCTACCAGCAGGAGGTCTAGGTGTGCGGGTGGATAGCGCCATGTACTCAGGGTACACGATTCCACCGTATTATGACTCGATGATCGCCAAAGTGATCGTTCACGGCGAAAATCGTTTTGAAGCCTTGATGAAAATGCAACGGGCTTTAACAGAACTTGTGACAGATGGTGTGATCACCAATGCAGAATTTCAAATGGATTTGATCAGCCATCCAAAAGTGATCGCAGGAGATTATACAACGGCCTTTTTACAAGAAGAATTTTTGCCAAATTGGTCACCTGAACAATAGGAGGGAAAATGAATGGCCTTATTCAAAAAGAAAAACTACATTCGTATCAATCCTAATCGTGGTCAATTGCCAACCAACGAACCAACAGTTCCAGATAACTTATGGGCGAAATGTCCTAGTTGCAAACGAACCTTATACACCAAGGAGATGGGGGCTGAAAAAGTATGTCCTCATTGTGGGTATAATTTTCGAATCAGCGCCTGGGAACGGATCGCGATCACTATTGATGAAAAGAGTTTCGACGAGTGGGATACAGATGTCGTAACAGAAGATCCCCTCGATTTTCCAGGTTACCAAGAGAAGATTGCCGTGATGCAAGAAAAGACGGGATTACATGAAGCGGTTTTGACAGGTGAAGCCAAGATCGAAGGCACATCCGTCGCAATCGGTATCATGGATGCCAATTTTATTATGGGCAGCATGGGAACTGTCGTCGGTGAAAAAATCACCCGCTTGTTTGAACGGGCAGTGGAAAAACAATTACCTGTCGTCCTCTTCACGGCTTCAGGCGGTGCTCGGATGCAAGAAGGAATCATGTCCTTGATGCAAATGGCCAAGATCTCGGCAGCGGTCAAACGCCATAGCAATGCTGGCTTATTCTATCTGACGGTCTTAACAGATCCAACAACAGGTGGTGTGACTGCCAGCTTTGCGATGGAAGGCGATGTCATCTTAGCTGAACCACAAGCGCTGATTGGCTTTGCCGGTCGTCGTGTGATCGAACAAACGATCCGTCAGGAATTGCCAGAGGATTTCCAGAAAGCAGAGTTTCTGCTGCAGCACGGTTTTGTTGATCAAATCGTGCCACGCACAGCATTAAAATCAAAGATCGATCATTTGATTCGGTTACACACAATGAAAGGGTGGGGCAGTCATGCATAAAACAGCAGATGAAATCGTTGAACTGGCCCGCCATAAAGATCGCTTGACTGCGTTGGATTACTTTGAATCCGTCTTTACTGACTTTGAAGAATTTCATGGTGATCGCTTATTTGGCGAAGATGAAGCTGTGGTAGGGGGGATTGCTTGTCTTGATGATAAACCAGTCACCGTCATCGGGATCCAAAAAGGCCGAAATTTGCCTGAAAATTTGAAACGCAATTTTGGGGCTCCCCATCCAGAAGGCTATCGTAAAGCCTTGCGTTTGATGAAGCAAGCCGAGAAATTTGGTCGACCAATCGTCACCTTGATCAATACTGCAGGGGCTTTTTGCGGCATTGGCGCAGAAGAACGAGGCGAAGGCGAAGCAATCGCCCGCAATTTATTTGAGATGTCTGATCTGCGCGTACCAATCCTGGCAATCATTATTGGTGAAGGCGGCAGCGGTGGTGCGTTAGCATTGGCCCTCGGAGATGAGGTCTGGATGATGGAATACTCGATCTATGCGATCTTATCTCCTGAAGGCTTTGCTTCGATTTTGTGGAAAGATGGCAGTCGTGCCAAAGAAGCTGCCGGCTTGATGAAAATCACAGCCCACGAGTTGCAAGCTTTAGGGGTAGTCGAGTCAGTGATTCCTGAAACACAAGGAGAAACAGTGTTGAGCAAGGAAGCAATCGCAGCGGATCTTAGACAAATGATCTCAAACAAATTAACTGCATTATCCGCATTGACTACGGATGAGTTGATCCAGAAACGTTACCAGCGTTTTAGAAAATTTTAATGCAAAGACCTACTGATTACGGGCTATTTTCAGTAGGTTTTTTGCTGCCTAAAAGAGAGAAGTACAGGTTTCGGCAATCAAACGCAATGAATAGTTATAAAATACTAAGATTATTTATTAAAATTTTTGTTTAAAAAAAGGTACTAATGTGATAATATGTATATATTCTGAATATACGAAGTATAAATTGTATAAATATTTGTTTTTTGAGAAGGAGAATGGAAAATGAAAAAATTATTTGGCTCATTGATCGTATTGGCAGGCGTTTTGGTACTAGGTGCATGTGGAAGTAACGGTTCCAGCAGTTCAGACAGTTCAAGCGGCACAGCTTCAGCTGACAACCAATTGGAAGCAATCAAAGCTGCAGGGGTGATCAACGTAGCAACTTCAGCGGATTTTGCCCCATTTGAGTTTCACGCATTGATTGACGGCAAAGATCAGATCGTAGGCGCAGATATTGATCTAGTCAATGAAATAGCAGATCAATTAGGTGTCACTGTCAATATTTTAGATTTAGATTTCAATGCGGTATTGACAGCATTGCAACAAGGCAAAGCAGATATTGCTGTTTCAGGTATTTCGGCAACAGATGAAAGAAAACAAACTTTTGATTTTACGGATAATTATTTCACTCCGGAACAAAAATTAGTCATCAACAAGGACAATCAAGATGCTTACACATCGATCGACAGTTTAGCAGGGAAAAAAGTCGGTGCGCAAAAAGGTTCGATCCAAGAATCAATCGTTCAAAATCAATTGGCTGATTCACAACTCGTATCGATCGCCAAAGTACCGAATTTGATCAATGAATTGAAGCAAGGCTCCATTGATGGTCTGGTCTTAGAAAGTGCAGTAGCAGAGTCTTATGTTGCCCAAAATGATGATTTGATGGTGACTGACGTTGCTTTAGAAGTATCCGCAGATGATTCATATGCCATTGCTTTACCTAAAGGCAGTACTGAATTGCAGGCTGAATTGAATAAGATTTTGAAAGAATTGGATGAAAATGGTACAATCAGCGAGTATGTACAAAAGAATACTGATTTAGCCAACGATAATGCAGCACAATAGATAGAACGGAGCAGAACAAATGATGGATTTATCCTTTTTAACGACGTATTATCCCTATTTTATTTCCGGTGTATTGATCACGATTGTTATCTCGATCATCACAGTGATTTTTGGCACGATTTTAGGCGTTTTATTGGCTTTGATGAAACTATCTAAAATCAACGTCTTTCGCTGGTTTGCCAATGCCTATATTGAGATCATTCGCGGGACACCAATGTTGGTCCAAATACTGATCGCCTTTGGTTTGCTGCAAGGAATCTTCTCCTTGCCAACGATTTCTTTTGGCGTACTAAGCTTAGACTTCGGCCGCTTACTGCCTGGTGTGATCGCATTGTCGTTAAACTCAGGCGCTTATGTTGCTGAAATCGTTCGTGCTGGGATCAATGCAGTTGATTTTGGTCAGTCTGAAGCAGCTGGTTCGTTAGGTTTGCGGCCAGCGCAAGCGATGCGCTATGTGATTTTTCCGCAGGCATTGCGGAATATTCTGCCACCTCTGGGCAACGAATTTATCGTCTTGATCAAGGATTCATCGTTGTTGTCAACGATCGGCATCTATGAATTGATGAACAGTGCGCAAATCGTGGTGACCAGTTCCTTCCAGCCGCTGACACCTTTTTATGTTGCAGCTGTCATTTATTTCATTTTGACATTTACAACTTCACGCTTGTTGAACATGTGGGAAAAGAAATTGGGTAAAGGTTACCGTCGTTAAAAGGAGAAAAAAGATGATGTTAGATATCCAGGATTTACACAAAAGTTTTGGTGATAATCACGTATTAAAAGGCATTTCAACAACCATCAACCAAGGAGAGGTCGTCGTTGTGATCGGTCCTTCCGGTTCAGGGAAGAGTACCTTTTTGCGTTGTTTGAATCTATTAGAAGTGCCAACCAAAGGAACGATCATTTTTGAAGGAACGGATATTACCGATCCTAAAAATGATATTTATACAATGCGGGAAAAAATGGGGATGGTTTTTCAAAATTTCAATCTGTTTCCCAATCTTTCCGTATTAGATAATATTACGTTATCCCCTACCAAGGTAAAAAAAATGGCCAAGAAGCAAGCAGAAACGTTGGCCAACCAATTGCTCCAAGATGTCGGTTTACCTGATAAAGCTGACGCCTTTCCTCAGAGTTTGTCAGGCGGCCAAATGCAGCGAATCGCGATTGCCCGTGCTTTGGCGATGGAACCTGATGTGATGCTTTTTGATGAACCAACATCTGCTCTGGATCCTGAAATGGTTGGAGAAGTCTTAGGGGTGATGCAGCGTTTAGCGCAACAAGGCATGACAATGGTGATCGTCACACATGAAATGGGCTTCGCCAAAGAAGTGGCTGACCGCGTGTTGTTCATGGATCAAGGTGTCATCATGGAAGAAGGCACACCAGCTGAAATTTTTGATACCCCGCAGAATCCTCGTACGATCGACTTCTTGAGTAAAGTTTTATAATCCAGTGAAAAACATCCTGCGGGATGTTTTTTATTTTTGGGTAGCATACAGAAGTTGGCTTGCTTGCTAGTATTCAACCAGAATTTATTGTATAATTACAGGTTGAAGAGTCATTTTTATCATAGCTGTAACCAGAATAATTAAATAGAGGAGTTTCTATGTTTTCAAATTACAAACCAACTTGGATGGTGGATGCGATCTACAAGATCACCCCTAGCCAATTAAAAAAACAAGGAATCAAAGGGATTTTGACTGACCTCGATAATACATTGATTGCATGGAACAACCCCGATGGCACGGAAGAACTTAAAAGCTGGCTATTGGAGATGAAGAATGCAGGTATTCCGGTGGTTGTCGTTTCCAACAACAATAGTGAGCGGGTGGCTAGAGCGGTCGCGCCATTTGGCTTGCAATATGTTCATCGTGCCTTGAAACCTTTCTCTCGAGGAATCAAGCAGGGCTATCAAATGTTAGGCCTGGAAAAAGAAGATGTTGTGATGATCGGAGATCAAATCATGACCGATGTCAAAGCCGCAAATGGCGCTGGGGTTCGCAGTATTTTGGTCCAGCCTGTCATTCCGACAGATTCTTGGAAAACCCAAATCAATCGTGCTGCTGAACGCAGGATCATGCATTATTTATTAAAACATAACCCAGAGTTAAAATGGCGTGGAGGAATTTAAATGACTGAAAGTAACGAAACAATCCATTGTATTGGATGTGGTGCGCTGATCCAAACAACGACACCAAATGAATTAGGTTATACCCCTCAATCAGCATTAGAAAAAGGATTGGCTTCTGGAGAAGTATACTGTCAGCGTTGTTTTCGTTTGCGTCACTATAACGAAATCCAAGATGTTGCACTAACAGACGATGATTTTTTGCGTTTGCTGAATGAGATTGGCCAAAAAGATGCCTTGATCGTCAATGTGGTAGATATTTTTGATTTCAACGGCTCCTTGATTCCCGGCTTGCATCGCTTTGTTGGGGATAACCCAGTTTTGTTAGTCGGAAATAAAGTTGATATCTTACCGAAGTCCTTAAAGAAATCAAAGATGAAACAATGGATGAAAGAACGTGCCCATGAAGCCGGTCTTCGACCTGTGGACGTCTTGCTGACAAGCGCGAAAAAAGCTGGCGAAATGGAAGAACTGCTGACAATGATCGAAAAGTATCGTGAAGGTCGGGATGTTTACGTGGTTGGTGTGACCAATGTGGGGAAATCAACATTGATCAACCAAATCATCAAACAAACCGCCGGCGTCCAAGAATTGATCACCACTTCCAGATTCCCTGGTACGACGTTGGATAAAATCGAGATTCCTTTAGATGACGGTCATTTCTTGATTGATACGCCAGGCATCATCCATCGACATCAAATGGCCCACTATTTAGGAAAACAAGATTTGAAAATTGCAGCACCAATGAAGGAAATCAAACCGAAAGTGTATCAGTTGAACCCTGAGCAGACTCTGTTCTTAGGTGGTTTGGCCCGTTTTGATTTCGTTCAAGGTGAGCGCAGTTCCTTTGTGGCCTATGTGGCCAATGATGTAGAGATTCATCGCACAAAACTTGAAAAAGCAGATGCCTTTTATCAAAAACATGTCGGCGGTCTGTTGCAACCGCCTCGTCAAGACGAAGTCGAAGCTTTCCCAGAGTTGGTCCGATTTGAGTTTTCGATCAAAGACAAAACGGACATCGTTTTTGCCGGCCTTGGCTGGATCACAGTCACCAAACCATGCGTGATCGCAGGTTGGGCGCCAAAAGGTGTCGATGTCATCAGAAGAAAAGCATTAGTATAAGAAAGAAGGAAGAACATGGAATTAAGAGGAAAACAAAAACGATTTTTGCGCAGCGAAGCGCATCATTTAAATCCGATTTTTCAAATCGGCAAGGGCGGATTGAATGAGGCCATGATCCTCCAAATCGCAGAAGCATTGGAAAAACGTGAATTGATCAAAGTTTCTTTGTTGCAAAACACGGATGAAGTAGCCGAAGAAGCGGCGCTTGCGATCCAAAAACACATTCATTGCGAGATCGTTCAAATCATTGGACGAGTGATCGTCTTGTTCAAACCTTCAAGTAAAGAAAAATATCAAACGATCTCTGCAAAAGTTCGTTCGGTATAGGAGGCATCGGCATGCAAGGACATTCATTTGACAAGGTACAGACCGTTGCAGCGCTTCAAAGCGCACAACTTGTACCAAAGAAACAAGTGGGCATTCTTGGCGGCAACTTTAATCCAGTGCATTATGCACACTTGATCATGGGAGAACAAGTGGGACAAGCATTAGGATTAGAAAAGGTCTATTTCATGCCCGAATATTTACCACCGCATATTGACGAGAAAGAAACGATTCCTGCTGTGCACCGGTTAGCGATGTTGGAATTAGCCATCGCGGACAATCCGCGATTTGCTGTAGAAACAATCGAATTGGCAAGAAAAGGCAAAAGCTATACAGTGGAGACGATGCGGGAATTGACTGCACTGCATCCAGATACCAATTATTACTTTATCATTGGTGGCGATATGGTACAGTATTTGCCTAAATGGCATCAGATTGATGAATTGATGCAATTGGTGACCTTTGTTGGTGTACGCAGACCAGGATATCCAATTGAAAGCGACTATCCAATCATTTGGATCGATGTACCATTGATGGATGTCAGTTCCACTACAATTCGTAAGAAAGTGGAACAAGGTTGTTCGGTACGGTATTTATTGCCGGAAAATGTGTTACACTATATTCAAGAAAAGGAGCTGTATTTGGATGATGTCTAGTCATTATACACATGCTGAGCGAGAAGCGTTGATGCAAAAAGTGCAAATGCAAATGAGCAACAAACGATTCCAGCATGTATTGGGCGTTGAAAAAACAGCAGTTGCCTTAGCAGAAATATATGGTGCATCACCTATCAAAGCCAGTATCGCTGCATTGACCCATGACTATGCCAAGGAACGCAGTGATGATGAATTTATACAAGTGATTCGTCAAAATGGCTTTGATTTAGATCTATTGCACTGGAACAATGCCATTTGGCATGGTATTGTGGGTGCAGATTTTGTTCAAAGAGAATTGTCGATCGATGATGAAGAGGTTCTCCAAGCCATTCGACTGCATACGACCGGTGCTGCTGACATGGGTTTGCTGGATAAAATTATTTATGTGGCAGATTACATCGAACCTGGCCGCAACTTTCCGGGCGTCGAAGAGGCCAGAGAAATCGCGTTAGTCGATTTGGACAAAGCCGTTGCTTATGAAACAAAACATACACTGCTGCACTTGATCAATCAAGAAGCAGTCATTTACCCAAAAACGATTGAAACATACAATCATTGGGTAGCTAACTTTAGGAGGGAATTACCATAGATAGTCAGAAAATATTAGAAATCGCAGTTCGTGCCGCTGATTCGAAACATGCAGAGGATATCATGGCATTAGACGTACGAGAAATTTCACTTTTGGCAGATTACTTTGTGATCTGTTCAGGAAATAGTGAACGTCAGATCAACGCGATCATTGATGAAGTCTTAGACAAAGAAGAAGAAAATCAAGTTGACGTTCGCCGTGTAGAAGGAAAAGATGGCGGTAAGTGGGTCTTGATCGACTTAGGCGATGTCATTGTCCATGTGTTCAATGCATCAGAACGTGCCTTTTACAATTTAGAAAAACTTTGGTCAGATGCACCGCTTGTGGATCTTAACGAATGGGTCGTGGCGTAATGGCTTACGAAACCTTCGCATTTGTCTATGACGAAGTAATGGATTCCAGTCTCTATAAAAAGTGGCTGGATTTTTCTTGCCGTCATTTAGGAGAACGGAAACAAATCATGGAACTGGCCTGCGGAACTGGTGCCTTGGCAGTGGAATTTGCCAAAGCTGGCTATCAAGTAACAGGGCTAGATCTATCTGAAGAGATGCTGATGATCGCAAGTCAAAGAGCACAAGCGGAAAATGTGTCGATCCAATTCGTTGAAGGGGATATGCTTGATCTCGTTGATGTTGGCCAGTACGAGGCTATTACTTGTTATTCCGATTCACTTTGTTACATGGAAGATGCGCAGAGCGTGCAGCAAGTATTCGATGGTGTCTTTGAATCGTTGGTGGAGGATGGCGTCTTTTTGTTTGATGTCCATTCCACGTATCAAATCGATGAGGTCTTTCCAGATTACAGCTATCATTATCAAACGGATGACTTTGCTTTCTTATGGGAAAGTTACCAAGGAGAAGTTGAGCATAGTATCGAGCATTTCTTGACTTTCTTCGTTCAAGAAGACAATGGACAGTTCAACCGTCTGGATGAATTACATCAAGAACGAACTTATCCTTTAGAAACTTATATCAGAATGTTAGAAAATGCCGGTTTCTCTGCTGTTTCTTGTTATGCAGATTTTATCGATGTTGAACCAAATGAAAAAAGTCGTCGCTGGTTCTTTGTTTGCCATAAATGATCGTTGTTCATCGTAAGGAGGCGTGTATAGATGCAAGCATGTGGCATTATCGTTGAATACAATCCATTCCATAATGGCCATCGCTATCATATCGAGCAAGCCAAAAGCAAGACAGGTGCTGATGTCGTTGTTGCGGTCATGAGTGGGAATTTTTTGCAAAGAGGCGAACCGGCGGTGATCGATAAGTGGCAAAGAGCACAAGCAGCGTTGGCCAATGGCGCCGATCTCGTCGTCGAACTGCCTTCTGCTTGGGCCGTTCAGCCTGCTGATTTGTTCGCGTCAGGCTCTGTGTCTCTTTTACAAGCACTCAAATGCCAATGGTTATGCTTTGGCACAGATGCACAAGCACCTTTTGATTATCAGGCATTTGCGCAGTTTGAAGAACGCCATCGTGAAGAAATCGATGCTGATTTTCAACGATTAGACAAAGCGAATGCTACTTATAATGAGAGAATTGACACGGTACTCAGCAGGTCATATCCTGCCTACGCTGCACATAGCAAGCAACCGAACCATATTCTAGGTATGGAATATGCAAAGGCGTTATTGCACTACGATGCGCCAATGGAGATCGTTGCGATTGCAAGGAAAGCTGCTGCCTATCATTCTGAAGCGTTACATCATGCATCCATCGCAAGTGCAACTGCGATCCGCAAAGGGATAAAAAACAATACTGATATCACCTCTTTTGTGCCAGTACAAACGTATAAAAACCTACAGGGGAACGTGGTTGAATGGCAGGCATTTTGGCCGCTGCTGCACTATCAGATCATGGTGATGCCTTTACATGAAATGGCGCAAATTTACCAAATGGTCGAAGGATTAGAGTATCGGATCAAGGCATGTGCACAAACTGCCCGTAATTTTGACGATTTTATCCAACAACTAAAAACCAAACGGTATTCCCTTGTTCGCTTGCAGCGCTTGCTGTGTTATGTATTGTTTCAAATTACAACAGATGAGATGACAGAAGCACAAAAGCAGCCCTATATACGTGTTCTAGGCTATACAAGCCAGGGGCAAGCATATCTCAAACAAATCAAGGCAGATCTATCTATGCCCTTAGTGGCGAAGTTTGGTAAAAAAGAAGGAACACAGTATGCACTTTCTTTGAAAGTGGATCAAGTGTATCAATTGGCGAGTCAACAAATCAGTGAACAGAATTTTGGCCGTAAGCCGCTTTTTATTCCGAATGAGAAAAAAAGCTTCACACAAGCTGATTTGGCAAGTATAATAAATAGGGATTTTTAAAAACTAGAAAGCGAAGTGAAATCATGGGTCGTAAATGGGCAAATATCGTAGCGAAGAAAACAGCTAAAGATGCAAACAATAGCCGAGTTTATGCAAAATTTGGAATCGAAATCTACGCGGCAGCAAAATCAGGTGATCCTGATCCTCATGCGAACCAAAAATTGCGCTTTGTCATTGAACGTGCCAAAACTTATAATGTGCCAAAACACATTATTGACAGAGCCATCGAAAAAGCCAAAGGTTCTGGCGACGAACAGTATTCAGAATTGAGATACGAAGGCTTTGGTCCTAATGGCTCAATGGTCATCGTGGATACATTGACCAACAATGTCAATCGGACAGCTGCAGATGTGCGGGCAGCCTTTGGGAAAAATGGCGGCAATATGGGTGTTTCAGGTGCGGTTGCATACATGTTTGACAACACCGCTTTATTCGGTTTTGCCGGAAACGATGCGGATGAAGTGCTTGAATACTTGATGGACAAAGAAATCGATGTCCGAGATGTGATCGAAGAAGATGGACAAATCATCGTTCATGGCGAACCAAGTGATTTCCATGCGATTCAAGAAGCATTGAAAGAAAAAGGTGTGACCGATTTTACAATTGCTGAAATGCAAATGATTCCGCAAACCGAAGTAGTTTTGACCGGTGAGGACTTAGAAAAATTCGAAAAAATGATCGATGTTTTAGAAGATCTAGAAGATGTGCAAAATGTCTATCATAATGTTGCGGACGCAGAAGAATAACGATCTTTTTTACAGCGAACGTTTGAGAAACCATTGACCAGTCAAGTGTATACTTGGCTGGTTTTTTTTATTTGCCATAGGGATGTCATATAAAAAAATCTTACGTTAAATAAAAAAATAATTCGTCGACCCGCTGTCTTTTCTGTTGGTTTCCGGCTGTTTTATATGTTATGATTTAGGCATTAGATAATGTATAGTGCAAGGAGGCAGACATGGAAGAAAAAATAGTTTTAGAACCATTCAACCGCATTTTAAGCGGTTATGAAAAGCTTGCAGAAGTGTCTGTTTCAGTGGCTGACTGTTCCGCTTTATGTCGAAAGTATCAAAAGTTTGGTGTGGAAGGCTATCGTCTAGGCGGCTATCGCGGGGCAACCTATTTAAATCGTTATTTAAATGTGACTGTCGATCGGGCGCCATTATTGATTTATAAAAAGCAATTTTTGATTCCATTGGTTTTTCGCCAGACAGAAGCTTCGGAACAACTTTTTTTGGAAGACTATCGAATGGAAGGGTTTTTCCTGCTTTTAGAGTGGTTGTTGCTTCATCGACCCGAAAAGGCCATTATTGATTTTCAAAAAAGCCGTGGCATCCAGCCAAATAAAGAATATGTCATTGATAGCTCATTTATCGCCTTTCGCTTGACGGAAATTTTAGATGGAGCGGGTTTTCCCCTTAGCCGTTTTCAAACCATTGAGGCGTTTAGTGATTGGAATCGTACCTATAAATTGATCGACAATGGCAGTATTGGTCGGCACAGCAAAATTTTTGATCCTGAGAATGCTGAAAATATCGCAGAATTGCAAATGATCTTATCAATCGTTGGCTTGCGTTATCCGGAAATGCACTTATTTATCGGTGAATTAAAAGGCTAAAAACATCATTCAATCTTGTCCTAAGTGGATGCAAAGATTGACTGATGTTTTTTTGCTCTTTATCAATGAGGTCGGAGGGAAATTGTTCCATTCATTTGGACAGTAGCGTCACATTACCATGCAACAGGAGGTGTCTTCCGTTAACAAAAAGCTAGACTCTCACTTTCGGACGCGCGCGCAAATCGTCTACTTGTTCGTCTAATGTGGTCAAAATATGTTGGTAATCCTGATGAAAAATAGTAAAAAGCTGTGCATAGGCATGATAATCTTTGATGATTTTTTTCTTATGCAGGGGAAGTTCTTTTTGATCAAAAAAAGTTTGGAGGGAGTGCAGTAGTTCAGACCAAGCATGCAAGTGTTCGATGGTTTCTTGTAAATGAAAGATGTCTTGATAGATAATTTCTTTAACGGGTTGCTGCTTCTTCGTGACCAGTGTCATTTCTTGTGTGTCCGCCATGATTGTCGCCCCTTTATTTTTGATAGCTTAATTATATCTGTATTTCAGATATAATTCAATATCTATATTCCAGATATTTATAATAAAAATGGGTGATGATCATGAAATATGAAAATATACGTTCAATAAGAGAAGACAACGATATTACACAACGGGAAATGGCCGCGTTTTTAAATGTCTCTCAAAATACATACTCTCAATATGAAACAGGCAAGATCGAGTGGACCGCACCAACATTGATCAAAATCGCAGAATATTTTGATGTAAGTGTCGACTATTTGCTCGATCGAACAAAAGAAAAATAGCTCCAAGGCGCTTTTAAGTGCTGATTTCACATCGGATGAGTAGTTATTCACGAAATAGGACAAAGTGATACGTACCAAATGATTAAAGCCCTTTGCGAAGTAAAGGGTTTTTTTGTCGATAAGGGTTAATGGAAAAGTATGAAGTGAATTCAAAGTTGTTTTTTTGTAGGTAAAATGAACATGGGACTGAAGAATCAAAACGGATTCTTCAGTCCCCTGAATGATAGAAGTATGGGTACTATTTATATTTCTATTGATGGATAGCTTGATAGGTTGTTGGGTTTGCTTTGTCTAAAATCGGTAACTGCTGGTCTGCGATCACCGTCAATTGATGCATGGCGCGGGTCGCCATCGTATAGAAAATCAATTGATCTTGCGGTGCATCGAAAGTCGCATTTGGTGTCCAAACAATCACTTGATCGAATTCCAGACCCTTTGCCAGGAAAGCAGGGAAGATCATGACGTTGCGCTTCATGAAGTCTTCTTCGGAGATAATCAACTGGACGTTGTCTTGGCTGCTAGGGGCCAATTGCTGATACAATTTCTGGCAATCCGCTGCTGTTTTACAGATGATCGCTGTCCGCCACTGTTGATTGTTGACAGCGTCACTGATTTTGTCCTCAAGTAAAGTGTAAGATGCAGCAGTAGAGTCAGCTGTGACCACAGTTGGCAAGTCTCCCCCGCGGGCAGTCAGTTCAACTTGGTCATCGCCAGTCAGAAATTGGTTCGCGAAATCAGTGATTTCTTTGGTTGAACGGTAGCTGGTTTTTAATTGATACCTTTTGACACTATCTTGAGGGAAGAGGTCATCCAGGGAGCCGACGATCGATTCATTGTCATATACTTTTTGATTTAAATCGCCGCAAAGTGTGATGCCCGCTTTTGGATACAATTGTCGCAGCATGGCTACTTGTGCTGGAGGGAAATCCTGCATTTCATCAATAAAGATAAAACGCGCCTTTTCTTCCACATGGATTGGATAAAGCTGTTTGATCAACAAGAAGAATAAAACGGCGTCTTCTTGTTTTAATCGGCGCTGACGCAAGTCTTGTTTGATGGCAAGCATTGATTCCTGCCAGGTTTCTGCTGATATATCCGTATGTTTCTGAACTGTTGCCAAAACTGATTGTAAAAAATGGAGATATTGTTTCGGCTGGTTGATAAATTGAAACTGTTTGACGCCGCGGGTCAATGAACGAAATTTTTTGCGGACGATCTGCTGTCGCAGTTTCTTACGCATCCGCCGCTCATTTTCTTCTGAATACTCTTGATGTGGATCATTGGCAAAGGCTTGTTGCAGTTGTTCTTCAACTTCTTCTTTGACCCAATCTTTCTTGGCTTCATCTTTTTCTAACCCAGCGACTTTCTTCAGAAGCTTTGTTTGCAGCAGCTGGCTTCTTTGATAGATAGGCAGCTCATCGTTGGTATCTTGGTACCACTGTCTGATTTGTTCTTTAGTGATATAAGTCTGTCCTTGGATTTTTAGATCTCTAAACATCGGACCGATCGGCGCGATCGCCTGTACATATTGCTGGATTTTTTTGACCAGCGTCAAGCTGCTTTTTAATTTTTCGATCGCATCATCATCACCACTCAAAAAATTGGCTTCTTGCTGGGTTTCTTTGGTCACTTCAAATCCTCTTAATATCAATTGCAGGAAATGATGGAAGGTGCGGGTGGGCACTTCGCTTTCACCTAATGAAGGCAGGACCATAGAAATATAATCTGAGAATAAATGGTTTGGTGAAAACAAGAGCACTTGTTTCTCATCCAGCCATTTGCGGTTGCGATAAAGCAGGTAAGCAACACGTTGCAGCAGTGCAGACGTTTTGCCACTTCCGGCAATCCCTTCAATCAGCAAGAAGCGATGATTTGTATCGCGAATGATCTGATTTTGGGCTTTTTGGATCGTGGAAACAATGTTGCGCATCTGTGAAGAAGACGCATCATCTAAGATTTCTAGTAGAAATTCATCGTTGATGATTTCTGAGGTATCAACCATCGACTGTAATTGGCCGTTTTGGATCTTGAATTGACGTTTCAAAAGTAAATCGACTGTAAAGCGGTCAGTATCTGTTTCATAAAATGTTTCACCCAATTCACCTTCATAATACAGATTGGCGATCGGTGCCCGCCAGTCGATGACAATTGTTTCTTCATCTTTATCTCGTAATGAGGCGATACCTAGATACAGGGTTTCCGTTTCTGTTTCTTCTTGGAAATCGATCCGAGCGAAATAAGGGTTGTTGGCCATCGTACTTAAGGTTTTGACCCGTTTTTCTTGTGATTCTGCTGTCTGATATTTGATCAGCAGTTCTTGTTCATGTTGCTGATATTCAATGACAGATTCATAGAAGGCTTCACTATCGCCACCTCGAATTTTTTTATCAGCGATTTCTTTTAATTGATCTTCCATCTTATTCGCAAGTTCTTGTTTTTGCTGTGAAAGGATCGTTTGTTCTTTATGGATCAATGCAATAGTTTCATCGATATGTTGTTGTTCTTTTTGACGTTCGTTCACTAGGGATCCTCCTTAAAAAAATTGCGACATAAAATTATAGCATATAAAAGGAGCCGTTGTCGTTAAAAAATAAAAAGTGTGCTAAACTTTTAAGAAAGCAATAGATTTCCTTGCCCATGCCAGAGAATTGGCCTCAACGGATCAAAGAATATCACGGATTCATCAGATAAAAACCCACGTAAAGGAGTCAAAAAAATGACAGACATATCTATGGAAAATCACCACACCTTTCAAGAGAAGGTGACTGATTTTTGGCGGAAGTTTTTGCAGAATCATCCTGGTTTACCATCTGACTTAATGTATGAAGAACCTTGGGCTTTTGGAAATTCTTCGGAAATGGCAGAAGAATTGGCACAGCTCGTCTTGATTGGTAAGAAAACTGCCACCACCTCGGCAGCCGCATTGTATACGATCGAGAATGAGCCGTTACCTAAAGCTGATACATACAGTATTTTATTGAATGGACAACAAGAACCCTGCGCGGTCATTTATACGGAAACAGTCACGATCGTTCCTTTCGATGAAGTCACAGCAGCTTTTGCTTACAAAGAAGGGGAAGGGGACCGTTCTTTAGCATATTGGCGCGAAGCGCATGAAGCTTTCTTTCGTCAAGCATATCAAGCAGCAGGATTAATATTTGATCATCAGATTCCTTGTGTATGCGAAACCTTTCGCTGCTTATATCAGGCGTAAAGACGTGAGGTTCTTGTAAAAGGGAAGAAAAAAGGTGTATACTGATGAAAATCAAAGGAGGTCATTACCATGCCATTTATTCATGTCGAATTAGTAAAGGGCCGCTCAGAAGCGCAATTGAGTGCCATGATGAAAGATATTACTGAAGCTGTTCATAAAAACACCGGTGCGCCAAAAGAACATATCCATGTGATTGTCAACGAAATGAAAAAAGGTACTTATGCAGTGAACGGTGATTGGAAATAAGTGCTTGCATTTTTTTGCTATGAGTGGTTTAATTAAGCCATAATTGATTGATAAAAAAGACAGCTGATCTTGAGAGTCTTCGATAAGAGAGGGAAATACTTGCTGAAAGTTTCCTAGGAGAAAACCAAAGGATGACCACTTTTTTTGACCTTTGTTGAAACAAAGGCGGTCGTACCGTTAACACGTCCAAGGAAAACAAATCGTTTTCAAACATTAGGTGGAACCACGAGTGATCGTCCTAGTATCTTCATAGATACTAGGACTTTTTTTATTCAATCAAAACTATAAAGGAGGACATATTCATGTCATTATCAATTACATTTCCAGATGGTGCTGTCAAAGAATTTCCAGTGAACGTAACCACTAAGGAAATTGCTGAAAGTATTTCAAAAAGTCTAGCCAAAAAGGCGTTGGCTGGCAAAGTCAATGGGCAATTGATCGATTTAGATCGACCAATCGACGCAGATGCCTCAATCGAAATCGTTACACCGGATCATGAAGATGCATTGCAGTTATTGCGTCACTCAAGCGCTCATTTGATGGCACAAGCCATGCGCCGCCTCTATCCATCAATTCATTTCGGTGTAGGTCCAGCGATTGACAGTGGCTTTTATTACGATACGGATAATGGAGAAAATCCAGTGACTGCGGAAGATTTACCAGCGATCGAAGCTGAAATGATGAAAATCATCAAGGAAAATCTGCCAATCGAGCGCCGTGTGTTGACAAAAGCAGAAGCCCTAGAGGTGTTTGCAGAAGACCCTTATAAAGTCGAACTGATCAGTGATCTGTCAGAGGACGAAACAATCACAGCGTATCAACAAGGGGAGTTTGTTGATCTATGCCGTGGCCCCCATGTCCCTTCGACTGGGCGGATCCAAGTCTACAAATTATTGTCAGTAGCAGGTGCCTACTGGCGCGGCAACTCGGACAATCAAATGATGCAGCGGATTTATGGTACAGCCTTTTTTGATAAAAAAGATTTGAAAGAATTTATCCGATTGCGTGAAGAAGCCAAAGAACGGGACCATCGGAAATTAGGTAAAGAGCTTGATTTGTTTATGTTATCGCCTGAAGTCGGCGCAGGGTTGCCATTCTGGTTGCCAAAAGGCGCAACCATCAGACGGACGATCGAACGATATATTGTCGACAAAGAAGTCAGCTTAGGTTATCAACACGTCTATACACCGATCATGGCCAATGTTGATCTCTACAAAACATCTGGACACTGGGATCACTATCATGAAGACATGTTCCCGCCAATGGATATGGGTGATGGCGAAATGCTTGTGTTGCGTCCTATGAACTGTCCGCATCATATGATGGTCTATAAAAATGATATCCATTCATATCGCGAATTGCCAATTCGTATCGCTGAATTGGGCATGATGCATCGTTATGAAAAATCTGGCGCATTATCTGGTTTGCAACGGGTACGGGAAATGACCTTGAATGATGGCCATACGTTTGTTAGACCGGACCAAATCAAAGAAGAATTCAAACGAACATTGGACTTGATGGTTGAAGTGTATAAAGATTTCAACGTCACAGACTACCGTTTCCGTTTAAGCTATCGCGATCCTGAAAACAAAGAAAAATACTTTGATGACGACGCAATGTGGGAAAATGCCCAAGTGATGTTAAAAGAAGCCATGGATGAATTGGGATTGGATTATTTCGAAGCAGATGGTGAAGCAGCATTTTATGGTCCAAAACTAGATGTGCAAGTCAAAACAGCTTTAGGTATGGAAGAAACGCTTTCGACGATCCAATTAGACTTCTTGCTGCCAGAACGCTTTGATTTGACTTATGTAGGCGAAGATGGCGAAAATAACCGTCGTCCAGTCGTGATCCATCGTGGGATCGTTTCAACAATGGAACGCTTTGTTGCCTATCTAACAGAAGTTTACAAAGGCGCATTCCCTACTTGGTTGGCGCCGATCCAAGCATCGATCATTCCAGTGTCAGTGGAGGCCCATAGTGATTATGCTTATGAAATCAAAGAACGTTTGCAAGCACAAGGCCTGCGGGTAGAAGTCGATGACCGCAATGAAAAAATGGGATACAAGATCCGGGCGTCGCAAACACAAAAAATTCCGTATCAAATCGTTGTTGGTGATCAGGAAGTCAATGATGCGACTGTCAACATCCGTCGCTACGGAAGCAAGGAAACCCATGTTGAAGAGTTGAATCTCTTTGTAGATGCAATGGCTGCGGAAGTGAAGAATTATAGCCGGGTTTAATTGGATGAATCATTGTCCGCTAAAATGAAGTGAAAGACAGAAATCATCATGGTTTCTGTCTTTTTTTCATCAATGTATTTGGTAAATGCAGCTAAATCATCGTCTAACACTTTCTTCTTTATCCAAATCAGGTATAATTAATTAAAGACTTGAAAAGTTGTTTAGGAGGCGTTTGATTTGGGTGGAAATTATGTAAGGCAACAACGTTCTATTTTAATGGTCATTTTACTAACGATCGTGACCTGTGGTATTTACTATTTTTATTGGTTTTATCAAACCACAAAGGAATTGACAGAATACAGTGAGGATTATCGACTCTCTCCAGGACTCTCCATCGTCCTAACGATCGTGACCTGCGGCTTCTATCAGATCTATTGGTGGTATCGTATCGCAGATATCTTTATCAGTGCGCAGCAAAAAGCGAAATACCCTCGTCTCAATGACAATAAGATCTTGTTCGTGGTCTTGACTTTGTTTGGTTTGGATATCATCAATATGGCGATCCTGCAATCAGATATGAATCAGCTTTGGGAAAAAGCGGATCAAACCATTCCGAACCAAGCTGCAGACTTCGATGATTGGACAGACTATTGATTTGTCCATTTAAAGCAGTGACTGGTTTGCCTTGCCCTGGTTGTGGGATGACTAGGGCATTTTTACATCTTGCCGATGGAGATATAGCAGGAGCCTTTCACTTTCATCCATTATTTTGGCTCGTTCCGATTTTGATCGTGGTCATGATTTTCAAACACAAACCGCTGATTGCAAAGATCTATCGCAATCAAAGATTCTGGTTAGGTACAATGATTTTGGTTGTTACAGTTTATATCGCTCGTCTGGTTCTCTATTTTCCTCATCAAGCCCCTTTGGATCTCGATGCCGATGCCGTGATTCCACGATTGATTTCAAGTTTGTTTTGAGCCAAGAAATGGGGATCGATCAGTTGCTTGAATTGGGATGAAATCTTTAAGAAATCCTATTTTATTTTCAGAAAAACCGCGATAAATGCGCCAATAGTTGAAAGTAACTGGATTTTGTGTTATATTAACAATGTAATGATACTTAGAGTGAGTGAGCGGTTTTTTCGCTCACTCTTTTTAATGGAATGAAGTTCGTTTCGATGAGAACTAAAGGAGGCGATGTTGTGTGAGTACAGTAGTGGAAACCGTCACTGAAATCGTGACACCAATTCTGGATGCACAAAATTTTGAGTTAGTTGAAGTGGAGTTTGTCAAGGAAGGCAAAAGCTGGTTTTTGCGGGTATTTATTGATAAAGAAGGCGGCATTGATATTGAAGAATGTGCCTTTGTCAGTGAACATTTGAGTGAACAGCTTGATCAAATCGATCCCGATCCAATTCCACAAGCTTATTTTTTGGAAGTTTCTTCCCCTGGGGCGGAACGTCCGCTTAAGAAAGAAGCCGATTATCAACGTGCTGTCGGAGAATATATCCATATTTCTTTATATCAGCCTGTCGATGGAGAAAAACAATTTGACGGATTTTTGCAATCTCTTGACGAAAATCAACTGGTCATCAAGACACGTGTCAAAACCAGAGAAAAAGAACGGACGATCGAACGGAAAAACATTGCCAAAGCTCGTTTAGCCATTCAATTTTAATCACGGAGGAATGAAAGAATCATGAGTAAAGAAATGTTGAATGCATTGGATGCATTAGAAGCAGAGAAAGGCATTTCAAAAGAGATCGTTATTGATGCATTAGAAGCAGCATTGGTATCCGCTTATAAACGCCATTACGGTCAAGCACAAAATGTTGAAGTAGAATTTGATCAAAAAAAAGGCAATATCCATGTGTATGCGGTCAAAGAAGTGACTGAAGAAGTGATGGACTCGCAATTGGAAGTATCGTTAAAAGAAGCAATGACGATCAATCCAGCATATGAGATCGGGGACAAAATCCGTTTTGAAGTCACACCAAAAGATTTCGGCCGGATCGCTGCCCAAACAGCGAAACAAGTGATCTTGCAACGTGTGAGAGAAGCTGAACGCAACATTATTTATAATGAGTTCAGTGCCTATGAAAAAGATATCTTACAAGGAATCGTTGAACGACAAGACAATCGGTATATCTATGTAAATTTAGGTAAGATCGAAGCTGTGTTATCAAAACAAGACCAAATGCCAAATGAATTCTATCAAGCACATGATCGGATCAAAGTATTTGTTTCTCGTGTTGAAAATACCTCTAAAGGGCCTCAAGTCTTCGTTAGCCGCAGTCATCCAGATTTATTGCGCCGCTTATTTGAGCAAGAAGTGCCTGAAGTATATGATGGTACAGTTGAGATCGTCAGCATTGCTAGAGAAGCCGGCGATCGTGCGAAAGTCGCTGTTCGTTCATTTGATGCCAATGTTGATCCTGTGGGCACTTGTGTTGGCCCTAAAGGTCAACGGGTCCAAGCGATTGTCAATGAGTTAAAAGGTGAAAATATGGACATTGTCGAATGGAATGAAGATCCAGCAATTTTCATCGCCAATGCATTGAACCCTGCAGAAGTGAGCGATGTGATTTTTGATGTAGAAAATCCACGCGCATGTACAGTCGTTGTTCCAGATTACCAACTATCATTAGCTATTGGTAAACGTGGCCAAAATGCACGATTGGCTGCCAAATTGACTAGCCATAAAATTGATATCAAGTCTGAATCAGATATGGAAGAATTTTATGCGAAATTAGATGAAGGTGATTATATCGATGAATATAACCCTGAAGAAGGCAACAATGAAGCTGTCGACGAAACGCTTGCAGCAGAAGAAGCAGTCGATGAAGCCATTGTTGCATCTGATATGACAGCAGATGATTACGAAAACATCGATTTTGACGAAAAATAGGTGAGGTGACATCGTCATGAAAAAACGAAAAGTTCCGTTGCGCAAATCAGTGGTTTCCGGTGAAATGCTGCCAAAGAAGGAAATGTTGCGGATCACTCGTTCCAAAGAAGGTGTTGTTTCTATGGATCCAACAGGTAAAATGCCTGGTCGCGGCGCATATATCGCGATCGATCCAGCAGAAGCACAAAAAGCTTGGGACAAGAAAATCCTCGATCGCGTGTTAGAAGCTAAATTGACGGATGAATTTTATCAAGAACTGCTAGAATACGTAACCCATCAAAAAGCGCGAAAAGAGTTATTTGCAAATGAATAAAACGAAAGCATTAAATATGTTAGGACTAGCCATGCGGGCTGGGAAAATGGTCACGGGTGAAGAAATGACGTTGAAAGAGATTCGCAATGAAAAAGCGGCTTTGGTCATTCTTGCCAGTGATGCTGGTAAAAATACACAAAAAAAAATCAAGGACAAAAGTTCTTATTACGAAATTCCGCTCCTAGATGTATTTTCTACTGATGAAATCAGTGCTGCCATTGGGAAACCAAGAATGGTGATAGGCATCTTAGATCAAGGATTTGCAAGGAAGGTGCAGGAATTAATATTAGGTTAGGAAGGTGATTGCATGGGGAAAAAAAGAATTTACGAACTTGCAAAAGAATGGAATAAATCGAGTAAAGAGATTGTCGAAAAAGCACAATCTTTAGGCTTTGATGTGAAAAATCATATGGGCGCCATCTCAGATGGAGAGGCAAAAACGTTGCAGCAGTCATTGGGCAGCAAACCAAATGATCAATCATCAGTAAAATCAACTCCCGCAAATCAGAAACCAGCCAACCAGCCAGAAAAACAAGAACAAAAGAAGTTTAAAACGCAAAGAAATAATCCTAACTTCCAAAACCGTCACAACAATCAAAATCAACAACGTTCCACTGCAAGCAATCAACGTCCTTCTGGTCAAGGACAAGTGGAGCGCAGCAACAATGCAGAAAATCAACAACGGCCAAATAACCAAGGAAGTCAAAGTCGAGTGAATAACCAAAATAATCGAAACACCCAAGGACAACAAAATCGTCCAACAAACCAAGGACAACAAAATCGTCCAACAAACCAAGGACAACAAAATCGTCCAACAAACCAAGGACAACAAAACCGTCCAGCAAGCCAAGGACAACAAAACCGTCCAGCAAACCAAGGACAACAAAACCGTCCAGCAAACCAAGGACAACAAAACCGTCCAGCAAGCAATAATCAAGGGGCTGCTCGTTCAAACACCAATGGTCCTTCAACCAGCGACAACCAAAATCGCGGGGGCAACCAAAACAACCGTGGCAAATCAAATTACGGTGGACGAAACAACAATTTTAACAATAACAATAATCGCAATAAATTCAATAAAAAAGGCAAAAAAGGCCGTCAAAACCAAACACCAAAACCACCAGTTCCAGCACGTAAATTCCGTGAGTTGCCAGAAGTATTAGAATATACAGAAGGCATGAACGTTGCGGATATTGCGAAAAAAATCTACCGTGAACCAGCTGAAATCATCAAGAAACTCTTTATGATGGGGGTAATGGTCAATCAAAACCAACCACTTGATAAAGATACGATCGAATTGTTGGCAACTGATTATGGGATTGATCCTCAAGAAAAAGTTCAAATCGATATTGCTGATATTGATAAATTCTTTGAGCCCGAAGAACAAACAGCTGAGAATCTTGTTTCTCGTCCGCCAGTTGTTACGATCATGGGTCACGTTGACCACGGGAAAACAACATTGCTTGATACCTTACGTCATTCTCGTGTAACTAGTGGCGAAGCCGGCGGAATCACACAGCATATTGGTGCCTACCAGATCGATATCAATGGCAAACCAATCACTTTCTTGGATACACCAGGACATGCGGCCTTCACTAGCATGCGTGCGCGTGGTGCAAGTATCACTGATATCACGATTTTGGTCGTTGCAGCAGATGATGGTGTCATGCCTCAGACTGTTGAAGCAATCAACCATGCAAAAGCAGCAAAAGTGCCAATTATTGTTGCTGTGAACAAAATCGACAAACCTGGTGCCAATCCGCAACATGTCATGCAAGAATTAAGTGAACACGAATTGATTCCTGAGGCATGGGGCGGCGATACGATTTTTGTAGAGATCTCTGCCAAGTTCGGTCAAAATATCGAAGAATTATTAGAAATGATCTTATTGGTTGCGGAAGTGGAAGATCTAAAAGCTGATCCTACACAACGTGCGATCGGTACTGTAATCGAAGCACGCCTAGACAAAGGAAAAGGACCAGTTGCGACTTTGTTGGTGCAACAAGGAACATTACACGTTGGTGATCCAATCGTTGTCGGAAATACCTTTGGTCGAGTGCGGGTCATGACCAATGACTTAGGTCGCCGTGATAAAACAGCTGGACCGGCAACACCAGTTGAAATCACTGGTTTAAATGATGTGCCGCAAGCAGGCGATCGCTTTGTTACTTTTGAAGATGAAAAAACAGCCCGTGCTGCTGGTGAAGAACGTGCCAAACGTGCATTGATGGAGCAACGTTCATCAAACAGCCGTGTGACATTGGATAACTTGTTTGAAAGCCTTAAAGAAGGCGAATTGAAAGAAGTCAACGTCATCATCAAGGCAGATGTACAAGGTTCGGCTGAAGCGTTGGCTGCTTCATTGAAGAAAATCGATGTTGAAGGTGTTCGTGTGAATATCGTCCATTCAGCCGTTGGTGCGATCAATGAAAGTGATGTCACTTTAGCTGCAGCAAGTAATGCGATCATCATTGGTTTCAATGTGCGTCCTACGCCGCAAGCCAAACAACAAGCCGATGCCGAAGTTGTGGATATTCGTTTGCACAGAATCATCTATAAAGCAATCGAAGAAATCGAAACAGCGATGAAAGGGATGCTTGATCCAGAATTTGAAGAAAAAATCACTGGTCAAATGGTTGTTCGTGAAACCTATAAAGTCTCTAAAGTCGGCACGATTGCTGGTTGTTATGTCACTGAAGGTAGTGTCAAGAGAGATAGCGGTGTTCGCTTGATTCGTGACGGTATTGTGATTTTCGAAGGCAAATTGGCTAGTCTGAAACGCTTTAAAGATGATGTCAAAGAAGTGAAACTAGGTTTCGAATGTGGCGCGATGATCGAGAATTTCAACGATGTCAAAGTTGATGATGTCATCGAAGGCTATGTGATGGAAGAAGTTCCAGTTAAATAAAAGAATGTATAAAACGTAAGGAGGCAATTTTGAATGGCTAACTATCGTGATCGAAGAGTTGCACAAGAAATATTAAAAGAAGTCAATCAGATTCTTCGTAAAAGTGTCCGTGATCCACGAGTTCAAGATGTAACGATCACTGATGTACGGGTAACAGGCGACTTGCAGCAAGCAACGATCTATTACAGTACGTTGACAGATCTTGCATCAGATAAGCAAAAAGCCCAAGCCGGTCTTGAAAAAGCGACTGGATTGGTTCGTCGAGAGCTAGGACAGGCCTTGTCCCTCTATAAAGTCCCTGAAATTCAATTTGAATTGGATCAATCCGTTCAATATGGAAGCAAGATCGATGAAATGATTCGTAAATTGCATACGGAAGAGTAATATAAAAACGGCTATACCGAAAAGGTATAGCCGTTTTTATTTGGCTTGCTTAGGTCATAAAGAGCAAAGTGACCAAACTTGCGACAGCTGTGCCTAAAAACCAGCCGCCTAGTACATCAGTCAGAAAATGGATTCCTAAGTAGACGCGGCTAAAGCCAATCAGAAAAGCAATCAAACAAGCAAAGATTGCCATAGGAAGCACTGCTTGAGGCAGCAGGCTGCCGATCGTCATCGCAATCGTCCCGTACATAGCAGCAGAAGTGGCTGCATGTGCACTAGGAAAACCATGGTCTTTTTCTTCTACTAAGCGATGGTTGATGGGTCGATCTCGTCGAACGAGCCGTTTGATGAGATACGCCAGACCAGAAACCACAAAGATACTGGTCGCTGTTTGCGGCGCGATCGATTCCCTTGTATCAGGGAAAGCAAACAATAATAAACCAATAGTGATCGTGGGTGCTGCTTTTCCCAGATTGGTAAAGAATAACATCATTCGTGTTAAAGCAGGTGTCCGATTCTTGATCAGTGATGATGCGAAAGCTTCTTCTTTTTGTTGAAGAATACCTAATTGGATCAATATCAAAAATATAACAAAGCCTAAAGTCGAAATGAGCGTCAAAAACACCATGCAAAAACCTCCCTATGTCTATATTTTAGCATGAGAGTTGATGCAGCGGAAAGGATTTTGATGTGGGTCTGGTTTTTTTTCTATGGTATAATAATCAAGTTGAAACGAATCGGAGGGATTCTATGGATGGTATTTTACCGTTATGGAAAGAGCGTGGACAAACCAGTCATGACTGCGTTTTTAAACTAAGAAAAATTTTACAAACAAAGAAAGTCGGACATAGTGGGACGCTTGATCCAGATGTTGATGGTGTATTGCCGATTTGCATTGGTAAAGGAACGAAAGTTGTTGAATATCTCGTGGATTCCGGCAAACGCTATACAGGAGAGATCACACTAGGTTTCAGTACGACGACCGAAGATGCGTCTGGAGAAGTGGTGGCGACAAAAAAAATCATGACACCTTATACAATAGAAGAAATCGATCGCGCGATGGCAGAGATGACAGGAACGATTACCCAAATTCCACCAATGTATTCTGCTGTCAAAGTCAATGGCAAGCGGTTATATGAATATGCAAGAAACAATGAGACTGTCGAACGGCCAAAACGCCAAGCGGTGATCGCCGAATTTAAACGAATCTCAGAACCTGTCTATGATGCAGAGCAAAAGACACAATCGTGGCGATTCGATGTATCTTGCGGTAAAGGCACGTATGTGCGGACATTGGCTGTCGATACTGGGAAGCTTCTGGAGATGCCGGCGCATATGTCGGATTTGACACGATTGGCAAGTGGCGGTTTTACCAAAGAACAAGCAGTAACGATCGATCAAGTGAAGGAAGCTGTAGCCAATGACACGATCGCCGAGTTGTTGCTGCCAATTGAATATGGTGTGGCCGATTTTGAACAAGTGACGATCAATGAAGACTTGTGGCTGAAAGTCCGTAATGGTATGCGGCTGCCTTATCAAGATTTCGGGCTGACTGCTCGCCCCAATCAGCTGATTGCTATTTTTTATCAAAAACAATTGGTGAGTATTTACAAAGCGCATGATAAGTATCATGATATGGTAAAACCAGCAAAAGTGATACGGACAGAAATAGGAGAATAAGAATGGAAATAATTGAAATTAGACACCCGTACGACCAAAATATGATTCCTGAAGATAACGTCGTCCTGGTATTAGGCTTTTTTGATGGCGTGCATTTGGGACATCAGAAGGTAATTGAAACTGGCCGTAAACTGGCTGAAGAAAAAGGGTATCGGTTGGCGCTAATGACTTTTAATCAGCATCCATCGATTGTCTTTCAAAAAGTAGATCCAGATGCGATGCAATATTTGACCAATTTGCAGCAAAAAGAAACGCATATGGCCGCATTAGGTATTGATTACTTGTATGAAGTGGAATTTACTTCTGCCTTTGCCAATTTAGCCCCGCAAGATTTTGTTGATCAGTACATGGTTGGCTTGCATGCGAAAGTGGTTGTGGCTGGATTTGATTATACCTATGGCAAAAAAGCGACGGCCAATATGACTGTATTGCCAACATACGCACAAGGCCGATTCGAGGTGGTCACAGTAGCGCAAGAATCGATCGATCAGGAGAAAGTCAGTTCAACACGTATCCGTGCGGCTTTGCAAAATGGCGAAATGGCTGAAGCGAACCGTCTGCTCGGCTATGTCTATGCATTCGAAGGCATCGTTGTCCATGGTGATGCCAGAGGCCGTGAATTGGGTTTTCCGACGGCCAATATCAAAGTCAAAAGTACGGTCCGTTTACCTAAAGAAGGCGTGTATGTCACTGAGCTGAAAGTTGGTGATCGCTGGTATCCTTCTATGGGATCGATTGGCCATAATGATACTTTCGGACAAGGCAGACAGCTGACAGTAGAAATCTACATTTTAGATTTTCATCAAGACATTTATGGTGAAACAGTGGACATCCGGTGGCATCATTTTCTGAGGGATCAAGTTGCATTCAACGGTGCAGAGGCGCTGATTGAGCAATTAAAGCAAGACGAGCGGGATACCCAAGCTTATTTCGCTTGATTCTATCTAGCTAAAAGGGACAAATGAAGTGCGTTACGAGAAGAGGAGATGCTTAGCATCTCTTTTTTGCGTGTTGTTTGACAGTCGGATAAATATTTATCCTAATCCAGAAAAACGAACTCTTTCGTAAATTCTAATGATTTCCCAATGAGTCAACCCGTGATTTTAGTTATACTAAATTTAGCGAATTTGTGATAGTTTATGCAAGTTCATGTATAACGAAAGGGAGATTTGTGTGGGGAAAGTGTTTAAAAAAGGCAACAGCAAAGATGTAACAAAGATGAAAACACCGCATACGTATGTGATTATTTTTGGTGTGGTCATCTTGGCTTGGTTATTGACATTCTTGATACCAGCTGGAAAATTTAGTACACAAGAAATTGAATATACGGATGCGAATGGCGAGATCAGTACGAGAACCGTCTTAGTACAAGACTCATTTCGTTATGCGTATCCATTAGAAAAAGAGTTTGTTTTTGAACAGCTAACAGCTTTGGAAGAAGATACAGCGAAAACAACTGCTTTATCCGTTGATCCAGAAGCTTTGGAAACGCTGCTTGCCAATGGTGCATATGCATTAGAGCAGAGCCAGTTAGATGACATTGGGTTGACCGATGATGTATTGTACGATTTGTATGGCGATCAAATCTATGATACGTCAGAAAAATTACACAAAACAGCGAAGGTCTGGGGCACAGATGACTTCGGTGGGTTTGGCTTTTTGAATTTTGTGTTTGAAGGATTGGTCTCTGGTGATAAGTATGGCTCTGCGGTTGGGATTGCTGCATTGATCTTGGTGGTTGGTGGTGCATTTGGGATCATCATGCAGACTGGAGCGATCGATGCAGGGATCTTTGCCTTCATCAGTAAAACCCGCGGGTTGGAACGCTTCGCCTTGCCGTTGCTGTTTTTTGCCTTTTCTTTTGGCGGGGCTACCTTTGGTATGGCCGAAGAAGTGATTCCATTTTCAATGGTGATGGTGCCATTTGTGATTGCTTTGGGCTATGATTCGATCGTTGCAGTCACTGTTACCTATGTCGCTTCCCAGATTGGTAATGCGACATCCTGGATGAGTCCCTTCAGTGTCGCTGTCGCACAAGGGATCGCTGGGATTCCTGTACTTTCAGGGGCCACTTTTAGAATCATTATGTGGGTCGTGGTTACAGCGCTATCCGCTGCTTATTTGATGGTTTATGCTGAAAAAATCCGTAAACAGCCAGAAAAGTCATTGACCTACCAATCTGATGCTTATTTTCGAGATCATTTGGAACAAACGTCAAATGAACAAAAACCATTTTTATTGGGACATAAGCTGATCTTAGTTGAAATGTTGGCGGTGTTGATTTGGATCGTTTGGGGCGTGACGCAAAAAGGATATTACATCCCAGAGATTGCTTCACAATTCTTTGTTATGGGTCTTGGGGCTGGCTTGATTGCGGTCATCTTCAAGTTGGAAAATATGGGCTTGAATGATGTTGCCAGTTCTTTCCAATCAGGGGCAGCTGATTTGGCAGGTACTGCGATCGTCGTGGGTATGGCCAAAGGGATTTTACTTGTCCTAGGTGGTTCAGATGCCAATATGCCTTCAGCTTTGAATACGATTCTTCATAGCATTGGTGGTTTGCTGAATCATGTACCGGCAGTGATCGGTGCTTGGTTTATGTATATTTTCCAAAGTTTATTCAATCTGGTGGTCACATCGAATTCAGGTCAAGCGGCTTTGACCATGCCAATCATGGCACCTTTAGCAGATCTGTTGGGCGTTTCCCGTCAGATCGCTGTCCTAGCCTATCAGTTGGGTTCTGGGTTCATGGACGCCTTCACACCCGTTTCAGCTAGTTTGATCGGTGTGCTTGGTGTGGCAAGGATCGAGTGGGCAAAATGGGCCAAATTCCAAATCAAGATGCAAGGATTTCTATTCGTATTAGGTACGATTTTCATTGTGATCGCGGTGGCAATCGGGTTGCAATAAATTTGAAATAGGGAGTTGGAAAAAATGAAATTGATCAAACAAATCGATGTTTTTACGCCGGATCATATCGGCATCAAAGATATATTGATCAGCGATGACAAAATCGTTGCGATCGAAGATGAGATTCGTTTCGATGTCACAGGCGTTGCAATAGATGTGATCGATGGGAAAGGCATGTTGGCCACGCCGGGATTTATTGATTGTCATTTTCATATTTTAGGCGGCGGTGGGGAAGGCGGCTATCAAAACCGGACCCCTGAGGTCAAACTCAGTCAGTTGACTAGTGCAGGTGTGACAACTGTTGTCGGTTGTCTGGGCACTGATGGCGTAGGTCGGGATATGACTGCTTTGATCAGTAAAGCAAAAGGGCTGAAGGCGGAAGGAATTTCTGCATATGTGTATGATGGTTCATACAGACTGCCGCTAGACCCAGTGACGGATTCGTTGATCAAAGATTTCCTTACGATCGAGGAGATTATCGGTATCGGTGAAATTGCCATTTCCGATCATCGTTCTTCACAACCGACCTTCGATGAATTTACGCGAGCAGCAGCAGATGCCCGTGTTGGTGGTATGCTTTCTGGAAAAGCAGGAATCATCAATGTCCATCTCGGCGGTGGTAAAAAGAAATACGATTTGATTTTACGAACGGTTTCCGAAACAGAAATTCCCATCAGTCAATTTTTGCCAACCCATGCCAATCGGACAAGTGAGCTGTTCGAAGCAAGTGTCGCTTTTGCCAAAATGGGTGGCACTATCGACTTCACTGCGAGTGAAGACCCTGATTTCTGGGAAAAAGAAGACGATGAAGTACGTTTCAGCAAGGGGTTGAAACGTCTATTAGATGAAGGCATCGGACTGGATCAATTTACTATGACTTCTGATGGACAAGGAAGCTTGCCTTACTTTGATGAAAATAACCAATTTATTGGACTAGGTGTCGGCAGTTCCAAAGCGTTGATGGTTGGTATCAAAGAAGCGGTTGAAAAAGAACAGATTCCCCTTGAAATTGCTTTGCGCGCAATCACCTGCAATCCAGCAAAAATCTTACAGCTTGGACATAAAGGTCGGTTGGAAAAAGGGATGGACGCGGATCTGTGTTTGCTGCATAAGGAAGATTTACGAATTGATACGGTGATCGCCAAGGGGCAGATCATGGTTGAAGAGGAAGTTGTCAAAGTTTGGGGTACCTTCGAACAATGAACATAAACAAGCACCGCAGGAAAGAGCAGATGACTGCTTTTTCCTGCGGTGCTGCTTAATTAAGCCTCGATTTGTTCCAATCGTGTCATGTCTTCATCTGAAATCTCAAAGTCAACTTTGGCATTGTCAATGATATAAGCTTCATGGACAGATTTAGGTAAAGGTAAGATGCCCTTTTGCAACAAATAACGAATCGATACTTGTGGAATCGATGCATCGTATTTGTCCGCAATTTGTTGGATTTCTTCATTATCCAAAAGGCGGCCAGTGGCAATTGGCGAATAGCCTTCCACCAAAATGTCATTTTCTTTACAGAACGTCAACAAGTCTTCGTTTGTACGGCCGATGTGATAAATATATTGGTTGACCATTGGCTTGACATCACAATGATCGAAGATATTTTGCAAATCTTTTTCGTCAAAGTTCGATACACCGATCGATTTTACTTTTCCGCTGAGATACGCTTCTTCAAGTGCTTTCCACACATCGATATTTTCCAAAAAGAAATCCTTTTGATCAGGGTTATCACGCATGATCGCCCAAGGACGTGGGGCATGGATCAAAATTAGGTCGATATAACCAAGATCCAATTTAGCAAGGGAGGCATCGATACTGTCCACCGCTTCTTGATAACTTTTCAATTCTGCTGGTACTTTTGTTGTGACGAAAATGTCTTCACGGGGCAATCCAGAATCGCGGACCGCTTTTCCGACCGCTTCTTCATTTTTATACGCAGCAGCTGTATCGACGTGACGATAGCCGTTTTCTAAAGCGATTTTAACTGCTTTGTAGGCATCTTCAGGTGAAGACTGCCATGTACCTAGTCCAATTTTTGGAATCTTTAATTGGTTTTGCAATGTGAATGTGTCTTGTAAAATCACTATATCTACCTGCTTTCATTCAAAATGTTTGGTTCACCATTTATTATAAAACGTTTTCTTTCACAAAACAATCTTAACGATTCCTTGATGAAGATTGACACCTCTAAAGAGATTTGGTAAATTGACAAGCATAAGAAGGTTTAAGGAGGCGGATCATGGATACTGCACAACAGGATTTTACATATTACCACCGTTCGTTGATCCAGATGTATCAAGTGTATTATCGGCGGCGCCTGTACGGGATCGCGACTGCTATACTGATTATTATCGGTTATTCATTATTGTTTCGCGAAGGGCTGATCATCAATGGATTATTGCTGATCTTACTCCTAGCCATTGCAGGTTGGTTGTATAAAAGATTCGGCGAAGCAGAGGAAGTGATCGCAGCTCATTTAAGCCAAAATTCACCACCAAAAGTCCGTCAATTGACTGAATTTGAAGATGTCTATGGATTTGATCCAGGAGATGGCAGCGTGTTGTATATCAAAAAACGCAGCAATCGAAATTTTCCTTCACAGGACAAAAGCCTGACATTGATGGCGGGCTATCAGAAAGGGTATTTTTTGAAGCAGCCATTTATGATTCTTTATTATGATATGTTGGAAACAGTACTGGATGAGGCATATCGCCTAAAAAGAAATCGACAAAATGGCTATCAGCGCTGGTCGGGTTTTTTCAGCTTTCGTCGGATCAAATCCTCGATTGGCAATGGCTTTCGTTTCGTTTTGGGGAATCTTTTCTTGCTCTTCATCGCCTATCGATTGGTTCGTTATTTGATCCAAATGATTCTATATTTCTTTTGATAGAATATTTTCACAATTTTCACTTATCTATGAAAAAAGTGATAGGAAAAAGTTTGGCAGAAAGAGTATACTTAACTTAAGAAAGACGATGTCTGTCTTTTCAATCATTGCGTCTTGCGCTTGTTAAGTAAGCCGTCAGCAATTGCATCATTGATTTGTGGCGCTAACAATTTGGGGGAAGTGTTAGTTCTTGCTTTCATCACGGAAGAGATTTCTGATGAAAAGAAGAGCAAAATCAGTTTTAGGACTGGGCTTAGCAAGTGCAAGTATTGTCAAATAGCAAATATGTGTCTAAAGTTTTCCTTACAACTAGGAGAACTTTTTTTGTTTTGCGCTTTTTGAATCATAGGCGAACTTTCTGATCTGTGCTACAATGAGGGACGGCATCAAAACAAGCTTGTCTTGTTCAAATAAAGGAGAATCACGACATATGATACACCCTGTGATAGAAGAATCAGAAAAAAACATTTCTGCGTACATACATATTCCGTTTTGCGAACATATTTGCTACTACTGCGATTTTAATAAGGTGTTTTTAGAAGGACAACCGGTTGATGAATATATTGAGGCCCTGTTGAAGGAAATCGCGGTGACGCTGGCTAAACATCCAATTGATGCCAGCGAAACGATTTATGTGGGAGGTGGCACACCTACATCTTTGAGTGCCCAACAGTTGGACCGTTTGTTATCTGGCATCCATCAGATTTTGCCCACGTCAACAACTAAAGAATTTACCGTAGAGGCCAACCCTGGTGATCTAACTGAAGATAAGATGCTTGTGCTCAAAAATCACGGCGTCAATCGCTTATCGATGGGGGTACAGACCTTCGATGATCGACTGCTGAAGAAAATCGGCCGCAAGCACACCGCAGCAGACGTCTATCAGACTGTCAACATGTTGGAAAAGCATGATTTTCAAAACGTCACCATTGATTTGATTTACGCATTGCCGGGTCAAACACTGGAAAGCTTTCGTGACACCCTGACGCGGGCGATCGATCTAGGATTGCCGCACTATGCCATGTATTCATTGATTCTCGAAAATAAAACAATGTTCATGAACTGGGTCAGACAAGGCCGCATGGTACTGCCTTCGCAAGAGGCTGAAACACAAATGTTTGATGAAGCAATCGAAGCGATGGCACAAGCTGGCTTGAACCAATATGAGATCAGCAATTTTGCTCGGCCGGGATTTGAATCCAAACACAATATGGTGTACTGGAACAATGCCCATTACTTTGGTTTTGGTGCGGGGGCGAGCGGGTATTTGAATCGGACCAGATACAAAAATAAAGGACCCATCCAGCATTATCTCAAACCCTTACGAGATGGGCTATCGCCTATTCATGAGCGAGAAGAGCTGACCCGTGAAAATCAGATGGAAGAAGAGCTGTTCCTAGGCTTGCGGAAAAAAAGCGGCATCTCAAAAAGCCGCTTTGAACAAAAATTTGCTGTTCCTTTTCAAGAAGTGTATGGTTCTGTCGCCAAAGATTTGATTGGAAAAGGCTGGTTAGCTGAAGCAGATGATCAGGTCCATTTAACCAAAGCGGGTATGTTTATTGGCAACGATGTCTTTGAAGCTTTTTTGATCGACCCAAATCAAGACATTCACTAAAAGCAGTGCAAGCTGCTTTTTTTATTTGCGATTAGCACTCGATTGTAAGGAGTGCTAAAAAAGTGAGGCAAATGCTTGACAATCCTATCAAATGTGGTATATTTATAATCGTATTAGCACTTAGTAGGAATGAGTGCTAATTGAGGAGTGGATAGAATGTTGACAGCTAGACAACAAATGATATTGCACCTCATCATCCAAAATTATACGAATACTGGCCAACCTACGGGGTCAAAACGATTGATGGAGGATGGGGTTGAAGCGAGTTCCGCAACCATCCGTAATGAGATGAAGGCACTAGAAGCTGCTGGATTCTTGTTGAAGACACATTCTTCATCAGGACGCGTTCCTTCAATTCAAGGGTACCGCTATTATGTGGATCACTTATTGAAGCCTTCTCAAGTTGGATCAACGGAGTTACAAACGATTCGTCATTCTTTTGGTAAAGATTTTCATGAAATCAATGAAATCATTCAACAATCTGCGACAATCTTATCCAATTTAACCAGCTATACTGCATTGTCACTTGGACCAGATGTCAAAGAACGCAAGTTGACTGGCTTTCGGATCGTCCCATTGAATGCACGACAAATCATTGCGATCATCGTGACAGACAAGGGGAATGTTGAAAATCAAGTCTTTACTTTACCCGCTTCAGTCAGTGGTGAAGATTTAGAAAAAATGGTTCGCATCATCAATGATAAGTTGATCGGAGAACCATTAATGACTGTTTACCATCGTTTACGGACAGAAATACCTATGATACTACATAAGTATTTCCAAACCACCGACGGCATCGTTGATTTATTCGATGCGATGCTGAGTCATATTTTTGAAGAAAAAATCTTTGTCGGCGGACGTATGAATCTCTTAGATTTTGAACCGACACAAGATGTCAGCCAATTCAAATCGATGTATTCTTTCATGAAAAATGCGGATCAGCTGACCCAACTGTTGGTACCTAGAGATCAATCGATTCAAATTCGGATCGGTTCTGAACTCGGCAACGACTTATTGCAAAATATGAGTTTGATCCAAGCAAGTTATGAAATCGAAGGACATGGACAAGGGACAATTGCTTTGCTGGGTCCTTCCAGCATGCCCTATTCCCGGATGTTTGGTTTGATGGATGTTTTTAGAAGCGAGTTAGCCAGCAAATTAGCTGAGTATTACCGCGCATTGGATCATTCTGATGAGTAAGCGGAATTTGAATAAAGAAGGGATGGTACACGCGTGACGGAAAAAGATGAACAATTGAAGGAAGATATGCTTCAAGAAACCGAAGCAGCAACTGAACCTTCAGAAGAAGCGATCGATACTGCAGGCATCTCTGAGGCGGAAGTTGAAAAAACGGAAGTCGAATTGCTGCAAGAAAAAAACAATGAATTAGAAGATCAGTTTTTACGCGCACGAGCTGAGATTGCGAATATTACATCCCGCAATCGCAACGAGCGAGAAACATTGCAAAAATACCGTTCGCAAGACCTAGGCAAGAAACTTTTGCCGGCAATTGACAATCTTGAACGGGCAATGGCTGCCGATGTAGGCGAAGAACAAGCAGCAAACTTGAAAAAAGGGGTCGAAATGGTCCTTGAAAGTTTGCGTCAAGCATTGAAAGATGAAGGCATCGAAGAAATTCCAGCTGAAGGTGCAGCATTTGATCCTAATTTGCATCAAGCCGTTCAAACGGTACCTGCAACAGAAGATGTGCCAGCAGATACCATCGTCAATGTTTTGCAAAAAGGGTACAAACTGCATGACCGCGTCTTGCGTGCAAGTATGGTCATCGTAGCCCAATAATTCTAACTATTATTTCGTTTAAATTGAAAAGGAGCGTAAACACATGAGTAAAATTATCGGTATTGACTTAGGAACAACAAACTCAGCAGTCGCTGTTCTTGAAGGCGGCGAAGCAAAAATCATCACAAACCCAGAAGGAAATCGGACAACACCGTCTGTTGTGTCATTCAAAAATGGTGAGATCCAAGTAGGTGAAGTGGCAAAACGTCAAGCAGTGACAAACCCACACACGATTTCTTCTATCAAACGTCATATGGGCGAAGCTGGCTACAAAGTAGAAGTAGATGGCAAAACCTATACACCGCAAGAAGTTTCAGCAATGGTACTGCAATACATCAAAGGCTTTGCTGAAGACTATTTAGGCGAAAAAGTTGAAAAAGCAGTCATCACTGTTCCTGCATATTTCAACGATGCACAACGTCAAGCAACCAAAGATGCGGGTAAAATCGCTGGGTTGGAAGTTGAGCGGATCGTCAATGAACCAACAGCTGCAGCATTGGCATATGGTTTAGACAAAACAGACAAAGACGAAAAAATCCTAGTATTTGACTTAGGTGGTGGTACATTTGACGTATCCATCCTTGAATTAGGCGATGGTGTATTTGATGTATTGTCTACTGCCGGCGACAACAACTTAGGTGGGGATGACTTTGATAATAAAATCATTGATCACATGGTTGCTGAATTCAAAAAAGAAAACGGCATTGACTTAGGCAAAGACAAAATGGCCTTGCAACGTTTGAAAGACGCTGCGGAAAAAGCCAAAAAAGATTTGTCAGGCGTAACAAGCACACAAATCAGCTTACCATTTATCACAGCAGGTGATGCAGGTCCATTGCATATGGAAATGACATTGACGCGTGCAAAATTTGATGAATTGACTGCTGATCTCGTAGAACGGACAAAAATTCCAGTACGTCAAGCATTGAAAGATGCTGGCTTATCTCAATCAGAAATCGACGAAGTGATTTTAGTCGGTGGCTCAACACGTATTCCAGCTGTCGTTGACGCTGTGCGTAAAGAAACCAATAAAGAACCAAACAAATCAGTTAACCCGGATGAAGTTGTTGCCATGGGTGCAGCGATCCAAGGTGGCGTGATCACCGGTGATGTCAAAGATGTCGTGTTATTAGACGTAACCCCACTATCTTTAGGTATCGAGACAATGGGTTCAGTCTTCACGAAATTGATCGATCGCAATACAACGATCCCAACAAGTAAATCTCAAGTCTTCTCAACAGCTGCTGACAATCAACCTGCTGTAGACATCCATGTCTTGCAAGGTGAACGGCCAATGGCTTCTGATAACAAGACACTAGGTAGATTCCAATTAACGGATATTCCACCAGCACCTCGTGGGATTCCTCAAATCGAAGTCACATTCGATATTGATAAAAACGGGATCGTCAATGTTTCTGCAAAAGATCTAGGTACCCAAAAAGAACAAAAAATCACCATCAAATCATCTTCAGGCTTATCAGATGAAGAAATCGAACGCATGGTGAAAGATGCAGAAGCCAATGCGGAAGCAGACAAACAACGCAAAGAAGAAGTTGACTTGCGCAACGATGTCGATGCTTTGTTGTTCACTGTTGATAAAACATTGAAAGAGCTTGAAGGCAAAGTAGATGCAGATGAAGTCAAAAAAGCTGAAGAAGCTCGTGACGAATTGAAAGCTGCTGTTGAAGCCAATAATTTGGAAGAAATGAAAACCAAACGTGATTCATTGAATGAAATCGTCCAAAACTTGACGGTCAAATTATATGAACAAGCAGCACAACAACAAGCACAAGAAAATCCAGAAGCTGCACAAGGCGGCGCAGACGATGTGGTTGACGCCGATTTCGAAGAAGTAGACGGTGACGATAAATAATCGCTGTTTGTGAAAAAGCCAAAGTCACCACTTTGGCTTTTTCTTATGAATGAAAGAAACGTATTTTTATCCGAAGCGATATGTGCTAAAATACGATAGACGTGAGAAAATAGTGGAGGGAAGCCGATGGCAGACAAAAGAGATTACTATGAGGTCTTAGGTCTACAAAAAGGGGCTTCGGATGATGAAATCAAGAAAGCATATCGCAAGCTTTCTAAACAATATCATCCAGACATCAACAAAGCAGATGATGCAGAAGCAAAATTTAAAGAGATCTCTGAGGCCTATGAAATTTTAAGCGATGCACAAAAACGTGCAGCCTATGATCAATACGGGCATGCAGGTACTGATCCGAATTACGGCGGCGGATATGGCGGCGGCTTCGGCGGCTTCAACAGCGGCGGTTTTTCCGGCGGTGGTTTTGGCGGATTTGAAGACATTTTCGAATCATTCTTTGGCGGCGGCGGTGGCCGTGCAGCCAACCCAAATGCACCTCGTCAAGGCGCTGACTTGCAATATGCTGTGGATCTTTCTTTCGAGGAAGCCATTTTTGGCATCGAAAAAAATGTGCAATACAATCGAGAAGAAACCTGTCATACGTGTGATGGCAGCGGGGCAAAACCAGGGACATCACCTGAAACCTGTCACAAGTGTCATGGTGGCGGAACGATCAATGTTGAACGCCAAACGCCACTTGGTCGTGTGATGAGCCGTCAAACTTGTGATGTATGTCATGGGACTGGGAAAGAAATCAAAGAACCATGTACGACATGTCACGGAACAGGTCATGAAAAGAAAAATCACAATGTCAAAGTCAATGTTCCTGCAGGTGTCGAAGACGGTCAACAAATGCGCTTATCCGGGCAAGGTGAAGCCGGGACGAATGGTGGTCCTTACGGAGATCTATATGTGATTTTCCGTGTCGAAGAAAGTGATATTTTTGACCGTGATGGGTCGGAGATTTATTATGAACTGCCACTGAACTTTGTCCAAGCTGCATTAGGCGATGAAGTCAACGTACCTACTGTTCATGGCAATGTGAAGCTGAAAGTTCCGGCCGGCACCCAAACGGGCACGAATTTCCGTTTACGGGGGAAAGGCGCACCTCGCTTGCGAGGGGGCGGCAATGGTGATCAACAAGTCAAGGTCAAATTGATCACACCGAAGAACTTGAATGATGAACAAAAAGATGCCTTGCGGGCTTATGCCAAAGCCAGCGGACATGAAACAACCGAGCAACAACCAGAAGGTTTTTTTGATAAAATGAAAGATGCTTTTGGCGGGAAAAAGAAATAATGTCGTCGTGCAATTCAGATCATTGAGATTTGAATTGCACTTTTTTTGAGTATATTTTTTGAAATCGCTTGCTACCTATGTCACAATGGAAGTAGATCAAATGAAGGAGGAACATATATGGAACGAATTTTTGCTAGTCCGTCGCGTTATGTACAAGGGAAAGGTGTGCTGAAAAATGGCTTACACCATATCAAGGATCTCGGTCAAAAAGTCCTGCTGTTAACAGATGAGAACGTCTGGGAAATCGCTGGTGAAACTTTATTTGAAGATTTGAAAAGCGCTGATTTGTCACCAGTCAAAGAAATTTTTGGCGGTGAAGCTTCTGCAAAAGAAATTGAACGCATCGTGGAAAAAGCCCAAGATGAATCAATCGAAGTGATCGCTGCGTTAGGCGGCGGCAAAACGATCGATACTGGAAAAGCTGTTGCCGATGAATTGCATGTACCCATTGCTGTGTTGCCGACGATTGCGTCGACAGATGCGCCAACTTCGTCACTGTCTGTTATTTATTCAGATGAAGGCCGCTTCGAAAAGTATCGTTTTTACAACAAAAATCCTGAATTGGTCTTAGTTGATACGTCAGTGATCGCGAAAGCACCTGCGAAATTATTGGCAGCGGGTATTGCTGATGCCTTAGCAACGTATGTTGAAGCACGAGCAGTGGCTAGAAGTCATAGTGAGAATATGGTTGGGGGAATGCAGCCGATTGCTGGAATGGCCATTGCTGAAAAATGTGAAGAGATTCTATTTGACAATGCATTGAAAGCCTATCAAGCCAATCAACAGCAAGTAGTGACTGAAGCCTTTGAGCAAATCGTTGAAGCCAACACATTATTAAGCGGCTTAGGTTTCGAAAGTGCTGGATTAGCAGCAGCCCATGCCATTCATAATGGGTTGACCGCAGTAGAAGGCGAAGTCCATTCTCTTTCTCATGGGGAGAAAGTAGCCTATGGGACGTTGACACAATTGATCTTGGAAAATGCAGATCCTGATGAACTGGATGCGTATATCGAATTGTATCAAGCGTTAGATTTACCGACAACGTTAAGTGACATGTTCTTGTCTGAAGCAAGCAATGCTGATTTGCTGCAAATTGGCGAACAAGCCTGTATCGAAGGAGAAACGATCCACAATATGCCATTTCCCGTTACACCAGAAGATGTGGTTGCCGCATTGAAAGCAGTGGATGCTTATGTATCAAGTTACTATCCAAGATAATCATTTTTGTTATTTTTAATCAAAGAGGTCTGTTCATATCGATCTCTTGAAAAAATGATTTGACAAGTGTTTTCAGTCGTGCTATTTTGAGTACAAGCAAAAAAAGGAGGGAACTACTCATGACAAACATCAACGTTCACATTTCATGTTGTTGTTGTATGGTGCAAAAAGCAGCATACCGATTTGTCATGCCTATTAATAGTTCCTTTGTCGTGGACACCTATTGAATGTTGATAGATAGTGTCTAATTATCCGGATAATACGACGATACCAGGGGTACTGATTTAATAGTCAGTACCTCTTTTTGTTTGCCTTTCATAACCGCTTACATAGATGACGATTTATGTGGACGGACATAAACTATCAATACACGAATCGTAAGGAGTGCCAGTATGATCATTAAGAATATCAAAGAATTGATTGGCAACACACCATTATTTGCATTTGATGCGGCTGCCCTAGGAGGCAAACCTGGCAGTCAGATTTTTGCCAAATTAGAGTATCTCAATCCAGGAGGCAGTATCAAAGATCGTTTGGGGTTAAAACTGATCCATCAAGCCTTTCTTGACGGTGAAATTGATCGTCATACGACAATCATCGAACCGACAGCTGGCAATACGGGTATCGGTATGGCGTTAGCGGGTCTTGAATATGGGTTGAAAATGATTTTTGTGATCCCAGAGAAATTTAGCGTAGAGAAGCAGCAGTTGATTCGCGGCTTAGGCGCGCAAATCGTGCATACAGCGACTGAAGATGGCATTCAAGGTGCGATCGAAAAAGCCAAAGCCTTAGCGAAAGACATACCGAACAGCTATTTGCCTTTGCAATTTCATAATGAAAAAAATCCTGCTGCATACAGCAGTACACTGGGACCGGAGATTTTCCAAGCATTACATGGGAAAATCGACAGTTTTGTTGCTGGTGTCGGCAGCGGTGGCACCTTTGCAGGTGTGTCTGCCTATTTGTTGAAGCAAAAGGCCAACATTCGTTTGATCGCAGTTGAACCAGAAGGCTCGATTTTGAATGGCGGCCCAGGGCACGGCCACGAAATCGAAGGTATTGGTGTGGAATTTGTGCCCCGATTTTTCGATCAGTTGTCCATTGATACGGTTGATACGATCAGTGATGAGGAAGGCTTTCGCTTCACCCGTCATCTAGCCAAAGCGTATGGGCTGCTTGTGGGCAGTTCCAGTGGTGCAGCAATGGCATCGGCAGTGAAAGAAAGCTGGCGCTTACCTGCTGGAAGCCAGATCGTGACCTTATTCCCAGATAGCGGAGACCGTTATTTATCAAAACAGATTTATGAAGGTCGTTCAGACCTATACGTTGAAGGAGGAAATGAACATGCACTTTAATACAAAATTGATTCATGGCGGCATTAGCGAAGACCAAGAAACCGGGGCAGTCAGTGTACCAATTTATCAAACATCTACTTATCGCCAAAATGGTGTCGGTCAACCGAAACAATATGAATACAGTCGATCAGGTAATCCGACGAGATTTGCCCTTGAGGAATTGATCAAAGAATTGGAAGGCGGCTACCAAGGCTTTGCTTTTGCTTCTGGGTTGGCAGCGACCCATACCATTTTTTCCATGTTCCGTTCTGGCGACCATATCATATTGGGAGATGATGTATATGGCGGAACATTTCGCTTATTGCATCAAGTCTTTGAAAAAAGCGGATTGCGTTATACCCTAGTAGAAACCAATAAACCAGAAACGATCGCTGCAGCGATCGAGCCTGAAACAAAAGCCGTCTTTTTAGAAACGCCAACCAATCCATTGCTGAAGATCACAGATATTGCAAGGGTGGCAGAAATAGCAAAAGAGCACGGCTTATTGACAATCGTCGACAATACTTTTGCCACGCCGTATTTCCAAAAACCATTGCAATTAGGCGCCGATATCGTCATCCATAGTGCCACGAAATATCTGGGTGGTCATAGTGATGTTGTCGCAGGCTTAGCCATCGTCAAAGATGAAGCGGTTGCCAAGCAAGTTGGCTTTATCCAAAATGCCGTTGGGGGTGTCTTGGGACCGCATGATAGTTGGTTGATCCAACGTAGTATCAAAACGTTGGCATTGCGCATGGAAGCGCATCAAAGCAATGCACTGCAAGTCGCACAGTTTTTGGTGGAACATCCAGCAGTTGCTCATGTGTATTATCCTGGATTAGCCGATCATAAAGACCACGATATCGCACGCAAACAAATGACTGGTTTCAGCGGCATGATTTCATTTGAGTTGAAAAAAGAAGCCCAAGTTGCCTCGTTTGTTGAAGCATTGCGCGTATTTACATTAGCTGAAAGTCTAGGCGGGGTGGAAAGTTTGATCGAAGTTCCCGCAATTATGACCCATGCGTCAATTCCGAAAGCACTCAGAGAGCAAGCTGGCATCAAGGATGGCTTGATTCGCTTGTCTGTTGGAATCGAATATGTGGATGACTTATTGGCAGATTTAGACACTGCACTGCAGAAAGCAGGTGAATAAAGATGGGACGGGAATTTATGCCAATCTTTAAAGAATGGGCCAGAAGCTATGATGACACAGTCACAGGCGCAGATCCAGAGTATCAAGAGGTATTTTTGAATTATCATGACTTGTTGGCAGAAATTGCTGAAAAAGCCAGCGAATCTGTGTTAGAATTTGGAAGTGGAACCGGCAACCTGACCCTAGCACTGGTGCAAAGAGGCAAGACTGTGGTGGCAATCGAACCTTCCGAAGACATGCGAGAAGTGGCACAAGAAAAAGCCGCCCTCAAGCATGTGACCTTTATTGATGGAGATATGGAAACTTTTCCTGTCCTTTCTGAATCATTTGATTCGATCGTTTCCAGCTATGTCTTTCATCATTTGAATGAAGAGGAGAAGCAACGGGCAATTGCCAAATATGCAACCATGCTGCCAGTTGGCGGCAAAGTCATCTTTGGGGACACCATGTTTTTGTCTTTGGATCACAAAGCTGCGACCATTCGGCAAGCCCACCAGCAAGGGTATATACGATTGTCTGAAGATCTGGAACGAGAGTATTATCCGCTGATTCCTGATATAGACCGATATTTTCGCCATCATGGTTTTCGTATCCGGTTCAAGCAAATCAATGCCTTCGTTTGGTTGATCGAAGCCATCAAAGAATAAGGAGCAATCACAGAATGAAAATGAATGTTGAGAGTTTTAATTTAGATCATACGTTAGTCAAAGCCCCCTATGTGCGGGTAGCAGACAAGAAGCAAGGGAAAAATGACACGATCATCAAATATGATGTCCGGTTCAAGCAACCGAACAAAGCGCATATGGACATGGCTAGTTTGCATTCACTGGAACATTTGACGGCAGAATTGATCCGCAATCACGCAGATTATATCGTAGACTGGTCACCAATGGGGTGTCAAACAGGTTTCTATTTAACCGTGTTGAATCATGAGAACTATGATGAAATATTGAATGTTTTAGAAGCAACGATGAAAGATATTCTCACAGCGACTGAAGTTCCAGCTAGCAACGAGATCCAGTGTGGATGGGCAGCCAACCATACCCTAAGCGGGGCACAAGCGTTGGCACAAGAATTTTTGGATCAAAGAGCACAATGGTCGACGGTATTTGCGTAGACTTGCGCTTCTATAAAACTAGCGTACAATAAAATAAATAGAATGATCTTGCTGTATATTTGTTCAACAAATATACAGTTTTTTTTGTACCCAGAATGAAATCATCTAAATGATTGGTATACTGTAAATAAAAATCTTTTTTGCAACTTTTTGCTTGTTCGATCGTCTATATAGGTAACGGGGGAGGGATAGTGTTGGAGGAGCTGATTCAAAACTATTACGATCGCATCCAATACTATTTTATTCAAAGGGTGAAAGATCGTTACATCGCAGAAGATTTGACCCAAGAAGTGTTTTTGAAAGTAGTATTGGCCTTGCCAAAAAGACAGCCGGATCATTTTGAATCATGGTTGTTTACCATCGCTAAATTCACTTTGTATGACCATTATCGGCGGAAAAAGATCAGTGTTGGCGTTGAAGATCTAGCAACACTGGCAAGCGATGATCTGCCGTTCAATCAAAAAGCAATTAGTGACACGGCGTTGATCGATGCGATCAATCGGTTGTCAGACAAATTGAGACGTCCGCTTATCTTGTCCATCAGAGGATATTCGTATCAAGAAATTGCGGCGATCATCGGCGTCAAAGAAAGTACGATCAAATCACGTATTTTTCAAGCACGACAAAAAATCAAAAAGCAGGTGAAGGAATGAAAGCAAAAGAGTATAAGCAGTTGCAAAAAACAGTACTTCGATCGAAACAGCGCTTTGGTTGGTTGTTGATTTACCATTTTCTATTTTTTAGTCTGGTGGCATTGATTCTTTCTTTTATGGTTCCAGCTGCATATTATCGGTGGGTTCCTCGGGAAGATGTTGATTATCAAAGTCTGCCATCTGTGGTCAACTTATATGCGTATCAAGATTATCTGCGGGAGGATGCGCTCGAAAAATATCGTTACTTGTGGTATGAGATGGGACAAGAAAATTTGCACTATGATTCTTTTAATCAGCAAGCGTCTCTGCGTTTCCTAGGCAAAGACGATTTCTATCCACTCATAGCCAAAAACAGCAATCAAGAACAGGTAATCTATACCTTACGCAATCGCTTTTTATTTGATCAGCGTACACAAACTCAGGTGGCCAGTAATGATTTGAATGCCTATGCGTTTTCTGCAAATATGTATGACCCTAATCAGCAAGTCAACACCTATGATGATTTAGTCGATTATTTGACTGGATTAGGTGATTTGAAGCAAGTGACGCTAGCCGCTACCTTAAAAAATGACCAAACCCCAAGTTCAGTCAGGGAAATCGTTGGAGATTTGACTGTCCAGCATTATACGATTGCTTATCAGTCGGGCAGCAACTTTGGCTATTCTGATGCGATGGTACAACAAGTATCAGCAAACAATTATGATCAGCAAGTTTTGACAGCAGTAGAAGAAGGGATCGCCTACCTGAATGATCATTTCGATACTTATCGCAATCTAGGCTGGGATAGTGATGAAAATATGCGTTTCCTTAGTAATAGCCTTCATCCGATTCAACTACACGATTTTCAAGATCTGCAAAGCTATGTTGAAGAAAATGGTGTGAAGGTACATGCGGTGTTGCTCACCGGTACCGGCACAGAACTGGCTGACTGGCTGCAAAAACAAGGATCCATGATCATGCGCGTGCAAGTAAGACAAGTCCAAGATGTAGTGATACAACAAGTAATCACGATAGGAGGATAATATATATGAAAAAAATGGATCATGATGGGCATATACTGTCAATCATCATAAAAGGATATAGCTTACTCTATTTGTTCTATTTTGCATGCATCCGATTTTTGTTTTCGACCATTACAAATCTTACTGTTTCTCTTGTTGATAGGCCAGGTGATGCGGCTGCTGGAAATGGATTTTTTTATTATCTATTCAATCCTATCCTGTTGATCATTTGTATCATAGGTATTGCTCTTTTGTCCTGGCGAGACAAAAGTTGGCTGAAAGAATTGATTTATCCAACTATCGTATTGCTTTTAGTCTGTGGCAGTGTATATATACTATAAAAATAAGAAGCAGAAGACTTAACAGACGATTCAAACAAAAAACATGCCCAAAAGTGAAGCGACCGCCAAAAGTTAGACTAAAAATCTAACTTTTGGCGGTCGCTATTTTTATGATCAAATATTCAATACTTTGTCTAAGAAATCTTTGGTTCGTTCGTTCTTTGGATTGGAGAAGATCTGCTCTGGTGTGCCGTCTTCTAAGAAGTTTCCGCCATCGATAAACATCACTCGATTGGCTACTTCTTTGGCAAATCCCATTTCATGGGTCACGATAACCATCGTCATGCCTTGTTTCGCTAACTTTTTCATGACATTCAAGACATCGCCGACCATTTCTGGGTCAAGGGCAGAGGTTGGTTCATCGAACAACATCACATCCGGATTCATGGCCAATGCCCGAGCAATGGCGACCCGTTGTTTTTGTCCGCCGGAAAGATTGTCCGGATACATATCCTTTTTATCCGCAAGGCCGACAGTTTCTAATAAACGAACAGCATCTGCTTCCGCTTCTTTGCGTGTCGATTTTTTAAGATCCATTGGTGCTAAAATAATATTTTCCAACACAGATAAATGAGGGAAGAGGTTGAAATGCTGGAATACCATTCCGATATGCTGGCGAACAGCGTTGATATTGGTATTTTTATCCATCAAATGAGCGCCATCGATAATAATATCGCCGCTAGTCGGTTCCTCTAATCGATTCAAACAACGTAAGAAAGTTGATTTACCGGAACCAGAAGGACCAATCACACAGACCACTTCGCCTTCTTCGATGGATACATTGATATCATTCAAGACTGTATTGCTGCCAAATTTTTTGACTAAATTTTCAACTAAGATTTTTTCTTTCATCTTACTTCACCTTCTTTTCTAAAACTTTGGCAAGTTTCGTTAAAGCAGTGATAACCACAAGATACATGACTGCGATGATCAAGTAGACATACGTACTTTGTGTCGTACGGGCAACGATGATTTTACCGGTTTGCAATAGTTCTACCACACCAATAACAGAAATGATCGTGGTGTCTTTCAAGGAAATCACGAATTGATTTACAAAAGACGGAATCATGATTTTGATGGCTTGCGGCAGCACGATTTTTTGCATCGTACGCGTATAGGTCATGCCCAAACTACGGGAGGCTTCCATTTGTCCATTTGGTACGGCGTTGATCCCGCCACGAACGATCTCGGCAATATATGCACTGGCATTCAAGGTCAATGTGATCACCCCAGCTGCAAAGTCCGGAATGGTGATACCGATAGCATCGGAAAGACCAAAGAAGATAAAGAAGGCCAATACCATCATAGGAATACCACGAATGATATCTACATAAATCCCTGCAAAGACCCGCAGTGCTTTGATTGGCGAAACACTAAAGAGGCCTAATATGATCCCAATCACTAAAGCTAAGGCAAATGAAATCAATGCGAGCAGCAATGTTTGCCACAAACCTTTTAGTAAAACCCCGTAATTGTTGCTGATCAAACCAGTGATCGTTGATTCATCGACTTTTTTCTCAGTGGCAGAACCATCTTGGATATATTTGCCGACGATCTGATCATACTCACCCGTTCGTTTCATTTCTTTTAACGCTTCATTAAACATCTCGATCAACTCAGGATTTTGGCCCTTTTTGACTGCAAAACCGTATTGGCCGCCGGTTTCCTTTTCAATCGGCGTGGTCAATTTTTGACCTTGCGCAATGGCGTAGCCAATCACTGGATAATCATCCATCATGGCATCGATCTGGCCGCCGCTGACTGCTGCATACAATTGATCAGCTGCATCGTAATATTTAATAGCGTAGCCGTATTTATCTTCGTTTGCGATCAAGAAATCAGCACTTTCCGTACCGACTTTTGCACCGACAGTTTTGCCATCTAGATCTTCATAGGAAGAAATATCTTCATTGCCTTCTTTGACAGCTAATTGAATCCCGCTTTCAAAGTAAGAATCTGAAAAGTCATAAGAGGCTTTTCGCTCATCTGTGATACTCATCCCAGCGATCATGCCATCGGCTTGGTTGCCGTCTAACGCTTGCAAGGCACCTGAGAAACCGATGAAATTAAATTCAATATTGAAGCCTTGCATTTCGGCAGCTCTTGTCAATAAATCGACGTCGATACCGACATATTCATTGTCTTCATTTTGGAATTCAAAGGGTGCGAACGCGGAGTCGCTAGCAATTTTGTAGACATCTTTTTTTGGTTCTACTTTGACCATTTCGCTATCATCAGTCGCGGAACTATCTGCTGTACTGATGTATGTTGCAACGATTTGATCATATTCGCCTGATTCTTTCAGATGGGCAAGTCCAGCATTGAACTTTTCCAATAGTTCAGCATTTTGGCCTTTTTTGACCGCAAATCCGTAAGAAGCACCAGCTTCTGGTTCACCAATCAACTTCATGGCTTCTCCATTGTTGATGGCATACCCTAGAACAGGGTAATCATCAAAGATCGCCACAACTGTGCCATTGCGGACAGCACCATACAATCCGCTGGCATCATCATAATTCTTGATACTATAGCCATACTTGTCTCTGTTTTCTTCTAAGAAACGCGCACTCTCTGTGCCGACTTTCGCACCGACGGTTTCTCCTGACAAATCGTCATAGCTTGTGATGCTGTCGTTATCAGCAGCCACAGCCATTTGGATCCCGCTGTCGAAATATGGATCTGAGAAATCAAAGGTTTCTTTACGCTCATCGGTAATACTCATCCCAGCGATCATGCCATCCAATTGATTTGATTGTACACCTTGAATGGATGAATCGAACCCTAAAGGACGCAAATCAACAGCGAATCCCTGATCCTCTGCGATAGCATTCAGTAAATCAATATCGATCCCAACATATTCGTTGTTTTCATTTTGAAATTCGAAGGGCGCAAATGTTAAATCCGTTCCTATTTTATACGTTGTTTCCTCCGCGTTGGCTGACTTTGCTGAAAAAGCAAAGAAACTGATGATCAGCGCAACTAAAGCGAAGGCTCTATGTTTTCTGTTCAAGAAAATTCCCCCTTTAGCTGTAACGTATTTATAGATTATATGAATTTTTCAGGCAACACACAAGCTTTTAAGAAAAAAATCGTGACAAAGTGATGTAATTCTGACATTCAATGTGAGAAATGATAACATCTTAAGTATCTGTTAACCTGCTGAAAACAATAAAGCAAATGATAGCGAAAGTATGTTCGGTATGGTATAATTATTTGTGGAAAAGCGATGGCGTTTTTTCTTTTTTTGTCATCCTTTAGAATATGTGAGGGGGAATGAAGATGATCGAAAGAACAACTTCCCACGAGTTTGATTTGGTTTCAAAATATCAACCAGCTGGTGACCAACCAGAAGCGATCCATCAATTGGTGGATGGTGTCGTCGGCGGCAAAAAAGCCCAAATTTTATTGGGGGCTACAGGTACTGGGAAAACCTACACAGTATCCAATTTGATCAAAGAGGTCAATAAACCGACATTGATCATTGCCCACAATAAAACTTTGGCTGGTCAATTGTATGGTGAATTCAAAGATTTTTTCCCCAATAATGCTGTTGAATATTTTGTCAGCTACTACGATTACTATCAACCAGAAGCGTATGTCCCTTCTAGCGATACCTATATCGAAAAAGATTCAAGTGTCAATGATGAAATCGACAAATTACGCCATTCCGCTACAAGTTCTTTGCTGGAACGCAATGACGTGATCGTTGTGGCGTCTGTCTCCTGCATCTTTGGTTTGGGTTCGCCAATCGAATACGCCCGTCAGGTTGTTTCTTTGCGTGTCGGAATGGAGAAATCTCGGGATCAATTATTAAAAGAGATGATCGATATCCAGTTCGAACGCAACGATATCGATTTTCAACGTGGCCGATTTCGGGTCCGGGGGGACGTGGTGGAAATTTTCCCAGCCTCAAGAGATGAGCGGGCTTTGCGTGTGGAATTTTTTGGTGATGAAATCGACCGTATTCGAGAAGTCGATGCGTTGACTGGAGAAATACTCAGCGATACAGAACATGTGTCGATTTTCCCGGCCACGCACTTTGTGACCAACGAAGATCACATGGAGCACGCGATCGCAACGATCCAAAGCGAGTTGGATGCACGATTGAAGGTTTTGCGAGATGAGAACAAATTATTAGAAGCTCAGCGATTGGAGCAACGAACCAATTATGATATCGAAATGATGCGGGAGATGGGTTATACATCGGGGATCGAAAACTATTCTCGCCATATGGACGGCCGTAAAGAAGGCGAGCCGCCATATACACTGCTGGATTTCTTCCCAGATGACTTCTTGCTGGTGATCGATGAATCCCACGTGACCATGCCGCAGATCCGCGGTATGTATAATGGCGACCGCGCACGGAAGCAAATGCTAGTCGACTATGGATTCCGTTTGCCCTCCGCGTTGGATAACCGTCCGTTAAGATTGGAAGAATTTGAGGAACATGTCAATCAAATCGTCTATGTCTCTGCAACACCTGGTCCCTACGAATACGATCAAACCGATACAGTCGTCCAACAAATCATTCGACCAACCGGCCTATTAGATCCTATCGTTGAGGTTCGACCGATCATGGGGCAGATCGATGATCTGGTGGGAGAAATCAATGAACGCGTCGAATTGAATCAGCGGGTCTTTGTGACAACCTTGACGAAAAAGATGGCCGAAGATTTGACGGATTATTTCAAAGAATTAGGCATCAAAGTCAAGTACTTGCATAGCGATATCAAAACATTGGAACGTACTGAGATCATCCGCGACCTGCGATTAGGCGAATTCGATGTCTTGATCGGGATCAACTTGTTGCGTGAAGGAATCGATGTGCCAGAAGTGTCGTTGGTAGCGATCTTAGATGCAGATAAAGAAGGATTCTTGCGCAGTGAACGTTCGTTAGTCCAAACGATTGGCCGAGCGGCGCGGAACTCAGATGGAAAAGTGATCATGTATGCGGATAAGATGACAGATTCTATGCAACGGGCTATTGATGAAACATCCCGTCGCCGCAGCATTCAAGAAGCATATAATCAAGCGCATGGGATCGAACCCAAAACGATCATCAAAGAGATTCGCGACTTGATCGCTATTACCAAAGTTGCTGAAGAAACAGGTGAATACACGACAGCATCCTATGATGATTTGACCCGTGAAGAAAAAGCGACATTATTACTTAAACTAGAAAAAGAAATGAAAGATGCAGCGAAAGCATTAGATTTTGAAACTGCAGCTACTTTACGGGATACGATCCTTGAATTAAAAGCAGCAGATTAGAAGGAGATACATTATGGCAAATGATAAAATCGTGATCCACGGGGCGCGTGCCCATAATTTAAAAAATATCGATGTCACGATCCCTCGAGATCAATTGGTGGTGGTGACAGGTTTGTCGGGCTCAGGGAAAAGTTCCCTGGCCTTTGATACCTTGTATGCGGAAGGACAGAGAAGGTATGTCGAGAGTCTATCTGCCTACGCCCGTCAATTTTTAGGCCAAATGGACAAACCTGATGTCGACAGTATTGATGGGTTGAGTCCGGCAATTTCCATTGATCAAAAAACCACCAGTAAAAACCCACGGTCGACCGTCGGAACTGTCACAGAGATCAATGATTATCTGCGCTTGCTCTATGCACGGATCGGCCATCCGATCTGCCCCAATGACCATATTGAGATCACGAGTCAATCTGTGGAGCAAATGGTAGATGAAGTATTGGCATTGCCGGAAAGAACCAAAATTCAACTGATGGCCCCCTTGATAAACCAAAAGAAAGGCCAACATAAGAAAGTCTTTGAACGAATTCAAAGAGAAGGTTATGTTCGGATGCGCGTTGATGGAGAAACGTATGATGTGTCAGAAGCGCCAGAATTAGAAAAGAACAAAAAACATGATATAGCCATCATTATCGATCGTATCGTGGTCAAAGAAGGGATTCGTTCCCGATTGTTTGACTCATTTGAAGCAGCGTTACGATTGGCAGACGGTTATGCGATCGTTGATGTGATCGGTGAAAAAGAGTTGTTATTCAGTGAACATTATTCTTGTCCTTATTGTGGTTTCACAGTCGGCGAATTAGAGCCGCGATTGTTCTCATTCAATGCGCCTTTTGGTGCCTGTCCGGATTGTGATGGGTTAGGCATCAAATTAGAAGTCGATACCGATTTAGTGATCCCTGATACCACGAAAACATTACGTGAAGGGGCATTGCAGCCGTGGAACCCAATCAGTTCACAATATTATCCGCAAATGTTGGAACAAGCTTGTTTGGAATTCAATATCGATATGGATACACCTTTTGAAGAATTGCCAGAAGAGCACAAAGACATCATTTTGAATGGCTCAAACGGCGAGATTTTCCATTTTCATTACGAAAATGATTTTGGCGGTGTTCGCGACGTTGAGGTGGCTTTCGAAGGGATTTTACCGAATATCAAACGACGCTATCATGAAACCAATTCCGATTTTACCCGTGATCAAATGCGGTTATATATGACAGAATTGACTTGTAAAACCTGTAAAGGCTATCGCTTGAATCCACAAGCATTATGTGTCAAAGTCAACGGCAAACATATTGGCGAGTTAAGTGAGCTAGCCATCAACAGCGCCTTGACTTTCGTGGAAGATTTGACATTGACAGAATCGGAACAAACAATTGCCAAACCAATCGTCAAAGAAGTCGATGATCGATTGAGTTTCTTAAAAAATGTTGGTTTGGATTATCTGACCTTAAGTAGGGCTTCTGGAACCTTATCTGGTGGAGAAGCACAACGGATTCGCCTAGCAACCCAAATCGGTTCCAATCTTTCTGGTGTCTTGTATATCTTAGATGAGCCTTCGATTGGGCTGCACCAGCGGGATAATGATCGTCTATTGGACTCGTTGCGTAAAATGAGAGATCTAGGCAATACACTGATCGTGGTGGAACATGACGAAGACACCATGCGGGCAGCAGATTACTTGATCGATGTCGGACCAGGTGCAGGTCATGCAGGCGGTGAGATCGTAGCAGCTGGAACACCGGCGCAAGTAGCCAAAAACAAAAAATCACTGACCGGCCAATATTTATCTGGTAAGCGAAACATTCCGACACCTGCTGAACGCCGAACCGGCAATGGCAAACAGATTCGAATCACCGGCGCAGTTGAGAACAATCTCAAAAATATCTCAGTAGATTTCCCATTAGGAAAATTTGTTGCTGTCACAGGCGTCTCAGGCTCCGGGAAATCAACGTTGGTCAATGAGATATTGAAAAAATCTTTGGCACAAAAAATCAACCGCAATTCAAACAAACCCGGCAAATTTAAAACGATCACTGGTTTCGAAGACATCGAAAAATTGATCGATATCGACCAAAGTCCAATTGGACGGACACCACGAAGCAATCCAGCGACTTATACAAGTGTCTTTGATGACATCCGAGATTTGTTTGCAAAAACCAATGAAGCCAAAGTTCGAGGGTATAAAAAAGGCCGCTTTAGTTTCAATGTCAAAGGTGGCCGCTGTGAAGCATGTAAAGGTGACGGTATCATCAAAATCGAAATGCATTTCTTGCCAGATGTCTATGTTCCTTGTGAAGTATGTCATGGCAAACGTTACAATTCCGAAACCCTTGAAGTCCATTACAAAGGAAAAAATATTGCGGAGATTTTGGACATGACCGTCGAAGATGCCGTTGCATTCTTTCAACATATTCCGAAAATCCATCGCAAACTGAAAACGATCGTTGATGTTGGTTTGGGCTACGTGACCATGGGACAACCTGCCACCACATTATCAGGGGGAGAAGCGCAACGAATGAAATTGGCCAGCGAATTGCACAAAAATTCTAATGGCAAAAGTTTCTATATTCTTGATGAACCAACCACAGGTCTGCATACCGATGATATTGCCCGGTTGCTAAAAGTATTGGAACGTTTTGTTGATGCTGGAAATACGGTATTGGTGATCGAACATAATCTAGATGTGATCAAATCTGCAGATTATGTGATCGATCTAGGTCCTGAAGGCGGCGACGGCGGCGGCACGATTCTCGCAACTGGTACACCAGAAGATATAGCCTCGGTACCGGAAAGTTATACAGGACACTATCTGAAAAAAGTGTTGTAAAATCCGAGGATTATTCGATTGTTTCATTAACAATCCTAAAGTTTAATTAATTATTAAACAATTATGAATTATTTAAACATTTCAACAAAGCCTCTTGAATTTGAAAATTTATTTGTTAGAATAGCAATAGGTATACGTATATTCTTACCGAATAAACTGCCTATAAGTTCTATCCGTTCAAAGTAGAGGAAAGCAGTCAAAGATATATGCTTTGATTGCTTTTTTCTTTGTGGTAAAATATGTCTATTGTAAAATGAACGATTCATACAATATTATTTAGAGTATCCAAAAGAGAGAGTGGTTTTAATGAGTCAGGACAAGTTTCTACCAATATTATTGGGTAGTGATATGAACGTATATGGGATGGCACGTGCCTTCCATGAAGCATATGGCATTCAATCAGTTGCTTATGCGGGGACTGAGTTGGCCCCAACGCGCTTCAGTAAAATCGTGAAAGTAAATCAAGTCGATGGGTTTGACCATGATCCGGGTTTTTTTGATACTTTGGTCGATCTAGCAAAAACCACCTATCATGATCCCGAAGTACGCTATTTGCTGATTCCTTGCGGAGATGGTTATGCGGAACTTCTGGCAAAACACAAAGAAGCACTAAAGCCTTATTACACATTTATTGCCAATGATTATTCATTATTGAAACGACTGATCAACAAAGTTAGTTTCTATGAAGTCTGTGAAGAATTTGGTTTGCCCTATCCTAAGACGTTTATCTTAACGAAAGACTTGTTGACTGATGGTCAATTTACAGAAGCATTGCCTTTCGACTTTCCGGTGGCCTTGAAACCGGCCAATAGTGTCGCGTGGCTGTCTGTGGATTTTGAAGGTCGAAAAAAAGCTTTTATTATTGATAATCGACAAGAGTTTGACACGATCGTCACTCGTATTTATCAAGCGGGCTATGAAGATGAAATGATTGTCCAAGATTTTATTCCAGGTGATGACAGCAACATGCGGGTCCTAAATGCCTATGTTGATGAAAACCATGATGTCCGTGTAATGGCGTTGGGACATCCGCTATTAGAAGATCCAACACCAGGTGCTGTTGGTAACTACGTCGTGATCATTCCTGATGAGAATCAACAAATCTATCAAATGATCCGTAAGTTTTTAAAGGAGATCAATTATGTCGGATTTGCCAACTTTGATCTAAAATATGACCGACGTGATGGCCAGTACAAATTATTTGAAATCAACTTGCGTCAAGGACGCAGCAGCTTCTTTATCACATTGAGTGGCTTAAATCTGGCACAATTTTTGACAGAAGATCTCGTGTTTGACAAACCATATACGGATACTATTTATGGAAAAGCCGATACACCCGAATCCAAACTATGGTTGGGTGTGCCAAAAAATATCTTCTTGGAATATGCCAAAGAAAATGAGGACAAAGAACGGGCCAAGAAATTACTGGCGCAAGACCGTTGGGGAACGACTGTCTTTTATAAAAAAGATATGTCTCTCAAACGCTGGGTCTTGTTGAAGAGAATGTTTTATCTGTACAACAAACGGTTCAAAACATTTTTCTCTACGAAAGAAGGATAGTCGATGGAGAATTTCTTTAGTATTTTAGGTGGGATGGGTACGATGGCGACCGAAAGTTATGTCAGGATCTTGAACCAAAGAACCCAAGCCCACAAAGACCAAGATTATTTAAATTATGTCCTGTTCAATCATGCGACTGTTCCTGACCGAACCGCTTATATATTGAATGACCAATTAGAAAATCCAGTACCCTATTTGCTGGATGATATTGAAAAACAAAATTTACTGCAGCCTGATTTTATCGTCTTGACCTGCAATACGGCACATTATTTCTTTGAGACGTTGCAAGCAGCAACACCGATCCCTATTCTGCATATGCCGCGTGCTGCTGCAGAAGCGGTCAAAGACCGAGGGATAACCGGCAAAGTCGCTTTGCTGGGAACAGAAGGCAGCATCAAAGCTGGGATCTACGAGAAAGAGTTGCGGGCTTTAGGCATTGATGTTTATCTGCCAAAGCTGTCGATCCAAAAGAAAGTCAATACGTTGATTTATGATCGCATCAAAGAAAATGGCGATTTGGATCAAGCACTTTACTTCGAGATTTTGGAAGAAGTAACGGAAAACATTGGTTGTGAAGCCGTAGTTTTAGGCTGTACAGAGCTTTCACTGATGGAGGAATTTACGGAAAACAATCCGTATCCTGTCGTTGATGCGCAATCGATCATTGTCGATCTGACAATCGAAAGAGCGTTGGCATTAAGGAAATAAGATTAGACTTTACGCAGACGTTGGCTGATCCTTTCAGCTGACGTCTTTTTGGTGCGCAAGTATTCCCATGATACACCCGGCATGATATAATAAAAGAGTTGGAGAAAGGAGTTTTGCGAAATGACTGAAGTAGATCATTTAGAATTAGTCATTATTACTGGAATGAGCGGGGCGGGTAAGACCGTCGCAATCCAGAGTTTTGAAGATATGGGGTACTTTTGTATCGATAATATGCCGCCAAGCTTGGTGCCTAAATTTTGGGAGTTGATCAAGGAATCTGGTAAAGTCACGAAGATTGCTTTAGTGGTGGATCTACGCTCTCGCTCCTTTTTTGAAGAAATCCAAAGCATGTTGATCGATATTGAGAACACCAATTTCATCGATACCCGCATGTTGTTTTTAGATGCCTCCGATAGTGAGTTGGTGTCACGTTACAAGGAAACCCGCAGAGCGCATCCTTTAGCCATGGATGGTTTAGTCACAGAAGGTATTCGCAAAGAACGTGCGATTTTAGAAGATTTGAAAACCCGTGCCAGTATCGTGATCGATACAACGACACTAACACCTAGACAATTAAGAGAGAAAATCAATCAAGAATTTCGCTCTTCCCATGAAACAGGCTTTCGTGTGGAACTGCTCTCTTTCGGTTTTAAATACGGTTTGCCGATTGACGCTGATATTGTCATGGATGTCCGTTTCTTGCCAAATCCGCATTATATTCCGGCACTGCGTCCGCTTACTGGGAAAGATCAGCCCGTTTATGATTATGTGATGTCTTTTCCTGAAACCGAAGAGTTTTATCAACGCTTCACAGGCTTGCTGCAAACAATCATGCCCGGCTATGTCAGTGAAGGAAAAAGCAGCCTGACGATCGCCATCGGCTGTACCGGCGGTCAACATCGATCAGTGGCGTTATCTGAACGTATAGGTGAGGCATTGGCAACCGAGTATAAAGTCAATATCACGCACCGGGACAAAGATAAACGCAAAGAAACGGTGAACCGATCATGAAGATGAAAACTTACCGTATCAGAAAACCAAAAATCGTTGTAGTAGGTGGGGGCACCGGCTTACCAGTGATTTTGAAAAGTTTGCGTAATCAAGGGGTCGATATCACGGCTATCGTCACCGTGGCCGATGATGGCGGCAGCAGCGGTGAGATCCGTAATCTGGTCTCATCGATTTCACCTCCAGGAGATTTACGCAACGTCTTAGCTGCGTTATCAGATATGCCGCAACTGTATAATGATATCTTTCAATATCGCTTTAAAGCAGAAGATAAGTTTTTGGCCAACCACGCCTTAGGCAACCTGATTATTGCGGCTATTGCAGAAATGCGCAGCAGTACCTATGAAGCAATTCAAATTTTATCAAAAATCATGCACATCGAAGGACAAGTCTATCCTTCGTCTGATTTGCCTTTAGTGCTGCATGCGGTCTTCAAAGATGGAACGGAAGCCGTAGGAGAGTCTAAAATTGCCCTTGATCGCAAAACGATCGATCATGTATTTGTTCGCAATCAAGAGAACAATGACCTCCCTAAAGCTGCCCGCAAAGTGGTGTCATCGATCATGGATGCCGATATGATCGTCTTAGGCCCAGGAAGCTTGTTCACCAGCATTTTGCCGAATCTGATGATCAGCGAAATCGGCAAAGCATTGTTGGAAACAAGTGCTGAAACCGTGTATATTTGCAACATCATGACACAAAAAGGGGAAACTGAGTATTTTACAGATGCCGATCATGTCCGGGTACTGCACCAACATTTAGGCAAACCTTTTATTGATACAGTTTTGGTCAATACAGAGAAAGTACCTGAAGGTTACATGGACCCTGAGATCTATGATGAGTATTTGGTGCAAGTCAAGCATGATTTCAAAGGCTTGCGGGATGAGGCGTGCCGAGTGGTTTCTGCCGATTTTCTGGCATTAGAAAACGGCGGGGTATTCCATGATGGCGAAAAAGTCATCGAGGAATTGTTGCGAATCGTCTATGCTGCTAAGATCTAGTTTTTTTGTGTGTAATTGAGAAAGGAAGGGATCAACATGTCCTTTGCCGCTGAAGTAAAAAAAGAATTGACGACATTAGAAGTCCATCGCGAACATGCCAAAGCTGAGTTGGCCGCATTGATTCGCATGAATGGATCGCTGAGCATCAACAATCAGCAGTTCGTGCTCAATGTGCAAACCGAAAATGCCGCGATTGCTCGTCGGATTTATTCATTGCTGAAAGATCATTACGATGTACGCAGTGAATTGCTGGTGCGACGAAAAATGAAATTGAAGAAAAACAACGTGTACATCGTTCGTTTGAAACAAGATACCAAACGGGTCCTGTTGGATCTAGATATCATGGATGGGATGATGTTCAATAGTCATGTGTCGGATGAAATCATGGGGAATACGCAAAAAATGCGGTCTTATCTCCGAGGGGCTTTCATGGCTTCTGGTTCGATCAACAATCCCGAAACCAGCCGATATCATTTGGAAATCTACTCGATCTATGAAGAGCATAACCAAGATATTTGCGATATGCTAAATGCTTATGGCTTGAATGCAAGACCGTTAGAGCGCAGGAACGGCAGCATCGCTTACCTGAAAGGCGCAGAGAAAATCGCTGATTTTTTAACATTGATCGGGGCAACCAACTCAATGTTGAAATTTGAAGATGTGCGGATCGTACGGGATATGCGGAATTCTGTCAATCGATTGGTCAATTGTGAAACGGCCAATATGAATAAAACCATTGACGCAGCTTCTAAACAAATCGACAATATCGAATTTATCCAAAACCGCGTCGGGTTGCAAGCTCTGCCAGATAAACTACAAGAAATTGCTGCATTGCGGTTGGAGCATCCAGAAGTGAGTTTGAAAGAATTGGGAGAAATGATTCCTTCTGGCGCAATCTCAAAATCAGGGATCAATCACCGCATTCGCAAAATCAATGAATTTGCAGATCGATTAAGAGAACAAGTAAGTTAAAAAAAACCAGATAACGGCCAAAGATCGATCTTTGGCCGTTATCTGGTTTTTGTTTATTGATTGATCAAATCAGTCAATTCATCTGCACTGATCGATTCATCAAAGATATGTCCATCTAAGATCACTGTTGGGACAAATTGAATCGTTGCTTGATTGGCTTCTTCAACGATCGCTGATGCGTGATCAGGATGATTGCTCAACGTCAAGCCTAATGTATTTTCGGCATATGCTGCGACTTCTGTCAGACTTAAATGTCCCCATTCATCTTGTGTTTGAAAGATTCTGGTCAACTGTGTGATCGTTGCCGCTGGATCATTGGTGGAGATATAGCGGTGCATCACATTGCCTCGCTGTAAGGATTCTTTTTCTTTGTCGAATAGTTTGATGACACGGCGAACTTTGCCGGCTGCAACAGCTTCAGTCAAGATCGACAATGATTCTTCGAACCACTGGCGGCAATATGGGCAGCGTACATTGATGAACTCGATGATTGGTTTCGCATCGGCGGCACCGATTTGGATGCCAGTTGTAGCATTGGTTTGTGATGCATTGATGATTGATGTATCCATAGGTGAAACCTCCTTTTTCTCTAGTGTAACGAAACAACAGCAGAATGAAAAGAATCCTGTTCGTTTTTCTCAAAAGATCCAGCAAATCATTGAAAGATCAATGTATGTGATTTCACGAATTTGTTTAAATTTTTGTAGTCAGCTTTATTATTATTGGTGAATCAGCTATAATAAGTTGTGTTTTATTGTGCAAATTGAATGATTGAAGGAAGATAGATAAGAATGAAAAGAAAAACAATGGATGGGAATACTGCTGCTGCTTATATTTCCTATGCTTTTACTGAATTGGCTGCAATTTACCCAATCACGCCGAGTTCAACAATGGCTGAATTGGTGGATCAATGGTCGGCGCAAGGCAAGAAAAATATTTTTGGTCAACCAGTAAAAGTTGTTGAGATGCAATCAGAAGCTGGCGCTGCAGGTGTCGTGCATGGTTCGCTGAAAACGGGTGCCTTAACGACCACTTACACTGCGTCACAAGGCTTGTTGCTGATGTTGCCCAATATGTACAAGATCGCCGGTGAGCTATTGCCGGGGGTTTTCCACGTAGCTAGTCGCGCGGTGACCACCAATGCTTTGAATATCTTTGGTGATCACACCGATGTGATGGCCGCCAGACAGACGGGCTTTGCGATGCTGGCAGAAAGCTCTGTTCAAGAAGTGATGGACTTAGCACCGGTGGCCCATCTCGCTGCGATTGAAGCCAATGTCCCATTCTTGAACTTCTTCGATGGCTTTCGAACAAGTCATGAAATTCAAAAAATCGAAGTGATTGACTATGCTGATCTGGCACAAATGGTCAATCAAGAGAAGGTGACCGCTTTTCGCAAGAAGGCGATGAATCCCAATCACCCAACGATCAGCGGCACCAACCAAAGTCCTGAGATCCATTTTCAACAACGGGAAACCATCAATCAGTACTACGACAATTTACCAGAGATCGTCCGGGGATACATGCAGCAGATCAACCAACTACGCGGCACGTCATACGATCTGGTCAACTATTATGGTGCAGATGATGCCACAGAAGTTATCGTTACGATCGGTTCTTCTGCGCAAACGATCCAGCAAACAGTAGATTATTTGAACCGACAAGGCAGAAAAGTCGGCTTGCTGACGATTCATCTGTACCGACCATTTCCTTTGGCAGTCTTTTTAGAAAAATTGCCGCGGACCGTTCAATCGATCGCCGTACTAGATCGCAGCAAAGAGCCGGGGGCCAATGGTGAATCGCTATTGCTGGACGTGCAAAGTGCGATGTATGATGCAGCGATTCGTCCAACGATCATTGGTGGACGCTATGGGTTAGGATCCAAGGATGTCACGCCTGATCAGATCGTTGCTGTCTATGATGAGTTGCTGCAGCCTCAGGCAGTGCAGAAAAAAAGATTCACTATCGGTATCGTTGATGATGTCACAGGATTATCTTTAGCGTCTAAAGGCGCTTTAGACTTGACCAATCCTGCCACTTTCCAAGCAAAATTTTGGGGGTTTGGTTCAGACGGAACCGTCGGCGCAAATAAATCAGCCATCAAGATCATTGGCGACCAAACAGATAAATATGTCCAAGGATACTTTCATTATGACTCCAAAAAATCGGGGGGCTTGACGGTTTCTCATTTGCGTTTTGGAGATACACCGATCCGTTCCACCTATCTGATCGAACATGCAGATTTTATCGCCTGTCATACACCAGCTTATCTACACACCTACGATCTGTTGAAAGGCTTGAAAAAAGGCGGCACTTTCTTGCTAAATACGACGTGGAATGAAGCGCAGATCATGAAAAATCTGCCAAAGAAAATGAAACGTTATCTAGCTGAGAACGAGATTGCCTTTTATACGATCAATGCCATGCAATTGGCGATGGAAGTCGGATTAGGCGGTCGGATCAATACAGCCATGGAAACGGCCTTCTTTTACCTGGCAGATATCATGCCCATCGATCAGATCATCCCGATCCTGAAAGAAGAAGCGCTCAAAAGTTACGGTCATAAATCAATGGCGATCGTTGAAAAGAATCAACTTGCCATTGATAGAACAATTGAGTTGCTGCATAAAATCGAGATCCCTAGCGAATGGGCAACGATCAAGGTACCCGTCAGAACGTCTCATGCCCCTTCGACGTATGTCCGGGAAATCGTTGAACCTGTCAATCGTCAAGAAGGCAATGCGCTTTCGGTCGGTACCCTCGTGAATAACCAAATGACAGAAGGAACAATGCCTTTGGGGACCACTGCGGTCGAGAAACGCGGCGTGGCAGTTGAAGTACCGGAATGGCTGGCTGATCGCTGTACGATGTGTAATGAATGTGCGTTTGTGTGTCCACACGCGGCGATCCGTCCTTTCTTAGCGGATGAAGACGAGCTGTCTGAAGCGCCAGAAGGATTCATCGTCAGAGAGATGCGTGGCGCAGATGGTCAGAAGTACCGCATTCAAGTTTCAGTCGAAGATTGCACAGGTTGCGGACTTTGTGTCGAAGCTTGTCCAGCCAAAGGGAAAGCATTAACGATGAAACCCTATGAAGAGCAAAAAGAACAAGCTGTGAATTGGGCCTTTGCGATGACCTTACGGCAAAAAGAAAATCCAGCCAAACCTGGTACCGTGATGGGCTCGCAATTCACCAAGCCGCTGTTAGAATTCTCGGGTGCTTGCGCTGGTTGTGGGGAAACACCTTATGTCAAACTGTTGACGCAAATGTTTGGTGATCGAATGATGATCGCCAATGCCACGGGCTGTTCTTCTATTTGGGGAGCTGCCGCACCGGTATCGCCTTATACAACAAATGCAGAAGGACAAGGACCTGCCTGGTCTAATTCACTGTTTGAAGACAATGCAGAATATGGTTATGGCATGTTTTTGGCGAATCAAACCCGGCGAGAAGCTTTGGCGGAACAACTTGAAGCCGTTCAAGCATTTGTTTCTGAAGCAACTCAGGAATTGATCAGTGATTGGTTGGCGCACCGTGAAGACAGTGCGGGGACCCAACAGCGTGCCGCGAAATTAACAGCAGCCTTGACTGCTGATTCGGATAAGCACCCCGCGATTGCTAATGTTTTGGCCAACAATGATTTGTTCGTGAAGCCAAGTCAATGGATGATCGGTGGCGACGGTTGGGCGTATGATATTGGCTTTGGCGGGATCGATCATGTTCTGGCATCTGGTGCCGACGTCAATATTTTGGTTCTTGATAATGAAGTCTACTCCAATACAGGCGGCCAAGTGTCGAAGGCCACACCGGCTTCAGCAATTGCTAAATTTGCGGCCAACGGCAAATATGCAGCCAAAAAAGATCTGGGCATGATGGCCATGACATACGGCCATGTATATGTTGCACAAATCGCTTCCGGTGCCAATCAAATGCAAACCATCAAAGCCTTTGAAGAAGCGGAACGCTTCCCTGGACCATCCTTGATCATCGCTTACACACCATGTATCACCCATGGTTTAGCAGGCGGTATGCGCCAATCATTGAAAGAAGCCAAAGAAGCTGTGGCTTCAGGTTACTGGTCCTTGTATCGATATAATCCTTTGTTGTCAGAAGCTGGAAAAACCCCGATGACATTAGATTTCAAGAAACCAGATTTCGATCTCATGCCTGCGTTCATGGACACGCAAATCCGCTTTGCATCTTTAAAAAATGCGAATGCCACAGCCAGTGAAGGCTTGTTTGCCAAAACCGTCAATGATGCCCGCACGCGATTCTATCGATATGCTCGAATCGCTGGGGTGGAAGAAAAAATTCGTGCAAAACTAGAACCAGCGAACCTTGAAGCCTCAATCCACAAATCTGAGCTTGAATCGACCGCATCAGCACGTACCGTTGAAGGCAAAAAAGAGCGCAAAGCGCGAACACTGACACCAGAAGAGGCAGCGGCCAAAGAAGCAAGACGCGCAGCGAGAGCAGCCCGTCGGAAACAACAATAAAATAAGTGAAACAAACAATCAGAAAAATGCGAAAGAGTCTGTTCTTTTCATTTCTCTGATTGTTTTCGTTTAGACGGCGTTTTGAAATGATTTACTGCTAACAAGCCTTTTCATCTCCTTTACTAAGAAAAACATGGTAGACTGAAAACAAAGGTTTTCATGATTTTTGAAACTTTTTCATAATTTTGTTTTTTTTTGAATCTTTGAATAAGACCTATGTTATACTATTGTTTGAAGTCTTAAGAATAAAGGAAGGCTGTTTATGTCGATAAATTTCACTGATTTTTTTAATTTAGATTATTGGAGCAATCTGCTCTCTTTTGATATATTTTCACTCTCGTTTTTTGTTAATCTTCTAGATGTCATCGTAGTATGGTATTTAGTTTATAAGCTGATTCAGCTCGTGCGAGGAACCAAAGCGATCCAGTTGTTCAAAGGGGTCGGATTGTTTATTGTTCTGCGGTTTTTAGCCGGGATCATCGGACTCAAAACACTATCCTGGTTGATGGATCAAGTCATCACCTATGGTGTGATTGCGGCCATCGTCATTTTTCAACCGGAGATTCGGCGAGGGCTTGAACATTTGGGCCGCAGTTCGTTATTCAAAACATCTAAGAATGAAAAACATCAAGATGAAGTCTTGGTGCAATCCTTAGACAAAGCCGTGCAATACATGGCGAAACGCAAGATTGGTGCTTTGATCACGATCGAACGGACGACAGGTTTGGAAGAATATATCGAAACAGGTATTGCACTAGATGCGGATGTGACCGGAGAATTATTGATCAACATCTTTATTCCCAATACCCCATTGCATGATGGTGCAGTGATTATCAGGGAAGACAAAATAGCCGTAGCCAGTGCGTACTTGCCTCTTTCTGAAAGCCCATTGATCCCTAAAGAATTTGGGACGCGCCACCGTGCAGCCGTGGGCATCTCAGAAGTGAGTGATGCCTTGACATTGATCGTTTCTGAAGAAACGGGGGATGTCAGTATCACCTTGAACAATCGAATGATGACTGAACTGTCGCGCCAAGAATATTTAGCGATATTGAATCGTGAATTGGTACCTGAAGTCAAAAGCGGCAAGCGTAATGTGCTGCAATCTTTCCTTGAAGGGGTCAACAAAGGGGGAAGAAAATGATGAAGAAGGATCGCCGTCAGAATATATTTTATGGTATACTAGCGCTGTTCTTTAGTTTGGTTTTATTTTTTATCGCTAGTGGATCCACCTTGCAAGTTGATCTTTCTGGCGCAGCTAATACTTATCAAGAAGAAATCGAAGCAGTGCCGATTCAGACGGTATATGATACGGACGATTATTTTATCCAAGGGTTTGAAACCACAGTCAATGTGACTTTGAGCAGCCGCAATCGGGTCCAATTGAATGCAGAAAAAAATGAAGAAACTCGGAGTTTTCGGGTAGTTGCTGATTTGTCTGATTTGGCTATTGGCACCCATGAAGTTCCATTAGAAGTACAGAACATCAGCTCCAGTGTGTCAGCTGAAATCGAACCGAAGACAGTCACCGTCACGATCGAAAAGAAAGTTACCAAAACCTTTACGGTGGAACCTGTTGTGTCTACTGAAGATGACAGCAGCGGGTATGCCATTGACACAATGGTAGCTTCGCCTCAAGAAGTGACGCTCACCACTGGGGAACAAACAGCCGCAGATATCGATCGAGTTGTGGCAGTCATTGATCCTGATGACATTCCGAACGACTCTGGCACTGTATCCGCGGTGATCGAAGCATGGGATATCAATAAAAATCCATTGGCGATCGTTGCTGATCCAGATACGGTCGATGTCGCGATCACGATGGAAGCACCAACCAAGGATGTCGAGTTGTTCGTCACACAACAGGGCACTTTGCCAACGGGCATTTCACATTATATATATCGCATGAGCACGATCAGTGCTGCACTGACGGGTCCGCAAGAAATATTGGATCAGACGGCGCAAATCGGTGTCCCTGTTGATATCAGCGGTATTACATCCACCACCGAGCAAACAGTGCAGATACCGGCACCTGACGGTACGACTGTCAACCCGACAGAGGTGACGATCCAGATCACGCCGGTTGCCCAAACAGTAGATGAAAGCAGTGAATCAGGTTCTGATGCGACAGGTGATACGGCCCCTGCAACGACAGCGACTGACAGTGCAACAAGCGCTGATCAGGAGAGCAGTCAAGAAAGTGTTGAGGGGTCAACTGAAAGTGAAACTGATTCAACAAATTGAAATGAGTACGAATAAGAGAGGTTTTTAAAATGGGAAAATATTTTGGTACAGATGGTGTGCGCGGAGAAGCCAATAAGGAATTGACACCTGAGTTAGCTTTTAAACTAGGTCGTTACGGCGGCTATGTATTAAGTCAACATGAAACAGATGACCGCCAGCCACGAGTTTTAGTAGGTAGAGATACCCGGATCTCAGGGCAAATGTTGGAAAATGCTTTGATAGCCGGTCTTTTATCTGTAGGGATCGAAGTGTTTCAATTAGGTGTGATCTCAACGCCAGGGGTGGCTTATTTAACGAAAATCCAAAAAGCGAGCGCCGGCGTAATGATTTCGGCTTCGCATAATCCAGCTTTAGACAACGGTATCAAATTTTTCGGAAACGATGGGTTCAAGTTGGTGGATGAACAAGAAGCTGAGATCGAAGCCTTACTTGATGCACCAGAAGATACCTTGCCAAGACCCTCGGCAGAAGGTTTGGGTACGGTTGATGAATTTCCTGAAGGATTACTCAAATATTCGCAATTTTTACGTCAAACGATTCCAGGGGATCTAGAAGGGATCACCGTTTGTGTCGATGCAGCTAATGGCGCCACGGCAACGAGTGTCAATCGGTTGTTTGCCGATCTGGAAACTGATTTTTATACGATGGGGACATCGCCTGACGGCTTGAATATCAATGACGGTGTTGGTTCAACTCATCCTGAAAAATTGGCGGCATTTGTCGTTGAAAAAGGCGCTGATGCTGGTTTGGCTTTTGACGGCGACGGCGACCGTGTGATCGCAGTTGATGAGCTAGGAAACATTGTCGATGGGGACAAAATCATGTATATTTGTGCCAAATACTTAGCAGAACAAAAACGGTTGAACCAAGGGACGATCGTGACAACTGTGATGAGCAACCTAGGTTTCCATAAAGCTGTTGAAGCGATCGGCTTGAAAGACGTGATCACACAAGTAGGCGACCGTTATGTGGTGGAAGAAATGCGTAAAAACGATTATAACTTTGGCGGAGAACAGTCAGGTCATATGATTTTCTTAGACTTCAATACAACTGGTGACGGCTTGCTGTCTGGGATCCAATTATTGAATATCATGAAGCAAACTGGCAAAAAACTATCTGAACTTGCTGGCGAAGTGACAATCTATCCACAGAAATTGGTCAATATTCGTGTCACAGATAAAAATGGTGCGATGGATGTACCGGCTATCGCTAAGATCGTGGCTGAAGCAGAAGCTGAAATGAACGGAGAAGGTCGGATTTTGGTTCGCCCTTCAGGGACAGAACCGTTGTTGCGTGTCATGGCAGAAGCGCCAACGATTGAAAAAGTTGATTACTATGTGGACAAAATTGCCGCGGTAGTTCGTGAAGAAATCGGTGCAGAATAGAAATTACCTAAAACCAACGATGATTCGTTGGTTTTTTTTGTGAAATAAGCTGATTATCTCACTTATCATGATATAATAGTCATATTATAAGGTTTTCATTTTTATTTTCGAAAAAAATATAAGTGAATCAATGAGGAGTAATTGACTATGGGATTTTCTGCAGCCTGGTTGATTGTTGTCTTGTTTGTTTTGGCGGGAACTGTGCTCGTAACGGGTCATGGTTGGCAATTGATTGCTGGTTATAACACTGCTTCGAAAGAGAAAAAAGCGAAGTACGATTTGGATCGTTTGTATTTAGTTAATGGTGTGGGCATGATCGTGATAGGTCTTTTATTGGGGTTCATGCACTATTTTGCTGACAATTGGTCTCTGATTTGGCAATTGTTATGTCTGTTACTTTTGATTGTTCTGATTGTTGTCATTGTAGTGATGAATGGTACTTGGTGTATGAAAGACAATCCATCAAATGGGTCTTCTGGTTCTTCACTTTAGTAAAAAGTTGATAGTGTCTTTATTTGGTATCATCTGTTCTTATCAGTCTGAATAGAGGTGCTATCTAAAAGTGTGATGCAAAAAAACTTTTAGAAAACACATCAAAAAAACAAGCAACAATTGCCCATTTGACGGGCAATGTTGCTTGTTTTCTTTTGACCATATTATGAATATCATCTTTTAAAAAACTTATTCAACTGTAACAGATTTTGCTAAGTTACGAGGTTTATCCACATCAAACCCACGTTGTAGTGTCGCGAAATAAGCTAGCAGTTGTGTTGGAATCACGGATACTAAACTGGTCACTAATGGGTGGACAGTCGGGATGATGATTTGATCGGTAGGTTTTGCCAGTTCTTGGCTCGCAATGACCAACGTATGTGCGCCACGGGATTCAACTTCTTTCAAGTTGCCTCGAGTATGAGAACCTGTAACAGCTTCTGAAATGATTCCAATCACCGGGGTGCCTTCTTCGATCAAAGCGATGGTGCCGTGTTTTAATTCGCCAGCAGCGAAACCTTCTGCTTGGATATATGAGATTTCTTTTAGTTTTAAAGCTGCCTCCATCGATACATAATAATCGTTGCCTCGGCCAATATAAAAAGCATTGCGGCTTGTTGCCAAGAAGTCTTCAGCGAACTGACTGATCACTGCTTTTTCATCCACGAGTGTTTCCATCGTTGATGCAACAATACTTAACTCATGAAAGACGTCAAAGTCGATAGCTGCAGGGACATTTTTTTCGTCACCGATCGCTTTAGCCAATAAGGTCATCACCGCGATTTGAGCGGTATAAGCTTTCGTTGAAGCTACCGCAATCTCAGGGCCAGCATGCAGCAATAAGGTGTGTTTGGCTTCCCGAGATAAGGTGGAGCCTGCTACGTTGGTGATCGTTAGACTAGGCAAGCCTAATGCATTGATCTTGACCAATACTTGACGGCTATCGGCAGTTTCGCCGCTTTGAGTCAAGAAGATAAAGAAAGGTTTTGCTGAAAGCAATGGCGTATTGTAGCCGAATTCACTAGACAAATGAACTTCAACAGGGATCTCTGTCAATGTTTCAAGAATGGCTTTCGCTGCCCAGCCAGCGTGGTTGCTGGTACCGCAAGCGATGATGTAGATACGATCACTAGCGATCATTTCTGCTTTTAATTGGCTATCGATGGTCACATCTCCGTTTGTGCCTTGATATTCTTGCACGAGACGGCGCATCACAGTCGGTTGGTCATCGATCTCTTTCAGCATGTAGTAAGGGTAAGTCCCTTTTTCGATATCAGTCAAATCTAATTGTGCTTCATACGATTCACGGTAAACCAAGTTGCCTTTCAAATCTTCGATCACGATTTCATCTGCTTTGACTGTCACCATTTCACCATCTTCGATCTCAACAAAGTGCGTTGTTTGATCGAGCATCGCTAAGGCATCGCTGCAGATCACATTGAATCCATCGCCAAGGCCGATCAACAGAGGACTTTTATTTTTCGCAACGTAAATCGTATCAGGGTCTTTCTTGTCAACTAAAGCGAAGGCATATGAGCCGCGAATCAAAGTCAACGCTTGTTTGAATGCTTCTTTGGTCGTGCTGCCACTTTGTGCTTTCAAGACTTCGATCAAGTGGACGACGATTTCTGTATCTGTTTGGCCGGCAAAATGATGATCTGCCACATAAGTTTCGTGTAATTCTTCAAAGTTTTCGATCACACCATTGTGGACCAAAACCAATTCTTCGTTTCCAGAAGTATGGGGATGGGCATTGCGTTCTGATGGGATACCATGGGTTGCCCAGCGTGTGTGTCCGATACCGATCGTTCCTGTTACCTCTGGTGTCACTTTGGCTTCCAAGTTTTTGATTCTTCCTTGTGCCTTGATCAAGTGATCAGAGGTACGATCTGCAACGTATAGCCCCGCCGAATCATATCCGCGATATTCCAATCGTTCCAATCCGTTCAAAATAATCTGCTCTGCATTTGACTTTCCAACAATTCCTACAATTCCACACATAATGACAATCCTACTTTCAAAATTTTTTTCTGTCGATTATGTATTTCTATCTGCGCGGCAAACGGTTTGTGGACATTTTTCAATGTGATTTGTGTTTGCTTGTAGAGTGCAGTCCCTAGAGCCATCCGCCGAAAATTTCGATAAGCTCTTTCCTCGTCATCTGTTGCCAGATCAGGCGCTATCCTTATTGGTCTATCTATCCTCCTTGAAATTATTTTATAGAAATACAAGCAATATGATACTATTTAAGACTTGTGCTGTCAATAGAAAACAAAAATATATGAAATTGGTATAGATGAAATCAGGAAATGAACACACAGTGATTGGGGGAACAATTAGACCAAAGCTTATCTTGAAACAAAAGAATCCAATGAAATTTCCGCGAATGGCTATCCTTTCTTTTGCAATTTCGCTACAATTGAATAGAAAGAAAGTGAGGAATCCATATGGCAGAACAAGTAAGTTGTATGAAATTTTCTGAATTGAAGGAATTGGTGGCGACTTTAGCTGCCAATGACCAGGTCACGGACGATACGAAGATTTTCTTGGATACAGGTTGGGACAGTTTACAAGAAATTTTGCCTGGTGCGGTATCAGTAGCGTCTGCACAACCTTTTCAAGTACAAGATGAGTTGACAAAGGAATTTTTTGGCGGCTATGTATTAGCGGAAAAAAGTGCGAAATTCGAGCGCAGCGGTGCTGCTGAAGCTGTCATCGTCATTCAAAATCTCTATTGATCATGGATCGATAAGAATCAAATAGGAGGGAAAAATGAATAAAAGAAGATGGATTGCCGTAGTGATTGCGGCGGGGTTATTTATTTGTTCGGGGGTCTTTACATTGTTGACAACAAGAGATACCACCGAAGATACGTCATCCTTGCAAGGGTTGAATGCATTGTTTTATGGCAGTAATACAATCGCAGAAACACCTGTGGTATCTGGAGATGAAGAACAGCGGATCGTACGTTTGACGTTGGAAGGCACAATCGCCAATACGTCTAGTGGGGGCTTATTCACTTCAGAGACGTATGATCATCAACTTTTTCTAGAAGAATTGCGGATGATCCAGCAAGATCCTACGATCAGCGGTATTTTATTTGAAGTCAATACGCCAGGCGGCGGTGTCTATGAAAGTGCAGAGATTGCGCGAGAATTGGCGAAGATCAAGGAACAAGGAATACCTATGTATGTCTCGATGAAAAATATGGCTGCTAGCGGTGGTTATTATATTTCCGCAGGTGCAGACAAGATTTTTGCCACCGAAGAAACAGTCACTGGATCAATAGGCGTCATCATGTCTGGCATCAATTATGCCGGCTTGTTTGAAAAGCTCGGTATCGAGGACAGCACCTATAAAAGTGGCGCACTCAAAGATGCCGGTTCTGCTTCAAGAGAAGTGACTGAAGCAGACAAAGAAGTGTTGCAAACCTTTGTCGACAACGCGTATGGTCGTTTTGTAGCGATCGTTGCTGAAGGTCGGGGGATGACTGAAGAAGCTGTCCGTCAAATTGCGGATGGCCGTATTTACGATGGCCAACAAGCTTTAGAAGTTGGCTTGGTCGATGAGATTGGTTTTCCGGAAGATGCGCTAGCAGCGATGCAACAAGATTTAAACTTGGAACATGCAGAAATTTTTACGTATGATGTCGACAATACTGGCTTTGCTGCCACGTGGCTTGGTTCAAAGTTGGCCGAGTTTCAAGGGCTGCAAGCCTCCAATACGGATCGGATCTTAGAAGTCGTGGAAAGCTTAGGGACAAGTGATGCACCAAAACCGTTATATTACTACGGAGGTGAGTAAGTTGGATCAAGAAAAACAAGTGCCGCCGCAGCCTAAACCAACACCAAACAAGGAACAACCAGCGCATCCAGATGATTTTTATCAGCAAGTGTTATCCTCTTTTGAAAAAGAAGCCTATACCAAAGAAGAAATCGAAGCCAATCAACACGCTTGGCAACATGTTGAGTCGCCTGAGCGTCAAGCCGCGCAACCACCCGTGATCCATGACTTTCCTGATTACTTTTTTGCTGGTTTTTGGATCCGCCTCTTTGCCTTCACTATCGATTTGATATTGATCCATTCTGTGACCGAGATGACCATCGGCAGTGTCTATCGTTTACAAGGCCTGGCGATTGGTGCGCATCCTTTTGGCCTTTATCAATTGGTATCTTTGGCGATCTATCTGGCGTATTTTGTGCTGCTGACGAAATGCAATCATGGCCAAACGATTGGCAAAATGATCTTCGGTATTCGAGTGATTTCATTTGAAGACACACAGTTAAGCTGGCAAACGGTCTTGATCAGGGAATTATGTGGACGTTATGTCTTGCAATTCTATTGGTTGTTTTACTTAGGGTACCTACCAACTATTTTCAGCAAAAGGAAACAGCATGCAGCAGATTATTTCGCAGATACCAGTGTCGTGACGATCAATCTGATCAAAGCCTTCAATAAACAGGCGCAGGTGCAGCAAGACGTGTAATGGGCTGACTGTGGCCGGGTGTGTCAAAGACCAATCAAAAAACTGAGGTGTTAACAATGGGAGAAACAATAGATTTCCCAAGTCCAGAAAAAAGACTGAGAATCGCAGCGGAAAAAGCCTATCAAGGGAAAGAATTTTTGCAAGCGTATCGCCTATACCGCGAACTATATGCGTTGGATCATACCTTCGGTGTCAATCAATGGTTGGTGGACTGTTTACAACAGTTGAAAGATTTTGCTAAAGCATTGGAAACCGCCGACGATTATTTGACGGATTATCTGCTTGATCCGGATGGATTTTTACAGATCGGACATTTATATGTATTGGATGGGCAATACTTGAAGGCGCACAGATGGCTGGCCTTAGGACAACGGCAGCAGGTGTCAGAAGCGCTATTGCAGCAGATGCGTTTTGAAATCGATAAGGTAGAAGAAGTGCAACAGATTCTTGGCATGGAAGATCACTTAGCCAAAAAAGATCAATTATTGCGCATCGATAATTTACGTCAACCTGTGAATTATCGAGAATGGCAAAATTTTGTGCAAGGGATGACTAGTCAGCAGTTGATCGATTTGGTCAGGGATTTGCTGCCACGCTTGAGAAATGTCTATCTGCTGCCGCGCTTGATAGAAGAGTTGGTCCGTTTAGATGTGGACGAAGCATTTACGGTCATTGATTATATGGGCGATCGGCAACAATTCAATCCACATCTATTGCGCGTACTGCCAGAAATGCCGGTTTATCAGCACATCATGGCACGGATCAATGACACGATCGCCCAAGAGGATCCAATCCTAGCTGAAAGTGTCCGCGCAGAGATCACGGATCATTTAGCGATCAGCTACCCATTTTTGCCTCTTGAAGGACAAGTAGATGCTTGGATCGATAGTTATATTGCCGATTATCGTGGGGCAGCGAACAATGACCTTTCTGCTAAAACAAAAAATAGCATCCGCCTTCGCAAAGAACGACTGCGGGCCATCTTGCAGGAAACACGATTCTAGAAAGAAAAATTTGCAACTTTCATTGTAAAATGTTTACAATTAAACAACGTTAGTGTACTATTTAAAGGTATGCATGAAACTATTTCATATGTCAAACATAATTTATATTCGGAGGGAAATAAATGACTGCAAATTGGGAAAAAACAGGCACGAATGATGGTGCTTTAACATTTACGATTGCACAAGCTGAAATCCAAAAAGGCTTAACAACTGCATTCAACAAAGTGAAAGGCAACTTGAACGTACCAGGTTTCCGTAAAGGGAAAGTATCACGTCAAGTCTTCAACCGGATGTACGGCGAAGAAGCTTTGTATGAAGATGCATTGAACGCTGTCTTACCTGAAGCGTACGAAGCAGCTGTCAAAGAAGCAGGGATCGATCCTGTATCACAACCTAAAATCGATGTTGTCAGCATGGAAAAAGGTGAAGATTGGACGATCAAAGCTGAAGTCACTGTGAAGCCAGAAGTGAAATTAGGCGACTACAAAGATTTAACAGTTGAAAAACAAGACCGTGAAGTAACGGATGAAGATGTGGATGCACGCATCAAACGTGAACAAGAAGCGCAAGCTGAATTGGTCATCAAAGAAGACGAAGCAGCAGAGGATGGCGACACTGTCGTAATCGATTTCGAAGGTTTCTTAGGCGAAGAAACATTTGAAGGCGGCAAAGGCGAAAACTATTCATTAGAATTAGGTTCTAATTCATTCATTCCTGGCTTTGAAGAACAACTTGTTGGTACAAAAGCTGGCGAAAGCAAAGACGTGACTGTCACTTTCCCAGAAGACTATCAAGCAGAAGATTTAGCTGGTAAAGAAGCAGTCTTCAAAGTAACCGTTCATGAAGTGAAAGCCAAAGAATTGCCAGAATTAGATGATGAATTTGCAAAAGATATCGACGACAGCGTTGAATCATTGGCTGAATTGAAAGAAAAATACCGTACTGAATTAACTGAAACCAAAGAAAAAGCAGCAGAAGATGCAAAAGACGAAGCAGCAATCCGCCAAGCAGTTGAAAATGCTGAAATTCTTGAATTGCCACATTCAATGGTCCATGATGAAGTACACCGTTCAATGGATGAATTCTTGAACAACATGCAACAACAAGGCATTTCACCTGAAATGTACTATCAATTAACTGGTTCTACTGAAGCTGACTTGCATACACAATTTGAAGGCGAAGCAGAAACACGCGTCAAAACAAATCTTGTCGTTGAAGCCATTGCGAAAGCAGAAGGATTAGAAGCAACAGATGAAGACATTGAAAATGAAATCAAAGAATTGTCTGAAGCATATAACATGCCTGTTGATCAAATCAAACGTGTCTTAACAGAAGATATGTTGAAACATGATATTACAATGAAAAAAGCAGTTGAAGTTGTGACTGGAACTGCCAAAGAAGCGTAATTTTCTAAAATTTAAGCGGCGAACATCTTTAGGTGTTTGCCGTTTTTTATTGGTCGTCTTGTTGAAGTTTAAACATTTTACTAACAAATGATAAGAAAGACGTATAGAAAGTAAAAAGAACTTTTTCTTTCAAAAAAGATATGATATGATTGATGAAGACTGTAAATTTGGTCATCAAAATTCCACTCCTTTCATATAGGTTGGAAAATTTTCAAGGGGTGAACAGTATGTACGATAACACAAATGGGAATGAAGCTGTTCGTTGTTCTTTTTGCGGCAAAACACAAGAAGAAGTCAAAAAGATCGTCGCTGGACCTGGCGTCTATATTTGTAATGAATGTATCGATCTTTGTAAAGATATTATCGATGAAGAGTTTTATGAAGAAGCAATCCGTGAGTTTACTGAAGTGCCTAAACCACAGGAATTGTTGAATGTCCTGAATGAATATGTCATAGGTCAAGACCGTGCCAAACGGACGCTGGCTGTGGCTGTTTATAACCATTACAAACGGGTCAACGCTGAAACGTCAGCAGAAGATGTTGAATTGCAAAAAAGCAACATCTGTCTGATCGGACCAACTGGTTCTGGGAAAACGTTCTTAGCGCAGACATTGGCAAGATCATTAAATGTACCTTTCGCGATCGCAGATGCCACAAGTTTAACCGAAGCAGGTTATGTCGGTGAAGACGTTGAAAATATTTTGTTGAAACTATTGCAAGCGGCTGACTATAATGTAGAGATGGCTGAAAAAGGCATCATTTATATTGATGAAATCGATAAAATCGCCCGTAAGAGCGAGAACGTATCGATTACCCGCGATGTTTCTGGTGAAGGTGTGCAACAAGCGTTGTTGAAAATTTTAGAAGGCACAACTGCGAGTGTACCGCCTCAAGGTGGCCGCAAGCATCCGCATCAAGAAATGATCCAAATCGATACAACGAATATTTTGTTTATCGTTGGGGGTGCATTCGATGGCATTGAAACAATCGTCAAGAATCGTTTAGGCGAAAAAACGATTGGCTTTGGTACCAACAACAAACGTTTCTCTGAAGGGGAAAGCGTGATGCAGCAAATCATTCCAGAAGACTTATTGAAGTTTGGGTTGATTCCTGAATTTATTGGACGCTTACCTGTAATGGCAGCGTTAGAAAAACTAACCACAGATGATTTGGTGCATATTTTGACAGAACCGAAGAATGCATTGGTCAAACAATACCAAAAACTGTTGGCGCTAGATGATACTGAATTGGCATTCGAACCTGAAGCATTGCGTTCGATTGCTGACCAAGCCATTGAACGCAATACAGGGGCCCGTGGCTTACGCTCTATTATTGAGAATATTATGATGGACGTGATGTTCAATGTCCCTTCTAATGAATCGATCGAAAAAGTGATCATTACAGAAGACGCGGCCAAGGAGCAAGGTGAACCTACGATCATCTATAATGAAGAAACAAAAAAAGCAGTCTAATTTAGACGTCGTCGGATAGTCTTATTGCTATCCGGCTTTTTTTTGAGTAAAATAAAGAGTCATGAAAGGAGTGAGTGGATGAAAGTACATCAAGCTGAAATCGTCATTAGTGCTGTGGCGCCAGCGCAGTACCCAGACACCAACTTACCAGAAATCGCCTTAGCGGGTCGTTCAAATGTCGGTAAATCCTCTTTTATCAATACCTTGATCGATCGTAAAAATTTGGCCCGGACATCCTCCAAGCCAGGAAAAACCCAGACCTTGAATTTTTACTTGATCGAGCAAGCATTGCATTTTGTCGACGTTCCTGGCTATGGATATGCAAAAGTATCAAAAACAGAGCGTGCCAAGTGGGGTAAGATGATCGAAACATATCTAGCAGAACGCCAGCAATTGCGGGCAGTTGTTTCCCTTGTTGATTTGCGTCACGCACCTTCACAAGAGGACATTCAGATGTATGACTTTTTGAAATACTATGAGATCCCTGTGATCGTTGTGGCCACCAAAGCGGACAAGATTCCCCGCAGCAAATGGAACAAACATGAAAGTATGGTCAAAAAAGCCCTATCTTTCGATGCCAACGATACCTTTATTCTATTTTCAGCTGTTACAAAGCAAGGAAAAGAAGAAGCGTGGCAAGCAATCGAAGAAGCCATCAAATAAAGCTTCACAAGAAACCGTAGATAAGTTCTGCGGTTTTTTTCAATTCTACGTATCGTAGAGAAGTTATTTTTTGTTTTTTGCCGAATTTTCTCTTTTTGTTTGATAGAATCAAGAAGAGGAGGGGAAGTTATGCAAGAAAATTTAGGGAAGCAGTTGAAAGAGTATCGTGTCAAGAATCATTTAACCCAAAAAGAACTAGCAGTCATCCTACATGTAACGGACAAAGCAATTTCAAAATGGGAACGGGGTGGAGGTTTTCCAGATATTGAAACGATGGTCCAAATAGCAAAATTGCTAAAAATGCCGATCGAAGACTTATTATATTATAGAAAAGAGCCGCTCTATTTTGAATACCGAAGTCAGAGGATGTGGTTGAATGTTGCGCTTATGCATATACTCATACCCAATATCTTCTTTATATGGAAAACAGCCGTTTCAATCAAGGATTTCTTTCATATTTTAAATCATTTACCATGGACTAAAGGATGGTTTAGTTTGGGGATCAAAGCTAAAGGCTGTCTATCGCTTGGCATTGTATCATTTGGACTATTGTCTATAGGTGTATTCTCAATAGGTATTATAGCGATTGCAACTGCTAGTTTTGGTTTAATTGCGATTGGCAATTTGAGCATTGCAGCAGGGGGAGCAATTGGTAACGTCGCCATTGGTACGCTAGTGATTGGAAATATTGGATTAGGGCTCATTGGCATTGCGAATGTACTTGTCGCCCACGTCGGTGTAGCAAATATCGGATTTGGAACGTTTTTGATTGCTATTCCTTCAAATGGACAAGATCATTATGCAGTTCAAACTGCGATTCAGCAGTTATTGAATCAGGAAATCCCGATTCAGATAAAAGAGCTGATAGTACGACCTTTACTCACATTTATGCATGAACCAATATACATCATTATTTTTGTTTTGTTGGTTTTACTGGTAATGGGAATGATTCTTAGTATGGTTCTATATGGGGTGCTGAAGTTGAAAAAAGATCATATGAGCTATAAATATTCGCTTAATGGCGATAAAAATGTATGAACTTCAAATACTATAAAAGCAACTGACAATTTATTTGTCAGTTGCTTTTTTTTTCTTATTTAGTTTTTCTTCGTCTGTATCATTTAATTCAGATGATAGCTTTGGTTCATCTTTCAGAAAACGTTCAATATCAAGTTCTTGTTTTTTGTTGTCTTTGTCATTGTCGGGAAGAAAGGCAAAATCATCAAACATTTTGTCTAGAGAATCTTCTCGTTGGAATTTTAAGCCCATATTGTTCACCTCCAAGGGACTCTAGTGTATCACGAATCATGCTGGATTTCATCTAAATTAAGCGAAATAGTGTTCATTCACCACAGGCTTTACTATAATTAAATAAAAGGGATGGATCGAGGTGAAAAAAATTGATCAAGACAGAGAAGATGTACGGGCTTATCCAGTCGGCACCTTTGGATGAAGCGGCTTTACAACAGCACATCGAGAATTGGTTGGTCCTGGTACGTTTGTGCTATCAGCCGGTCGAGTTTTATATCGATCAGCAACTGAAACAACCCTATGACTTCGATACCGTCAAAGAGCTGTTGCAGAGAGGAAAACATCAAGCCAGTTTCGAACTGATCGTCACAGATGGTGAAAATGAGTCGAGTATCCATATCATTGAAGATGCTGTGTTGCAACGGCACTTGTTGACGAAACGTGTTTTTGACAGTTTTAGAGGGGTCATCCAAGACTATTTTGATACCACGATGTCTAACAATGGGTTGTTTGCTTATTTACGCGCCTATGACGAATTTCTAGCCCATAATGTCGAGAATATCGAGAAACGTCAACAGTTTCAAAGCCAAAATGAGATCGCGCTTTTACCTAAACGGAAAAATATGAATCAAGCGGTGGTGATCGACTGTAATCAATTTGCGGGCTACGATGTGTTTTATACTGGCTACACACTGACATCCTGCTGGCGCATGTATTTTTCTGCTTACTATGAGCAAATCATGCCAAGCATCATCATCAAAGATACCCAGCAAGTCGAAAAAATCACCACTTTAGCACATGATGTGGTCATGGTGGAGTTATATCGTGAACCTGATCAATGGGATCTCGAGGTGAACTTGACTTATCAGCGATTGTTTCGCGATCAAACAGGCATTGATCAATTGGCTTGGGACAATGGCGTGGGGGTGTTGCGAGAACCCTTTATCGAGTATGCCTTTGGGCCGCAGATCATCCAAACGATCCAATACCAAAATGATCAATTGCAGCCGACGACCAAACGCAGAGCGACCCATTTTGTCACCCGTAGTTTCGATTTAGTCCAACAAAATTACCAAGAAAAGCGCGTCAAAGGCTACTTGAATGCGCAAGCTTATTTTCCTTGGATCGATCGCGAACGTTTGCGTATGATGGACTATGTGGTTCTTCAACCAGAGCTGACTTTGGATGATGGCATCGCGGCTTACGTGTTTTATATTCGCAATCATCTAGATATATCTTTTTCCGCTGATGCGTTTAAAGATTATGCTGTATGCTTGCAATTTTATTTGCCGCCAGAGGCACTTGATACGCTGCCAATTGACGCTTTAAAAGAAGCAATTCCGGATATCCGTTTTGGTTATGTACATCGCAACAGTAAATATACCAGGGTTACATTGAAGAAAGACGGCAAGAAACTGCAAGTGTATTTTATGAGTGTCCAAAAACTCGCGCAGCAGCAGTTCATGGCAAAATAAGAAAAAAGCAGATCACGGGCATCGTGATCTGCTTTTTGATGGTTAGGCAATCTCTTCAGGCTCTTTCTTCAATAGGCCGAAGATAATACCTGAAACGATCGCACCAATCAATATAAACAATAAGAATAGCAAAGGTTTTGACAAGAGCAATACCACAAATATTCCGCCGTGTGGCGCCATTAATTGGATATTAAATGCGCCGACCAAGGCACCTGTTAGTGCCGATCCGATGATGAAACTTGGGATCGCACGAAGGGGATCAGCTGCGGCAAAAGGAATCGCACCTTCTGTGACAAAAGATAGTCCCATGACGATATTGGTCAAACCTGCTTCTTTTTGGTCTTTGGTAAATTTGTTTTTGAACAACAAGGTTGCTACGAAGATCGCTAATGGTGGCACCATACCGCCAGCCATGACAGAAGCCATCACTACGCTGCCGCCTTCAGCGACAGTTGTCGCCAATGTTGCAGTACCGAATACATACGCTGCTTTGTTGATCGGTCCGCCTAAGTCAGCAGCCATCATCGCAGCCAATAAAGCACCTAACAAGGCTGCGTTTGTGCCGCTTAAACCTGTTAAGAAAGTGTTCAATCCATCATTGATGGCTTTCATTGGTACATTGATCAGCAACATCAAGAAACCAGTGATCAATAGACCGAAGACAGGGTAGAAGAGAATTGTTTTGATCCCATCTAATGATTTTGGCAATCCTTTGAACAATGAACGCAAGAACTTGATCACATAACCTGCTAAGAAACCACCAATCAACGCACCTAAGAAACCAGCGCCGCCACTGCTTGCTAACGCACCTGCAGCAAACCCAACGATCAGACCTGGACGATCACTGATACTAGAAGCGATAAACCCAGCTAAGACAGGAAGCATGAAACCAAACGCCGCACTACCGATTTGATTGAACCAAGCAGCTGATTGGTTATAGCTACCCAACTGACTTAAAGAATCTTGAGGCACACCGATAAATTGATCGATCATAAAGGAAATCGCGATCATGATCCCGCCAGCGATAACGAAAGGCAGCATATGAGAGACACCGTTCATCAAATCTTTGTAGATCCGTTGGCCGATAGAGCCATCAGCGGAACCATCTTCATCACTTGCTGAAGCTTGACCCGTTCCATGGAAAACCGGCGCTTTGCCGCTTAATGCTTCATTGATCAATTGTTCTGTTTTGCGAATCCCATCACTGACTGGACGATTGACCAAGTGTTTACCGTCAAAACGGTCCATTTCGACTTTTTTATCAGCCGCTACAATGACACCAGCTGCTCGGGCAATATCTGCTTCAGTCAATCGGTTTTTGATTCCTTCTGATCCATTGGTTTCAACCTTGATATCAATACCTAATTCTTTGGCTTTTTTCTTCAATGCATCTTCCGCCATGTACGTATGGGCGATCCCAGTCGGACACGCAGTAACAGCGACTAAGTATGGACGTTCGCTCGTTGTTTCTGCTGCAACACTGGCTGCTTGTTCCTCAGCAAGGGCATCAGCTTCTTGCTGTGCTTCTGCTGCAGCGAAAAGTTGTTGGACTTCTTCAGGTGTTGTTGCAGTTTTTAATTTGTCAACAAATGCTGGATTGATCAAAAGACGAGATAGACCAGCCAATGCTTGTAAATGGGTATCGTTGGCGCCTTCGGGTGCTGCGATCATAAATAATAAATAAGTGGGCTGACCATCTAGTGCTTCATAATCAACACCATGTTTGCTTTTGGCAAACAAAACGGTTGCTTCTTTGACTGCACTATTTTTGGCGTGAGGCATGGCGATACCGTCACCTAAACCAGTTGAAGTTTGGGATTCACGAGCCAAAATGCCGTCTTTATAAACGTTCTCATCAGAAATACGACCAACCGCGTATAATTTTGCCACCATTTCGTCAATGGCACCTTTTTTGTCAACAGCTTGCAAATCCATGATCATGGCATCTTTAAGCAGCAATTCATTGATTTTCATTTTTCCATCCTCCTAGATAAATATCTCTTTGACTTCAACTTCTGGCAACAATTCATGAATGAAATCCGCTTGGGCTAAGTCATCTGAAAAAGCCGTTGCACTGCCGCAAGCAACACCCCATTTAAATGCATCAACGACATCCCGCGTTTCTGCATAGCGCCCAATAAATCCAGCGATCATTGAATCTCCAGCACCTACTGAATTTTTCAATGGTCGTTTTAGTACATTCGTGCGATAGATTTTTTCACCGCTAAACAATAATGCACCATCGCCCCCTAATGAAACGATGACATTTTTTGCGCCATCTTGCAGCATTTTTTGGCCATAAGGCAAAATATCCTCGATACTTGAAAATGATGTTTGATATAACTCTGCCAATTCATGATTATTGGGTTTGATCAACAGTGGGTGTGCAGGCAAAGCGGCAAAAAGTTCAGCCCCAGTTGTGTCGATCACAAAATCAGCGCCGGCATTTTGAACGAGTTCAATCAAATCTTCATAAAAGTCAGCAGCAAGTCCTGCAGGTTTGCTGCCAGATAAAATCACGATATCGTCGGGTTTTAGCTGGCTGAACTTGGCTTTTAGATCTGCAATTTCACTTTCTGAAATGGCAGGACCTAATCCATTGATCTCAGTTTCTTCTCCAGATTTAAGTTTGATATTGATGCGGGTATCATCAGTTACAGACGTAAATTGATGATCGATTGTTTCTTCCGTTAACCAGTCGCTGATGAATGTGCCAGTAAAACCACCGACAAAACCAAGTGCAGTTGAATCTACGTTGATTCGTTTTAAAATACGAGATACGTTGATGCCTTTGCCACCAGGTAATTTGAAATCTTGCGTCATTTTGTTTAGGGCACCAATCGCTAAGTGATCGACATGTACAATAAAGTCGATCGACGGATTAAGTGTTACCGTGTAAATCATGTGAATACCTCCATTAATGTTGTTTTTGCTCGGAATTTCGTCAAATAATTTTTCGGGCAATAATCGGTGATGATCGTAGCTGCTTCGATCGTGGCCACTTGTGCAAATGTCGTTTGTTGGAATTTAGAATGATCAAGCAGCACATAGGCTTGTTGACTTTGTTCAATGGCAATCTGTTTGATCATTGCTTCTTCAGGATCAGGTGTCGTAAAACCAGCTTCAGTATGACCGCCATTCATTCCCATAAAGCATCGGTTGAAGCGCAATTTCCGCAATTGTTCACTGGCTGTGATTCCTAGAACCGCATTTGTAGCAATTTTGATCGTACCACCTAAAATCAAGGTGTCGATACTGTGGTCGATCAACAGTGAAGCATGCTTAACAGAATTGGTGACCACTTTCAAGGCATGGATCGTTTTTAAGAAAGGAATCATTTCTAGCGTCGTAGTGCCAGCGTCTAAGTAAATGACTTCGCCATCTTTGATCACACTCGCTGCTTGTTTGGCAATCAATTGTTTCTCGGACTGGAACTTGGCGGTTTTTTCTGTCATATTCGGTTCAAAACCCAGTTGCTGACTTTTTTTAGCACCACCGTGGATCCGTACCAAAAATCCTTTGTCCTCCAAATCTTGCAGATCTCTGCGGATCGTCGACTCTGACGCTTCCAGCTGTTGCAATAAGTCACTGACTTTGACGATCTCATCAAGCTCTAAACGAGCCAAAATCGCTTGATGGCGTTCTTCTGTAAGCATTTTCATCACCTCTTCACAAGTCATAGTAACACAGCAAACAATCAAAATCAATCATAAACGGTAAAAATCATTCAAAATGTAAGCGTGAATATAAGGAAACGGTCAAATAACGCCACCTTTCCAGTCAATTTGTTTCTCATCATCGTTTAATATTTGACAGTTTGGCTATTTATTTGGCTTAATTGAATCAAGGGGGGATATTAATGACGAATAAAATTATTTTACAAGGTTTTGAATGGGATTTGCCGGCCGATAGCCAACATTGGCGTAAATTAAAAGAAATGAGTCAAGAATTAAAAGATTATGGTTTCACAGCAATTTGGCTTCCTCCTGCATATAAAGGAACTGCTGGTTCTAAAGATGTCGGATATGGTGTGTATGATTACTATGATTTAGGCGAATTTGACCAGAAGGGGTCAATACCGACTAAATATGGGACCAAAGATGACTATTTAGCCGCTATTCAGTCACTAAAAGAACATGGGCTGGAGGTTTATGCGGATATTGTCTTTAATCATTTAATCGGTGGAGATGAGAAGGAAGTCGTCCCAGCTGTCAAGTATGATTGGAACAATCGAAATGAACAAATCAGTGGCGAAGAAGAGATCGAAGCATGGACCAAGTTTACATTTCCTGGTCGAAAAGGTACCTATAATGATTACATTTGGACGTGGAAAAACTTTTCAGGTGTCGATTATGATGACCGAACCAAAGATCACGCTTTATTCAATATCGGGGATAAAGGGTGGGAGCAAGAAGTTGATGATGAGATGGGGAACTACGACTATCTGATGGGATGCGACCTTGATATGGAGAATCCTGAAACAGTGGAGCAGCTAGACAAATGGGGCAAGTGGTATTTGTCATTGACGGATGTTGATGGGTTTCGTTTGGATGCAGTGAAGCATATTGAGTTCAATTATTATGCCGATTGGTTGCTGAACCGTCGTGGAGAAAAAGGTGAGCCTTTATTCGTGGTAGGAGAGTATTGGTCGGGGGACTTGCCTAAACTTGAAGAGTATCTCGACTCCTCTGGCAATCTGATCAACTTGTTTGATGTACCATTGCACTACAATCTATATGAAGCCGCACATTCTAATGGTGAATATGATATGCGTCAAATTTTTACCAATACATTGATTGATTCAAGAGAAGACTATGCTGTGACTTTCGTTGATAATCACGATACCCAAGTCGGACAAAGTTTAGAATCATGGGTGGATGGCTGGTTCAAAGTCCATGCCTATTCTTTGATTTTATTGCGCAAAGCGGGCACACCGGTGGTTTTCTGGGGCGATCTGTTCGGTATTCCTGAGCAAGATGTGGGCCCAGTCGGTGATGCATTGATCCATATGCTGAAACTACGAGAAAAATTAGCTTTTGGCAATCAAGTTGATTACTTTGATGATCCTAGCGTGATCGGGTGGGTCTTAACGGGAGATTATGAACATGAACTTTCTGGTCTAGCGGTGGTCATGACCAATGCACAAGGGGCAGAAAAAGAAATGACGATCAGCGCCATTCATGGGGGCGAAACGTTTGTTGACATTTTAGGCAACAATCAAACTGAGGTTGTTCTTGATGATACAGGCAAAGGCTTATTCCCAGTCAATGATGGCCAAGTATCCATCTATGTCAATCAAAAACTGGTTGCTAAGTATTTCCAATGACCATCAGAATAAAAAAGGAAAAGATGCCTTGACAGGTCATCTTTTCCTTTTTTGCTAGATTTGATTTTGATTGAGCAGCAATGCTTGTGCTTTGATCCATTGATTCGATTCAACGGAGTCGGTCAGAACCATGAGCAGATCACCAGCTTGAAGAATCGTATCGCCTTTGGGGATCAACGTATAGGCGCCGCGCCGAATGCGAATCAGCAATGTATGTTCCGGCCAGTTCAGGTCTCTTACAGCACAGCCATGATACATGCTTTCAACCGTCACTGGCAATTCAATGACGTGGGTCTTCCCTTTGATCGAGGCCATTTGTTTGGGCTGAAGACGTTCCAATAAAGTTTCGTAAATGGGATGCCCACCCAACAAGTCAACAACCACGTAAGCTGTCAAGCTGACCAAGCCCAAAGGCATCAGATGATTGATTGAGCCAACCATTTCTGTTACCAGAATAATCGCAGTAAGTGGGGCCTTCCCGATGGCAGTGAAGTAGCCTGCCATGGCAACGATCACGAAATTTTTGATGTAGATGGTGTCTAACCCAAACCAGGTATGCAAGATCGTACCATAGATCGCACCTAAAATTCCGCCAAGGGTCAAAATAGGCAAGAAAATCCCACCTGGCAATCCGGCACCATAAGAAACCATTGAAAATAAATAGCGCAGCACAAACAAACCAATCAAAAGCAGCAGCGGTTGATGGAGACGGCTTAACTGGAGGATGATCTGGTTGCCGCCGCCTAAGTAAAGGGGAAAAAATAGCCCAATTGGTATGATCAGCACAAAAGGTACGAGGCTGTACCAGTTTGATGAGAGCGGCAGTTTTCCAAACAATTTGGGTAATGACAAAAGATTCAGCTGATATAAACGGCCCAATCCCCCTAATATCAGCCCTAAGACCACCAACGTACCATAATAAGGTAAGGGTAAATCACTCACGGTTCCTTGATACAAGACTGGTTGCAAGCCAAAAAAGTGCAAAGAAACAAAATTTGCGGTAAGGGCAGAAGTTAACGCAGTCAACCAAACCAAAGGTGAAAAGGAATGATGGATCTCTTCTAAAACAAACAATAATCCCGCAATCGGCGCATTGAAGGCTGCTGACAAGCCAGCACTTGCGCCACTGGAAATCAATATTTTTTCTTCATAAGAAGGACCTTTGAACCAAGTGCTGATCCCTTGCCCAACGGCTGCACCCAATTGGATCGACGGTCCTTCCCGCCCTAAGAAAAGGCCGGAGCCTACACTCAATATACCCCCGATAAATTTTTTCCATAAGACTGAAAACCAATTGTAGGAAAGCTCACCTGCAAGTAGGCCTTCGACTTGTGGGATCCCGCTGCCTTTGATCTGCGGCTCCCAGCGTACGAGCAATGCAATCAGCACGCCTGTAGCAAGGGACACCGCCAACCATAGAGGAAGCAAATGCGGGTGCGCACCTAGATAGTGATAGACGGACACCACCAGAGCGCTCACCGTTTCGATCGATAGCCGGAACAAACTGACGATCACACCGGCCACTGCACCGACGAGGATCCCTTTGACGATAAATAGCAATCGTGTCGTGTCGATTGCGTGTGTATGTAAGTATTTCATCTAATTCCTCGCTTTCCCTTCCATGTTAAACCCAACTGATTTAGATAACAATAGTTTTTTTCGACGCGTTCGGTTTTCCGATACTATGGATAATGCTATAATTGAAGAGATTGAGAAAGAAAGGATGTTTAAAATCATGTCATCCAAAAATGAATTATTGGCACGAATGAATCCACGGCAAAAAGAAGCCGTTATGCATACGGAGGGACCGCTTCTATTGATGGCGGGGGCTGGTAGTGGCAAAACCCGTGTTTTGACACACCGTATCGCTTATTTGATTGAAGAAAAAGATGTAAATCCATGGAATATTTTGGCCATTACGTTTACCAATAAAGCCGCCAAAGAAATGAAGGAACGGGTCACCAACTTATTAGGCAGCGGAGGAGAAGATGTCTGGGTATCCACCTTCCACTCAATGTGTGTCCGCATTTTGCGCAGAGATGTCGACCGGATCGGCTATGCCAAAAGTTTCACCATTGTGGATTCCTCTGAACAAAATACTTTGATGAAACGTATTTTGAAAGAACTGAATATTGATCCCAAAAAATATGATCCTCGTGCTATTTTGGGCGCGATCTCCCACGCAAAGAATGAATTGCAGACACCAGAAGCTTATAATGCCCTTGAAGGCAGCTTGTTCGAACAGATCGTTGGTCGCTGCTATGTACGCTATCAAAAAGAACTCCGCAACAATCAGTGCATGGACTTTGATGACTTGATCATGAACACGATTCGCTTGCTCCAAGAAAACGAAGATGCTTTGCAGTTTTATCAACGGAAATTCCACTATATCCATGTCGACGAATATCAAGATACCAATCATGCCCAATATACACTGGTGAATTTATTGGCTGCCCGCTTCAAAAATTTGTGTGTTGTCGGCGATGCGGACCAAAGTATCTATGGTTGGCGCGGGGCAAATATGCAAAATATCTTGGATTTCGAAAAAGATTACCCCGATGCCACGACCATCTTATTGGAACAAAATTATCGTTCTACACAAACGATTTTATCAGCAGCCAATCAAGTGATTCGCAATAATCGCAATCGGCCAGACAAAAAATTGTGGACAGAAAATACTTCCGGCGAAAAGATCACCTATTATCGCGGCGATAGTGAACGGGACGAAGCCCGCTTTATCGTCAGTGAAATGCAAAAGCAAATTGCGGAAAAAAGCCGCAAGTTCGGTGACTTTGCCATTTTGTACCGCACCAATGCGCAATCACGGATCATTGAAGAAATGTTGCTGAAAGCCAACGTGCCCTATACCATGGTCGGCGGCAGAAAGTTCTATGACCGCAAAGAGATCCGGGATATTCTTGCCTATCTGTCTGCGATTGCCAATCCTAGTGATTCGATCAGCTTAGAACGGATCATCAATGTACCCAAGCGCAGTATCGGTGCCACATCTGTGGAAAAACTCCGAGCGTTTGCGACTATGCATGAATGGTCGCTATTAGAAGCGGCGATCAATGTCGATCTTGCCAACATCTCTGGAAAAGCCGGAAAAGAAATCGGCAGTTTTGGGCTGATGATGGATGGGTTTGCGCAAATGATCCCTTATCTGTCAATCACAGAATTGACCAAAGAGATTTTAGACAAAACTGGCTATCGTCAAGAACTAGAGAACCAAAATACACTAGAAGCCCAAGCACGTTTAGAAAACTTAGAAGAGTTTTTATCCGTGACACAAGAATTCGATAAACGTTTTGAAAGTCAGAATGAAGATGATGCGGATGCGCCTGATGAAAAACTGACGGTCTTCTTGAATGACTTAGCCCTCTTATCTGATGTGGACAGTTACGAAGAAGAAAGCAGCCAAGTCACATTGATGACTCTCCATGCTGCCAAAGGACTAGAATTCCCTGTGGTCTTTTTGATTGGCCTAGAAGAAAATGTCTTCCCACTGTCACGCGCCTTGATGGAAGAGAGTGAGTTGGAGGAGGAACGTCGTTTGGCCTATGTAGGGATCACCCGGGCGGAACAGGAATTATTTATGACCAACGCTTTTTCTCGTACCCTCTACGGTAGGACACAGTACAATCGTCCATCAAGATTCATTGAAGAAATCGAAAAAGACTTAATACAGTCTTTAGGGGAAAGACAGCAACCAAAGGCTGCACCATTTCAGCCGAAAGTATTTAAGCCTGGCTATACACAGCCGCGTCAAACAACAGTCAATTCCAAACAAACCACCTCCGCAGCCGGCAATCAATGGCAGGTGGGAGAGAAAGTCAATCATAAAAAATGGGGTGTCGGTACCGTCGTTCGGACGTCAGGCAGCGCGCAAGATACCGAGTTAGATGTTGCCTTCCCGCAACAAGGGGTCAAACGATTATTGGCCGCCTTTGCCCCCATCGAAAAAATTGAAAAATAGGAGGTCTTGCTCATGGATAGTCCGACAAAAGAACAACAAGAACGCGCTGAAGCACTGCGCACCGAATTAAACCAATATGCGTATGCGTATTATGTCAAAGATCAGCCTGCAGTGGAAGATTATATCTATGATCAGTTATATGCTGAACTTGTGGCCTTAGAAACAGAATGCCCGCAACTTGTCACAGAAGACTCGCCTACACAGCGGGTGGGGGGCGTGATTCTTCCAGGTTTTGAAAAAGTGACCCATGATATTCCTTTATATAGTTTGAATGATGTGTTTGACAAAGAGGAGATCATTGCCTTTGATGCCCGTGTCCAGAAAGCTCTAGGCAGAGCAGTAGACTATGTCTGTGAATTGAAAATCGATGGTTTGTCGATCTCCCTTAGATATGAAAATGGCCGTTTTGTGCGTGGTGCCACCCGCGGGGATGGTACAGTGGGTGAAAACATCACCGAAAATCTCAAAACGATCAAATCGATCCCTTTGCGTTTGCAGGAATCGATGTCATTGGAAGTTCGCGGCGAGTGTTACATGCCCAAAACTTCTTTTTTGAAGCTAAACACGCAACGAGAAGAAGACGGGTTAGAAATCTTTGCCAATCCTAGAAATGCCGCAGCCGGCAGCTTACGGCAGCTAGATACCCGTATCGCTGCCCAACGGAATTTGAGTACTTTCTTATATACACTAGCTGATTTTGGCCCAATCGAAGCCCATGATCAGTTTGGTGCACTCCATGAATTGGATCAATTGGGCTTTCGGACCAATCACGAGCGCCGCTTATGTCATTCAATTGACGAAGTGTGGGCGTATATTGAAGAGTTTCATGAAAAACGCAGTCAATTGCCGTATGAGATCGATGGTGTCGTGATCAAAGTCAACCAATTTGCCGACCAAGATCAACTAGGGTTTACCGTTAAAGCGCCTCGCTGGGCAGCTGCTTACAAATTTCCGCCAGAAGAAGCGGAAACCATGATTGAGACCATTGAATGGACAGTTGGACGGACAGGTGTCGTTACACCAACTGCTGTGATGACCCCTGTCCGAGTCGCAGGAACGACAGTCAGCCGAGCGAGTCTGCACAATGTTGATTTTATCCAGATGAAAGATATTCGTCTAAAGGATAAAGTGATCATCTATAAAGCTGGAGATATTATTCCTGAAGTGTCAAAAGTATTGACAGAAAAACGCAGTGATGACAGCCAACCTTATCCGATACCGACCCATTGTCCAATCTGTGACAGTGAATTGATCCACTTAGATGAAGAAGTCGCCCTACGGTGTATCAATCCAAAATGTCCAGCCCAACTCAAAGAAGGGCTGAGCCACTTTGTTTCCCGTAATGCCATGAACATCGATGGGTTAGGCCCTAGGGTATTGGCACAAATGTTTGATAAAGGTCTGATCAATGATGCGGCGGGTTTGTATTACTTGACCGAAGAACAGTTGCTGACCTTAGATAAAATCAAAGAAAAATCGGCCGCCAACTTATTGCAGTCGATCCAAGCCAGCAAAAACAACTCGGTGGAACGTCTGATATTTGGATTAGGTATTCGCCATGTTGGCGCCAAAGCAGCAAAAATCCTCGCTGCCCATTTCGGAGATCTCCGCAGCCTCCAAAAAGCGCAAGAAGCAGAAATCATCGCACTAGAATCTATCGGCACGACGATTGCCGAGAGCGTGGTCGCTTATTTTGCCAATCAGGAAGTCCATGAATTGTTGGATGAGTTTGAAAATGGCGGCGTGAATTTCGCCTATCATGGGATTCGGCAAGCAGATCTTTCTGCTGTTACGTCACCTTTCAAAGATAAAACCGTTGTCTTAACAGGCAAGCTTTCACACTTTACCCGCGAAGAAGCCAAAGAAAAGATTGAGCAGCTGGGTGGGAAAGTGACAGGCAGCGTTTCAAAGAAAACCGATATCGTCGTTGCTGGTGAAGAGGCCGGCAGCAAATTGACAAAAGCCCAGGATTTAGGGGTGACTGTGTGGGAAGAAGCACAAATGGTTACTGCTATTGAAGGGAGTCAGGTGAATGAAACGTAATGCACTTTTTTTAGTGGCAGTTTTGATTTGCCTCAGTGGTTGCGGAAATTTAGAAAAAGGCATCACCAATATCGACCAAGGCGATGTGACGACCGGGGGCAATATCACCACCGGCCGGCTAAACAATCAGGTCTATCAAGCCGTGATGACAGATGGCAAATACCAAACAAGTGCTGCCCGTCAATTGAACGCTGAAAAGCTGAATAATGGTTTCAATCAAACCAATTTTGACAATGGACTGCTCCGTTTGTCGTATGACACCTTTTCCGTTGATCAGCATTATTTTCAAGAAGGGCAATATCTAACGGCTGATACCATCAAAAACTGGTTGAAACGTGCCACCGATGACGAAGACAGTCTCGGATTGAACCCCGCGAATCAAGAGGAACCAATCATTTTTCAACAATTACTGGAGCATGATTTCCTGAAAGAAGACGGTAAAACATTGGCCGGCATCAGTTTAGGATTTGCTTTCAATAGTGTCTACTATGGCAGTGAAGAAACGATGACGATTTCCAGAGACACGATGATGGCGAATGCGCGAAAAACGGTTCAAACGGTCTTGACCCACGTACGGCAAATCGATGGACTAGCCACGGTACCAATCGTTATCGGGTTATTTGAACAAAGTGCCAAAAATGACACCGCTGGCGGCAATTATATTTATCAGACCGTCAGTACAGATGGTGGAACCACGATCGATCAATTTGAGCCGGTCAATGAAACGCATCTGATCTTACCTGTTGCTTCCGGCACGTCAAATGCAGCGACTGATGATGGATTGAACAGCAAATTTATCACCTTTAGAGAGGCGATCATTTCCTTCTTTCCTGACTTGACCGGTGTCAGTGGGAAAGTCTATTACGTAGATGATCAAGTGCAAAAATTAGTGATCACCATCGATTCAAATTATTACAGCAAGACAGAAGTTACCAGCTTCACACAATATGTCGGCAAACAAGTCGAAACGGTTTTCAGTGAAGTGCCGGGTGTGATCGAGGTTCAGATTGGCTCGATCACAGGGCAGCAAGCGTTCCTTTCTAGAGAATCAGAGACGACAGCGATTGCTAGTTTTGTTTTCAATTAACTATGATAATTTTCAATTTCTATTTCATGAATCATGAAAAAAGTGATACAATACATTGGAAAAACGCAAAACGTATGTTACGTATGCAAGAAAGAGGAGGATTTTATGGCGATCAGTGAAGAACAAGTCAAACATGTTGCCAAACTAGCAAAACTTTCATTCTCAGAAGATGAATTACACGAGTTTACCTCTCAGCTAGGAAAAATAATCGATATGGTAGAAACGCTTGAAGAAGTCGATACACAAGGCGTACCATTTACGTCAAATGTTGCGGATACGATCAATGTCATGAGAGAAGATGTGACGATTGGCGGATGGGATCGGGATGAATTGATGAAGAATGTACCAGAATCAGAAGATGGCTTTATCAAAGTGCCTGCAATTATCGACAACGGGGAGGCCGGTGCCTAATGACTGAACTATTTAACAAGAGTATAGAAGAATTACATTCTTTATTGGTTTCTAAGGAAATCACAGCAACAGATCTAACAGCTGAAACTTTTGCGCGGATCAAAGAAACAGAACCGCAGATCGAGTCTTTTTTGGCTTTGAACGAAGAAAAAGCACATGACTTAGCGCAAGCAATCGATCGTAAAGGCATTACTGAAAGCAATGTCTTATCTGGTATTCCGATTGGGATCAAAGACAACATTGTCACGAAAGACTTGCGCACGACTGCCGCATCTAAAATTTTAGGTAATTTTGACCCTATTTATGATGCGACTGTCATGGATAAAGTCTACCAAGCAGATTTGGTTCCTGTCGGCAAATTGAACATGGATGAATTTGCCATGGGAGCAAGTACCGAAACCTCTTATTTCAAGAAAACGAAGAATGCATGGGATCAAACCAAAGTTCCTGGCGGCTCTTCAGGCGGCTCTGCTGCAGCGGTTGCTGCTGGCCAAGTCCCAGTTTCTTTGGGTAGTGATACGGGTGGTTCGATCCGCCAACCAGCAGCTTTCAACGGCATCGTAGGACTAAAGCCTACCTATGGCCGCGTCTCTCGTTATGGCTTGATTGCCTTTGCTTCTTCATTGGATCAAATCGGCCCAATGACTCGGACCGTCAAAGACAATGCCCTTGTCTTGAATGCGATCAGCGGCTTTGACGCCAAAGACAGTACCTCAGCAGGTGTATCTGTTCCTGACTTTGCTGCAGGATTAACTGGGGACATCAAAGGAATGAAAGTAGCTTTACCGAAAGAATACATGGGAGAAGGCATCCAACCAGGTGTTCGTGACGCAGTCTTGAAAGCTGCCGACACATTCCGTGCTTTAGGCGCAACAGTCGAAGAAGTGAGTCTGCCTCATTCAAAATATGGCGTGGCAGTTTACTATATCATTGCCTCTTCTGAAGCAAGTTCAAACTTACAGCGCTTTGATGGGATTCGTTATGGATTCCGTTCTGAACATATAACGAATTTAGAAGATGTCTATGTCAACTCAAGAAGCGAAGGCTTTGGTGAAGAAGTCAAACGCCGGATCATGTTAGGGACCTTCTCATTAAGTGCAGGATACTACGATGCCTACTTTAAAAAAGCAGGTCAAGTACGGACTTTGATCAAACAAGATTTCGATCAAGTGTTTAATCAATATGATTTGATCATTGGCCCAGCATCTCCAACTGTGGCATTTGGCATTGGTGAAAATATCAATGACCCAATCACCATGTATATGAATGATATTTTAACGATCCCTGTGAACTTAGCAGGCTTGCCTGGCATGTCAGTACCTGCTGGTTTCTCTGAAGGGTTGCCAGTTGGTTTGCAGATCATCGGCAAACACTTTGATGAAGCTACGATGTATAAAGCGGCCTATGCATTTGAACAAGCCACTGATTTCCATAAGAAACAACCAGTGATTTTAGGAGGGGGCAAAGCATGAACTTCGAAACAGTCATTGGGCTTGAAGTCCACGTTGAATTAAAAACAGAATCAAAAATTTTCTCTCCAGCGCCTGCTCATTTTGGTGCGGAGCCAAATAGCAATACCAATGTCATTGACTGGGGTTATCCAGGTGTCTTGCCTGTGATGAATAAAGCTGCCATTGAATTTGGGATGAAAGCGGCATTGGCGTTGAATTGTGAAATCTCAAAAGAAACCCATTTTGACCGCAAAAACTATTTTTATCCAGATAATCCCAAAGCGTATCAAATCTCTCAATTTGATCAACCCATTGGGCACGATGGCTGGATCGAAATCGAAGTCGAAGGCAAAAAGAAAAAAATCCGTATCGAACGGGTTCATTTGGAAGAAGATGCTGGGAAAAATATGCATGGCAAAGGCGGCTATTCGTATGTCGATTTGAATCGTCAAGGTACGCCATTGATCGAGATCGTATCAGAAGCAGATATGCGCTCCCCTGAAGAAGCCTATGCCTATTTAGAAGCATTGCGCTCAATCGTTTTGTTTACAGAAGTGTCTGATGTCAAGATGGAAGAAGGATCTATGCGTTGCGACGCCAATATTTCTTTGCGCCCATACGGACAAGAAGCTTTCGGCACCAAAACAGAATTGAAAAACTTGAACTCGATGTCTTTTGTCAAAAAAGGTCTTGCTTTTGAAGAAAAACGTCAAGCGAAAGTGCTGCTTTCTGGTGGCGAAATCCAACAGGAAACCCGTCGATTTGATGAAACCACCAGCAAAACATTGTTGATGCGTGTCAAAGAAGGCTCCTCAGATTACCGTTATTTCCCAGAACCAGATATTCCCCGCTTTGTGATCGACGATGAATGGATCGAACGGGTGCGTCAAGGTTTGCCTGAAATGCCGCAAAAACGCCGGGCTCGCTATATTTCTGAATTAGGTTTGCCAGAGTATGATGCGATGGTCTTGACCCTCACGAAAGAAATGTCTGATTTCTTTGAAGCAGCGATCGATGCTGGTGCTGATCCGAAACAGGCGTCTAACTGGTTGATGGGTGAAGTATCTGCTTACCTAAACAGCGAAAAAATCGAATTGCCAGATACCAAACTAACTCCGGATAATTTAGCAGGGATGATTCGCTTGATCGAAGATGGCACCATTAGTTCGAAGATCGCGAAGAAAGTCTTTAAAGAATTGATCACCAATGGCGGCGATGCGAAAGAGGTAGTCAAAGCCAAAGGATTGATCCAACTATCTGACCCAACACAATTGCTGCCAATGATCAATGATGTTCTGGATCAAAACCAGCAATCTGTCGATGATTTCAAAAATGGGAAAGACCGTGCCGTTGGTTTCTTAGTGGGACAAATCATGAAAGCCACGAAGGGACAAGCCAACCCAGGTATCGTCAATAAATTGTTGCAAGAAGAATTAGCAAAACGATAAGAGGCGAGCCATGAAAAGAGCAAGAGTGATCTATAACCCGACATCTGGCAAAGAATTGATCCGTAAGCATTTAGCGGATATTTTAGATGTGTTAGAATCAGCAGGCTTTGAAGCCAGCGCCTTTGCAACCACCGCAGCGCCATACTCTGCGCGGGATGAAGCCAGCAGAGCAGGGCAAGCCGGCTTTGATTTGATCGTAGCAGCAGGCGGTGATGGCACCATCAATGAAGTCGTCAATGGTATCGCGCCCTTAGCGGTTCGCCCGAAGATGGCCATCATTCCTGGCGGCACCACCAATGACTACGCCCGTGCGTTAAAGATACCTAGAAATGATATCAAAGCAGCGGCAGAAGTGATATTGAAACAGCAAACAGTCAAGATGGATATCGGTAAAACACCGAACACCTATTTTATCAATATTGCTGCCGGCGGCCATTTGACAGAGTTGACCTATGATGTCCCCTCTGAACTGAAAAGTGTCTTTGGCTATTTGGCTTATTTAGCTAAAGGGGCCGAGTTGCTGCCGCGGGTCAAGCCCATCAAAATGCATTTAAAGTACGAAGATGGGGAGTATATCGGCGGTGCGTCGATGTTTTTCTTAGGACTGACCAATTCTGTTGGCGGATTCGAACAAATCGCACCGGATGCGAAACTAGATGACGGCAAGTTTTCGTTGATCATCGTCAAAACTGCCAATATATTTGAAATCGTTCATTTGTTGGCACTGATGATGAATGGCGGCAAACATATCAATGACCGTCGGCTGATCTATACCAAGACTTCTTTTCTTGAGGTAGACGCCCCTGAGCAAACCAACCGATTGATGATCAATCTGGATGGTGAGTATGGTGGCGATGCACCGATGCGCTTTGAGAATCTGCACAATCATATCGAATTTTTTGCCAATGTTGATCAAATTCCTGATCAGGCAGTGGTGGGTGAACAAAGCTACCAAGAAATCAGCGAAGGCTTCATCAAGGAAGTCGAACGACTATCTGATGAAGATATCAATGGTGATGGAAAAATCGGTGATGAGAATCGCTAGCCAAATGAATGGATGGCAAAGCTAAAGAACAGGGGGCCTTCGCTTCCTGTTCTTTTTGTAAATTGTGGACAAATATCTTTGCTCTTTTGCGTGAAATGTTGCTGCAATAAGGTTTCGTAAAAAACAACCTACATCTGAAAGTTTTCGTTGTTTCATAAATACGTTATGTTTCACGAAAACACGGCTTTCGCAGGTGGAATTTCCGAATAATTGATTCTGTTTAATTATTAAATAGACCAAAAGACGAATTAAATTGATTAATCTGGTGAAAAGTTCGTTTTTTCAATCGATTATCTGCTTGCTTTGGATGTCATTCAATATTAGAATATGCTATAATAATGAAACGAAGAAATGGGGGGACTGAAATGGCGCAAATCGATGCCGCAAAAGCGCTTGATCTGCTGAAAGATGATGCAGAACGAATCAAAAAGTTGATTCAAAATCAAGAAAATAGTTTATGTATTGCCCAATGCAAAGCCTTTGAAGAAGTCGTCGATACCCAAATGTATGGGTTATCACGACAAGTTGCTTTCGCGATTCGTTTAGGGATCGTTGATAATCAAGCAGGGCAACAATTAATGGCAGACTTAGAGAAAGATTTGAACCAGTTATATAGTGATGTGTATGAAGATCAACGAACGAATGAAATAGGCAAGGAGGCATAATCTTGCCGGAAAAAGTTAAAAAAAGACATTTATTAGATTACAGTATTTTGCTCCCTTATATCTTTTTATGTATTACAGGATTGATGATGGTCTATAGTTCAACGTCCTATGTGGCAATGACGGCGACACCACCTACGACTTCAGCGTCCTATGTCATCAATCAGGCGATATTTTGGGTATTGAGTTTGATCTTGATCACGATTATGTACAAGATGAAAACCGATGTCTTTCGTCACAAAAAATTTGTCCAGATCGCCATGATCGTGATTTTGGTATTGCTGATCGCTGCCTTCTTCTTTGATAAGAGAAATGGGGCATACGGCTGGTTGTCGATTGCTGGTTTTTCTGTGCAACCGGCGGAGTACCTGAAATTTATCGTTGTCTGGTTTTTGGCAATGACGTTGTCGTATCGGCAAAAAGGCATCCAACAGGATTTTCTTAAAACCGTTTGGCGACCTATTGGGATCGTTTTGGTCTATACTGCGATTTTAGGCTTTTATCCTGACTTCGGGAATGCCGTGATCGTGGTGCTGCTGGCATTCACTGTTTTATTATCCAGCGGCTTGAATTATTTATATACACTGATTTTAGGCGGTGCTGGCATCATTGCCAGCGGCTTGATCATTTTCGCTGTGCGACTCACGGGCGGAAAGTTTTTGCCAGCCTATATTTATAGCCGGTTTGCTTCCTATTTGAATCCATTCGCTGATGAATACAACACCGGTCATCAAATGGTCAATGGGTACTATGCTATGTTCAATGGCGGGTTGTTTGGCCGCGGTTTAGGCAATAGTATCCAGAAGCGCGGTTTTCTGAATGAAGCCCATACTGATTATATCTTTTCGATCGTCATGGAAGAATTAGGGTTGATTCCCTCTATCATTATTTTAGGGATTTTGTTTTATATGGTTGGCCGGATCTTTTTGATTGGTATACGTTCAAGAGATCCTTTCAATTCAATGATGTGTACGGGGATCGGCATGTTGTTTCTGTCACAGATATTCATCAACTTAGGCGGGATCACAGGTATCATTCCTTTGACCGGGATCACTTTCCCGTTCCTTAGTCAAGGTGGATCCAGTTTGTTGATGTTATCGATATGTATTGGATTTGTGTTGAACATCAGCGCGGAAGAAAAGAGGAAAGAATATAGTTTAAACGATTGATCAATTGAATGGAGTGGTTAGATGAAAAAAATTCTTGTTGCCAATCGCGGAGAGATCGCGATTCGTGTTTTTCGCGCATGTGCGGAATTAGGTATCAAAACAGTCGGGATCTATGCAGCTGAAGATGAATATTCAGTGCATCGCTTCAAAGCAGATGAAGCTTATTTGGTCGGTAAAGGCAAACGCCCAATCGACGCGTATTTAGATATTGAAGATATCATCCGTACCGCAAAAAAAGCAGGAGCACAGGGCATCCATCCTGGATACGGCTTTTTATCAGAAAACCTAGGCTTTGCACAACGTTGTGAAGAAGAAGGATTGATTTTCATTGGTCCCTCGACCCACCATTTAGATATTTTTGGCGACAAGATCAAAGCCAAAGCAGCAGCTGTTGAAGCAGGGATTCAATCGATTCCTGGATCAGACGGTCCCGTCGATACGGTTGAAGAAGTGCTGGACTTTGCGAAAACCCATGAGTACCCCATCATGATCAAAGCTGCGTTAGGCGGCGGTGGCCGCGGCATGCGTGTCGCCCACGATGAAAAAGAAGCACGAGACGGCTATGAACGAGCAAAGAGCGAAGCCAAAGCAGCATTCGGCAGTGACGAAGTCTATGTTGAAAAATATATCAGCAATCCGAAACATATTGAAGTGCAGATCTTAGGGGACAAACATGGCAATGTCGTTCATTTGTTCGAGCGGGATTGTTCTGTTCAACGTCGACATCAAAAAGTGGTGGAAGTTGCGCCATGCGTGTCGATGGATGAGGCCCAACGAGAAAAAATCTGTCAAGCTGCTGTTCAATTGATGAAGCATGTTGGCTATATCAATGCTGGAACCGTTGAGTTTTTGGTTGAAGGGGACAAATTCTACTTTATCGAAGTCAATCCTCGCGTCCAAGTCGAACATACCATCACTGAAATGATCACTAACCTTGATATTGTGACTACACAAATTTTGATTGCCCAAGGCAAAGACCTCCACAAAGAGATTGGTATTCCGAAACAAGAGGATATTCGTTTCGAAGGCGTGGCGATCCAATGTCGGGTGACCACAGAAGATCCTGCAAATCAGTTTATGCCGGATACTGGTAAAATCGATACCTACCGTTCACCAGGTGGCTTCGGTGTGCGTTTAGATGTCGGAAATGCCTACGCAGGTGCAGTCGTGACACCTTACTTTGATTCATTGCTGGTAAAAGTCTGTACCCATGCAGCGACTTTTGATCAAGCCATTCAAAAAATGATGCGCTGTTTGAAAGAATTTCGGATCAGAGGTGTCAAAACCAATATCCTGTTCATGAGAAATGTCGTTTCTCATCCAGCGTTTCGTTCTGGAGAGGCCAAAACAACATTTATTGATAATACACCAGAATTATTTGATTTTCCGCGGATTCGTGATCGTGGCAACAAAACGATGAAATATATCGGTGAAATCACGATCAACGGTTTCCCAGGTATTGAAAAACAACCTAAACCTTTTTACAATGAACCACGCTTGCCGCAAAAGATCGAAACATTGGCGGATTACACAAGTGCAAAACAAGTATTGGATCAGAACGGGGCTGATGCGGTCGTATCATGGATCGGCAACCAGAAAAATGTGCTGTTGACAGATACAACTTTCCGTGATGCCCATCAAAGCTTGTTGGCGACCCGTGTCAGGACCCAAGACTTTAAGAAAATTGCTGCTATGACAGAAGAAGCGATCCCGCAATTGTTCTCAAGTGAGATGTGGGGCGGTGCGACGTTTGACGTTGCCTATCGTTTCTTGACTGAGGATCCATGGGAAAGATTGCGGATGTTCCGCAAACGCATGCCGAATACATTGCTGCAAATGCTCTTTAGAGGGTCAAATGCTGTGGGCTATTCCAACTATCCTGACAATGTCTTAGTCGAATTTATCAAAGAAGCTGCAGATCAGGGCATTGATGTTTTCCGTATCTTTGATAGTTTGAACTGGATCCCGCAAATGGAGAAAAGTATCCAAGCAGTGAGAGATACCGGAAAGATTGCTGAAGCGACGATTTGTTATACCGGAGATATCAATGATCCAACACGTCAAAAATATTCTGTTCAATATTACAAAGATATGGCCAAAGAATTACAAAATCTAGGTGCCCATATCATTGCGATCAAAGACATGGCTGGATTATTGAAACCGCAAGCGGCCTACCGTTTGATCAGCGAATTGAAAGACAGTATTGATGTGCCGATCCACTTGCACACCCACGATACGAGCGGCAATGGGATCATCACCTATTCAGCTGCGACAAAAGCTGGCGTCGATATTGTGGATGTCGCCATGTCTGCTGTCAGTGGTGCCACCAGCCAGCCTAGTATGAGCAGTCTTTACTATGCATTAGTGAACGGTGCGCGCTGTCCAGAGATCAATGTCGATAATATTCAACAATTGAACCATTACTGGGAAGATGTCCGCATGTATTACCATTCATTTGAAAATGGCTTGAATGCACCGCAAACCGAAGTCTATAAACACGAAATGCCTGGCGGTCAGTATTCCAACTTGCAACAGCAAGCCAAAGCGGTTGGTTTAGGCGAGAAATGGGACGAGATCAAGGAAGTGTATCATGATGTCAACATGATGTTTGGCGATATCGTCAAAGTAACACCTTCCTCGAAAGTTGTGGGAGACATGGCATTATTCATGGTTCAAAACGGCTTGAGTGAACAAGATATTTATGAACAAGGAGACAATCTTAGTTTCCCTGAATCAGTTGTGACCTTCTTCCAAGGAGAGTTGGGCCAGCCTGTTGGCGGTTTCCCAGAGAAATTGCAGAAAATCATCTTGAAAGGACGCCCAGCTTACACAGAACGTCCTGGCGCTTTTGCCAAACCAGTTGATTTTGAGACTGTCAAACAAGAACTTGCTGAAAAAATCGGCTATCAGCCAAAACATGAAGAAGTGTTAAGTTACTTGATGTATCCACAAGTCTTTTTAGATTATCGCAAAGCCTATGAGCAGTTTGCTGATGTCAAAGTGTTGGATACGCCAACGTTCTTCAACGGCATGCGTTTAGGTGAAACCATCAATGTTGAACTAGAAAAAGGCAAGATTTTGATTATTCGCTTGGATGAGATTGGTGAAGCAGACATCGAAGGGAACCGGACGCTGTTCTTCAATCTGAATGGTCAACGACGAGAAATCGTCGTCAAAGACAATTCAATCATTAGCTCAGTTCAAACCAAACGGAAAGCTGAACCAACGAACAAAGAACAAATCGGCGCGTCTATGAGTGGATCAGTATTAGAGATTCTCGTGCATAAAGGCGACCGTGTGGCTAAAGGCCAAACCTTGATGGTGACAGAAGCCATGAAGATGGAAACATCAGTTGAAGCGCGTTTTGCAGGCGTAGTCGAACACGTCTATGTCGCTGCTGGTGAACCGATCCAATCAGGTGATCTTTTGATCGAAATCAAAGAAAAGTAGGGAGCTGACGCAAAAATGAAACATAGAAGCATGTTGTTCGGGTGTCTATTTATCTTTGCCTTAGCGGTTGTCTATTTACAGCCGGTATTTTACCAGCATGCTTCTGATACGCCTTTTCTTTCTGAGAATCCAGTCAAAGCACCTACAACAATGAATTATGAAACAATCAAAGCGGACGGTCTTGCCAATGCAATTGGCGAACCTGTTTCAGACTTTGAAGAAGATTATGGCCTGCCGGTGCGAACGTATCGCACCGGCTATGATTTTGAAGTGAGGGTCTATAATCAATTGGACGATCAGCAATATATTGAGATCAATACGGATGGTGAAAGTGTCCAAGCAATCAAAGTCATTGGTGAAGGCGGGTCTTCATTGACGCCATTTACAATGGGAATGACGTTGGCGGAATTGACAGACTTAACCATGATCTATCCCAATTTCAGTCTGAAGCAAAATGATCGGACCGTCAGTTTTGAACTCATGGAATCAGATATGAATTATCGTCCATTGGTGGCTTTTGACAATGGGACTTTTGCCGTCTTGTTCTTTGATCATATCACCGCCAAATTGCAAGCAATCAGCTATCTGGACCAGACCACATTATTGAAATTGGCACCCTATCCGCTAACAGAGGGAGAACGCCCGCTTTTCCAAACATCTCAGACAATCTCCTCAGAGCAAGCCGCTTTGGATAAAGGAACACTCGCTTTCGTGATTATTGAAAAAATGCGCGGCATCCAGCAGTTGGATACCTATTCGGCAAATCTAGATACCCAGAAAGAAGCTTCGACATTGTTACAGGAAGTGACTGAAAATAGCGCAGATCATCTGACATCCCAGAGGATCCATTCGTATCAGAAAGCCTTGTCTAGTGAAAAAACGAGTAATTTCAATCTAACGACGGAAGAGTGGCAAGAATTGCTGCAAGATCAAGCCATAACAGCCACAGCTACGATCTTTGAGGCGCCTGTCTATGATCCGACTTTTAGTATTCTTTCTTGGTTCAGCGACCCAGCTACTGCAGAACGTTTATCCCACGACGCCGCTGAAAAGATAGGAATTGCTTTTTCGCAAGAAAATATGGTAGTCTTAGTGCAAGAACAAGAAGAAGAAACCGAGGCTAGTACAACGGATGATATACAATAAAGAATTTTTTGAGATCGTGGATCAAATTGAACGGGTGACAAAGACGATCAAGGACAGCACCACGTTTACGGCGTATGCAACAAATAGACAACAGATGTACCAAGATGAAGTCGTACGCACACTGATCGAGTCTTTTGTGACGGAAAAACGTGCATTTGAGAATATTGAATCTTACGGTGAATTCGCACCAGGTTTCAAAGAAGCCAGACGCAGTATGCGTCAAGCCAAACGCAATCTGGACATGAATGACCGCGTGAGCGACTATCGCTTAGCTGAAACCAATCTGCAACGCTTACTTGATGAAATCACTGTATCGATCGCAACCTGTTTTTCAGCTTCAGTCAAAGTCGATGCCGGTAGTCCGTTTTTTCATTCAAAAACAAGTTGTGGAGGAAATTGTCATGCATGAAGAAAAAGAACCATTCCAAATCCAAAAGCGACGTGGGCTGATCGTATGGGTCTATAGTTTGCGCCAATTGAAAAACTTGCGTCGTTTTGGCTTTGTTCACTATGTGTCACGTAAAATGAAATATGTGGTGATGTATTTGAATGAAGAAGAATATGAAGCGAAAAAAAACAAAATCGAACAATTCCATTTTGTCCGTCAGGTTGAACCGTCTTATCGCCCTGATGTGGCGATGGACTTTGCGGATAAAATCGGCACCGATGAAGCGTATCCAAGCAAAGATGATGGCTTTGACGTTGAAGAGAAAAATACAATGATTCGCTTAGCTGAGCATGTGTAAATAATGGTGGCGTGTCGCAGCGCCGCTATTTTTTTGCTCAGAATTTGACATGTGTGGCAGGTCATCTGTTACATGTCATAGCTAGTCGTGTGAAAAACTGTAAAAAAAGGTGAGACATACTTGCTATTTTGAGGAACAGTGCTATATTTATTTTACCTTAGAGGTGCGTTTAGTTGGAGGAGAAGACGATGCGGATAGTTGCAGGAGAATTTGGTGGACGAAGGTTAAAAAGCCTGGCAGGCGAAAATACGCGGCCTACGACGGATAAAGTCAAGGGTGCGATCTTCAATATGCTAGGTCAATATTTAGATGGTGGGGAAGTGCTTGATTTGTTCAGCGGCAGTGGCGGATTGGCCATCGAAGCTGTATCGCGAGGGGCGAATCATGCTGTCTGTGTGGATCGCAGTTTCTCCGCAATCAAGATCATTCGTGAGAATATCGATGTCACCAAACATCCGGAAAAATTTACAGTGTTGAAAATGGATGCCAAACAAGCCATTGCCAGATTTGCTGAAGAGGGGCGGCAGTTTGACTATCTCTTTTTAGATCCGCCATATGCCAAACAACAGATCGTGGAGCAATTGACTGAGATGCTGTCGGCAGATTTGTTGTCCAGCGGCGCGAAGGTGATCTGTGAAACCGATAAAGCGATTCTTCTGCCCGAAAACATCGATTCTCTGGAACTGATCAAGCAGCAAACTTATGGCATCTCGCAAGTCACAATTTATAGAAATGAGGGGTAGCATGAAAAAAATTGCCTTATTTCCAGGTAGCTTTGATCCGCTCACTACGGGCCACGTTGATTTGATCGAACGTGGGGCTAAATTATTTGATGAAATCATCGTTGGTGTTTTTGTAAATACCAATAAGAAAAGTTTTTTTTCCAGTGAAGAAAAGGTCCAACTGATCCAAGAGGCATTGATCCATATCCCTAACGTACGCGTAATTGCCCAGGAAACAGAATTGACAGTTGTCGCTGCTAAAAAGCTCGGCGCACAATTTCTTTTGCGGGGTATCCGCAGTGTCAAGGATTACGAATATGAACGAGATATCATGGAAATGAATCACCATCTGGCACCCACGCTAGAAACGGTCTTTTTATTAGCGGATGCCAAACATAGTTTTATTAGCTCTAGTTTATTGAAAGAAATTTTGACTTTCGAAGGAAATGTGGCGGATTATCTGCCACGAAATATTTATGAAGCCATAGTAAAGAAGCGTGAAGCCAATGAATCTTAAATCTACGATCAAATATGTCTTATTATTTATACTTGCCTTGCTGATTGCCGCTGGCGCCTTGTTGCCGATCCCTTACTATATTGAGCAGCCCGGTGCGACGATCGATCTAAAAGAGCTGATCACGGTCAATCAGAAAGAAGACACCTCGGATGGTTCCTTTTCTTTGACAAGTGTTGGCATACGACAGGCAACAGTCTTCAGTGCCATTGGCACAAAATTCAACGGATTTCAAGAATTAGTCAGTGAAGAAGATCTTTTTGGCGGTGCCACAGACGAAGAATACAATCGTATTCAGCAGTATTATATGGAGTCTTCACAAAATAGCGCCATTGAACAAGCCTTGAAGCTGGCAGATTTGCCATATGAAATGGCGTACAAAGGCGTATATGTGATGGGGGTTGATCCTGATTCAAGTTTTGCGGATAAGATTTCTGTAGCTGATACGGTGACAGCAGTGAATGGCAAATCATTCACCAGCAGCCAAGACTTTATCGATTATGTGCAAAGCCAGTCGATTGGCGATGAAGTGACAGTGACTTATACACAAGACGGAGAAGAAAAAGAAGCGACCGGCGCATTGATCGAACTTTCTACCAACCAAAAAGCGGGTATCGGGATTTCACTCGTCGATCATACAGAGATCTCATCAGATCAAGACATTGTGATCGATGCTGGCAATATTGGCGGCCCTTCAGCTGGTTTGATGTTTACATTAGAAATCTACCAACAATTGACGGGCGATATCCGCAAAGGACATCAAATCGCGGGTACAGGAACCATCTCCAGTGATGGCACCGTTGGCCGAATTGGCGGTATCGACAAAAAAGTAGCCAGTGCCAGTGAAAGCGGGGCTGAGATTTTCTTCGCTCCAGAAGATGAGATCACAGATGAAGAGCGGGCAGCCGATCCTGATATCAAAACCAATTATCAAGAAGCAGTTGCTGCTGCCAAAAAATTGGGTACTGATATGAAGATCGTTCCTGTGTCAAATGTCCAGGATGCTTTAGATTACCTGGCAGGATTATCAAACTAACATGACAAAAAACGACCTGTAGGGTCGTTTTTTTGTGATATCAAGAATTCGAGTAGGCGCATAGAATCTCTTGTGCTATACTTTTATTTAAGGAGCGTGAAAATTGTGGAAATCAAAAGACAGCAACCAATCGTCGAAGCCTATCACTTCGATATGAAACCAAAAGACAAAGAAATGGAAACAAAATTAAATGTCGGATTTGCCCCCTTGAAGGTAAAAGACGAAGCATATATGGAAAAGAACAGCATCATTGGTGCGCGTTTAGAATTTCAATTGGTTTTTCCAGAGTATGTGTTATCAGGTCGCGTAGGACAAGTCAACCATATCTTGAATCGCAAAGTCGAATCAGGAGACGATCTGTCAAAAGCGGAAACAGATCGTCTAGTTGAGCCATTATTTGATATCATCAAACGGTTGACCTATGAAGTGACAGAGATCATTACAGACAAACCAGGTTTGCAATTGAACTTCAATACCAACAATAATCAAGAAACAGACAACAAAGAAGACTAACTGGAGGAAAAAAATGTTCTCAAATAACATGCAAGTGATGCTGTACGTCGCAGATGTGCCAGCAGCAATCACTTTTTGGCAATCATTTGGGTTTGTGATCATTGATCAGCAATCTGTTGATGGCACATCAGTGGTGGAGATTGCCCCAAGCGCACAAGCAGACACCCATTTTGTGATTTACGATCGTACCTTTATCGAAGCACATTCACCAGAAGTTGCTTTGAATTCACCATCAATCATGTTCTTTTCAGAAGACATTACCTCCCTATATAAACAAATGCTTGAGGCAAATGTTGAGGTAGGCGATTTGATTCAAATGGAGGAACAAATGGTCTTTAATTTTGCTGATCCAGATGGCAACTACTATGCTGTTTCTGGTAAATGAGACCTGTTAACGAAGAAATATCACTTCTAACTTTTAAAAGATTGTTTCGATAGCTTCAGGTGAGGATGATCGGTTCTAGGCATCCCCGAAAAAAAGATTGGAGGACCCGCTTTCATGAAAAACTTGATGTATGTGATCAGTGATATCCATGGAATGGCTGATCTTTTTAAAAAGCTTTTGCAAGACTTTGATCCTGATCGACATCAATTATTATTGATCGGCGACCTCAACGATCGTGGGCCAAAAACCAAAGAATGTTTTTTATTGGGCAAACAACTCGTAGAAGAGCAACAAGCCATCTACTTACGTGGAAACCATGAAGAATATTTCCTTCAATTTTTGCAGGCGCCAGAAGATTGGTTCAATGCTTATGTACGTAATGGTGGCAAAGAGACGATAGAAAGTCTTTTGCATACAGGCGCAACTGAAGAGTATTCCCCAACAGAGATCGCCATGATAATCCGCAGCCGCTACCAAGAGCTGATCGAATTTTTGATGGCACGTCCGCTTTATTATGAATGGGGCAATTATCTTTTTGTCCATGCTGGCGTTGATTTGTCCAAGAAGCATTGGCAAGATACTTCTGATCATGACTTTATCTGGATTCGGGAGCCATTTCATCAAACAAAAAACCGAACCGGAAAGACGATCGTCTTTGGCCATACCATCACACCGATGCTGCATGGTGATATGCAAACCACCGATCTGTGGATCAGCGATCATAAAATCGGCATTGATGGCGGTGCGGTCTTTGGTGGCTCAGTTCATGGGGTCATATTTGATCAGCAGGGCATTGTCCAAGACATCGAATATCAAAACTTAACTGGCCCATGGCAACCAGACTTTTAAAAGACTTGTGCTGCAAAGGTAAGAGGTACATGATGTGAAGAAAAAAACAGCAGACTGCTTGCCGCTCGCTTAGGGCACAGCGGCATCCGCTGTTTTTTTTGTGGTATCATAAAGAAATGAATAAAGAAAGGTGAAGAATCAATGGCTGAAATGAATCAAGATGTACTACAATTAGTGACCGCAGAAATGACGGCATTTACAAAAAAACAAATTACGACTGTCTTGCAACTCCTGCAAGATGGCAATACCGTTCCTTTTATTGCCCGTTATCGTAAAGAAATGACAAACGGATTAGATGAAGTCCAAATCAGAGATATCGAGGAACGATATACATATGTTGAAAACTTAGTGAAGCGAAAAGCAGAGGTATTGCGTCTGATCGAAGAACAAGACAAGCTGACGCCCGAATTGCAGCAAGCCATCCTGGCAGCTGCCAAAATGCAGACAGTTGAAGATCTCTATCGTCCATTTAAACAAAAAAGACGGACGAAAGCGACGATCGCTAAAGAAAATGGCTTAGGCAGCTTTGCTGATTGGTTATTGACTTTTCCAAAACAATCTCCAGCTGATCATGCCGCGGCTTATCTGAATGAAGCGGTCCCGACGATTGCTGATGTGATGCAAGGGGCGCACGAGATCATTGCAGAAATGATAGGCGATACCGCTGCGTATCGCACATGGGTCAGAAGCTATTTCCAAAACAAAGGACTCTACAAAAGCACAGTCAAAGATGCGGAGAAAGATGAGAAAGGTGTATATGAGATGTACTATGACTTTCAGCATCCCATCAGCAAAATGGTCTCACACCGAATCTTAGCAACCAATCGCGGGGAACAAGAGGGCATCTTGAAAGTCACACTGCAAGCGGATGACGCCAAAATCTTAGAGTATCTAGCCCGCAAAGAAATCAAAAATACCGCCTCACCGGCTGCTGATGTTGTCAAAGAGGCAATCGCTGACGCCTATAAACGCTTTATCGCACCAGCCATCGAACGAGAAATCCGCAATGAATTAAAAGAGCAAGCGGACGAACAAGCCATCACGATTTTTGGCGATAACCTGCGCAATCTATTATTGCAATCGCCGTTGAAAGGCAAGATCGTTTTAGGTTTTGACCCGGCCTATCGGACAGGCTGCAAATTGGCTGTGATCGATCAGACTGGGAAAGTATTGGCAATCGAGGTCATTTATCCTCATAAGCCAGCACCAAACAACAAGCGCCAAGCTGCTGGACCAGCTTTTCGCCGTCTATTGGAAACCTATCATGTCGATATGGTAGCCATCGGTAATGGAACGGCTAGCCGCGAATCAGAACAATTTGTAGCAGAACAAATCAAACAAGTCGATCAAGACGTGTATTACGTGATCGTGAATGAAGCAGGGGCTTCTGTTTACTCGGCCAGTCCTTTGGCACGGCAAGAATTTCCAGAACTTCAAGTGGAAGAGCGCAGTGCCATCAGTATCGGCCGTCGCTTACAAGATCCATTGGCCGAATTGGTCAAAATTGATCCGCAATCTGTAGGTGTTGGCCAATACCAACATGATGTTTCACAAAAAAGACTGGCTGAGCAATTGGATTTCGTGGTCGAAACAGCCGTCAACCAAGTTGGGGTGGATGTGAACACAGCGAGTGGTCAATTGCTGCAGCATGTTGCAGGGTTAAACAAAACCACCGCTCAAAACATCGTCAACTATCGCGAAGAAAATGGTGCCTTTAGCCAACGCACACAATTGAAGAAAGTGCCACGTTTAGGGCCAAAAGCCTATGAACAAGCTATTGGGTTTATGCGCATTCCTGGTGGAAAAGTCATTCTTGATCAAACCGGGATCCATCCGGAAAGTTATGATACGGCGAAAGAAATTTTGCGTATCGCGGCTATTTCTTTGAATGAGCTAGCATCAGGCAATCAGGAGGAAAATAAGGCGGCGTTGGCCAGTCTGGATCCTGCTTCATTAGCCGACACGCTTCAAGTTGGGAAAGAAACGATCATTGACATTTTGAAAGCATTGATGCAGCCAGGACGAGATATGCGGGATGAAATGCCAGCACCTTTATTAAGAAAAGATGTATTGAGTATGGATGACTTGCTGCCTGGCATGGAATTGCAAGGAACCGTTCGCAATGTGATCGATTTTGGGGCTTTTGTTGATATTGGCGTCAAACAAGATGGCTTGGTCCATTTATCGAAAATGAGCCGTTCTTTTGTCAAGCATCCAAAGGACGTGGTTGCTGTCGGAGACGTGGTTACTGTCTGGATCGAACAAGTGGATCGTAAAAAAGGTCGTATCAGCCTCACAATGGTTGATCCTGTCATTCAGAAATGACTGAACAAGAACTGCAGCGTTATGTAGAAAAGGTATCACTCTGCTATTTCGGCCGTCCCTTTTTGCATACAGCGCTATTTAATCGCCGGTTAAAAACCACGGGAGGTCGGTATCACTTAAAGGATCACCATCTTGATTTTAATCCTGATATGCTGACGCAGCATGGAGAAGCTGTATTTTTGGGGATCGTTAAGCATGAACTGTGCCATTACCATCTGCATTTGACAGGACAAGGCCATCGTCACCGTGATCCTGCGTTTAAAGCATTGCTGGCAAAAACCGGGGGTCTGCGCTATGCACCTACTACTGAAAAGCAGGCTAAGCTGCAATATCAATGCCAAGATTGCGGCACGATGTTCCATCGACAAAAACGCATCAATACCCAGAAGTATGTGTGCGGAAAATGTCGAGGGCCTTTGGTAAATATAGGAATTGATGAGAAAAGTCAAGCGCAAAAATAAATTTCATTGCTATTTTTTTCATTTTGTATGATAATGTAGGACGTGCGACAACCTGATATTTGTCAAAATACACGTTTATTGCAACGTGGAATTGAGAAAAGAGGATTATAGAATGGAAAATCAAAACAAAATATATCATTTTGTTGGTATCAAAGGTTCTGGAATGAGTTCATTGGCTTTAGTGCTGCATGAAAAAGGCTATCGTGTCCAAGGCTCAGATGTGGAAGAATACTTTTTTACCCAGCGTGACTTAGAAAAAGCGGGCATTGCATTATTGCCTTTTGATAAAGAAAATATTCAACCGGAAATGGTGATCATTCAAGGGAATGCCTTCCCTGATACACATCCGGAAATCGTTCGTGCCCATCAATTAGGGTTGGAAGTGACCCGTTATCATGACTTTATCGGCCAATTTATCCAACCGTATACGAGTATTGCTGTGACAGGTTCTCATGGGAAAACAAGTACCACAGGATTGCTTTCTCATGTCTTAAGCGGTGTACGTCCAACCAGTTTTTTGATTGGGGATGGAACGGGCCATGGGGATCCAAATGCAGAATTCTTTTCTTTTGAAGCCTGCGAATACCGTCGCCACTTTTTGGCCTATTCACCCGATTATGCCATTATGACGAATATTGATTTCGATCACCCAGATTACTACCATTCGATTGAAGATGTCTTTTCAGCGTTTCAATCGATGGCCCATCAAGTCAAAAAAGGCATCTTTGCTTATGGGGATGATGCGTTCTTGCGCAAATTAGAAGCTGATGTGCCAATCTACTATTATGGCATCAATGATGATGACGATGTTCAAGCAAAAAATATTGAACGTACCACGCAAGGATCCGCTTTTGATGTCTACATCCATGATGAAAACATTGGCCATTTTGTGTTGCCTGCTTACGGCCAGCATAATATCAACAATGCATTGGGTGTCATTGCCGTAGCGTACAAAGAAGGCTTAGATATGCAAGAAGTGGCAGAAGAAATGCTGTCGTTCCCAGGTGTGAAACGACGCTTTAGCGAAAAAATCGTCGCTGATATGACGATCGTCGATGATTATGCCCATCATCCTGCTGAAATCAAAGCAACCATCGATGGTGCCCGTCAAAAATACCCTGACAAAGAAATTATTGCTGTCTTTCAACCGCATACCTTTACCCGTACGATCGCGTTGATGGATGACTTTGCTGAAGCACTTGATTTGGCAGATAATGTCTATTTGTGTGATATCTTTGGCTCAGCGCGGGAAGACCGTGGAGATGTCAAGATTGAAGACTTAGGCAATAAAATCAACAAAGGCGGCACCGTCTTGAAAGAAGACAACGTGTCACCGTTATTGGATCATAAAGAGGCTGTGATTATTTTTATGGGGGCAGGCGATGTCCAAAAATTTGAAGCAGCGTATGAAAAACTACTGAGCAACACTACGCGAAACGTTTTATGATCAATACTCTTGCAGTCTTTTAAGATTGCAGGAGTTTTTTTTTATCATTGAAGATTTTGTGAATTAAATCCTGCGAACTTGCACTTTTGTCTGCTTCTGATAAAATGAAAGCAGGTAAAAATTATTTTTTTTGGAGGAAACACACTTGAACATAGGTAAACCGCGAAAGATCGGCAAAAGTATCGAAGATATCGAGGAAGGCGATTCGTTATCTTTAACAGAGTCGATCGAAGATAATCAGTTATTGCTTTATTTAGGATTGACAAATGATGCAAATCCACTCTACATCCAACATGACTACACGCAAAGAACGGACTATCAACGTCCTATCGTACCTTCCGTCATGCTGATGGGGATCATCACCAGTGCCGTGTCGAAACATTTGCCAGGCCCAGGATCTCATGTAGTGAATTTTTCGGTGAACTTTATTGAACCAGTCTATCATTATGAAACATTGACCTTTGATTTTGAAGTCATCAAAGTCGATAAAATGAAAGATGTCGTGACGATTTCAGTGGAAGCAATCAATGGTGAAGGCGATCGGATCTTAGATGCTGTTGTGATGGTGCAGCCACCAAAAGAAATAGCAGAACAGGAGGAAATACAAGATGAATCAACTCAATAATGAAACTGTCCAAGCGCAAGGATTGAATCGCTTTTATTCAAAAGTCTATTTGTTCTTTGGCATTGGTCTGGGCATCAGTGCGATATCCGCTTACTTTTTTGGCGAAGTCTTCGCAGAACAAACACTGCAATTTATTCAAAACTTTCCTTTAGGATTTACAGGATTGTGGCTCGTGCAAATCGTGTTAGTGTTGGTCCTAGGTGCCAAAGCACAGAAAAACCCTTCGCTGACTCTTGCTGGGTACCTCGTGTATTCTCTCATGAACGGCTTGACGTTATCTGTTACATTGATGGTCTATGATTTTGGATCTATTGCCGGTGCATTCATTTCGGCAGCTGTGACATTCGGTGTGATGTCTGCTTTTGGGATCATGACCAAACGTGATTTAAGTGTCGTTGGCCGAATCGGCTATGGCTTATTGATCGGGATCATTATTTCAACATTGTTGAATGTCTTTATCCTAAACAGCCAACCAGTCGATTTCTTCTTGTCGATTGTCACAGTGTTCGTCTTTATGGGGATCACAGCGTATGACAACCAACGAATTCGTACTGTCTACATGGCAACGAACGGTGGCGCCAATACAGGCGTAGCTGTCTTTATGGCTTTGCAACTCTACTTAGACTTTATCAACTTGTTCTTAGCATTGCTGCGTATTTTCGGTAAAAACAATTAAAGAAAGCGCGAGGAAACTCGCCTTTTTTTTTGCACTCAAAAAGACAGATTCACCATAGCAATTCATCGCTTTTGGACTATTTCTTTGTTAAAATAAAGAAGAACTTTTTTCAAGAAGGGGATATAAACATGTCGAAAAATAAATTATTACTTGTGGATGGCAATAGCGTCGCTTTTCGGGCGTTTTTTGCATTGCATAATTCACTAGAACGTTTCAAAAATAATAACGGTCTGCATACGAATGCCATCTATGCCTTCAACAACATGTTTGAAAATGTGATGGCCAAAGAACAACCCACCCATGTGCTGGTGGCTTTTGATGCTGGAAAAACCACCTTTCGTACAGCCATGTATGAAGCGTATAAGGGAGGCCGCGCCAAGACACCCGGTGAGTTCAGAGAACAAATGCCTTATATTCGAGAATTGATCAATGCGCTAGGTGTCCAACACTATGAATTGGCCAACTATGAAGCGGATGACATCATTGGGACATTGGCCCACCAGGTGGATAAAGATCAATTTGATGTGGTAGTTTTATCTGGAGACCGCGATTTGACTCAATTAGCCACAGAACATGTCAAAGTTGACATCACGGTCAAAGGTGTCAGTGAGATCGAAAGTTACACACCAGCCCATGTCGCTGAGAAGTATGATGGATTGACCCCATTACAGATCATTGATATGAAAGGGTTAGCTGGCGATGCATCGGACAATATTCCTGGTGTCACGAAAATCGGTGAAAAAACAGCAATCAAACTCTTAAAAGAGTATGGTTCTGTGGAAGGAATCTATGAACATATTGATGAATTAAAGAAAAGCAAAATGAAAGAGAATCTGATCAATGAACAGGAAATTGCGCTTTTATCGAAACAATTAGCCACGATCGATGTCAATGCTCCTGTAGAAATCAAGATCGATGATTTGTTGTATCAAGGAAAAGACCTCGATAAATTGGTTCCTTTCTATCAAGAAATGAATTTCAATGGGTTTCTTGAAAAATTGAATATACTTGCTGAACCAGTGGAGATGGCAGATATTTTGTTTGATGTAGTGGAGTCGTTTACCCCAGACATGTTCCAAAATGACATGGCACTGTATGTTGAAATGTTAGGGGATAATTATCATTTAGAAGACATAGTCGGCGTCGCATGGGGCAACAAAGATAAAATATATGTGACCAACCAAGATCAATTGTTTGAATATCCAGCCTTTATCGATTGGTTGCAAGATCCGCAGCGCACGATCAATGTCTATGATGCGAAGCGCACCTATGTTGCCTTGAACCGTTACGCCAAAGCCCCTTCAGGCATTACGTTTGATGTGCTGTTGGCGGCCTATCTTTTAGACACCAACGACAACAATAATGATATCGCAGGTGTTGCGGCCCATTACGGCTATACAGATATCCAGTCTGACGAGGCCGTATATGGCAAAGGCGCCAAAAAAGGCTTGCCGGCGGATGAAGAAGCTTTCTTTGCTCACTTAGCGAGGAAAGCCGCAGCGATTGTTGACTTGACGCCGAAACTGCAGCACGAACTCGCTGAAAAGAATCAGACGGCCTTATTCCAAGAGATGGAGTTGCCTTTGTCGATTATTTTGGCAGAGATGGAAATCACAGGCATTCATGTCGATGCCGCCCGTTTGCATACCATGAAAGGCGAATTTGCCCAACGATTACAAGAAATCGAAACCAAGATCTATCAAGAAGCAGGGGAAACCTTCAACTTAAATTCACCTAAACAATTGGGTGTCATTTTGTTTGAGAAAATGGGCTTGCCTGTCATCAAGAAAACCAAGACCGGTTATTCCACCGCGGTAGATGTTCTAGAACAATTAAAAGAACAAGCGCCGATCGTTGAAGATATCTTGACGTATCGTCAAATCGCCAAAATCCAATCGACATACGTTGAAGGACTGTTGAAAGTCATTCAAAGCGATGGCAAAGTGCATACCCGCTATGTCCAGACATTGACACAAACCGGACGATTGAGTTCTGTTGATCCGAATTTGCAAAATATCCCGATTCGATTAGAAGAAGGACGCAAAATTCGTGAAGCCTTTGTGCCAAGGCAACCAGATTGGATGATTTATTCATCCGATTACTCTCAAATTGAGCTGCGGGTTTTGGCGCATATCTCTGATGATACCCACCTGAAAGAAGCCTTTATTGAAGGCCAAGACATTCATTCCAGTACTGCCATGCGGGTCTTTGGCATTTCGACACCGGAGGAAGTCACAGCCAATATGCGTCGTCAAGCAAAAGCAGTCAACTTTGGTATTGTCTATGGCATCTCTGATTATGGCTTATCACAAAACTTAGGGATCACGAGAAAAGAAGCGCAGCAATACATTGATACCTACTTTGATAAATATCCAGGAGTCAAAACCTATATGGAAGATGTGGTGCGCGAAGCCAAAGATAAAGGGTATGTAGAAACGCTTTACAATCGCCGCCGCTATTTGCCCGATATCAATTCTCGGAATTTCAATATTCGCAACTTTGCGGAACGCACCGCGATCAATACACCGATCCAAGGCAGTGCAGCAGACATTTTGAAGATTGCAATGATCGATTTAGCCAAACGCTTAAAAGAAGAAAACATGGCAGCCACAATGCTCCTGCAAGTACACGATGAGCTGGTTTTTGAAGTGCCAACTGAAGAACTTGAACGGTTGGATGCCCTTGTCAAAGAAGTGATGGAACAAGCAGTATCATTACATGTGCCGTTACTGACCGACAGCAATTGGGGAAAAACATGGTATGAAGCAAAATAAACGAGGTGAAAGTTGTGCCAGAATTACCAGAAGTTGAAACTGTCCGTAAAGGATTATCCGCATTAGTCAAAAACAAAACCATTGCCTCCGTTGAGGTATTATGGCCACGGATCATAGAAAGTCCCGAAGTACCGATTTTTTCGACACTTTTACAAGGACAGCAAATTTTGGCCTTTGATCGCAGAGGAAAATTTTTGATTTTCAAACTGACAGATTATGATTTGATTTCTCATTTACGCATGGAAGGGAAATATGAATTTTTTGACAAAGAGCCCATCCTAGATAAACACACACATGTCATTTTTCATTTTACCGACGGCAGTCAATTGCAGTATCATGATGTCCGTAAATTTGGTCGAATGACATTGGTTGATAAGAATCAAAGCGGTCTATACAAGGGGATTCAGCAATTAGGACCGGAACCTAGACCGGAAGTCTTCTTATTGCCAGCTTTTGAGATCGGTTTGAAGAAAGCCAAAAAAGCGGTCAAACCATTGTTGTTAGATCAAAAACTGGTCACTGGACTGGGGAATATCTACGTAGATGAAGCCTTATGGGAAGCCAAGATCCATCCGGAACAACCGGCCAATACGTTGAATACAGATGAGATCGGTACATTGCATGAAGCAATCATCGATGTTCTGGACCGCGCTGTCAAAGCAGGAGGCACGACGATTCGTACCTATCTCAATGCACTGGGGGAAGCCGGGAAATTCCAGCAATCTTTGCATGTCTATGGACAAACAGGGAAACCTTGCCAACGTTGCGGCACCCCAATCGTCAAAATCAAAGTTGCGCAACGCGGCACGCATTTTTGCCCTCATTGCCAACAGCTGCAGGCGAGGGATGTCTGATGAGTTTTATTTTGGGGATCACTGGTGGGATTGCTACAGGTAAAAGTACTGCGGTGGCGCATTTTCGCCAGTTGGGGTTTCCGATCGTCGATGCTGATTTGGTTGCCAGGGCAGTCGTAAGGCCGAAGACACCAGGTTTAAAAGCAGTCATCGACACATTTGGTCCATCACTATTAAATGAGCAAGGTGCCCTCGATCGAGAAGCACTGGGGAAAATCATTTTTGCCGACGAAGAGAAAAGAAAGCAGTTGAATCAGCTGCTTTCACCTTTTATCCGCCAAGAAATTCTGCGACAGATCGCTGCTGCTGCGGATCAACCGTTGGTGGTCGTTGATATTCCTTTGCTGTATGAAGCAGGCTATGAACAATATATGGATCAAGTGGCAGTCGTTTATGTGCCAGAAACCATTCAGAAACAACGTCTGATGCTGCGCAATCAATTAAGTGAAACAGAAGCAGCAGCAAGGATCGCTAGTCAACTATCGATCGAAAAGAAAAAAGTCCGTGGGGATATTATTTTTGATAACCAAGGGACGATTGCAGACCTAACACGGCAGATCGATGCGTGGGTCCAACACTTTCAAGAGACAGAACAATCATAAACAACATCCTGAGGCATGCGCGTAACGGTTCGTGCATCAGGATGTTTTTTTGGTTTGGTTCACCTAGGCAGTACGATTTGCCGCTGATTGGCAAAGGGGTAGATCCTGATCGGCTTTTGATAAAAATCTGTTAATGTTCGTTCAGTAAAGACTTGTGCTCTAGGACCGCAGGCGTGGACCTGACCTGCCTTCAGTAAGAGCAGATGATCAAAAAACGGCAGCAATTCCTCCGTATGATGTGTGACATAGATCAAGGTTGGGGGAGCTGCTATCTGCTGCAATGCGGCGATGCGATGCAAAAACTCTTCTCGCGCGAAAAGATCCAATCCCGTACATGGTTCATCAAGAATCAGTATTTCCGGATTTGCCATCAGGGCACGAGCGATCATGACCAGTTGTTTTTCTCCTTGCGAAAGTTGCTTGAAAGGGGCGGTGATCAAATGGCCAATGCCTAAAGCCGCCAATTGTTGTGTCGCTTGTTTCCGAAGGGTGTCATCAATAGGCTGATACAGTCCAATGCTGGCAAATTTTCCTGAAACAACGATTCCCTCGATGGGGTCCTCGGCATAAAATCTGCTTTGGATCGCAAAACTGACCCAACCAATCCGACGCTGCAAATCGGGGACTGACGTTTTTCCTAATGTTTCTCCCAGAACACTGCGAGACCCTGCAGATGGCCATAATGCGCCAGTGATCATTTGCAAAAGTAAACTTTTGCCAGCGCCATTCAGTCCTAAGATCCCCCAATGTTGCCCTTCATGTACTTGCCATGAGATGTTGTCTAATAAAGGATGTCCATTTCGGATAAAGCTGACATCTTTAAAATCGATTTTTAGCATAATAGCGCTCCTTTATCATGAACAGAATATTCTGACGATTATTTTCTCATCCGTAGTATAGCATATCTCTTGCGGGAAACTAAGGGATGTATCCGCATTCGTATCTTTTGTTTTATCCCACATTCCTTGATATGATAGAGATATCTAATAGGAGGGATAATCATGGGAACGTTCAAAGATGAAAAAGACGTGATCGTTGGGTCCGCTAAAGAAAAGATTGGTGAATGGACCAATAACGAAGAATTGGAAAAATCTGGTAAAGAACAGGCACTTGAAGGGCGAATTGGTCAAGAACAACGAGAAAAGCGCGTAGATGAATTAGATCGCCAAAACGACGAGCGAGATGCCCGCCATGATCGTACAACACCAGAAAACTTAGGCCAAGAAGAATTGCTAAGTGAAGATCATCCCGACCAAAATAAAATCACTTCAACAGAACGCCGGGATGCTGATCAATTAAAACATTTTACCGGTATCGAAGACAAATTATAAATCAGACCCGCAGCGACGCGTATCGTTGCGGGTTTCTTTTTGGGCTTTCTTTGCGTTGATTTGACAAAAGATAATAGAACGCTTATAATCCTAGTGCAATTTATTCAGAAATGTTCAATTAGGTGGTGGTCATCAAATGCAAATTTTCGCATTGTGTCTTAGGGGAAAAGTGTTCGTCTAACCGAATCATAAAGAAAAGAGGCCAATCAGATGATCCAACCGAATCAATTCAATTTGATCAAAGAACAAATAGTTCAATTGGTACGCACATACCAATCCGTCAATGACCCGCAAACAGTCCGAACAATCGAAGAAATGACCAAAGATGTGGTCAACAGCCAATTCGATTCCGAGGATAGCCAAGCATTGTTGATCGTCAATGAGATGTTCCAACGCGGCCTGAGCATCAAAAAAGCGGAGGCACACTTGTCTGATTTAAAAAACTTTGTTGAACCCTTCAAAGCACCGTCAGTCAAACAAACAGAGAAACTGTTTCGCAAAGTCAAAAAATTAAAAATCCCGGATTTTGAACAATTCGATTTAAAAGAAACGACCTATTTGGCATGGGATGATATTGGCAGTCAAAGCAAATTTATGATTGCCGCTGGCGATGATGGCTATACGGCGGTCCATGGACACATGTCCACTGAAGTCAAAAAGGGCATTTGCCCTATCTGTCAGCATGAAGGCAATGTATCCATGTTCCTATCTCTGACGAAATCAAGTGGTGATGGCACCTATACCAAACGCGGCAACTATATTTGTCGCGATAGTCAGCGCTGCAATCAGCAACTGACAGATAAAGCCTTGATCACGGCATTCCTTTCATTGGTCAAGATGAAAGAAAAATAACGAAAAAAGCGACAGGAAATTTTCTGCCGTTTTTTCATTTTGTTTTAAAAAAACAAGGATTCTATTATTTAAATTTTCTATTAAATCAACCAAATAAGCGGTTTTAGCTATTGTACCAATACATTTCATGTTATAATTATCTATATAATTTAATCGCTTTAATCAAGAACGCACACGCGTCTGAGAAAAAAATGGGGTGAAAACATGCAATGTCCAAAATGTCACCATAACAATTCACGGGTCGTTGACAGTCGACAAGCCGATGACGGCCGTGTGATCCGCCGACGCCGCGAATGTGAGAACTGCGGCTACCGCTTTACCACGTTCGAACGGATCGAAGAAGCACCATTGCTTGTCATCAAAAAGAATGGCGCTCGGGAAGAATTTAATCGTGAAAAAATCTTACGGGGCTTGATACGCTCTGCTGAAAAACGTCCTGTAACGATGGACCAAATGGAAACGATCGTCGACCATGTTGAATCAAGAGTTCGCTCGTTAGGCGAAAACGAAGTTTCCACAACAATGATTGGAGAATTCGTGATGGAAGAATTGGTCGATTTAGATGAGATTGCCTATATTCGTTTTGCCAGCGTCTATCGCCAGTTCAAAGATATGTCAGTCTTCTTAAAAGAGTTGCAAGATATCGTCGAAAAAGCCAAAGAACCACAAGAATAAATGAAGGGGGAAATCACGTGGGCAATCAACTGCCGAATCAAAGCTATCAAGTCTTTAAAAGCCGGCCATTAAGTACGGAAGGCAAAGATGCCCTTATTTTCTTGTATCAACCAATCATTGAAAGTGATGGCTTAGCCCTGTACCTTTCTTTAGCGGCCGATCACCAGTCAGGTACAATTGCAGCCGACGCGGCTGAACATGTGATTTTAGATTTGCTGAATGCGATGAATGTCGGCATGCAACGGTTCATGCAAGCTAAGGAAAAGTTGGAGGGGATTGGGTTATTGCGTTCCTTCGAAAAAACGGACCCGCAGCAAGGGACAAGTTACCTCTATCTTCTGCAAGAACCTGTACATCCTTTGGATTTTTTTCAAGATGAGCTTTATAGCTATCTTTTGCTGAATCGTGTAGGCGAACGCAAGTTCGAACAATTGGTCTCGCTTTTCCAACCGCAAAGAGCATCCTTGACATCGTTTCAAGAAACGACGACTTCCTTTACCCAAGCGTACGGTTTAGATCCGAAACGTTTTGCTGCAAGTGAATCCAAGCTGCAATCCGTGCAGCAAGCCTTTCAAGAAGACCAGCAGCCCTTGGCACTAGAAGAAGCTGCGATCGATTGGGATTTCTTGCTTTATGAAGCGCAAAGACGCTATATCCGATCAGAAAACTTCACGCCGGCCTTCAAGCAAAAATTATTGATGTACCATGCTTTATACGGCTATGACGTATTAGAACTATTGGATCTTATGGCAGATCATGTTTCCTTGACAACAGGAGAAGTGGATCAAAAGCGGTTGGAACAGGCAGTGATCAGAAAGTCTCGCCAAACCTTTAGCAAAACGACCCGCAGCGAAGATCCTGAAACAGAGTCCCAATTGCGGCGTTTCAATACCTTGAAACAAAATGGTTTTTCTGACAATGACATTCTCTTGATCCAAGAAAGCGAACATACTGCACCCATTCCATTTTTGAAAGCAATCAAGGTTGAAAAAAATAGTTTTATGACCGATTCAGAACAATGGCTGATCAAAAGCTTGGTGGAACGTTCCCCTTTGCCCAATAGTGTCATCAATGTCTTGGTCCATTATGCTTTGGTCGTTCAAAATAATGCTGCACTCAACGGGAGTTATATCAACAATATTGCTGCCCAATGGTCGGAATTGAAGATTGGCACGGCAGAAGATGCGATCAAGCATGTCCGCAACTTGGTCAAGACGGCGAAAGAGAAACGTACAAGACCCCAAACCAATGGCAATCGGATCATTCGCCAAGAAAAGCTGCCGGCTTGGGCGGAATCGCCAGTAGAAGAAGCGACATTGACGCCGGAGCGTCAAGCGGAGTTAGATCGGAAATTACAAAATTATCTGCATAAGAAAGCTGGTGATAAATAATGGAAGATGTGGGAAAAAACCTGAATCATATGTTGGATAAGCGAAATTACCGCAGTCAATTTTCGGCCATGATGTCAGAAGTCTTAGAAGATCCAGATGTCAAAGCATTCATTCAAGAAAACCAAGAGGCATTAACAGAAGCGGATATTCAGAAAAGTTATGCCAAATTATATGAATTCGTACAAGAAAAGCGCAAATTCCGGATCAATGATCCAGGCATGATTGCACCAGGATACGAACCTCGTTTGGCGTTGAATTTCCATTTTATCGATGTGACTTATGTACCGACCAAAGAACTATTGGCCCATCAAAAACAAGAAGAGATCCGCGGACGTATCAAGGCGATGGATATGCCTAAAGATATCCAAGAAGCCAGTTTTTCCGATTATCAACAAACACCTGGAAGAATGGAAGCTATCGCAGCTGCAGTGGATTTTATCAATGCTTTGACGACGCAACCACGAGATTTTCATAAAGGCCTTTACTTAGTTGGCAGTTTTGGGATTGGGAAAACCTTTTTATTAGGGGCGATCGCACGAGACCTTGCTGAAGCAGGCTATACAACCACCTTAGTCCATTTTCCAACTTTTGCTGTAGAAATGAAACAAGCCATTGGAAAGGATAAGGTTGGTGAAAAATTGAATGCGGTCAAAAAAGCCCCTATTCTGATGATGGATGATATTGGCGCCGATGCCATGAGTAGTTGGATCAGGGATGAAGTTTTTGGTGTGATCTTGCAGTACCGCATGCAAGAACAATTGCCGACCTTCTTTTCTTCCAATTTTACCATGCAAGAATTAGAAGCCCATCTGTCTGTTACCCAAAGGGGAGAATCTGAACCGCTGAAAGCCAAACGAATCATGGAACGGATTCGCTACTTAACACAAGAAATCCAGATGACTGGCCAAAATCGCCGGAATCAATAAGCAAAAAAATACTAGAAGAAAGGAAGACGCCGATGAAAAAAATGACAACAATAGGCGTAGCCTTCGTTGCTGCCGTAATTTTAACAGCATGCGGACAAGGGTCTGGGACAGCAGCAACAAGTACGGAGCTATCCGAAGCACAAAGCACCACCCAATCGACCACTAGCAGTACTGCACAAGAGGAGGCGTCTGAAACGATGATTTTTAGAGGAACGATCCAAGAAGATGCCACGACAGGCAATGATGATACGATCCAAGTATTCTTGAAAGATGTCGAAGCAGTTGAAGACAGCGAAGATGTCGTCAAAAATTTCGAGAACGATGGTGTCATTCTACATGTACCGATCGCAGCCTTTGATGGTGATGTCACTGATCTGTCTGAGGGAACGGTCGTTGAAGCGACATTGCAAGGTCTGCCAATCATGACCATGTCGATCCCACCGCAGATTCCTGGCAACTCGATCAAACAGGTAACGATCGTCAGCGAGTAAAATCGAATGTTATACGTGCGTCTTGGCATTTGCGCCACCGTCAAGACGCACATTTTGTTGTTTTCTTATCATAAGTGCTATACTACAATCAAACAAAGGAGTGCCCTCATGAATGAACATGCGTTATCGGACCGTTTGGCCTGTGTAGGTGCCTACGTACCCGATCAAGCAAGATTAGCCGATATCGGCTCTGACCATGCCTACTTGCCTGTGGCATTGATGCTGCAAAACAAAATTTCCTATGCAGTTGCAGGAGAAGTGGTTGAAGGTCCTTATCGATCAGCCAGTAAACAAGTTCAAAAAAATCGGCTGGGTGATAGCATCACTGTTCGGTTAGCGAATGGATTAGCTGCGATCTTACCTGAAGATCAAATCGATACCGTGGTGATCGCCGGCATGGGCGGTCCGTTGATTCGAACGATCCTAGAAGAAGGACAAGCGAAGCAGCAATTAACTAATGTCAAACGATTGATTTTGCAACCCAATGTAGGTGAATGGCCTTTACGTGTGTGGCTGCAAGACAATGGTTACCAAATCATCGAAGAAACGATTCTTTCTGAGAACGACAAACAATATGAGATCATCGTCGCTGAACCGGGACAACGCAGCTATTCGAAGCAGGAACTATTTTTTGGCCCACGCTTGATCCAGGAAAAGAATGCCGTCTTCCAAAAGAAATGGCACCATGAATTGCAACAGAAATATCGCGTGATCGATTCTTTGCAAAAGGCAAACAAACCACAAGTCGAAAAAATCACTGCGTTGAAAGAACAAATCAGTTGGATCGAGGAGGTGTTGGCATGATCAAGGGTCAAACGTTTATTGATCGATTTGAAGCCTATTGTCCTCAATGGTTGGCTGAAACAGGCGATCCTGTGGGCTTACATGTTGGTACGCTCAACAAACCGATTGAACGGGTGATGATGGCGTTAGATGTTCGGCCCGAAGTGGTCACTGAAGCGATCGAAAAAGCCATTGATTTGATCGTGGTCAAACATCCGCCAATTTTTCGGCCTGTTGCCAGACTGTCGGCAGATGATCCCCAGGAAAAAATGTTGATGGATCTGATCAAACATGATATTGCCGTGTATGCTGCCCATACCAACATGGATATCATCGATGATGGGTTAAATGATTGGTTTTGCGAAGTGTTGGGCATCGAAGCAGATACATTTTTGCACCAAACGCATCAAATCAAGATGAAAAAATTAGCCGTTTTCGTGCCTGTTGATCAAGCAAGCCAGATTCGTCGTGTGCTGGCTGAAGCCGGCGCCGGACAGCAAGGTGCCTATAAAAATACCAGTTATTCATTGATCGGTACAGGCCGATTTGTACCGCAAGATCATGCCCATCCTGCCATTGGTGCAGCTGGCAAAGAAGCACAAGTACAAGAAGCGAAAATCGAAGTGATTTTCCCTGAAACCATTACAGACAAAGTCGTGGATGCCATGATCCAAGCGCATCCCTATGAGGAACCAGCCTACGATCTATATACATTGGACAACTTGACAGCGCACTATGGTATTGGTCGTGTCGGGCAATTGCCAGCGCCAATGCCGGTGCAGGAATTTGTTGCCAGGATCAAACAAGTATTTGATTTGGATGCGCTACGTATCATCCTGCCCAATCAACCCAAAGAACAGATCCAGCGCATCGCCATTTGCGGCGGAAGTGGTCAATCCTTTTACACGGATGCATTAAAAGCCAAAGCAGATGTTTATATCACAGGGGATGTGACCTATCACATTGCCCATGATATGCAAGCCAACGGGTTGATTGGGATTGATCCCGGACATCATATCGAAGCGTTATGTATCCCACGCTTCATTGAGAAATTCAATCAGTGGAAAGCTGAAGAAAACTGGTCCGTGACCTTTATACCAGCAACGACATCCACAAACCCATTTCAATATAAATAATAGATAGGAGCACTGATTATGTACGAAAATTTATTGCCGCGTTTTTTACGCTATGTCAAAACTGAAACCCGTTCTGATGCCACCAGCAACACAACACCTTCCACGCAAACGCAAGTTGCTTTTGCTCAAGTCTTAAAAAAAGAATTGGAAGAATTAGGCCTTGAAGAAGTACGTTATAATGAAACAAACGGCTTTGTGCTTGGTACATTGCCAAGTAATGTCAGCCATGAAGTGCCAGCGATCGGTTTTATTGCACATATGGATACAGCTGATTTCAATGCCGTCAATGTAGACCCGCAGATCATTGAAAAGTACGACGGCGAATCCACGATCAATTTGGATAAAGAAGGTAAATATACCTTAAATATCAAAGATTTCCCGAATTTGAAGCATTACAAAGGCGAAACCTTGATCACAACGGACGGTTCTACACTGTTAGGCGCCGATGACAAATCAGGGATTGCTGAGATCATGACGGCAATGGAGATTTTGATCAAGAATCCTGAGATCAAGCACGGTCAAATCAACGTTGCTTTCGGACCAGATGAAGAAATCGGTGTTGGTGCGGACAAATTTGATGTCGCTGATTTTCCCGTTGATTTTGCGTATACGATGGATGGGGGACCAGTGGGTGAATTACAGTATGAAACCTTCAATGCTGCCCAAGCAGAGATCACGATCCAAGGGAAAAATGTCCATCCAGGTACCGCGAAAGACACGATGATCAATGCCTTGCAAATTGCCATTGATTTCCAAAACTTGCTGCCTGCAGACGAAGTGCCAGAAAAGACCGACGGGTCAGAAGGCTTTTTCCATTTGATGCAGCTAAGCGGCTCTGTTGAAGAAGCCAAAATGGCCTATATCATTCGTGATCATGACCGCGACCGCTTTGAAGCCCGGAAAGAAGAATTGCTGGCGATCCAAAGCAAACTGAATGCGCAATTTGATGAAGAGCGTATTTCCATTCATTTATATGATCAGTATTACAACATGAAAGAGATCATTGAAAAAGATATGCGCATCATTGAATTGGCAAAAACAGCCATGGAAACTTTAAACATTCAACCTGTGATTGAACCTGTCCGCGGCGGAACCGATGGCTCTAAAATTTCCTACATGGGTATCGCAACACCGAACATTTTTGCTGGTGGAGAGAATATGCATGGCCGTTATGAGTTTGTTTCATTGCAATCCATGATCAAGGCAACGGATGTCATCGTGAAAATCGTGCAATTAAACGCAGAAAGCGCAAAATAAATTTTTTAGTTTACACAGAAATCAAATTTTATGGCTGGGCAATCTTGCCGCTTGATGCGCAGGGCCTAGCCATTTTTAGGAAGTGGTTCATATGAACATCATCGTTTTGTATAATGATACAGCTGGCAAAAGTGAGGCCAAAAAAACCGCGCAAGATTTTGAGCGTTATAGCAAAGAACAGCAGCCTGAAGCGACAGTCGTTCTTCAACCTTCCAACCCAGATACAGATCCAGAGGAGGTTCGCCAAACAGCAAAAGAAAATCAGGTAGATACCGTGGTGATCATCGGAGGCGACGGGACGATCCATCATGGCATCCAAACCTTCAAGGAACAACTACCAGATTTGAAAATCGGTATTATTCCTGGTGGAACAGTCAATAATTTTGCTAAAATGCTGGGTATCTCAGTGAAGCCAGAAGAAGCTTTTGACACGATCTTGAATGGCACAGATCGAGGCATCGATTATGGCATGGTCAATGATCAAGTCATGATTTCAACGATGACCATCGGTATCTTGGCAGATACGGCAGCTGAGACTTCTCAAGAAGAAAAACAGCAATATGGTCCACTCGCTTTTATGAAACGATTCTTTCATTATTTATTTAAAAAGAAACAGTACAAACTGGAATTGGTATCTGAAAAACGCAAATGGCAAGGAAAAGCCCAATTGTTGACAGTGATCATGTCCAATTCAGCCGGTGGCTTTACCAACTTTGACGAATCGGCACGACCAGATGATGGTCTATTTCATATCATCTTATTGCCGAAGTTGAACCTATTGTCCTTTATTGTCTTCTTGCCGCGTATTATCCGCGGACGGATCGCAAAAGTACCGAGTGTTGAGTATTTTACAGCATCAGAAATAACAATTCGTGCCAAAGAAAGTAAAGTGCAAACAAGAACAGACGGTGACCCAACAGATGATCTGCCGATTGAGATGAAAGTCATCAAACACGGACTCACTATGCGGGTCCCCGCAGATAAGACAGATAGCAAATAACAAAGCAATGATGCTGGATAGGGAGGGGAATAAATGGAGGCATGGCTTTACAATCCGCTATGGTTTTATTTGCTAGCGGCAAACCTTTATCTTTTCTGCCTTATGGGTTATGATAAATATCAAGCAGTAAAGAAACGTTGGCGGGTACCGGAACTGAATCTGCTATTCATGGGATTGATCGGCGGCGGCTTTGGCGGCTTGATCGCGCAACGGGTATTTCACCATAAAACCAAGAAGAAGAAGTTTACGGTCGTCTTTATCTTGGGTACGTTGGTGGCGTTGTTGTTGATCTATTTCTTTGCCTAATCTGCTGCAAAAAATCAAGGAGTTATCATGAAAGCAAAAATAAAATTTGGATTAAACTTGTTGTTACTGGTCATCATTTTGGGGGTCATGTATTTCTTCGTCCGTAGTTCAATGATGGACATTTTAGCAGAAATCAGAAATACCAGCTGGGTGGTCGTTCTGATGGTCATGCTTTTGGGCACGTTATATTTGTGGATCGAAGGACGGACAGTCAAAGAGATCGCAAGCAATTTTCAACCTGACTTTTCTACGAAAGATGGCTTTTTCACCGTTTGTTATAGTGGCTTTTATCGGATCATTACGTTTGGCGCAGGTACATTGATTTCGGAAGTCAATTTTTATCGCAAAAGCGGTCTGCACTTGTCACAAGGAGTAGGGGTCACGACACTCCATATGGTCATGTACAAATTTGCCATTCTTACCTATGCGATCGCTGGTTTGATCATTCAATTCTCACTGTTTTATGATCATGCGCCGAATTTGATCTGGGTCATTTTGGCTGGAATCGTGCTTGTGTTTCTGCTCATTGCAGTTTTGCTGGCATTGTCTGTCAGTCTTAACGTGCAAGTTTTATTTGTGACGATCAGCCACAAACTATTTAAACGTCCAGCCTTCAGAGGCATTATTGATAAGTGTAATACCCAAATCTATTCCTTGCGAGAAACAGTCAATTCAATCTTGCAAGATCGAACGGCCTTTGTGCGGATCTACCTATGGAACCTCTTGAAAATGGTACCGTGGTATGTGATTCCTTATGTCATTTTGGTCAATAATCATCCGGATATCGATTTCTTATTAACATTTTCATTTATTAGTTTCGCCGTGGTCTTGTCTGGTGTGATCCCAACGCCGGCCGGCATCGGCTCCTTTGAATTCGTATATATGTTCTTATTTGGTCCACTGGTGGGTACCGTCGATGCGGCTTCATCCATGCTGTTGTATCGATTGGCTACATTTATCTGGCCTTTTGTGATTGGTTTTGGTTATGTCATGGTGCAAAAACGCAAGGACATCCAAGCCGAATTGACTGAATTGAAAAATGAAAAAATCAAAGTTGAATAAAAAAATGCCATTCCCAGATCATCTAGGAATGGCATTTTTAGTGTCTTTGATAGGTACAACTGTCAAAAAGCGGGACCATGACAGATCAATCTTTCAAATCAACGATTCGATCGACAAAGGTTTCATAAAACTCAGCTTCATGGGAAACGACTAAGACTGTGCCGGGATATGCGGCCAACGTTTCTTGAAGATTGTTCTTGGTATCTTGATCGATGTGGTTGGTGGGTTCATCCAAAATCAAGAAATTGCTTTTGATCAACATCATTTCTGCTAATTTGACCTTGGTTTGTTCACCACCACTAAGTAGTTTTAAGGCTTCTTGAGCCAATTGGCTTGGCAATCCAGCCCGTGACAATTGGCGACGCAATTCTTTATTGGTCGCTTTGGGAAACAAGTCTTCCAAATATTGTAAAGGGGTTTGCAATGGATAGGCCCATTCAAGATCTTGGGAGAAATAATTGAACTTGGTATGTTGCGGATAAGACACTGTGCCTTCAATCGTTGGGATCAAGCCTAAAATCGTTTTGATCAAGGTTGATTTACCGATGCCGTTAAAGCCGCGAATGGCAATTTTTTCTCCATAGCGAATGGTCAAGTTGATTGGTGTCAACAAAGGCTTTTGGTCATAGCCAATCACTAAATTGGTGGTTTCAAGGGCCAATGTCGTGACGATCGGTGCCATATCAAAACCTAAATGAGGTTTCGGCACGTCTTGCGGTGGGGTCAACCGTTCCACTTTGGCGAGTTGTTTTTCACGACTTTTGGCCATCGTTGAACGAGAACCAGCTTTGTATTTACGGATATAGCTTTCGGTCTTTTTGATATGTTCTTGTTGGGCTTCATATTGTTTCATATAACTTTCATTTTGCAACGTTTTTAGTTTTAAAGCTTTGTCGAGATTGCCGGTATATTTAGACAATTTGCCAAACTCGATATCGATGATGTGGGTCGTGATCTGATTTAAGAAATGGCGATCATGGGAAACAACCAAATAAGTCCCATTAAAATTTTGCAAGAAGTCAACCAGCCACTTGATATGTTCATCATCTAAGTGATTGGTAGGCTCATCCAAAATCAACATATCAGGTTTTTCCAACAGCATTTTGGCTAAAATCAATTTTGAGCGTTGTCCACCACTTAAAGAAGCCAACGGCGTGTCCATCCCTAAAATGGCAATGCCCAATCCTTCTGCCAAATCATCGACCAAGGTATCCATTTGATAAAAATCACCCTGGTCTAGCTGGTTTTGTAATTCACCGGCTTTTTCTAAAACTTTATCATCATATGATTCGCTATATGTTACATATAAATCGGCAATTTGCTGTTCTTTTTCAAAGTCAGCAGCAAATGCCGAGCGCAGAAAGTCGCGAATCGTTTGCGCTTCATCCACATTGACATATTGGTCCAGATAGCCCATCTTGAGATTCTTAGGAAAATTGACAAAGCCATCATCTGGCAAGATCTCTCCAGTGATGATTTTGATCAAGGTACTCTTGCCAGCGCCGTTGCGGCCAATCAGCCCGACCTTCTCGCCACGATTGATTTGGACAGATACATCTTCATAAAGCAATTTATCTCCAAATTGCTGGGTAATATTCGTTAAAGTTAACATGATTTCCTCCATATAAAAAAGCCGTAAACATCATTTGTTAACAGCTTGAACATTGCGATCGGCCCATAGTTCAGCCAAATACGCTTTTTTCTTGATGATTAAAAAATCAATCAGCCCTCAGCATACCATTGACTGTCGCTTTCTGTCAATTTTCATGAAAAAAAATAGTTAAAAAAATACTTAAATTCAAGAGGTTGTTTTTGACCATTTCTGACCATGGTTGTATACTAATAAAGTAGACAAAGATGTCTATATGCGTATTCTTTATCCAAATATAGCATGGGAGGAATTTTAATGAACCCAGAAAAAATGACAACTACGTTGCAAAGTGCCATCGCTGAAGCACAACAAGTGGCGATGACGCGGCATCATCAAGAAATCGATATTGCACATTTATGGAAAATTTTCTTGCAAGCCAATCAATTTGGCCGCAATTTTTATACAGATGCTGGGATCGATGCAGATGCCCTTGAATCAGAAGTCGATCGTCTTTTGGATGGCATCTCAGCAGTAGAGGGCAGTAACGTGCGCTATGGTAAGTCCATGAGTCAGAACCTATTTACCTTGCTTTCTGAAGCAGATCAACTAAAAAATCAGTTTCAAGATGAATACTTGTCAACGGAAATCGTTTTGTTGGCTTTGATGAAATTGCAACACCATCCATTGACTGTCTATCTGAAAAAGCAAGGTATTTCAGAAAAGTCACTCAAACAAATGATTGAACAATTAAGAGGAGGGGATCATGTGACCTCACAAAATCAAGAAGAACAATACAAAGCCTTGGAAAAATATGGCGTCGATCTGGTACAGCAGGTCCGTAGTGGAAAAATGGACCCAATCATTGGCAGAGATGAAGAAATCAGAGATGTGATTCGCATCCTTTCAAGGAAAACCAAAAACAATCCTGTATTGATCGGTGAACCTGGTGTTGGTAAAACAGCGATCGTCGAAGGATTGGCGCAACGGATCGTCCGTAAAGATGTACCGGAAAACTTGAAGGACAAAACAATTTTCTCATTAGATATGGGGGCATTGATTGCAGGGGCGAAATTCCGCGGCGAATTTGAAGAACGCTTGAAAGCTGTTTTGCAAGAAGTCAAAAAAGCCGATGGCCGGATCATACTCTTTATCGATGAGATCCATAACATTGTTGGTGCAGGGAAGACCGAAGGCAGTATGGATGCCGGCAATTTATTGAAACCGATGTTGGCCCGTGGTGAATTGCATACGATTGGTGCAACAACGTTAGATGAATATCGGCAATACATGGAAAAAGACAAGGCATTAGAACGCCGTTTCCAAAAAGTATTGGTCAAAGAACCGACTGTTGAAGATACGATCTCGATCTTGCGGGGATTAAAAGAACGGTTTGAGATCCATCATGGGGTCAATATCCATGACAATGCCTTAGTAGCGGCTGCGACCCTGTCTGATCGTTATATCACCGATCGCTTTCTACCGGACAAAGCAATTGACTTGGTGGATGAAGCCAGTGCAACGATTCGTGTTGAAATGAATTCAATGCCAACGGAATTAGACCAAGTCACACGGCGATTGATGCAATTAGAGATCGAAGAAGCAGCCTTGAAGAAAGAGTCTGATGATGCGTCTAAAAAACGTTTGACGATCTTGCAAGCCGAGTTGGCCGAATTGCGGGAAGAAGTCAATACAATGAAAATGCAATGGGAAACGGAAAAAGAAGAAGTCAATGCCGTATCCAATAAACGGGCAGAGATCGATAAAGCCAAGCATGAATTAGAAGATGCCGAAAACAATTATGATCTGGAACGGGCAGCTGTTTTGCGACATGGCACCATTCCGCAATTAGAAAAAGAATTGCTGTCCTTAGAGGACAAGAATGAAGCAGAAGGCATTCGCATGGTCCAGGAATCTGTGACTGAGAATGAAATCGCTATGGTGGTTGGCCGTCTGACAGGCATTCCAGTGACCAAACTTGTTGAAGGCGAACGGGAAAAATTATTGAAATTGAATGAAACGTTGCATCAACGGGTCATCGGCCAAGACGAAGCCGTCGATGCCGTCAGCGATGCCGTATTACGTTCTCGTGCGGGACTGCAAGATCCAAATCGGCCACTGGGGTCTTTCCTCTTTTTAGGTCCAACTGGTGTTGGTAAAACCGAATTGGCTAAAGCATTAGCTGTAAATCTATTTGATTCAGAAGAACATATGGTTCGGATCGATATGAGTGAATATATGGAAAAACATGCCGTTTCACGGCTGGTGGGTGCACCTCCAGGTTATGTCGGCTATGAAGAAGGCGGACAATTGACAGAAGCTGTTCGACGAAATCCATACACGATCGTTTTGCTGGATGAAATTGAAAAAGCACATCCCGATGTCTTCAATATTTTATTGCAAGTCTTAGATGATGGACGTTTGACAGATTCTAAGGGACGCGTTGTAGACTTTAAAAATACAGTGCTGATCATGACGAGCAATATCGGTTCTCAACTGTTGCTAGAAGGGGTAACCAGTGAAGGAACGATTCCAGAAGAGATTGCTGAAGGTGTGGGCGGATTGCTGCGTGGCCATTTCAAACCAGAATTTTTGAATCGGATCGATGATACGATTTTATTTACACCTTTAAGTTTAGCCAATGTGACTGGCATCGTTGACAAGATCATTGCGCAATTGTCTCATCGTTTAGAAGCCCAAGATATTCGCTTGACGATTACCGAAGAAGCTAAACGATGGATTGCCGAAAGTTCTTATGAACCAGCTTATGGTGCACGTCCATTGCGTCGCTTTATCACTAAAGAAGTTGAAACACCCCTTGCAAAAGAAATCGTTTCTGGCAGAGTATTGCCAAAAACAGAAGTGACCATCGAATTGCTGCATGATCAGTTGGTTTTTGCGAATCAACCCATCGTGGATTAAAGCAAACATTTTTGAGAGTTGTCTATCGTAGGCAACTCTTTTTTTGAGTCTTGGTTTTGGCGGGAATGCCTTCCTTCGTTTATACTTAACCTATGGCACAAGAGAGGATGAAATGATGAATACTTTTTTGGATACTTTAAATGAACGAAAGGGAGAATTGGTGACAGCCGTCTTTGAGCATTTGACGTTATCGATCATGGCATTGTTGATTGCCATCGTGATCGCTGTGCCGTTGGCCATCTGGCTTGTGAACCATAAGCGGGCCGCTGAAGTCGGACTGCAGATCACGAGCGTGCTGCAAACGATCCCGTCATTGGCATTGCTAGGATTGCTGATCCCCTTTGTCGGTATCGGTACTCCACCAGCGCTGATTGCCTTGGTTATCTATGCCTTGCTGCCAATATTCCAAAATACGTATATTGGTTTATCGGAGATCGATCCTTCGATCGAAGAGGCAGCAGTTGCTTTCGGGATGTCCCGGATGCGTCGTCTGATCAAAGTAGAATTACCGATCGCATTGCCTGTGATCATTTCAGGTATTCGTACCGCTTTGGTCCTGATCATTGGGACCGCCACTTTAGCAGCCTTGATCGGTGCAGGTGGATTGGGCTCGTTTATCTTATTGGGGATCGATCGAAACGCCCCAGCATTAACGTTGATCGGTGCGATCGGCTCTGCATTGCTGGCGATTATATTTAGTACATTGATTCGTTACTTGCAACACCTAAAACCGCGCTATACGATCATAACCTTGGCAGCGTTGATTTTTGTGATCGGCGGTATTTCTTTTTCCCAAAGCGGTATATTCGCACCTAATACGATTCGAATCGCGGGTAAATTGGGATCTGAACCGGATATTTTGATCAATATGTACAAAGAAATGATCGAACAAGAGGATCCAGATCTTCAGGTCGAGTTAGAGCCGAATTTTGGAAAGACGAGTTTTCTCTTTAGTGCTTTGGATAATGATCAAGTCGATATTTATCCTGAGTTTACCGGAACGGTCTTGGAAAGTTTGGTTGATGTTCCAGAAGATGTCGATAGTCAAAGTCTTGATTCAGATCAAACCTATCAAGAAGCGGTCACTTTGTTGAATGATCAATTCGATATGACTTTATTGAAACCAATGGCGTATCAAAATACCTATGCCTTGGCAGTCAAAAAAGAATTCGCCGAAGAAAACGATCTGACAACCATCTCTGATTTGAAAAAAATTGAAAGTCAAGTCAAAGCAGGCTTTACATTAGAATTTATCGATCGTACGGATGGCTATGCGGGCATTCAAGACAAATATGGCTTAGATTTCCCAAGTGTACAGAGTATGGAACCTGCACTGCGCTATCAAGCCATCAATAACGGAGACATCAATTTGTTGGATGCCTACTCAACAGACAGTGAGCTGCAGCAATATGGATTGGTGATCCTTGAAGACGACCAAGAACTGTTTCCACCTTATCAAGGGGCACCATTGATGAAAACCGCCTTTGCGGATGAACATCCTGAAGTTGTGGCTGCGTTGGAAAAATTAGCAGGACAAATCACTGAAGAACAAATGAGTGAAATGAACTATCAAGTAAATGTCGAAGGCAAACAGCCTGCAGAAGTGGCGAAAGCCTTTTTACTTGACCAAGGGTTACTGAAGGAGGGCGAATAATGACCCCAATCATTGAGTTTAAACAAGTCAGTAAAGCATTTGATGATAAAATCGTGATCGATCATCTTGATCTGACCATCCAAAAAGGCGAGATTTTTGTCCTTGTCGGACCATCAGGCAGTGGGAAGACCACCACATTAAAAATGATCAATGCCTTATCCGAACCAACCGACGGTGACATCTATTTTAAAGAAAAACGGATCAAAGATTACAACATCCAAAAAATGCGTTGGCAAATGGGCTATGTGTTGCAGCAGATTGCTTTATTTCCCACGATGGATGTCAAGCAGAATATCGAAGTCATTCCAGAAATGCTGGGTTGGTCAAAAAAAGACCGCAGTGAAGCGGTAGACCGTCTATTGAAACAAGTACAGTTAGATCCTGAACAATACCGTCATCGCCTGCCCAAAGCCTTATCTGGCGGCGAACAGCAAAGAATCGGCATCTTGCGTGCGTTGGCAGCAAATCCAGAAGTGATCCTGATGGATGAACCCTTTAGCGCTTTAGACCCCATTTCACGCAATGCTTTGCAAGAATTGGTGTTGGATCTGCACAAAGAGTTAGGTACAACGATCATCTTTGTGACCCACAATATGAAAGAAGCCATCAAATTAGGGTCACGAATTGCTGTAATGAACAAAGGCAAGATCGTTCAATGTGACACCCCAGAAGTGATCATCGCACAACCAAAAACGGCGTTTGTCAAAACCTTCTTTGAAGAAACAGGCGAAGATGAAGCCAAACTAGTCAAAGTAGCGGATCTGGTGGCCATGGGCTATTATAGGAAAGAAATCGATGAAAATCTTGAGAAAATCAAAGGCAATATGATATTAAGCGATACCTATGCCTTGTTTGCACAACATGCGGCCTTGACGATCGTTGAGAATGGACAAGCTGTAGGGACTTTGAATCATCAAGATGTCTTTGCCTTTTTGAGCCGAGAAACCCAAGTGAATGAAGCATAAGTGAAGATATTTGTCTGAGAAAACATCAAATTGTTTAAATTTGATGTTTTCTCTTGCTCTAGCGGGGAAAGTTCCGTAAGATAAAAGAATAAATCATTGGTGGAATATTGGCGCATTGCTGTACTTCGCCATTGAAGAAAGAGGAGTTTACATTCACTATGAGAAGAATTTTAAAGGAAAATTGGTTCATTATTTTCTTTATCATCGCTGTTGTTCTTCTACGCTTGTTTGTTTTAACACCAGTCAAAGTTAGTGGCCATTCAATGGATCCGACTTTAGCAGATAAACAGCGTTTGATCGCAACTAAATTGACCAGTTACGATCGTCAAGATATCGTCATTTGTGTCGAACCGGATGATACTGATAAAATTGCTGTGAAACGTCTGATTGGTTTGCCAGGGGATACTGTTGAAATGAAAGATGATGTATTGACCATCAATGGCGATGTTTACGAAGAGCCTTACTTGGATGATTTCAAAGAAATGTTTGCGGATGATCAGTTGCAAGAAGAGTATAGTTATCGGGAAATGTTCCAAGAAATCGCCGCAAGCGCGACGCAGTTTACGGAAGACTTTTCCATCACCGTTCCTGACGGCAGTTATTTTGTCATGGGGGACAATCGGTTGATCTCTCGCGACAGCCGCAGCTTTGGTGTTGTGACCGATGATCAAATGGAAGGCAAAGTCTTAGTGCGTTACTGGCCTTTGACTGAAATTACATTATTTTAATAAAAAAGTATTCTTGCACCAGGATCGAGTCCACCTCGAAACATGCAAGAATGCTTTTTTAAACGATCCAAGCCACCAATGCCACGACAGAAAACAACATTGTCCATACCGCAATAATTGCTGAAGCAATAAAGATAATTTTGATCGACATCGGTTGGACAAATTTGTTGGCATCTTGAGAAAAAGCAAAGGTAATGGAAGAGAATATCAAACAGCACAGAATAAAAAATACAGTCAAAACCATAGGCTTCTCCTTACAAACAAATTTTTTCTTATTATAATTAGTATAACAGAGTGATTCCAATTCGTGAAACAAAAAACTTTTAAAAAACTGGAAATACGCAAATCTAGTTAATCTATTGATGTCAAAACGATTTCATTCAACAAATTTGACGCATGCAGCCGTCAATTCTTTAAGATTTATCTAACAATTTCCAGATAACAAAATACACATGCTTCATTCTCCCAAAGAGAATAGAGCATGTGTATCTCTATTTGTGGTTGATTTTTTGAATACGATAACTTTCAAAATAATCGGGGTTGCCGCGACCTTGTACATAGGCGATCACACCCATCAAAGCAGCCCCAATCGTATTGGTGAACAAATCACCCATTGTATCCATCAGTGCGTCGCGACCGATAAAAGGTGTACCTTCTAATGTCGCATACCGCTGCAAGTTCATGCCACCGATCGAATCACACATGAATTCCCAGAATTCCCAAAAAATACCACACAAGCCAGCAAAGGCAAAGCCCATCAGTAAGAAGAGCCACGGTGATACCTGTTTGACGGGGGTGTTTTTAAGGAGCATACAAATCAGTCCGTAGCCCACTGCTGTCAAGACCATTGGACTAACGGCATGGAGTATTTTGTCCCAGAAAGACACGATCTCGATCAAATGAAGGATCGTCCCCATAAAAACGGAAATCAGTAAGAAAAACCAATAGAAGTAGACTGTGGCATTTGGCAACTGTACCTTGAGCAATTTCTTGCTGTATTCTGGGACAAAGATCAAGAGAATACCAAGGATCGCTTGCGCGATAAACATCAGCCCTTGACTTTGCGGATAGACACCCTGGAAAAACTCCCAAATTGAAAAAGCCAACACCAAGAAGCCAAAGACCGTAAACACCCGTTGGATGCGGTGATAATGTCCACTCATTTAGTTATCCTCCTTTAAGAAGGCTGCTAATCCCTCGAGTAAAGCCGCTTCCGAAGAAAAAATCTCGCCATTTAATTTGATTAGTCCAACTGTATACAAATTGACATAGTGGAACTGATTTTCGGCAACAGTTTGCAAAGCCGTCAGTTTTTGCTGATTGTCCGCGCCTTGTTGACGGCTATCCGTATATAGCCCAATCACAGGGATGCCTTTGGCATAGGCCACACCAATTTCGGAGGCCACACCAGCATCAATGGTCAGTCCATCTAAGCATGCAATCATCAAATCACTAGTCAAAACTTTTTCAGTATCAGCCAGTGCGATCATGGTGCTGTCGGCATAGGCGCTTTTGTCATTGATCGCCGCATTTTCTTGAGGCAAATAAAGGGTGATATCTGGATATTGCTGACGAATCTTTTTTACCAATGCCGCGTTGTACTGCAAGTCACTTGCCGCAAACAAGGGGGCTGCAAAATAAATGTTCATATAAAAAACTCCTCACCGTTTTCGTTATTATGTGATTTGTCAATTCTCCTCAAAAATAGTCGCTGAAATAGGCTTCCATATCAGGGATGATTGATTCTAGTAAAGTCAATGTCTCTTTGTCCGTCCGTAAACGTTCAACACGTTCCAAATAAGCAGGACGTCGATAATTCATCAGCAAACAAGTCAATGTCTGGATATCCAATTGGACGGCTTTGCCGACGGCTTCATTAGATACAGTGATCTCACCCTGTTGAGCATTGATCCCAAAGATCCCGTTGTTCCATTTTGCAACTGGATCAGAAACGACAAAGTGAAAGGCACCGTTAAAGGCTTTGAAAGGGAAATGTTTCAAAAATTCCGTTACATCAACGATCCTTGCCATATAATAAGGCTCGATCGTTTCTTTGATCTGGCTGTCTTCTAAATAAAAAGATAACGGTTGATTGGTATAAATCTCACCTTTGACCCAATAAACCATCGAAAAGTGGGCAGTGATGAAATTCCATAAACCATTACGGGCTTCTTGGTTCAGATAAAACATTTCTCTAACGTGAAAGACTTCTTCTGCCACCCAATAAAAGAGGACACCAGTCGGATGGCCGCTTTCGTTATAATAAATCGCTGCAGTCCGCTGTTCTTCGTTTTCGTAGCGCCAGTATTCTTCCCAGTGGAAATCAGTTCGCTGTAATGCTCCGTGATTGGCCCGTGAGAACTGATTGTAGACCGTATAAACATCGGGATCATCCACATCCTTCCGCTCTACGATGCCAGGAACCTCTTTGGTTTTGGGCAATTGGGTATCGCGAATTTTAAAGGACAATTTATCAGACATGATCTCCCAGCCTTTACGACGATAGTAAGGAACATTGTAAGGGTATAAATAAGAGATCCATTGCTTGTCCGCACGCATCGTCTCCAATGCCAGCTTGATGAGATCCTTCATCAAGCCATGGCCGGCATATTCAGGATAGGTGCCGACACCGGTCACGCCGCCCATTTTCATCAATGTGCCATGAATATTCACTTCACAAGGGTACACCGCAATCTGTGAAATCAACTGATCTTCATTGAACCAGCCGAATACTTTGGACAGTTCTAAGATTGGGCGTTTTGATTTGATCATTTCTCTTTTGTTTTCATAGCCGCTTTCTTCAATATCTGATTCTGTGATTTGAAAAACATAGCTAAGTAATTCGTTAAATTGATCGACATCTTGCTCTTCGACCGGACGAATATGAAATTTTTCATGAAAGGTATTATCCATTGTGTCAACTCCATTTATTTTTACTAGCTCTAGTATAGCAAAAGCTGAGGAAATATGTTTGATTAACGGTCAAGAAAAAGACTTTCACTATTATCATTTCGTTGGTATAATAGAAAAGCTGACTAAAAGAAATGAGGAACGTATCCATGAACATAGAAGAAATGAAAAAACGACAGGAGAAAATACGTAATTTCTCCATCATCGCCCATATCGACCATGGGAAATCGACATTAGCCGACCGTATCTTAGAACAAACCCATACTGTCAGTTCACGTGAAATGCAACATCAATTGCTTGATTCCATGGATCTTGAAAGAGAACGCGGCATCACGATCAAGTTAAATGCAGTTGAATTGAACTATACAGCCAAAGATGGCGAAACCTATATCTTCCATTTGATCGACACACCGGGACACGTCGATTTTACCTATGAAGTATCCCGCAGTTTGGCGGCATGTGAAGGGGCAGTGCTTGTCGTCGATGCGGCACAAGGGATCGAAGCACAAACATTGGCGAATGTCTACTTGGCATTAGACAATGATTTAGAGATCTTGCCGGTTATCAACAAAATCGATTTGCCGGCAGCTGATCCTGAACGTGTTCGCTCAGAGATCGAAGATGTGATCGGTATCGATGCCAGCGAAGCCGTATTGGCCAGCGCCAAAGCGGGGATCGGGATCGAGGAGATTTTGGAGCAGATCGTCGAGTATGTTCCTGCACCAGTTGGCGCTATCGATGCGCCACTGAAAGCCTTGATCTTTGATTCCATCTATGACTCTTATCGCGGGGTGGTCTTGAACGTCCGTATCATGGAAGGCATGGTCAAACCTGGTGACAAGATCCAAATGATGAGCAACGGCAAAACCTTCGATGTGACAGAAGTAGGAGTCTTCTCACCAAAAGCGATTCAACGAGAGGCCTTGATGGTTGGCGATGTAGGTTATATCACTGCAGCGATCAAAACGGTCAAAGATACGCAAGTCGGGGACACAGTCACTTTGGCCAACAATCCGGCAGAAGAAGCATTAGAAGGCTATCGTCAAATGAATCCGATGGTGTATTGCGGTCTTTACCCAATCGATACTTCTCGGTACAATGATTTACGAGAAGCGTTGGAAAAATTGCAATTGAATGATGCTGCGCTACAATTCGAACCAGAAACCTCGCAAGCATTAGGCTTTGGTTTCCGATGCGGCTTCCTCGGTCTCTTACACATGGATGTCGTGCAAGAACGATTGGAACGGGAATTCAATCTCGAATTGATCACAACAGCACCTTCTGTAATCTATCATGTCAACAAAACCGATGGTTCTGTTGTGACAGTGGATAACCCAGCAGACTTTCCTGAAGCAGGCACAGTGGACAACGTCGAAGAACCATTCGTCAAAGCACAGATCATGGTACCCAACGAGTATGTTGGCGCGGTCATGGAGCTGTCACAACGCAAGCGGGGCGACTTTGTCACGATGGATTATCTAGATGATTATCGCGTGAACGTGGTCTACAATATTCCGTTGTCAGAAATCGTGTTTGATTTCTTTGATAAATTGAAATCCAGCACCAAAGGCTATGCTTCACTTGACTATGAAATGAATGGTTATCGCGTCAGCAAATTGGTCAAGATGGATATTATGTTGAATGCAGAGAAAGTCGATGCGCTAAGCTTCATCGTCCATCGCGATTTTGCCTATGAACGCGGCAAAGCCATCGTTGAAAAACTGAAAAAAATCATTCCACGGCAACAATTTGAAGTGCCGATCCAAGCAGCAATCGGCCAAAAAATCGTGGCTCGATCTGACATCAAAGCCTTGCGCAAAAACGTCTTGGCAAAATGTTACGGCGGCGATGTTTCTCGTAAACGCAAGTTGTTAGAGAAACAAAAAGAAGGTAAGAAACGGATGAAACAAATTGGTTCTGTTGAAGTACCTCAGGAGGCCTTCATGGCTGTTCTGAAAATGGATGAGGATGAACCGAAGAAGTAGCAAGGGTTTGTTTGAAAACAGCAGCTTAAAAATGGTTGAAAATAATAGATTTGCCTACGATTTGCCTACGGTGACTTTCACTCGTAGGCAATTTTTTTATTTTGACTGTCTTTTGAGAGATTCTGTAAACAGATCAACTGTTTCGTTTTTCATCTTCTTTGTAACGTGAACATATTTGTCCATAGTAGTTGCAATTCTAGAATGGCCTAAGCAATCTTGTACAGCTTTTGGTTTTGCTCCAGCTTCTAACAACATGGCGGAAATAAGTTCTAGTGACGACAGAAATAAATGAATGGGGAAACACGATGAAAGGAGTTATTATACTAGTTGGATGCAAGTGTGGATAAACATTATACAATCTACAGATTAAAAAATGTTCAACCTATAGATTATAGAGTGAACATTACTAATTATCTTTTTTGATTTTTTCAAATATGATTTTGCCTAATTCATATATTGCTGTTAAAACAGCAATACAAAATAAAAAAGTCATATATTGAACAAGAAAAACTATATTGAACCATAACCCGTACACCATAGGTAATACAACTAAAAGACAAATATATATTTCAATTTTCTTCCATTTCCTTATCTTAAACCACTGTTTATTAGTCAAAATAATACTCCTTTTCAAATACAACCTGAAATTGAAAAAAGTGCCAACAATTTCAGGTTGAACCACTTAGATTTTGTAATCTAATAACGGATGACCCCCAAGAAAATAAACTAATTAAAGAAAGTAACATATATTTTGCCACCTTAAAATTTGATTAAAAATAGCTTACCAATTAAAATATAATTTGTCGACTTAACAAAATAGTTAAGCTGATTAAAAAAGATGTAAATAGAATGCTATTATTTGTATCTAAGTAATGTTTCGAATGGAAAATCCACTAAAATAATCATTTAAAGGATTGAAAAATTGATAACAGAAGCCATAACAATGTTGAAAGATAATATTGAACACACGGATCAATCATAGATGAAATAACTCAAATTGTCAGTAAGCTATCCACCAAAATAACCAACTAAGAAAAGAGGAATAATATGAGAGCAGAGATTAAAATTCAAAAGGGAAATGTCCGATCCTTACTTGATCTGATTAAAGAGAATCCTGATTTGAAGATACTTACCATGATTAATGCAGAGATTGTAGCGGATGATACCTACGGTTGATGGGCAGGTTCTTTTGGAAAAGCTGAAATTGATCATATTTGGAAAAATAGCGAGCGTATATATTTTAAGTCTGGTGCTGAAGAAGATTTGATAGAAAAAGAATTTGACCTCATTTATGACGAGATATTTTCTCGCGATATTGAACCAGACCCATCCATAATAAGTCAAATGGTGGCATCAAGGGTAAATAAATATGACTGGAAAAAAGTGATTGTCGTGTGGATAGGGTTGCCTTCGCAAAAATAACTAACTGAGGAGTGAAGCCAAATGGCAATTTGCGCAGTAACACATGAAAAAACATTAGTAACGGAAAAATTTGTTGATACAAGTGGCATTCAAAGTTATGTAAAGGATGGCGAATTAAAGTCAATTCAAAAGAATTTAGTTTATTCTAAAAAGTATAATTTAGTAATGAATTACTATTCGAATGGCGAAGTTGCAGCATATTTTAATGTTGAATATTTAAATTTAGCAACAAAAGCAACTCAAATTTATCAGTATCATATAGTTTTAGGATAACAAAATAATTGGATGATTGATGTCACATAGAAATATTTCAGTGAGTAAACGCTCTGAAAGTAAAGCTAACTTAAAGTTATTATCTACTATATTTATTTGCACAAAATAATTGACACTTCCGGCTAGCCTTTCCTTAAAGCTTCTTTAAGTATATAATTTAAGTAGTCTTGCAATTGAAGCTAGACTTGTGTAGAACAAATGATTATTGGTTATGAAAGGTCAAATAAAGATAATAAGTCTATGATGTGTAGAGTTGTTGCTATGAAGGGGAATCAGAAAGCTGAAAATTAGCGCTAGATTTTTTATTGCTAGTATAAATGGACGCGCGATTCCATGAGGAACGTATTTGGATATTCTGCTTATGAAAATATCAGAACTCTTATTAATTAAAGTGGGAATGTAAGCGGATGCTATAAAGTGAGGTGAGTGACAATGGAACCTAAAACTAGGCAAGATTTGGAGCAAAAACTAAAGCGGCAACTTGAGCAACGCTTTCCAGGTAAGACGATAAAAATTAAGACCATTACAACGGAAGACTTGGAAAACGACAGTCTGGCATTTTTGGAGGAACTTAAGTATGAAAATTCAGTAATAATTACAGATGATTACAAGGAAGAAGTGTCTGGTAGTGCATCTGAACCAGAGCAAACTACATCTCTTGATTTTTCGATGTTCGACGATGAGGAAGAAACATTATCAGATAAGTTAAATTCTGATGTCTTTAAAAAGAAACTGGAGACTCAAATATTGTCCCCCACCTTTGAGTACAATAGAGATTACCTCTCAGATTATCAGATGAAGAGAAACTCAAATGCGTTGAGTTTTCTTGTAGAGGCGAATAGGGGGTTAGTTGAGAAAACTGTTCGAAGGTTCACTGGATACTTAAATTCATCAATTCAAGAAGAAGATTTAAAACAGTGGGGATATATTGGATTAATGAAAGCTGCTAAAAAGTTTAATTCTAGTAAGGACACACAATTTTCAACCTATGCAATAATTTGGATTCAACAGGTAATTTTGCGAGGAATAATGGATACTAGTACAACTGTGAGAATTCCGATTCATTTTGGTGAAAAAATCAGAAAGATTATCAGAAAAGAAAAAGAATCAGTACAAAATTTTGGTGAAGTGAGGATAAAGTGGATTTGTCAAGAACTTGAAATAGATGTAAAAATGTATTATGAGGCGATTAAAGTCCGTAATACATTTCAACATTCCGTTAGTATTGATACACCATTAGGAGTTGATGGGGAAACAACGATTGGAGAAATGGTACCAGATCAAGAAGGTGATATCGATAAAAAATTGGACTTACTTTTTCTTCGAGAAGAGTTTGAAAAAATATTTGATACATTAACCGACAAGGAAGAATGCATCCTCCGACTAAGGTTTGGCTTCGAAAATGGCAAATCGAAAACACTTGAAGAAGTGGGGCAAGTATATGGTGTGACCCGTGAAAGAATTAGACAGATTGAAGCCAAAGCCTTAGGGAAACTTAAAGGACCAAAATACAAAAAAATCTTAAGTGATTTTTATTACACAAAGGGTGGTAACTATGACTTTCATGATGAAGCAGATTCAGAGCAGAATAAATGACATATGGCTTAAGAAAAATGGTAGACCACAATTGATTGTCTATAAAGGATTTGACGAAAATGACATTCCAGATAAGGGTAGGAGATTTTTTCAAAAGAGTGAGTTCTATCCGATTGGAACAGCTTCAAAATTATTTGGAGAATCCAAAGCTATGGAGTTATCTCGTGACGTTACTACAGATAACTATTACTGGATGCAATATGAAGAATTTGTCTTATCGGAACGTGTGACGGGGATATTATTCGATGTTTGGATTTTAAATAACAATCTATTCTTTACGCAATATCCATATAGAAATACTTTGATAGATGCTAAGAAGGTTTATGAGGATTTTTTTTTAAAGAGTGATGACGTAATTTTAGATAACGAAAAGGAATTATACAATGCTGTTATTGAAGTTTACGGAGATATAAATTTTTCAAAGGAAAGTACATCATATTATATCACTTATCAAGAAGTAGATATTCCAAAGGATAGAATAATCCCACTATTTTTGGCGGAGGAAACGGAATCAACTATAAACATATCAGAATCGAATCCTATTAGTGATTTTACAGTCGAATTGTCTGATGATGAAACTCAGTTTTTGGACTTAACGATGAAACTATTGAAAGGCTTGCCAGTTAAATCGATTGAAATTATATTAACTTCAGATTCAAATAGCTTAAGTAATGATTATTTGAATCGTCTCAAAATTTTACAAGATGTGATTGCTACACAAGCAACATTTTATTTTACAAATAAATCGATTAAGCGAAAGAACGTCCCTAACGAAACTATGTATCTAGAAATTTTGGAACAGTATTGGGGATTTAGTACTTTCAAAGCATTAGAGATGTATGAAAGCATTGAAAAGCGAAATCGAAAAACGATTAAAATTTCCCAAGCACAAATTATCGATGATATCGTTCAGCAAGCTACCTCAGCAATTAATGGGCAAGACTACCAAGATATATATATTACATCATCAACAGGTTCTGGAAAATCAATAATGTTTCAAATTCCGGCTTTGTATTTACAACGAATTTTTCCTGAAAGAAAACCGCTGACGTTGATTATTTCACCCTTGATTGGCTTAATGAATGATCAGGTAGATTCTATGGTGAAAAAAGGAATCAGTAATGCTGCACGGGTTCATTCAAATACGGCACCGTATGAGCGAGAAAAGATTATTCAGGGGATAGCCGATGGGAAAATCGATTTACTATACTTATCACCTGAAACTCTACAAGCAAGGTCGGATATCAAGATGCTGATTGGTAATCGCCAATTGGGTTTGGTTATTATTGACGAAGCTCATATTGTTACTACATGGGGGAAGTCTTTCAGGGCGGATTATTGGTATTTGGGAATTTATCTATCTAAAATGCGCAAACAATACAAGTTCCCAATAGTAACGTTCACAGCAACAGCAATATACGGCGGTAAAGAAGATATGTACATGGATACACGTGATAGCCTTAACATGGAGCGACCAATCTCGTATTTTGGTAAGGTAAAGCGCGATGATATCATTATGTGTATTGATTCTGAAGGGAAAACCTACGAACGGGCTGGTAAAGATTACTACAACGCAAAGCATATTTTAGCCCTGGAACATTTACAGAAAGCACATAAGCAAAAACAAAAATCTTTAATTTATTTTCCGACTATCCGTTTTTTAAAAAGTTTTCGTGAGTATGTAGAGCGCCAGGCTCCAGAAATTTTTGAGTTGATGGGGATATATTATGGTCCGATGGACAAAGAAGAGAAGGATGAAGTGCTTAATAGTTTTAAATCTGGAGAGCTTCAATATGTATTAGCTACAAAAGCTTTTGGTATGGGAATTGATATACCAGACATTACAAACGTGTACCACTTTGCTCCCACAGGAAACGTGGTGGATTATATTCAGGAGGTAGGACGGGTAGCACGAGACAATGAGTTAGTCCCACAAGGATATGCCTGGTTAGACTTTCTGGGTAATGACTTTGCAGAAGTTAACAAGTTACAAGGAATGGGTGCTATAAGAAAAGAGCAAATCATTGAAGTGATGCGAAAGGTTGTTAGTATCTATAAAGCGAAAGGGTATAATCGTAACTTGATAGTTAATGCTGATGATTTTCGTCATATCTTTGGAAATATTGAAAAAGACGATTCAAGTAATCTGGATAATAAAATTAAAACCGTTATGTTGATGATTGAAAAAGACTTTTCTTCTCCACGGAAGATTGGTTACTCACCTTTTGTTGCGCGTCCGCGTTCCTTATTTGGATTAGATAGTTTGTTTGTTTCTGAAAAATTTGAAGAGATACTTTTGAAGAGTCGATTAAAGAGCTTCTTTACGAAGATTGGTGATTTAGAAAAATCAGGGTATAAGGCCATATATGAGGTTGACTTAGCTGGGATTTGGGAAAAAGATTTTAAACAAATGTCTTTTCCTCAGTTTAAGTATTCATTGTTTACACCCGAGGAGTGTGGAAGGTTGAAATATGGATCTATTTTTAAAGAGTTCATTTTCGCTTCAGGAGTGACTGTGCCAAATGTAACTAACTCAGAATACTCTGGTATAACAACTCAGTACAATAAAATCCTAGATGTCTTTGAAAAGTTTTGCCGTGAAAAGAAACGATTAAATGAGTACTTCAGTATTAAAGAACTTGGCAAATATTTGAAAGATAAATTACGGCTAACAGACATTTTCAAGGGACGCGCCCTTGCTCAAGTACTAGTTAATGCGGCTTTTGATTTTGAAAAAATTAAGAACTATAAGTTTATCCGAGATCGAAAGGGGAAAGAGGGGGAATTAGCCTATATCTTCAATAATCAAGTAGATACTTTTATTGATTCTGTAAAGCAATATGTGAAGATATTTTATCTTGATGCATCAAACGTCTTGAATGACTCTGAAAGTCGGACTGTTTATTATCACCGTAATCGCGGAAACACCAAAATCGATGAGGCGATGATGGCACTCGGAATTGGCCAGTCTCTTGAGGTGTTAAATTTTGAAGTGATTAGTGGCTATAATCCACAAATTTATATCAGGATTAACTCAATCTATCAACTAGAAAAAGCTATTCAACAAGGGAACAAATACCGAAATTTTTTACTAGAAGAAGTCTACTTTAGGCATAAAATCAGTGTAGAAATGTTAGCGTACCTTTATACTTATAAGGCATCGGGAGTAAAAAAATCGGAGAGAATTAAAAACTACACTGAATTTTTCTGGGATAAGATTGAGGATTATTTTATGGGGATTATTCCACCTGAGGTAGAAGCTGCGGTTTACTCGAAGATAGAATAATCTGCAGCCTGATAAGTGATTATTAATGTGGTAAATTAATTATTATAAGAGGAGGCCCCATGTTCAGGGGAATCGGGTAATGGCACGAACGACTCTAAAAGACATTATGTACTTTGTAGATCGTAAATGACAAAAAAGTAGCAGCTATGCTATTTCCAGAAGTGAAACGTATAAAAAATACTAGAGGTAACTCCAAAACTGAAGGCAAGAAAATAATTTTTGATAAATAGGGCAACGAGCATCAACAGAACAAATATAATTTGGAACAACCTGAGTTTTCTTTTCTTCTTCGTTTAAATTCCATAGAAATAGTCGTCGAATCCAACTGATGCAGGAATTCCTGGGGCTGCTGCGATACCGGCTCTCCACCACCATCTGTTTGATTTATAGCTAGATGCAGATAATCCAAAACGTTAAGGTTTGTTACCGAAAAGATGGTACAAAGAATTCTCATTATTTGGTTTTATTCTGTCTTTAGTCAACCTTTTAGTTCTCGCTCTCGTTACAATTGATTTACTATTTCTATGAATCAAAAACAAAAAAGTTGTATCCACATTATAAAAATGGATACAACTTTTTTTGCTATGAAAAATTGCTTTTCGTTTTTTTGATTAGGTGAACATCGGTGCCGATTTCATTGTTCATAATTTTGTTATATTGAGTAAGGATTGTAACAAAATCATCTGCAGTGGGATTAGTATGGATCGACACGATGGGACAATGGTTGTAGTATGTAACTTGTGACAAAATTTCTGAGAGGGTATACTGCTCTTAAAGAAAGATCTCACATGCCAAAACGATACACAGCTGAATTCAAACAAAATATTTTAGACCTCCACAATGCAGGACTCAAGACTGCACGTGAACTTTCAAATGAATATGGCGTTGGCTACTCGACCATTCTTAAATAGTGCCAAGCGAAAACGCTAGATTCAAAAACAGGTTGGACACCTGATGATTACAAAGTACAAGCCAAACGTATGAAAGAACCGGAAGAAGAAAATGAAATCCTAAAAAAGCTTTGAACGATTTTATGTCGCACACTTAAAGTTTCTCGTGCGTCCTACTATCGTTGGAAAGATCACGAGCCCACTGCTCGAGAGGTGGAGCATGCCGATGAAAAAAAGCGAATTATCCGTATTATCCATGAAGAAGGCGAAGGCACTTATGGTGCTATTCGGGTCCAACGGAAACCTAAGGAAGAATTAGGTTGTCTTGAGGATGAGCGAATCTGTAGCGTCAAACGGGTTCAAAAAATCATGCGGGAGCTAGGACTTGTCTCTTGTCACCGAAAAAAATGGAAACCCATCCCCTCGCAAAATAAAGTTGAAGAACGTCTCAATTTACTGGCCCAAGATTTTTCTACCACCAATCTGAACCAAAAATGGGTCACAGATATTACCTACATTGAAACAAAAAAAGATGATTGGTGTTACCTATCCACTATTCTTGATTTGCATTCGCGAAAGATTATTGGGTATTCTCTTGAAAAGAGCATGGATACTGAGCTAATTATCGATACGTTGAAAGATGTCGTTTTGAATCGGAAATTTACACCCGGAGAATTAATTCTCCACAGTGATTTGGGTTCACAGTACACTTCAAAACGTTACGAATCAGCCCTTGAAGCATTAACCATTACTTCAGTAAAAAAGGTTGCCCTTACGACAATGCAGGAATTGAATCGTTTCATGTTACTATCAAGAAAGAACGAATTTATCAATGATTGACCTACCGCTCATTCGAAGAGGCACAGCGTGACGTCTTCGATTATATCCATCGATTTTACAATCGAAAACGAATCCATAGTAGTGTATCCTATCTCACACCAGTTCAAATGGAGGAACGCACACTGGCGTCGTAAAGACCTATCACCACATATTTTTTTCAGCAGAATTCACGGGGAAGAACCTCCAGGGCTTCAATCAGCGGTCAAGCGGTTTTGGCTTGAGGGTTGATTGAAACTCTGGAACACTCCCGGAGTGGAATTTTTTGGAAAAACTCTCTGAAATTTCTGTCTCAGGTATTGAGTGTATTCCAATAAAAATGACAGAGGATTATTCTTTACAGTATGCTAAAGAGAATAAAAAGGTATTAATTTCTTCTATTACTGAAGGGAAAGAAATAGAGGAAGAAAAGACTGCCATTTTTATGGCTGGAAGTCCTGGTGCTGGAAAGACTGAGGCTGCACAAACTTTGATGGTATTGAATGATAATCTTTGTGTAATCGATGCTGATAAATTTCGTGAACTATTTCCAGGCTATGTCGGGAATAATTCAGATGAATTTCAACGAGGATCAGCACTTTTGGTAGATGCTGCTCTCGATTTAGTTCTTAAAAAGGGCTATAGTTTTATTCTGGATGGCACTTTTGCGACTTCTAAGGTAAATCAAAATATTGAACGGGCACTAAAAAAGAATTATAATGTGCTTGTCTATTATGTTTATCAAGATCCATTTATTGCTTGGGACTTTACTAAAAAACGAGAAGAAGTTGAAGGCCGTTTTGTTCCTAAAGAACGTTTTATCAATGCTTTTTTCCAATCAAGAAAAAATTTGTCGCGGGTGAAAAAACAATTTCAAGAGGAAGTAACTATCAATATCTTAGTGAAGGACTTTCAAAATACGATGTCTGATTTTCTAATGGATATTGATAATGTTGAGTTAGCATTGCCAATCAGTTATACAAAAGAAAGGTTGGAGGGAGAACTACATGACTGAAAAAGAAAAAGTTGAGGAAATCATGGAGAAGTATAACCGTAACTTCTCTACACTACAAAAGAATGCCTCTGCGAAAGAGCTGAAGACAGTCTTTAAATTTGTAGCAGATGAATCCAATCGAAAACAACGGGAATTGATTGGTTTGGATAAAGAAAAATAAATTTTAATTGAAATAATTTTAAGAGTCAAGAGCAAAAATGTTCTTGGCTTTTTTCTTTGCAATGAATGAGGTGAGTTGTGACATTTTTAGATTTATTCGCCGAGATGGGTGGCTTTCGTCTAGGCATGAAACAATCTGGTCACCAGCGTATCGACTTTTATGAAATTGATGAATTTGCTCGGCGGATTTCCGTGACAGGATCTTTCAATTTAGGGAAAGGGGCAAGGATTTTTCGATACTTGAGGTACTTCATTCTTTGAAATTGCTTGGCTCGTCGCTCCTCTCCAACCTAAGTTTCTATTCCTTGAGAACGTCCGGGATTGCTCAATCACGAAGGAGGGACTACGTTCGAGACAATCGTCCGAACGCTGGATGGATTGGGGTACGACATGGAGTGGCAGGTGCTTAACTCAAAGGCCTACGTTCCCCAAAGCCGCGAGCGGGTCTTCCTTATTGGACATTCTCGAGACGCATGTACCGAACAAGTATTTCCTATCATTGGATAGTCTGCAACATCTGACCAAAACATCAGAAACTTGTTAAATATTAATCCTTCTAATCGCGGGATGGGTGGCCAAGTTTATGGTCCAGATGGCGTTGCGCCGACTTTAACAGGCGATGAAGTCATCAAAATCGCCTTATCAGCAAAAGATGGCATATCGGTAGCTAGGTTGTTGCCAGGAAATTTTGAACAAGGAAATCGAGTCTATGATGTATCAAGAACGGCACCTACTTTGTCAACGAAGCAAGGTGGAACGAAGATTATGATTCGAAAAAATGAAACAGAATATCAAGAGATGAAGCCAGGGGACAGTGTGAACCTGGATTTTCCTAATTCCAAAAGTCGCCGAGGTCGTTTGGGAAAACAAATTGTTCATACCTTACTAACAGGAGATCAACAAGCGGTTGTCACGGATCAGTATCAAATTCTGAAGCTTACGCCACGAGAATGTTGGCGACTGCAAGGTTTTCCAGATTGGGCTTTTGATCGAGCCGTTCAAATCAATTCAGATAGTCAGTTGTATAAACAGGCCGGAAACTTTGTGACAGTTCCGGTCATTTTTGATATTGCCAAGAGATTGAAGGAGGTGGAAAAATGTGATTTATGATGAGTTGATTGGAGAAATTTATTGGGTGATTGACAAAATTCAGACAGATCCGGAACTGGAAGAAGAATTACGCCGTTTCAATTTTGATATTAGTAAAAATAGGGTGAAGGTTCCTGGTGATTCTTATTTAATGGCTGAGGGAATAGATACCCGAATTGATTTGAATCAAATTATCCGTGAATTGGAACGGATGGCGGACTTTGCGAAAGAACCGAATATCCGTCAAAACTTGTTTGAGATAAAAGCAGAATTAGAAATCGAGGGCGTTACCGATGAGTAACAGCCAAATAAACCAATTGATTGGCGCTGACCGCGGGGGATTTGCGAAGCAGAAATCCTCCGCGGTGCTGTGCCTGTTCATGGACGGCGCCAGTCTGCCATGATGTCTTACCCCCCGTATCTAACAGGGGGTACAAAAACACAAAAAATAAGCAAACAACGATTAAGAATAGTTGTTGTCCCAAGGATAATAAGCAACTTGTATAGGTGTTAACTCATTTGAAAAAGTTGACACCTTGAATTTAGAGGTGAGAACTTGGCACAACGGAATTTGGATTATCGGCTATTAAAAGACCGACGCAACGAATATGGCGTTTCGCAAAATAAATTGGCTATGGCTCGTGGGCTTAGCCGCCCGTATCTAAATCAGATAGAAAACGGTGGCGTAACTGCTTCTGCAAAGACCATGAGAAAAATTTTTGACCAACTGGAAAGTTTCAATCCTAATTTGCCTTTGACGTTACTGTTTGACTATGTAAGGATTCGCTTTCCCACAACGGATGTGCGGAAAATTATTCAAGAGATTCTCCATTTGAAGTTTGATTATATGCTTCATGAAGATTACCCCTTTTACTCTTATCAAGAACAATACGTCATGGGAGATATTGTAGTGATGTTGTCTCATGAAGCGGATAAGGGAGTTCTTTTGGAATTGAAAGGGCGAGGTTGCCGGCAGTTTGAAACTTTTTTACTCGCTCAAAAACGCAGTTGGTACGATTTTTTTGAAGATTGTCTTAAAGCCGGAGGTGTGATGAAACGATTGGTTTTGGCAATTAATGATCAAGTAGGGCTAATAGATATTCCTGAATTAACGAAGAAATGTCAGAAAGAAGAATGTATCTCCTTGTTTCGTACCTTTAAAAGCTATCGTTCAGGGGAACTTTTGAAAGCTAATGAAAAAGATGGTATGGGTAATACCTTATATATTGGGAGTATCAAGAGTGAGGTTTATTTTTGCTTGTACGAAAAAGATTATGAGCAATATATCAAGTTAGGAATTCCTTTAGACCAGACTAAAACGAAAAATCGTTTTGAGATTCGACTGAAAAATGACCGTGCTTATCATGCGATTCAAGATTTGTTAAAAGGTCGCAGTATTGAGAGTACCACGTTTTCCATTATCAATCGGTATTTACGATTTGCGGATAAGGTGGAAGGGAGAAGAAGAAGTAACTGGCCTTTGAATGAACAATGGGGTCGGTTTATTGGACGAAATCGCAAGGAGATTCAATTAACTTCTGACCCTAAACCTTACACTATTGAGCGAACGTTGAATTGGTTAGGACTACAGGTAGCCCCTACATGGAAGATGGCAAAGGAACTGGATCGATTGAATCAAACCACTTACATTCAAGATATGGTGCAAAAAGTCCAATTGTCGGACCGGCATAAAAAGATTTTGGAGCAACAAAGTATGGCAGTTGAAAACTTAATTATATGAAAAGAGGGATCTTGATGGGAATTATAAAAGATATTTTATTGGTATTTGGTGGCAGTATGTTTGGGGTTACCGTGATGTGCCTGATGCATGCAAGTGCAGCGGAGGGACGAGCAATGGAAAAGAAAGGAAAGTGACAAGATGAATTTCGGACAAAATTTGTATCAATGGTTTTTGACAAATGCGCAATCCTTAGTCTTACTGGCGATTGTGGTCATTGGTTTATTTTTAGGATTTAAGAGGGAGTTCTCCAAACTGATTGGCTTCTTGGTGATTGCTTTAATCGCTGTAGGATTGGTCTTTAATGCTGCAGGCGTAAAAGATGTCTTGCTTAATTTATTCAATCGGATTGTTGGTGCTTAAGAAAGGAGTCTACCATGGAACAGATGCGAATCTATATAGCAAATTTGGGTAAGTATAACGAAGACGAATTAGTTGGTGCTTGGTTTACACCACCTGTTGATTTTGATGAGGTTAAAGAACAAATTGGGTTGAACGATGACTATGAGGAATATGCGATTCATGATTATGAGTTGCCCTTTGAGATTGATGAGTATACGTCAATTGAAGAGATTAATCGATTGTGTGACTCAGCGAAGGAATTAGAAGAAACGCCGATTGGTGAAGTTGCTTCAAAAATTCAACATGCCTTCTTCAATTCGTTTGAGGAAATGGTGGAGCGTGTGGATGATATTATTTATTATCCCGATTGTAGTGATATGAGTGATGTAGCGTATTACTTGATTGAGGAAACAGGCGCTTTAGGTGAAGTTCCTACTCATTTACAAAATTATACTGACTATGAGGCATTTGGTCGGGACTTAGAGATTGAGGAAGATTTCCTTGTTACAATTTGCGGAATTTTTGAATATATTGGATGATATTATTAAGCTTCATCATTGATTAATAAATATCCAAAACGACTAATCGAAGGTGTTTATCACACTTTCAATATATCTACTATAGTAAAACTTCTCGACAAGGTGTTATAATAAGAGTAGCATTTTTAGGAGGTTTAACGATGGTAATTGATGATGCATATTCACTTTATGAAGCAGATGTTTCTGGATCCAGATCAAAAAATCGGTTTTCTTATGAGATTTATTGGGGAATTGACAGGTTTTTAAGAGAGCTAATGAATTCCGATGATTTCACTATGGTCTTTGATTACGTCTGTGATGTAGAAATTCATCATCGTGATAGACTTGAGTTTTTTCAAGTGAAGTCAAAAAAAGATGCTGGATCATATACAGTTAGGGCTTTAACAAAAAAAGAGCCTTTGAAACAGCATTCCATTATCGGGACTCTATATAAATTGCGACATACCGAAATAGAAAATAATATGCCAAAGTCTAAACTAGCTATAGTTTCCAATCTTCATTTAGGAGTACCTGATAATTTAAGGATACCTAACTCAGAATTAACGCTTGAAACAATTGAAGAAAAGAATAGAAGTATCTTTTTATCAACAATCAGTGCTGAATTTCCTGACGAGGAAATTGATTTATCAGATGTATTCTTTATAAATAGTGATCTTGGAATTTCAACAGTCAGAGAAACTATGGTAGGACGTGTTGAGTCTTTTTTTGTTCAACTTTATAGTGAATATCCGGTTAAGCCTGGGGCGTTACTAACTCTCTTAATACAAGAGGCTTTGGAAAAGGCAAACTATGAGTTTCCGGTAAATTCTCGCATAGAGGCAGTGAAGAAAAAAGGTTTTACTTCAGAGCGATTTAAACTTATTTTGGGCCGTTATGCAGAACAGTCTGTTTCAATAATGGAACAATGTAAAAAATATATACAGGAAGCTGAAAATAATCTTGGTAAACGCCTTAAATACATGACGGTATTACCGGATGTAATATCTCGTCTTAAAATGGATTTTCATTGGCAAGAGCTTGAAGGGAAAATTAGAGATGATATTTTTGAGCAGTCAGATAAACTTGAGTCTGCTCAAATTTTCGAACTTGTTAGACAATATATTGTTATATCGTCTGTTACATTTCCATTAGAGTTTTCACTAGAAGAGATAGAATTATTATGTTTGATAGTTATGATTAAAGTGGAGGAGAGTTTATAATGTCAAAGAAGTTGATAGTAAATAATGTGTATCTATTTTCAACGGCAACTCAAAAAGCTAAAAAAGTATCCTTCACATCTGGTATAAATATTGTTACTTCGGATCAAGAAGATGGAAATAAAAAAGGCAAATCATTAATTCTGAAAAGTGTCTATTATGCATTAGGTGCAGATGTATATTTTGATGATAACCTGAAAAAAGATACAGTTACTTTTGTAGTTGATTTTACAATCGATGATACAAGATATACCATTTTACGTTTGGGGCGTTTCTTTAAGTTATTTGATGCAGAACATAACTTATTAGTTGGTACAGATAAGAGAGACGAGCTGTCTGAAGTATTGTATCCATTGTTTGGGTTTTCTGTCTATCTTCCGTCGAGAAAAGAAAATGATAACAAATTGATTATCGCTCCACCAGCATTTGCATATATGCTAAGTTTTACGGATCAAGATCATATGGACGGAAGTAAGCTCGGCTCATTCACTGGCTTAGGCCAGTTTATCAACTTCAAAGAACCACTATTATATACTCATTTTGGGCTGTTTAATAAAGACTATTTTGACTTGAAACTAAAACAGGACAATTTGAATGAAAAGCTTAAGTTGAGTGAACAAGAACTGACAACTATTGCAAATATGCTTAAGAAAATCGAGCAAGAAATCCCTGAAGCAATCCCTGAAGATGTTGAGTCACTGCGGAAAGAATTAGATCGTCAAGAAAGTGAGTATCGTGCTATCTATTCTGACTTGCAGAAAACAAAGAATGAATTGTCTGATCTAAGGAGTAACTATGTGAAAATTACTAAAACATTAGAGGATGTTAGTATTAGAAAGAGGCATGAAGAAAAAGATGTTAAACAGGTACTTCATGAACATATATGTCCTTTATGTCGCCAAGATCTTGAAGATACACTTGATGTTAGAATAATCAAAAATATTAACATTGAAGATTTATCTCAGGTAAGTTTAGAGTTACAAAGTTTTATATCTTCAGCTAAGAGAAAAATTGAAGAAAAAGAAAGTGTTTATAAAGTCCATTTAAAAAGACTAAATAAATATAATAAAATTTTGAAAGGTACTAAGGAAAGTCAAAATGAAATTTTGAAGATTCAGGGCTATTCTGACCTAAAAACTAAGCTCGAAGGGGAATGGTCAGACGAAAATTCTAATCATAAAGAGCTAGTCGCTGAAGCTAAAGTTTTAACGAAAAAGTTAAAAGAATATTCGAAGAAAAAGAAAGGTGTAAATTCTTTCTACTTTAAGTCTATGAAACAAGATATTATCAAATTTGGTCTAGAAGAAGTACATGATAAATCTATTGAAAATATTAAAAATAGTGTAAAAGCTACAGGGAGTAATCAGCCAATCGTAACAGTTATTTGGTATATGAACCTGCTTAAACTGAAAAATGAATTTTTTCCTGAAGCCATAAAATTTCCACTGGTTATGGATAGTCCCAACCATGCTGAACTAGACGATCAGAAAAAGGAAACTCTTTTTGAGTATATCTTTGCAAATATTCCCTTAGATACTCAATGTATTATTTCAACATTAGGATTTAACAGAGAAGACTATGATACAGATTTGGATTTAAATTTAATCATTCTGGAAAATGAGAAGTATCAACTTATGAATACAGATGATTATCAAGATAATAAAGATTATCTTAATAAATTAATTGATAAGCAATAGTTGCAAGCCACCGCAAAATTAGCGGTGGTTTTTTGTGTAGGAGGCTAAACAATGAAAAAAATAAAAAGTTATGCCAGTATCTGGGCAGTTGAAAAAGTCATTTACGCAATCAATGACTTTCAGCTGCCTTTTCCTGTGACCTTCAACCAAATGGCTTGGTTCGTTCTATCTTTACTGTTTATCATCGTATTTGCTCAGGTGCCTCCACTATCTATGATAGAGGGGGCTTTTTTTAAATACTTAGGAATACCAGTGGTGGTTACTTGGTTTATGTCACAAAAGACCTTCGATGGCAAGAAACCATTGGGATTTTTACGATCTTTTATCAGTTATCACTTGCGGTTTAAGGTCACTTTTGCAGGAAAGAAAATCAAAGAACAGAAGAAACGATGGGATGAACCTATCACCTTAGTGAGGAGTTTGAACTATGTACCCGATTAAGTATATTGAAAATAATCTTGTCTTTAATCAAGAGGGAGAATGTTTTGCCTACTACGAACTAGTACCCTATAACTATTCCTTCTTATCTCCCGAACAGAAATATCAAGTGCCTGATAATTTTCGCCAATTTATTGCCCAAAATCGTGAAGGTAAGATCCATGCCTTACAAATTGCCACGGAAAGTAGCATCCGAGCTACGCAAGAGTGATCGAAAAAGGAAATTACAGGTCGGTTAAAAGAAGTAGCTGAACAACGAATTGATTTACAGACAGATGCTTTAGTATCTATGATTGGCGATAGTCAGATTGATTATCGCTTTTTTATTGGTTTCAAACTGATTGCCACAGATGAGGAAGTCAATCTGAAAAGTCTGAAAAAATCTTTTTTGTCTGGATTTCAAGAGTTTGTCTATGGTGTGAATCATAGTTTGATTGGTGATTTTGTTTCCTTATCCAATGAAGAAATTCACCGCTATTCTAAGCTTGAAAAATTAATGGAAAGTAAATTAGCTCGGAGATTTAAGGTCAGACGAGTAACACCGAGTGATTTCACATATTTTATTGAACATATCTATGGCGTAAGGGGTACACCATTTGAAGAGTACGAATTTCAGTTGCCAAAGAAAAAGCTGAAGTCGGAATCTTTGGTGAAACACTACAACTTATTAGGTCCCAGTCGTTGTTTGACTAAAGAAAAGCCTTGCTCCTTATGAAAGGAAGATGAAAATCATGAATCGGATGAAACGCATTTAGCAATCAATACGATTGTGGGGGAGATGGAGTTTCCTTCCTCAGAACTTTTTTATTACCAGCAACAACAATTTACTTTCTTCATCGACAAGAGTATGAATGTAGAAAGTGTAACTAATAAAAAAGTACTAGCTAACGTTCGTAATAAGAAAAAGAAATTAAAAGATTTAGACAACCATGCGTATCAATCTGTTAAAGAGACGAATGCCAATATTTTGAAAGCTTTGGAATCCATAGATGAACTAAAACGTCGTTGTGATGAAGTGTTCGATTTTTATGGTGATACCAATGTAAAACTAGTCCGTCCTTTTGGCGACCTGATGGGCTTACATGAATAATTCTTGCCCCCAATCAAATGCTATATGAATGACTATATCCAGTATGTTACTTCTGACTTTCTCGCTGGACTTGGTTTTGGAACTACCGAAATGCTAGGATAATTGGAGGGATTATAGCTTGGCTATAATGTAGAAACGGGACGCAATATATACCTGAAAACCGCATTGACCTCACAAGAGGTAAAAGGTTCAATTACCAATGATTTGGCAATTGCATTCTTTGGTTTACTCGGTGGGCAAGCTGAGATTTTTAATCTAAAAGGAGAGCGTGGTAGCTGGAAAGGAACCTTGCCAGAGACTGCGGATGAAATCAATATTCTCAACTTGACAAATCAGCCGGAAAATCAGGGCGTACTTGATCCTTATGTGAGTATGAAAAAAAAGGACTCTGACCCGATTTTCCTTTTTTAATCTTTAAAAAAGAAAAATGATATATTTTTTTTGTAAATATGATAATATTGGAGTGAAGGATTCTCCTGTTTTTCTTTGATTTTTAAATTTGTTGTCAAGTAACGAACAAATATATTCTATATAACTAATCTGATATTTATCAAATGAATTCTTAAGATGCAAAATGTTTCAACAATTCAATACGAATCTAATGATTATATTGAGTAAGTACACATGAGATTATACAAAAGCTTTCAAATTATTCTATTGACAACTCAAGTAATACAATCTAGGAAAGGGATGGAAGAGTATTTGAGCTAGCAAGTAGGGATAGACTAATGCTTGTCACTATATGCATGATGCATTGAATGTGCGATAGTGGCTAAATATTATTGAAATGTTTAGTTTATACATAATTGCTTGTATAGTTGATTCCATGGGAAATGATCAATGACAAAAGAATCAAATATTTGGCATAGTTCAAGTCTGATAATCATTCTAATATTCATTGTTATAAGTGTGTACTTTTTTGTGTTTTCTAATCAAACTACTTATTTGGGAATTCGTGCTCAAAAAAATGAAGATGACTGGATCGTTAAGAGAATCCATGGGGGAGGAGCTGCGTTAAACGAGGACATCGAGGTAGGGGATAAAGTTGTATTAATTGATAATGACTTAGCAGATGACAATCACATTTTAAATAAATGGTTAATTGTCGAACAAGCAAAAGAACTTCATTTAGAAAGAGATGGTAAATCAATCGTTATTCAGTTTGACGCTGATATTTTTTTTGAAAAAGCGTTTCTTATTCTTTATTCTGTAAGTGTTATTTTGATGATATTTTTGATTTACTTTTATCGTAAACAATTAGTGTCTCGAAAATCAAGAATTTTTTGTGTCTTTCTTGTTAACGTTATGTTTCTTATCTTAGCAATTTTTCCTTCAAGTATTGGCAATAGTTTTGGGAGATTAATTATTATTTCTGCGCTTTCATCATTTCCTATTTGTCTTCAAACGTACTTTGATGCTGAATATAGTAATCAATCGAATAAGAACCTAATTACCTTTTTAGGACTTTTTTTCACCTTGAACATTTCCTTAGCATTACTGGCGATACCTTTTAAACTTCCGTACTGGTTGTCCGAATATCTGGCGTTAGATATTTTTACTATTGTGTTATTAATTTTACTCGCTCAATTAGGATACCAATCTGTTAAAGGTTCAAAGAACATGAAAGAATATAAGACCAATATTCCATTGGTCAGTTTGATTAGTACATTGCCTTTAATTTTATTATATATATATCCAAGGGTATGGATAGCGCCATACTATTCAGTAGTTATTTTCTCATTATTACCTTTGCTCAGTATTTTTCATATGTTTACAATAAGGGGAGTAATTAAATTTCGTTATCGTGTGAGTAGAACAACTATTTATCTTTTATTTTCAGTATTTCTGTCAACTATCGCGTTCTTAGCAATATATCTGACAAATTATGTTCCACAGTCAATTATCTTAGGTTACTTATTGTTGTTGTTATACGCATTTTTTCCCTTACTTGAAGAAATTTTTGTTTTGCTCAGTCGGAGGAATATTGTCTCAGAGTCACTGAGTTTATTTATAGCAGTTGAAAATGAGAGAGAGAATATCTCAACTTTTATTCATGATAGTATCATTCAGGATACCATTCATACACTGAGAGAAATTGAACAGAATCCAACTGATATAATCGCAAAAAAAGAAATCATTCAGCATTTAGATGGTTTAATCTATCAGCTTCGAGAGTTGTGCTCAGATATCTATCCACTCTTACTTAAAGAAATTGGACTAGAGAGAACATTAAGCTCTTTGATTACCCAAACCCAACAAAAACATTCTGTGTTTATTCAGTTTGTTTTTGATAAATCCATACATACAGAGTCTGCTGAAATTAACAATTTTATATTAAGGTCAATAAGAGAATTAGTAAACAACAGTATTCTTCATGGAATGGCTACAGAAATAATTATTACTTGTTATTCTGACAACTCGTTTTTTTCTTTCGAAGTAATTGATAACGGTGTTTTTACAAAAACTAAAGTTGATATGGAGCTACATTTTGGGCTGAATATTATCAAAGAAAAACTACTTCTGTTAAGTGGTACATTGGAATATCAGGAAATGCCAACAATAATTCGTTTAAAGATACCAAAAGAAAAATTCGAGGAGACTTAATAATGAAGATAAACATCGTACTTTTAGATGATCATCAATTGGTACTTGAAGGTTTACGAAATTCCTTACAAAGAGAAAGCGCATTTGAGGTTGTCGGAGCATATAACAATGTAAAAGATTTTTTTCTTTGCCTAAAACATCAACCAATAGATGTGATTGTAATGGATATGATGTTAAAAGATTGTCATGCTTTTGATTTAATTCCTACAATCCAAAAAGAAATTACACAAGTACCTAAACTTTTACTTATTTCCGGTTTTTATGACGAGTTGATTCACCAACGGGCAATTGAGTTGGGGGTAAATGCTTTTTTAAGAAAAGAGGCTTCTTATGATGAATTGATTCATGCTGTCATGACAATCTCAAATGGAAACACCATCTTACCTGTACATTTACTCAAACGGGAGGAACAGCGTCTTTTAACGTCTATCGAAATCGAAGTATTGAATTTAGTAGCTAATGAAATGACGAACGAAAAAATTGCTAAGCAATTATATATTAGCCGACGTACCGTCGAAACACATGTAGCAACGATATGTAACAAATTGTCCGTCAATACCAGGATTGGTGCAGTTAGAGAAGGAATCAGGTTAAACTTAGTGAAATGAGGATTACCGCAAAAAAACATTCGGAAAATACCGATGTTTTTTTTTGCCCATTTTTTGATAATTAGAGTCAAGAAAAAGTGAATTATTAAAAGTAAGGGGAGGATTAAATGGTTGGTATTGATCAAATTTTAGGTAAAGCCAAAAATCGTTATTTTGGCTATGGTCACAAAGGAACAGTCTATCAAATAATAAGGTGTGAAATAACAGAAAAACCACCAAATTTTCACATTATTGGCAGAATCCAGCAAGAGAGTATTTGGTCGGAAAAATCAGGGGTTAATTTAACACCACATTTATCCACAGTAGATGGATTGATTTTTGCAATGTTAGCTGCAGAGATTTATCTTGAGAAGAATAATTCTACTGTTCCTGTCGAAACATTACTATTAACAAGTTTTGAGATTAAGTCGGCTACAACTCCAATTGAAAACATTGATCAAATCGTCATTTCAATAAAAAATTCTCTTATTGATCGGGTGAATAAATGTTACGCATTTTTAATCAATATTCAAGGAATGAAAATCAATATTAGTCTAAAAGAAAAAATACCTGTGGATTCAGCATCTAAAAAGAATAGCGATAAAAATTGTTATGTTTCCAATCATTTGAAACAGTCTTTTCACGATATATTGGATATTCAGTTAAATGAAAAGCTAGAAATTTTTGGACGAATAAACAGAACACCAATCAATAATCTCAACTTCTCAGGTATACAAAGTCAACATGAGGGGGCGCTTTCATTGATTGAATGGTTAATTGTTTTTTCTCAGTTATCACAAGTCGCTGCTTATCGTTTTGATATGGTAGATAGAAATGAAACAAATAATTTATGGATGAGGACAGTTAAAGCAGAAATTGTTGATCCCTATCTTCCAGAATCAGATCCATTGACGGTTCAAGGAAAAATAGATGAAGTAAAACTGATTACAATGCAAGCTGAAGAATGGAGAACATTTAAAATGTCTGGACATACAAATTGTCATAACATTAGGTTTATGGGCAAAGTAGCACATAAGTTACCTTACAAGGCACGTCAAACTATAACAGAAGGGAAAACATATGGATAGAGAAATAAGATTAGTTATTTCAGGAACTTATTCAACTGGTAAAACAACAACAGCTACCGCGTTGTCGATAGCAACTGGGATTCCTCTGATTAATGCTTTATCTGCAAGAGAGATATTGACAACTTTATATCCTAGCAGACGTTTCCAAGATATGTCAGCAACAGAACTGATGGCTCTCGGATTAAAAAGGATGGAGGAAAGAGTTCGAGCAGAATCAATCGCATATGGTGAAGGAAGAAGCTTTATTTCTGATGGTTCAGTATTGAATGAGTGGATTTATGGCACAGTAAGAATGAAAATCGGTATAAATCCTGGAGCAGCTATTGTTCACCAACTAGTCAAAGCTGTTTTGGGATTTCCATCACGCCGATTTTTCAGAAAATATATGACAGCATATGGACAGGTTGTAAATCTACACGCCAAAGAATGGTACACAGATGTTGCTCATCTTCCTATTGAATTTGAAATGGATTCAGATGGACATCGTCCTGTTTCAGAGCGGTATAGACAATTATCAGATCAACATTTAATTGATTCATTTCAAGCGATTCATTTAGAACCCTGTTTCATTACTGGGAATCAGGAAAGTAGAGTAATGCAAATTGTTGATCATTACCAACTACCGCTAGTTATGCCTATTAAAGAGGCGGTTTTATTAGCCGAATTGAGAATCAAAGAGAATCGAGAATCTGTGTCAAAGAAAATTATCGAACAATATAGTGAACCAACAGTAAAAGAGAAGATTAAGATTATGACAGAATTCTAGGAGAAAATGATGATTGAATTAAAAAATGTTAGTAAGTTTTATGGGGAGCAATCTCAAAAAATTATTGCGCTAAACAATGTGAGTGTAACAATAGAAAAAGGTGAATTTACGATAATTCTTGGACCGTCTGGATCAGGAAAAAGTACGCTATTAAATATATTAGGTGGGATGGATCAACCTAGCCAGGGTGCGTTATTAGTGGATGATAGAGAAATTAGCCAACTTTCTAAAGAGGAGTTATGCACATTTCGTCGGGAAACTGTTGGCTTTGTCTTCCAGTTCTATAATTTGATTCCCAGTTTGACCGCATTAGAGAATGTTGGGATTGCAGCACAGCTTACACATACTAAAATGAAGGCGGACTATTACTTAAATGAAGTTGGATTAAACCATCGAAAGTTCAACTTTCCAAGCCAATTATCTGGTGGTGAAATGCAAAGAGTTTCGATTGCACGAGCATTAGCGAAAGAGCCTCATTTATTGCTATGTGATGAGCCAACGGGTGCATTAGACTCTTACACAGGAAATAAGATTTTACTTTTGTTAAAGCAAGCTTCAGAAAAATTAGACAGAGCTGTTGTCATGGTTACACATAATGCAGAATTTGCCAAGATGGCAGATAAAGTGATTCGATTACACGATGGAAAAGTTGTGTCCGTTGTTAAGAATGATCCACCTCAAAGGCTGAAACAGGAGGGGGCAGTGTGAAATACTTAAATTTAAAGCTGTTGCGTGATCTTAGAAAAAATGGATTGCAGTTTTTTTCTGTTTTTTTGATGGCGTTTCTCAGCATATTAGTATTTGTAGGTTTACAGGGGGTTTGGGGAGGTCTGGATGTTAGTTTAACAAATTTTATATCAGAAAATGGTTTGGCAGACGCTTGGGTTTATAGCACTGGATTTAGTGATGCAGATATAAAGGCTTTTGAAAATATTTCAGGGGTACAGACTGTGTATGCAAAACATATTATTGATGTGAAAGATATTTCAAATAATGCTATGCAGCGCTCGCTCTCACTTAGTACTTATGATGAAAATTCACCTTCATCACCATATATTGTTCGTGGGAAAACATTTCATAAACAAGTTGGTGGAATATGGATAAACAAAGGATATGCAGAAGCAAACGATCTACAATTAAATCAAGAGCTACGTGTAATGTTAGGAAATAGAGAGGTGGTTTTGGTTGTTGAAGGATTTATTCTTTCAACAGATAAAATTTATTTCACAGGAACCCAAGAATTTATTGCACCTAATAATGAAGAGGTTGGTTATGGACTTATCTCACTAGCAACTTGGGAAGAAACTCTTGATTTGTCAGGTCTACCAGGTGTAATTGAAATCATTGGAGATAGCGAGGATGTCCGACTCAGTGCTGAGTCGATTATGGGAGAACGGCATGGAGGTTACTACAATCGGTCTACACTCAGTGAAGTATCAGAAGCGTTAGGAAGGGTGAATCAGATAAGAAATCTTTCTTATATGTTCTCATTTATATTTATTTTACTGGCTATTTTGGCAATGTACACAACAATAAAAAGACTTATTGAAACTCAAACGAAAGAAATTGCAGTTTTACAAGCCTTGGGATTTTCTAGTCAAAAGATTGGCTTCCATTATAGTAGTTTTGGCTTACTCGTTGGTGGAATTGGTATTACTTGCGGATTGGTGATTGCTCCCATGCTATCGAGTTTTGTGTTAGAAACACAAAAGAATATGTTGTCGTTGCCTCATTGGAAAATTTCATATAATTATTTTTCTCTGGTTATCTGTGGTCTTGTACTACTTGTCTGTGTATCATCAGCATTTTTAGCTTCACGTGAAGCTAGAATAAGTTTGCCTGTGCACTTTCTCAGAGGAACGAGTGAAAAAAAAGGTTCACGTACATTCCTTGAGCGGTCCGATTATATTTGGAGCAAGCTAAATTATGAAAATCGTTGGGGAATCAGAGATGCGGCAATAAATAAAATACGCATTTTAATGGGAATTATTGGGGTTGCTGGAGGCATGATGCTAATAACTGCGGGTTTGGGTATGCCAACATCAATCAATTATTTAGTTGAAAAAGCTTATACGCAAGATTTCACATACGAACAAAGGATTAACACAAGCAACTACCGGACCCTTAAAAGTGAGCTATTTGGGCAATGGATACAAACGATACCTAGTCGATTTTCACCAGATGATGGCTATAATCGCCTTTTGATGGTAATTGAAGAGGGGGAATTTATCCATATGCAAACAACCGATGGTGATTTAATTTCTGTTGGCGGTTTTTATGTAACTGAGGGTTTTGCTGAAAGAGCAAAAATTAAAAAAGGGGATACTGTTTCTGTCTATCCGGCCTTCCATGAACATTCCTTTACATTTGAAGTTACGGGAATTATTTCAAGTGAAACAAATCAAGGAGCATACATTTTTAAAGAGACTTGGGAAAAGGCAGGAGGAAGTTTCAAACCTCAAACACTATTAATAGATCGCTTGTTAGATTTCTCAGAGGTTGAAGAAAACACTGATATTGTTTCAACAATTTCAATTGCAGATCAAAAACAAAATGCCTATGATTTTGTGGAAAGCTTACAAGGTATTTTTTCGATGATTATTGCTTTTGCAATATTATTAGTTGTTGTCGTTTTATATAATTTAGGCACTTTAAATTTTGTTGAACGTATGCGGGACTATACGACATTGAATGTGCTAGGTATGACGAATAGGGAGTTAAGAAGAATCACAATGATCGAAAACATCTTCACAACCCTCATTGGCTGGTGCGTAGGTATTCCAGCAGGGAGTTGGTTTCTAACACAGTACGTTCAAACATTTTCAACTATTCATATTGATTATCAGCCATATATTTACCTACCTAATGTGTTGATTGCTACTTCTATTGTATGGATTTGCTCTTTAAGTACAACAATTTTTGTTAGTCAACGAATTAAAAAAATAGATTTGGTCGAGGCATTAAAAAATATTGATTAGTTTAAGGTTTTAATTTATATGGGGCAACCAGAAAAATTTGGAGGAATTGTATATGAAATTAAAAATTATGATCATAGCTGGGTTAGTTTTGATCGGAAAGTTTACTTTGCTAAGCAAAGAGAAGTGTTGGATTAAAGTTCAAAAGAGTGAGTAGTTATTATTAGCTGATTTTTTGAAGTGAAAAGTTCCTACTATATGTCAATTTTTCTAAGTATATAATTTACAGATATTAAAGATAGACGATGTATTTAAAGGGGATTTAACTATGAGAAAACAAATTATTACTATTATTTCTGATATTTCTGGCTATGAAAAAGAACAATTTGAAGAAGATTCTTATCTTGTAGCCGACTTGGGATTTGACTCTATTATGATGATGGATTTATATCAGACAATACGAAATACTGTGGGAGGTGTTAACTTAGAAGGTTTTTCGATTCAGAAGCTTAAAAGTGATATCACAGTAAATGAATTATTTAAACTCTTAGATTATGAAGTGAAAGAGCCTAGTAATAAGGTAATCAGCCTACTGAGTGATTTTGAGGAAATTAGAAATTTTTCAACTTATTATAAGCAGATGAAAGAAAAGGTGCCATATTTTAAACAAAATCAAAGTGTAGCTAAAAATGTAATTTCTATTGATGACAAAAAATATATAAACTATTCAACATATAATTATTTAGGATTAAACGGGCAATCGGATGTTGCAAGTAGCGCTAAACAAGCTATTGAACAATATGGAACTTCTGTTTCTGGAAGTAGGTTGCTTTGTGGTGAGATTAGCTTGCATGGCAAATTAGAAAAGAAAATTGCCTCATTTTTAGCAGTAGATGACGCTTTAGTACAAGTAAGCGGTCATGGAACGAATATCAATGTCATTACAACAATTATGAGAAAAGGAGACCTAATTCTACACGATTCATTAGCGCATAATAGCATAGTACAAGGAGCAATATTTTCTGGAGCTAAAAGGAAACCATTTAAGCATAATGACATGAAAAGCCTTGAAAAAGAGTTGTCAATGCTAAGAGGAAAATATAATAGAGTAATGATAGTTGTTGAAGGGATATATTCCATGGATGGTGATATATGCAATCTTCCAGAATTAATTAAAATAAAAAAGAAGTTTGATGCAATTTTAATGGTGGATGAAGCGCATTCGTTTGGAACAATTGGGGATCATGGTCGTGGAGTTGCTAGTTATTATGGTATATCTTCTGAAGAAATCGATATATTTATGGGGACACTGAGTAAATCAGCAAGTAGTTGTGGTGGCTACATAGCTGGAAGTCAAGATTTTATAGATTATTTAAGATATAACATGGGAGGATTTGTGTTTAGCTGTGGTATTAGTCCTGCGAATACTGCAGCAGCGTTAGAATCAATAAAAGTGTTTGAGAAGAGCCATGATCTCATAGAAAAACTAGCAAAAAATTCATTTGTTTTTTTAGAAGGTTGTAAAAAATTGGGTATTGACACAGGATTAAGTAAGGATACCCCAATTATTCCATGGATAATCGGAAATTCTTCTAAGACCCTTTTAGCGTATCAATTACTATACGAACAAGGAATTAATGTTATGCCGATTGTCTATCCAGCTGTAAAAGAAAACGAATCAAGGTTAAGGTTTTTCATGAGTACGGATCATACTGTAAATGAGATAAATCATACATTAAATGCTATAGATATAGTAAAAAAAAGACTGTGTATTGAAAATAAATAAGGCTTTCAGGAGATAACTAATGGAGATTACCCAAGAACAAATTGATAATTGTAATAAAAGACTAAAAAGTAAAAGATTTACTAGATTTTCGGCAGTATTAAAATTTTTGTCAAAGTATGACATAAATGGTCGCTATATGTTTGAATACGGATTATATGCAAGAATGAAAAATTTTATATGTATAGTGTGTATAAAAATTTACGAGAATGAGATTCTAGGATCAGAGATTGATCTGAGTTTACTGAAAGAAAACAGAATATATCATGCATATTTAGACTTGCTAAGAAATCTGGAGATGTTGGAGGAGAGTAGCGAAATTTATTCGAGAATTAAATTAAAAGAAATCTATGTAGGTAAAAATAGAAAGTTGAGTAGTATTTGGCAAGATTATCATTATGTAAAAGATTTATTAAGTCAACCGGAGTTATTCAAAACCCCTATTAGCAGATATATTAAATTTTTGATTAGATATATTATTGAATTGGAAAATATATCATTATTAAATAAAACAGAGGCCTCCCTATCAGATGACTTCTATTCAGATCTTGGAGAAGAAGCATTTTCACTTTTCAATTCAAAAAACTATGCTTTAGCACTTAAGGATTGCATATCACAAAGAATTTTAGATGTTGGTTGTGGAAACGGAAACTTTATAGACTATTTCATAATTAATAATAGATTTACAAATATTGTTGGTATTGAAAAACAAGAGATAGTCTGTGAGCACATTAAAAACAAATACAGTGAATTTCCCAATATTCGGATCATCCAAGGAGATGTGATGGACATTGAGTTGAATGAAAGATTTGATTTAGTGAATATGAGTTATATGCTATTTTATCTTTCTCACAAAGAACAAAAAGGTTTATTTGAAAAACTATATTATTTGCTAGATGATTCGGGACAAATAGTATTTTGTCAGTACTTTCCTCACATAGAGTCTATTCAAATTGAAATAGCAAAGCAATATTCTAATTGGAATTACGTTGATAAATATAAATTTTCGATAAGTCAAAATATTCTATATGCAGAAGTTTTATTAAATGAAAGTTTAATGGTTTTTAAAAATGCAGTAAGGTTTCCTGAATTTCTTTTACTTCTTTCAGAAACAGGCTTCTGTATTAGACAAATCTATCCTGCCGATAATAATTTTTATTCATTCTATTTTTGTCTATCAAAAAAAGGAAAGGGGGAATTGGATGATTCAAGTGGAAAGTCTGCATAAATTTTATGGTGAAGTTAAAGAAAATAATCATTCGGTTCTTAATGGGATTACTTGTGAGATTGATACAGGAAAATGGACAACAGTTGTTGGACCATCTGGATCAGGAAAAACAACTTTCTTAAAATGTCTTTCAGGAATTGAAAAAATTTCGTCAGGTGAGGTCATTTTTTTTGGTGAAAAATTATCACATTTAAGTGAGAAAGCCAATTTAGCAATTCGAAGAAAACAGTTGAGCTTTGTTTTTCAAGAATACAACTTAATCGATGATTTGAAGATCGTTGAAAATATTGCTTTTGAACATGTATTAACACCACAAATAGAAGGATTGATTCAAAAATGGGGTATTGAAGAAATCTTGTACAAGTTTCCAGCTGAATGTTCTGGCGGACAACAACAAAAAGCAGCTATCCTAAGAGCTTTATTAAAGGGGAGTAAAGTTATTTTCTGTGATGAGCCGACTGGCGCATTAGACACAAAATCTTCAATTGAAGTGGTAAAAACTTTCAAGGAAGTGGTAAGAGAAAATAATGTCACCATTGTAATGGTGACACATAACCCTTTAATTGAACAGCTTTCAGATTGCGTTATTACTTTGCACGATGGTACAATTAAAAGCTATTTTGTTAATGAAACACCAAAATCTGTGGAGGAAATTCCATGGTGAATACTAAGCAACGTAAAAGAATTATTCGTAGGATGAGAAAAAATGGTCCAAAACTTTTGGCCATTTTTATTTTAGTTACTATTACTACTAGTCTGTTTATAGGCTATTTTGTTGGAACTAGTAGTGTTCTTAGTTCACTTCACCAATTTAATAAAACCAACCGATTGGAGCAAGGATACTTTATTAGTGATCAGATCAATAACGATTTAAGAGTTGAGAAAATAGTCTACCGAGACATTGTAATAAATGATCAAACCCTACGTGTATTCAAAGAAACCACTCATTTAAATCAATATCAAGTAACAACTGGAGCAGATATTTCGTCTGATAAACAAATTTTGCTGGATAAAAATTATTTACAGGCAAATGGATGGTCTTTACATAATGAGATAGAACTAATGGGAGAACTTTTTGAAATTATTGGAACAGCAATTTCCCCTGATTATGTTATGACCAAAAAGAGTGAATTAGTTTTGCAGCCTAATCCCTTAGCTTTTGGTGTTGCTTATGTATCAGAAGAAGCGTTCAATAAATACTTTTTAAATGGGAGTACATCGTATTATGCTTATGGCTCAGATATTTCTTTGGAAGAAGTTGTCGATCAATTTTCCCCGCATTTTTTGCGAGACACATTAAATAATTCTCGCGTCCAACAAGTTCTAGGTGATGCCGAATCTCCACAGCAGCTTTCTATTTTGATAGTGAGTATTTTTTGTGTGATAACAATTATACTTATTCTAATTTATTTTCTAGAAGAAAAGAGAAAAGAAGAAAAGAATATATTAACTTTATCTTACTTAGGTTTTTCTAACAAGGAGATTGCTAACCATTATCTAACAGATATCTTGTTTATTGTAAATATAGCTTTATTAGTTGGAATTTGTTTAGGTCATCAAGCGATCCCTTATGTGATGGACATGAATCAGACAATATATAATTTCCCAATCCTAACTATTAATCGAGAGATGTATATTTTAGCAGTAGTGCTTAGCTTTCTTTTATTTAACATCTTTTGTTTCGTTATTATTAAAATATCTTTTGGAAGAAAGCTTTATCGAAAAACCAGTAAAAATTATTTCGCTATAACAATGCTTTCCTCTAAGA
>NZ_LHOX01000011.1 GCF_001297065.1 Enterococcus sp. RIT-PI-f | reverse complement strand
ACTTCAATGAAGTATCAGAATCATTTATTCAAGCTGTTGCTTCCAAACGAAATCACATCCCAAGAAAATCTCTAAAGTATCAAACACCGATGGAAATATTTTTGAGAAATATAAAACCAGATGATTTGTCTAACTTAATTTGACAAATGAAATTTTTAAATTAATTTTAATGCCTTTTCGCTAGTTTAATAGTTTGAAGGTTCTATGTAAATCTTTTGAAATCAATGTGACACAATCCGATTCTGTCACATTCGATAAAATTGCTCTATCCTTAGAGGCTCTAAGAGAAAATTATTTTTCTTTTAGCGATTTTTTTCTATAGCTTTTTTAAATGTGACTTATCATCTGTTATAGTCGTATTAAGTAACATTTGTGAGGTGGCTAAACCGGAAAATATGGGCAATGAAATTAGATGCTTTTTAGTATGTATAAAATAACTACGGTCTAATAAAACGCCAATAAATCCTATAGCTAATATATTTTTTCTGCAATGTGTCCCATCGCAATCGCAGGTTGGCGATTGATTTCTCAGAGATTCACACATATTTTTCTGATCATCCGATAAGACAATGGTTATATAATTAGTCGTCTCCAATTCTTTCGAATCTTTTGAAAGAATAATTTAGGGGTAAAGAATGTTAATATATAGAGTTTAGAGTGAATGTTGCCGCTGATTGGCGAAGTGTAGAGTGGTCTAGTGATGAGAGATGAAAATAATTGCACTTATCTATTGATGATTGGGATTATTTTTGTTAGAATATATATTGTATCAAAAAATTGAAGACACAAAGGTTGAGCATTTCGGTGTTTCAAGGATCAGGTTTGCCAAGGGGTGAGGCGAACATTCTTGGAGGAATGCTGGCCTTTTTTTGTTATAAGCATACTTCTTCGCGAGGTATGCTTTTTTGTTTGTTTTTCAGTTGAATATACACATGATTATAGGAGGGGAATTAATGAGAGAAGCTTTGACTCGTTTACGAGAAGCAGAAGAAGCCAATGAACAGCAATTGATCGCTTTGAAAAAAGCGCTACAATTGGAAGAAGCGCAGCAACAACAAGAATTGCAAAAACGGGCTGCCGCTTTGGAAGAGGCACTTGCACAAGAACAAGTCGCAGTCGAAGAGCAGTTACACCAGTCGCTGGAAGCACAAAAGCAACGGCTGGCAGAAGAAAATCAGCAAGTTTTAGATCGTTACCAAAAAAATATGCAAAGCTTCCAAGAGCAAGCGATTCAACAGATCGTTGAAGGAGTGATCGGGACTTATGGCAGTAACCAAACTAAATAAATTAACGTTGATCACCCCGAAACGCTACCAAGAAAGTTTGTTGACGAAGTTGCAAGCGATGCAGTTTGTTGAAATCGAGAATGTATTTGAGAAAGAAGCCAACGAAACTTGGTTGCAGGAATTTTTTGCAGGTACAACGCCAGAAAGTACTTCTCATCAGACACTGATTCGTCGTCTACAAGAAGCAATCCGCTTTATTCGTCAAACTGGCGATGCGAAAAAAAGCACGGAGTGGCGGCGGGCTGCCTTGCGGCTGTCGGACTTTGAAACAAGCTTCGATGAAGCAGCAGCTTTAACAGAACTAGGTCAAGTTGAGAATTTGCAGGAGCGCTGGTTAGAGACGATTGAAGCGATCGAAGCAGCGACTCAGGCAGAAGATTGGGCGACACAGTGGCAAAATCTTGACGTGCCACTAGAAATTGAAGCACCTACACATACGTGTTTTTTTGCAGGTAGTGTTGAAGAACCACGCTGGGAAGATCTAGCTGAAGCTTTGCGTCAATTGGAAGATGTTCATATAGAAGTCATCTATTCTGATCAGAAGAAAGTTAATTTCAGCTGTCTTTTTTTAGCAACGACCGAGGCGCAAGTTTTCCAATTGTTTCACCGTTTTGGGGTGAAGAAAGAAACTGGCCTAACATCAGAATCACCAAAAGTGGTTTTACAAAACGCGAAACAAGCGTTGACTTCCTTGACGCAGCAGCGCAAAGAACTGATTACAGAAATCAGTCAGCACAAACAACGGCTGATCCTGTTGCAGCAAGCGGAAGAACTGTTTTTGACTCGTGAGAATCGTGCAATGATGCAACAACGTCTAGCGGCAGGTCAGACATTTTCGCTCATGCGCGGGTGGATTGCAGAAAAGGATCAACCGTTAGTGGCAGAAATGGTCCAAGAATCCTTTGCCAATGAGATTTACTATTCATTTGAAGAACCAACGGCAGACGAGATTGCTGCCAATCAAGTACCAACGAAGTTAAAAAATGCTTCATTTATACAACCCTTTGAAATGCTGACGGAAATGTATAGTTTGCCGAAATACGATGAAATTGATCCAACCCCTTGGATGACGCCTTTCTATTATGTTTTCTTTGGGATGATGGTGGCTGATTTAGGTTATGGTGCATTGATGGCTGTAGCGACAACGATTGGGCTGTATGCCTTACGTTTGCCAAAAGGAACCAAACGATTTCTGAAATTGTTCCAGATATTGTCTGTACCAACCATGATTTGGGGTGCAATCTACGGCTCGTTTTTTGGTGCTACATTGCCTTTCCAGCTTTTATCGCCCGCCGAAGATTTTATGGCAATCTTTGGTCTATCGATGATTTTTGGTGGTATCCAACTGTTTACAGGTCTTTATTTGGCGGCTAAAGAAAACATCCGCAAAAAGGATCTTTTAGGTGCAGTAAACGAAGGCTTTGCGTGGCTAGGACTTTTGAGTGGTCTGCTAGTGGCAGCCGCAGGCAATCTTTTGATTGATGTCCCTGCATTAACCACTGTCGGCTTGATTTTAGCGGGCTTTAGTGCCTTATTGATTATCGTGGTACCGATTCTTAAAGGGAAAACCAAAGTGGGCGGCTTCTTTCTAGGGTTGTACGAGTTGTACGGTGTGACGAGTTACATCGGTGACTTTGTCAGCTACAGTCGCTTGATGGCCTTAGGGATCTCCGGTGGGAGTATTGCAGCAGCCTTCAACTTATTGGTGGGCTATTTGCCGCCAGCTGCTCGTTTTTCAGTGGGTATTCTCTTATTGCTTGTACTGCAAGCATTGAATATCTTTTTATCGTTACTGAGTGCATATGTGCATGCCGCTCGTTTACAATATGTAGAATTTTTCGGCAAATTTTTCGCTGGTGGTGGACGTCAATTTGAAACCTTTACGCCAAGTGAGAAATATGTTGATTTTGACAAAGAAAATGGAGGAGACAATAAATGATTGATTACTTGATTAACAATAATGGTGGTATGGTGTTTGCAATTATTGGAATGGGGATTGCGACGATCTTTTCTGGGATTGGTTCAGCCAAAGGTGTGGGCCAAACTGGTGAAGCAGCGGCAGCTTTAACGACAAATCAGCCTGAGAAGTTTGGACAAGCTTTGATTTTACAATTGCTTCCTGGGACACAAGGTCTATACGGATTCGTTATTGCGTTTATGATTTATGGCAGCTTAAGTGGTGAAATGTCGACAGTGACTGGTATGGCTTATTTGATGGCATCACTGCCAGTTGCTTTTACTGGTTTATTCTCAGGAATGGCCCAAGGAAAGGTCGCTGCAGCTGGGATTCAAATTTTAGCGAAAAAACCAGAGCATTTCTTTAAAGGCGTGATGTTCTCAGTAATGGTTGAGATGTATGCCATCTTAGGCTTTGTTATTTCTTTCTTACTTTTAGGAACGATTTAAAGGGGGCGAAGGTATGGATGCAATCGACAAAATGATTGCTGAACTAGACCAAGAAGCGCAGATAAAACGGGAACGTTTGGCTGCCGCTGAACGTGCTAGGATCAGTGAAACCATGGCACGTGACTGGGCGAAGAAAGAGTCGGACTTGCAGCTTCGTGCCCAGCAAGCAAAAAAGCAAGTCGAAAAAAATTATCAGCAAGCCCTGAATCGCCAATCAAGTGCCGCCAAGCAGCAAAAAATGGTGAAGCAAAATGAATATCTGACACAACTTTTTGAGCAAGCTTATCAACAAATGATTGGTTGGACACCAGAAGAGCTCCAGACATTTGTTGAAAATGTGCTGGAGCGGCTGCCAATCAGTGGCACGTTGACCTTTCATGCGGGTCTAGATCAAGCAGCCCACTTAGATGATACTTGGGTCGCGGCTTGTCAGTCCGACTTGCCGTATCAAATCAAGGTAGGAACACCATTGTCAGAAGCTGGATTTTTGGTGGATGACAATGGTATTCAATACAACTTTACTTATCGTGTGTTACTTGAAGAATACAAGAAAGAATCCCGTGAACGGTGGTTACAGATCATACAAAAAGGAGGTTGATCCATGAGGAACTATCATCAATTGAATCCCATCATTCGGCTGAAAGAAATGACTTTACTGAAGCCGCAAGAAGTGGAACAAATGATTACGGCAAAAAACTTTGCTGTGGTCGAAACGGTGCTGCAGCAGACCCATTATCAACGCTATTTGCATCCATATTTTCACGAACAATTCGAAATATCACTTGATGAAGAATTGTTAAAGACAATCAAAGAATTGATCGAGCTGGTTCCCAATCAAGAAATCCTCCGATTGTATATGATGCCTTTTACTTTCCACAATCTGAAAGTCTTGACCAAAGAGTCAGTGACTGGAAAGGATTATGCGCATCTACTGGTTGAAGACGGTTTTTACACGATCGACGAATGCCGGACCGCCATCAAAACAGGCATATCAGAAGTATTGCCTGAGAAAATCGTGACTACAATTCAAGAGGTTCGGGAATACTTGGAAGGCGGCGCTGTGTTGCAAGGCATCGATATCATATACGATCGCCGGTATTTGCATGAACAACGGCGATTGGCAGACAAAATTAATATACCTGAACTACAAGAAGCCGTCATTAAGATGATCGATTTAACCAATATAACCATCGCCGCTCGCTGTCTGAGCCAAAAGCGATCCTGCAGTTTTATGAAGGCGGTCTTGGTGAGTGTCGGCAGTATCCCGAAAGAAGAATTTTTAGCGTTTGCGGATGCGTCCTATAGCGACTTTATAACGTTCTTATTAGAAAGTGAGTATCAGGAAGTGATGCGGCCAATCATTCATGAACAAGTGATCGACTTCGCTGGCTTGGCGCTTTTACAAGACAACTTGATTACAGAAAGCTTTGCATCAGCCCAAATAGATGCTTTAGGACCACTACCTTTACTCGCATTTTTGAATGCTAAGATTTTGGAACTGCAAAATCTGCGTATCTTGCTGGTAGGCAAACGCAGCGGCTTTACGGAAGGACAAATCAGAGAAAGGATGCGGCGCTATGACGCATAAAATCGGTGTGATCGGCGAGAAAGAATCCGTCATTCCTTTTCAATTATTTGGGTTCCAAGTTTGTTATGCCTCGGAAGAAAAAGAAGTCAAGCAGGCACTGGCAAAATTAATGAAGAGTAGTACGATTATCTATCTGACTGAAAAATGTGCAGAGATGATTCCCGATGAATTAGCAAAGGTCCAACAAAAAATGACACCTGCGATCATCTTGATTCCTGATTACGATGGTTCCCGAGGAATCGGCAGACGGATGATTCAAGATAATGTTGAAAAAGCGGTCGGACAAAACATACTATAGAGAGGAGCCGATGTTGTGGAAAAAGGAACAATTATTAAAGTATCAGGTCCATTGGTTTTAGCCAAAAATATGGGTCATGCAAGTTTAGAAGATATCTGTTATGTAGGAGATTTAGGCGTGGTCGGTGAAATCATCGAAATGCGCGGCGACGTCGCTTCGATCCAAGTCTACGAAGAAACTTCAGGGATTGGTCCCGGAGAACCAGTCGAAACCACTGGTGAACCGCTATCCGTGGAATTGGCTCCCGGAATTATGTCTCAAATGTTTGATGGGATCCAACGCCCATTGGAAACCTTTATGGATGTTACCAAAAGTAACTTCTTGACTCGCGGGGTGCAATTGCCTGCGTTGAATCATGAGAAAAAGTGGTCTTTTGTACCGATGGTCGAAGTGGGTGCAGCGGTTAGTACCGGAATGGTTATCGGAACTGTGCAAGAAACACCACTGATCGATCACAAAATTATGGTTCCTCATGGCGTTTCAGGAACAGTCAAAGCTGTTTATGCAGGGGAATATACGATTGATGAAGTGATTTATGTCTTAGATACGACTAAAGGAGAACGTTCATTTACGATGCTACAAAAATGGCCGGTTCGTCATAGCCGTCCAGTGAAGCAAAAACTGAATCCAATCGAACCGATGATTACAGGGCAGCGCGTGATTGACACGTTCTTTCCAATCGCTAAAGGCGGGGCTTCAGCCGTTCCGGGTCCTTTTGGTGCGGGAAAGACCGTTGTTCAGCATCAAATTGCCAAGTGGGCGGATGTCGACTTGGTTGTCTATGTTGGCTGTGGGGAACGCGGCAATGAAATGACAGATGTAATGAACGAATTTCCAGAGTTGATCGATCCTCGCAGTGGTGAATCTTTAATGGCTAGAACCGTTTTGATTGCCAATACATCAAATATGCCAGTAGCCGCTCGGGAAGCGTCGATTTATACGGGGATTACCATTGCAGAGTACTTCCGTGACATGGGCTATTCAGTGGCGATCATGGCGGATTCAACCTCACGTTGGGCGGAAGCACTGCGAGAAATGTCTGGTCGTTTGGAGGAAATGCCTGGGGATGAAGGATATCCGGCTTATTTAGGTAGCCGTTTGGCAGAGTATTATGAACGTTCTGGGAAAGCGATTTGCTTAGGTTCTGATCAAGAAGGCAGTATTACTGCAATCAGCGCCGTGTCACCATCTGGTGGGGACATTTCGGAACCAGTTACTCAAAATACTTTACGGGTCGTTAAAGTATTTTGGGGCTTAGATGCCACATTAGCGCAAAAACGTCATTTTCCATCAATCGATTGGTTGAAGAGTTATTCTTTATATGAAAACGAACTTGGCGCCTTTTTGGATCAGCAAATGCAAGTGGATTGGTCCAAACAAGTAACAGAAGCCATGCGGATGCTACAAAAAGAATCTGAGTTGTCAGAGATCGTTCGTCTTGTCGGTATCGACGCTTTATCAGAAAAAGATCAATTATTGCTGGAAACGACCAAGTCCTTGAGAGAAGATTTCTTACAGCAAAATGCTTTTGACGATGTCGATACGTTTACCTCTCGTGAAAAGCAGTTCAAAATGCTAGAAACGATCTTATTGCTCCACAAAGAAGCCGAAGATGCGTTAACACTAGGCGCGTATCTTTCAGAAGTCTACTCAGGAATTGAAGAACTACGAGACAAAGTTGCACGCATGAAGTATTTGCCTGAAGGTGAATTTGCCAAAATTTCTGCTTTGCATCAAGAAATCAAAGCAACGATAAAAGAAATTTTACAGAAAGGAGACCGTACTGATGATCAAGGAATATAAAACGATTGGAGAAGTCGTCGGTCCATTGATGGCCGTCGATCGTGTCTCTGGTGTCAAATACGAAGAGTTGATCGAAGTCCGCATGCAAAACGGAGACATGCGACAAGGCCAAGTGCTTGAGATTCAAGAAGACAAAGCATTAGTCCAAATTTTTGAAGGGACTGGAGGGATTAACTTGCGCGAATCAGCGGTCCGCTTTTTGGGGCATCCTTTGGAATTAGGCGTTTCAGAGCAAATGATTGGGCGCGTCTTTGACGGTTTAGGACGGGTCAAAGACGGTGGAGTAGAGATCGTTCCCGAAAAATTTATGGATATCAACGGCGAAGTCATTAATCCAGCAGCCCGAGATTACCCTGATGAATTTATTCAAACGGGGATTTCATCAATTGACCATTTGAACACATTGGTTCGGGGACAAAAACTACCAATTTTTTCAGGTTCTGGTTTGCCTCATAAAGAATTGGCCTCTCAAATTGCCCGTCAAGCACAAGTGCTAAACTCGGAAGATGAATTTGCTGTTGTATTTGCCGGCATTGGGATTACCTTTGAAGAAGCAGAATATTTTATGGAAGATTTTCGCCAAACTGGCGCCATCGACCATTCTGTTGTCTTTATGAATCTAGCAAATGATCCAGCGATCGAGCGGATCGCTACCCCACGAATGGCATTGACGGCAGCTGAATACTTGGCCTATGAAAAGGATATGCATGTCTTGGTGATCATGACGGATATGACCAACTATTGTGAAGCTTTACGGGAGATCTCTTCTGCACGCCGTGAAGTACCGGGACGTCGTGGGTATCCAGGGTATCTCTACACGAATTTGTCAACGTTATATGAGCGTGCCGGACGAATTCGCGGCTTGAAAGGTTCAGTGACGCAGTTGCCGATTCTGACTATGCCAGAAGATGACAAAACGCATCCAATTCCTGATTTAACAGGCTATATCACTGAAGGACAAATCATCTTGTCTCGGGATTTATATAAAAATGGCATTCAACCGCCAATCGATGTCTTGTCATCGCTGTCACGCTTAAAAGATAAAGGGACAGGCGAAGGCAAAACACGTAAAGACCATGCTGCAACGATGAACCAGTTGTTTTCTGCATACGCGCAAGGACAGCAATCCAAGGAATTAGCAGTTGTTTTAGGCGAATCGGCCTTGTCAGACGTTGATAAAATCTATGCTAAATTTGCAGAACGCTTCGAAATTGAATACTTGAATCAAGGATATCGAACCAACCGCTCCATTATCGAAACCTTGGAATTGGGCTGGGAATTATTGGCGATGTTGCCAAAAGTCGAACTGAAGCGAATCAGTGATGCGTTACTGGCGGAATATTTACCGGAAGAGGAGAATAATGGTGCAAAAAAACGTTAATCCAACCCGCATGGAGCTGTCGCGCCTCAGTAAACAATTGGCGACAGCTAAACGCGGCCATAAATTATTAAAAGATAAACAAGATGAACTCATGCGTCAATTTATTGAATTAATCAAAAAAAATGATCATTTACGTAAAAATGTGGAAGAGCAGTTGCAACATGCCATGAAGGCATTTCGCTTGGCCAATGCCACAATCAATGAAAAATACATTGAAGAAATGTTTATTTTACCTGCAACTGAAGTCTCCCTTGAATTATCAACGAAAAATATCATGAGTGTAGAAGTACCGGTCATGCATTTTGACTATGATGATGCTGTGATGCAAGCGCCGATCGAATACGGATTTTTGAATTCCAATGTTCCTTTAGATAACGCCGTCGCCCGTTTTACAGACGTTATGCCCAAGCTGTTGGCTCTAACAGAAATCGAAAAAACCTGTCAATTGATGGCAAGGGAAATCGAACGAACCCGCAGGCGGGTCAATGCGTTAGAATATTTGACGATCCCTGAATTAGAAGAGGCCATATATGGGATCAAAATGCGGTTAGAAGAAAACGAACGAGCGAATGTAACAAGAATGATCAAAGTGAAGAATAAATCAAAATAAAATGGTATGATAAGAGAAAAACGAAAGCAAAAGACTTGGATTACTAAGACATTCGTTTTTGAAAAAGGTCAAAGGAAATGAGAATGAAAAAAAGAGATCGTTTGAAAAAAAAGTTGGCACATCAACACTTTTTAATTCCACAAATCGTCTCACTAGTGTTTCTCTTACTGATATTGGCAGGGACAGGCTTACTGATGTTGCCTACGGTCACCAAAAGTGGTGAAGGTACCAACTTTTTAGATGCTCTGTTTACTGCTACTTCAGCTATTTGTGTGACGGGTCTTTCTACCTTAACGGTGGTGGATCATTATAATATCTGGGGCCAAGGCATTTTGTTGATATTGATTGAAATTGGTGGAATCGGCTTCATGTCGATTCCCGTCTTCTTTTACATTTTGGCAAGAAAAAGAGTCCATCTTAGTACGCGGATGATTTTGCGAGAATCCTTGAATCTAGATCGTATGTCCGGTGAAATCCATTTAGCATGGTACATTATTCGGATCGCCTTTTTGATCCAAGTTAGTGGGGCTGTATTGCTGGCTTTTGCTTTTGTTCCTCGTTTTGGTTGGCGCCAGGGTCTCTGGTATAGTGTTTTTCATGCGTTTTCGGCCTTTTGTAATGCTGGTTTTGATTTGTTTGGCAACAGTATGGTCGGATTTCAGAATGAACCGTTTGTGCTAGGGGTCATCAGTTTCTTGATTATCGCCGGCGGTCTCGGTTTTCTCGTTTGGTTCGATCTCCTGCATAGGGCATCCAAAAAACGTTCCTTACATAGCCGCTTGGCATGGATCACAATGATCGTTTTGATTGTTCTTGGAACGGTAGGCTTCTTTTTGACCGAAAAAAATTCACAGTTGATCACTGGTGATTCTGTCATTGAACGCTTTTTTCAATATTTGTTCTTAGCGGTCACCCCAAGAACAGCTGGCTTTTTCAGTATTGATTACGGACAAATGAGTCAAGCCAGTTTGATGATGACGATGATGTTAATGTATATCGGCGGAACCTCCGGATCAACTGCTGGGGGATTGAAGACAACGACACTTGCAGTCTTGATCATCAAGGTCCGTAGCTTGTTAAAAGGACGCAGCCAAGCTGAGATTTTTGGCCGAACAATTAAAGAATCTGCCGTTTCGCGAGCTTTTACTTTGTTTTTTCTAACTTTGTCGTTATGTTTCATATCTATTTTCCTGTTATCGATTACTGAAAATATGCCGCAAAACCCGACATTCGGTTTGCAATATATTGCCTTTGAGGTCTTTTCGGCTTTTGGGACGGTGGGCTTGACGATGGGGCTTACACCCTATTTATCGGTTTTCGGCAAGCTATTGATCATTCTTTTGATGTTCATCGGTCGTGTCGGAATCATGACGGTGGCCTTTTCATTGATGAAAAAAGCCAACAAGCAAGAAGTTGGATACAAATTTCCTGAAGAGCGAGTGATGATTGGTTAAGCTAGACGTATTCTGTTAAAACAGTTGCGTATTTCAAAAGAGGATGATTTTTTTTCTGAGTAAATCATAGGAGTGAATATCTATTTTTATGTAAACGAAAGGGGCTGTTGATACAGCCCCTTTGTACTTTATGTGTGTTTTTCTCACACTAAGTAACACAGAATCATTCAGTCGGTCATCTTTTTCGAAACAACCACCATCGATTTGATCGTGCGACGATTTTGCATGTCTGCATAGGCTTGGTTGATTTGTGCCAATGGATATGTTTGGGTGAAAACACGTCCAGGATCAATGGTCCCATCCAAGACTGCTTTCAGTAAGACTTCTTTGTCATAGGTGGTCACAGAAGCAGAACCACCGGCAATCGAGATATTTTGGGCAAACGTCGAGCCAATGGGCCGATTGTTGTAGTGGGGGACACCGACATAGCCAATACGTCCACCATTGTGCAAGACCCCAAGCGCTTGCTCGATAGCCGCTTCGGTACCAACACATTCTAATGCCGCATCAGCGCCGCCATCCAAGATTTCTCGCACTTCAGCAATTCCAGCTTCGCCGCGCGCTGCAACGACTGCTGTTGCACCAGATTGACGGGCCATTTCTTGACGGTCTGGGTGTCGGCTCATTAAGACGATTTGTGAAGCCCCCAGCATTTTGGCGGCGATCACCGCGCATTGACCAACGGCCCCATCGCCAATAACGACCACTTTATCGCCTCTTTGAACATGGGCACAACGGGCAGCATGATAACCTGTTGGCATCACATCTGCCAAAGTCAGCAGTGATTTGATCATGCCTTCTGTGTAATCCGATGGTTGACCAGGGACTTTGACCAGCGCCCAGTTGCCATAATGGAAACGGACATACTCTGATTGAAAGCCATTGGACCAGTTGGTCGCACCTTGGTGGCGATCACAAGTCCCATCGAATCCTGCACGACAGGCATCACATTCCCCACAACCATGGGTGAAAGGAACGATCACGAAGTCACCGGGTTTAACGGTGGTAATAGCTGTACCAATTTCTTCCACAATCCCTAATGCCTCATGGCCATCGTTGACAGAGTGGGGTTCTTTGTTGTCGCCATGGGCATAAGACCAGAGATCAGAACCGCAGACACAGGCCCGCACGATTTTGATGATAACATCATCGGTTGCTTGCAACTGCGGTCTTTCTACTTCTTGGACAGAAACAAGCCCGGCTTTTTCAAAAATAGCTGATTTCATATACATCCTTCTTTCTTCTTCAACATACAGCTAGTGTAAATCTTGAAGTGTACTTTAAGGCAAGGGAAAGACGTCAAAAAGGGGCAAAAATATTTCCGGTTGACTTAAAGTATACTTTAGGGGTTAAACTAAGGTTGAAGCAATGCAAAAATCACAAAGAGGGTGGCTTATATGGCAGATACGATTGGCGCAGTCGCCAAAAAATTCAATCTCAATCCGTCTACATTGCGGTACTATGACGCAGAAGGGTTGATTCCAGCAATCAAGAAAAACGAGCAAGGCAACCGCATATTTGATGAAGAAGCGGTGTCTACCTTATTTACGATCGAATGTTTGAAAAAATCAGGGATGTCGATCAAAGAAATCAAAACATTCATGTCTTGGTGTCAAATTGGAGATGACTCACTCAATCAGCGCCTCGCCATGTTCAAAGAACGCAGAGCATGCCTGGAAGCGCAAATCAGCGAATTGACCGCGACATTGGATTATATCGATTACAAAATTTCCTATTATACACAAGCAGTCGAAGATGAAACAGAAGCCCGTGTAAAAGGGACTTTCCGATTCAAGCAAGAGGCATAAGCCATAGGATGAAACACGTCAACCAAAAACAGGTGGCGCAGCATTTTTTGCTGGCCACCTGTTTTTTTGGATCAATGAGTGGCGGGTTCATCCTCGATCGTCTTGATCAGTTTTGCTGGTACGCCGCCTACGATCGTCTTGGGCGCCACGTCTTTTTGGACGACTGCGCCGGCTGCAATAATCGCATGGTCACCAATCGTGACACCAGGCAATATGGTTGCTTGCGCGCCAATCCAGACATTCTTGCCAATGGTGATAGGCGCTGGGTAGAGATCCTTTCTGTTTTTTGCTGAAAGCCCGTGATTCAATGTGGCCAGCACCACGTTATGTCCAATCAGCGTGTCATCGCCTATAGTGATTCCACCTTGGTCTTGGAAGTGGCATCCAGCGTTGATAAAGACACCTTTACCCAGGGTAATATTTTTGCCGCAGTCTGTATAAAAGGGTGGAAATAAACCAAAATCAGCATCGACTTCTTTGCCAATCAATAGAGCGAAGCGTTGCCGCAATTCTGCCTGTGTATGATACTTGTTATTGATCTCCGTCGTATGTTTGCGGGCTTCGTCACTTAGCTTAGCCATCATCTGGTGATAGTCCGAACCTGCCTGTACGACTTGTCCGCTATTTAAATAATCTGTGAATGTCTTGTTATCCATGTGTCCATCTCCTTTATGTGTATGTCATAGCTGTGTGCTTTATTCTAGAATACATCTTCAAGTCAACTTGAAGTCAACCGCAAAGGAGCAATCAACAAAAAAAAGCTTGCCATCGTCTAGAGGCAAGCTTGGGGAAGCTTAAGCAAATGTGGTGAGTAATTTTTCGATGGTGCTTAGGACGCCATTTTCGTCATTTGATTTTGTGACAAAGTCAGCGCGCGCTTTGACTTCGTCAAAAGCGTTGGCCATCGCAAAGCTGATGCCTGCTTGTGCAAATAATTCCAGATCATTGAAGCCATCGCCAAAGGCAATCGTTTCGGCTTTGGTGACGTCCAGTCTTTTTTGCAATTCATTGACAGTTGTTCCTTTATGCACATTATGGTTTGAAATATCGATCCAAGCAGCTTCCGAGGCTACGATATAAGCGCGATCACTGAATGACTGCAATGATTTGACACTTTCAAAGCAGCGTAGTTTTGGATCGAAGACAGTGATCTTGACAAAATCTTCTTGGATGTCGGCAAGATCGGCCACTTTCTGAACAACAGCGTAAGAACCGCGCACTTTTTGGGCTTCTCCTTCAGGGGTTGTTTCTTTGATAAAGGCCGCTGTCGGTGTGCAGGCAATAATCACATGATCTGAGGCGATCGAATCTAAAGTCTGGATGATTTCTCGACCGATTGTATTTGGCAGCAATGATTCATAGACATATTGGCCTTGATGTTTGATGCGTGTAGCACTATCCCCTAAAATCCAAATGTCTTTTGACGCTTCAGACCCAAATAATTCTTCGACGCGTTCGCATTGCTTGCCCGTGCAAGCCGCAAAAATAATGTCTTTGTCGTGCATCAATGCTTGGATCCGTTGGTATTCTTGCTGATCAAAATCACTCTTGCTTGTCAAAAAAGTGCCGTCTAAGTCAGTAATAATTAGTTTTATCATGGTACATTCTCCTTTTGTTGGCTTGCCCTTTGGCGAAGCGTCATCTTATGGTTGTTGGTCTACTTGTTGGACTGTGTGTAGTTCACTCGCGTTGCTTGGCCGATTGTTTCGATAATAGTGGTAGTCATGTTCGTTGATGGATCGCAATACACGGCATGGGTTGCCTACCGCAACGGTATTGTCTGGAATGTCTTTGGTCACGACACTGCCAGAGCCAATCACACAATTTTCACCGATCGTTACCCCTGGATTGATGACCACGCCGGCACCAATCCAGCAATTGTCTTTGATCGTGACCGTTTCAGCATACATAAAGGTGCGGTAGTCGGGGTGAACAGGATGCCCAACAGTGGCGATCGTGACATTGGCCCCGAACATGACACGGTCGCCAATCAAAATCTGCCCATCATCAATGAAATTGCACTGATAATTGACATAGCAATCTGTTCCAAAATGAATATTGCTTCCATAGGTGAATAGGAAAGGGGTCTCAATCCAAGCATTACAAGAAGCGCCAAAAATATCTTTTTTCAGCGCCTCTTTTTCGGTGTGCTGGTCTGGCAATAAAGCATTCAATCTATGACGCTGCACCCGCGCGCGCTGTCGTTCAATATCTAGCCCTTGGCAGTGATCAAGAAATAACTGACCAGAGGCGATTCGTTTTTTCATATCCATAGCTTGCCTTTCTGATTTTAGTTAAAGTTTTTAATTAAGTATATTAACTAAGTGGAAAGATGTCAAGAAAAAATGTGATAAAAAGCATGAGCTAGCTGTGCAGATTTACTTTTTCCGACAGATAGGGTATGATCTATGAGGGTTAATTAATAGATTTAATTAAGGACGTGCTTTTTTATGTCACAAAACAAAAATTTGATTCGTGAAAAAAATATGCGTGCCATCAAACAAATGATGCGTGAAAAGGGGACCGCCTACAAGGCAGAAATCGCTGCTGAAACGGGGCTGAGTGTGGTGACTGTGAATGCGCTGGTGGCCCAGTTGGTAGAAGCAAAGGTCTTGATTGAAGGAGATTTGATGCCGCAGACAGTCGGTCGTCCAGCCATCGCCTATCATTTCAATGAGGAGCAGCAGTACTTCTTATTGCTAAGTATTCAAGAGAAGCTGACCCCGAACTACCGTCAATTGATGATTCATGGTCAAATCGTGAACTTGGCCGGGGACATCAAATATACCCAAACAACTGAATTTTCAGAAGTGACAATGCCCTTCTTTTTGGCATGTGTCCAGCCATTTCTATCTGCTGGTTTTGAGATCGCCAAAATCGGCGTGTCGATCCCTGGTAAAATCTACCAAGGGGTGATTCTGTCCAGTTGGGAAAATTTATTGAATCAATGGCATTTACAAGACGCGTTGTCTGCATTTGCTTCTGTACCAGTAGCTATCCAAAATGATGCCCATCTGGTCACGATTGGCTATACGGTTCGAGAAAAACGCAGCAAAGAAGAAACGATCGTCGGTATTTTCTATCCCGAAAATAGTATGCCTGGTATCACGATCTATGCCAAAGGGACATTGATTGAAGGCAATATGAACTTAGCCGGGGAGGCAAAATTTTTGCCTCATTTGATGGAAGAGATATTTCCTTTGACAAACGAGAAGTTGATTGGAAATCTAGTTGAGATTTTTACGATTTATAATGCAGTCATTGCACCAAATAACTTTGTGATCTCGGCTGATTCTGTCACTGAGACCGCCATACGAGACAAGATTGCGCAATCCACGCTATTGGCCATGCAAGTCAACCAGCCTCAATTTTTATTTGTGGATCAATTTACGGCATGCTTGTATACGGGCTTGCTTTGGTTGGTGCTGAAAGACAGTGATTATGCACTATAGACACTGACCATCCTTGCCCCTGCAGTTAGAGAATCATACAGTAAAGAAAGGGAATCGATTATGAATACGATCATTGTAAGCTTGGCGGTCTTACCTGTCGTCTTGCAACTGATGATGCTGCTGTTTCTTATGCAGTCTCGACAGCCAAGGACACGAGGGATCAAGATACTGTTTTGGGCAATGTCCATTTTGAATGGCGTAACTGCTATGTTCGTTGCCTTTTTGCTCGGATATTTGGCGGATGAGATGCTGATTGCTTCCTCATCGTATATGCTGATCCCAGTGCTTGCAACAGGATTGGCAGCCATCGCGACGCTGCTCAAGGTATAAACGCAACTGTGGCATCAGCAGGCAGAAACGAAAAAAATGCTAGACCAGGCTGGTTGTCCAGCGCTGGCTAGCATTTTTTAGTTGCCTGTGGTCTACTTGTTCAACACCGTCATTGGGTCGATCAATTGATCTTGCGCCAACGTTGGGGACAAACTTACTTCAAAGTGCAAGTGTGGGCCAGTACTATTGCCTGTGCTGCCCATTGACGCAATCACTTCTCCTTGTGCGACTTTTTGGCCGACTTTTACAAGGTTTTGATTGTTATGCGCATACAAGGTGGTCAGGCCATTGTCGTGAAGGATCGCGACATAATTCCCCCATGAATAGTGGCTTTCCGCACGAATCACAGTGCCTGATTGACTAGCGTAAATAGGTGTGCCCATTGGCGCAGCAAAATCGACACCCCGGTGGAAACCACCGCCTCGTGGACCAAATGAAGAGGAGATTTGCGGATCTTTGACCGGATAGATCAAGGCTTCGCTGCCTTCTGGCAATTCTTGGTCATAGCTGGTCAATGCATAGGCTTCGATCAAGGCATTTAACTTTTGGTCATATTGACTGTCTGTTGCATACCGACCAGTTAAATAAGCCGTTGCTTCTTTATAATCTTCGGTCTCTGATTTCCATGCGCCTTTATAAAATTCTTCGTTATGATCCAAACCATTCTTCAATAAATCAGCATAATCTTGCAAAGATTCGGCATATTCATTGTAGTGTCTGAAGGTTGCAGTGATGGTAAAATAATTGCCTGATGCATCTTCCTCTTGGGTGCGGAAATTGACACCCTGGCCTTCAAATGTCCCTTTGATGCCGAACAAATTGAAATAAGGCGCTTGACTCAATTGACTTTGTCCATTACCAGATTCCAAAATGGCTTGTGCGATCATCACTGACGCATATAAGTCTTCTTCCAGACCAATTTCGCGGGCATCTTCACCAATTTCTTGGATAAAAGCCCAAGTTTCTTTGGTTGGCGTCACTTGGATCGATGAGGCGTCGGTGACTGTAGTGGTGCCACTGTTGTTTGTTGCTGATCCTGAAGGGGTGTTGCCGCCAGGTGTGGTGGTTTCAGGTTGTGCTGGTGTCTTCTCAGGGACACTTGGTGTACTGGTGTCTGGTGTTTCTTCAACAGGTGTTTCAGGCTTCACCGGTGTTTCGGGTTTTGTTTCAGGTGCTGTAGGCTCCTCAGGTGTTGGTTCTGCAGGTGTCTCAGGTGTTGTCGGTGTTTCAGGTTCTGCAGGTGTTTGAGGCGTTTCCGGCTCCTCAGGTGTTTCAGGTACTACTGGTGTTTCTGGTGCAGGGACGCTCTCTTCTGGCGTCGTCTCCACCGGTCCTGTTTCCGTTACTTCAGGGACCGCTTCGGTTGCAGGTGTTTCTATTGTACCGCTTTCCTCAGCTGCGTTGTCGCTAGCGACTACAGCGGCTGAAACGGGTAAACTCGTTAATAATTGGCTGCATACCAACGCAATGGCGAGCCATTTTCTTGTATGTTTCAAAATATAAAACCTCCTTTATATCATAGTGTACCAAGGGGGGACAGACATGTGTAGTCAAATTTTTCATGCCGGTGTGAAAAATTTAACAAGACAAAGCATTTAGCAACAGTTTCCTGTAGATTTTGGTAAAATAATAAAATGATGAGAGCCTATACCATCATTTTACAAGAAAGGGTGACTTTTTTGAAACTAAAAGGGTATCGTTCTACCTACCATGAAGATGTAAGACATTATGTGCAAACAGAAGAACTGTTGCGATACACAGGCACACCGCAAGACAATATCGCAATTTCTGCAACCACCCCGACGCATCACTCTATCTTAGTATACGAAAAAAATCAGCTTGTGTGTTTTTTTGCTTTGGATGAGGGAGCGTTAAAAACGCAATACACCTCAGAACCGTCGGCGTTCGTACTTCGCAGTTTTTCAACAGATGCACGCTACTTGCGTAGAGGTTATGGCAAGCAGGCATTAATGTTGTTGCCTGATTTTGTGCGCAATCAGTTTCCTGACATCAAAGAAATCGTTTTAGGAGTCAATCAGAACAACTTGCCCGCACAAGCTTTGTATGAGAAAGTCAAGTTTGTCGCGAACGGGCGAATACTCCAGGGGCCTAAAGGACCGCAAAATATATTGATGTTGTCCATTTGACAGCTATCCTAAAGAACAAAGACGTGTCTGGACAAGAAATTCTCTTGCGGACACGTCTTTTTGATTGTTTAGGCAAAGAAGTAGGAAGGGTCTAGTCCTAGATGGATACAGATTGTTTGCCAATCTTTGGCTTTCGGGATAGCGTTGATCAATACATAGGGATTGGTCGCCACATAGTCTGTGATATAAGGGCTGTAGTTGGTCACGATCAAATCGATAGATGCTTCTTGGAGGCGTTCTTTTGATAAGTCCCAGATAGAAATAAAAGTCAGCTGATGCTGCTTGCCAAAAAACTGCGTGGCTTTAGAAATAATCGATTGCCTAGTTAAACTATCGCCTTCTAGAATAAAATAAATCTGCTTTTTTGCTGCGTAAAAATGAGAAAGCAGGTCTGCATACATAGTTAAGCTTGTGGCTATATCTTCTCGATATTTGGTGGATAGTTGCAACTGCGCTGCATATTCTTCAATAAATGACACATTCTGATAAAATGCATTTGTTTGATTGGTACGTATTGATTTGATCGTATCGCTCATAGTTTTGTTTAGTATTGGGGAAATGGCTTCTTTGATTTTGATACTTAAGAAAAAGGATTTATAAAAAGTCAGCAATGTTGCTTGGTCCCAACTTGAATCAGTAAAAGAAGTCACGTATTGTTTGGCGATGGTTTCAATTTCCGGCCAGATGCCAAAGCGTGCGTAGAAAAGTATTTCACTGTCGATGGCCCGCACCGTACGTTGTGTCAGGATATCGAAATGGATAGCAGCAACTTCTGTTTTTGGCAAGCTATAGTCATATGTTTTTCCTAAAGTAGCGATGAGATGAGACAGCTTTTCAAAATCATTTTCTTGGCAGATAATGGTTTCAAGGGATTCAGGGAGTGCGACTCGAAATCCTTGACGATACCGTTCAAAGGCAATATAGATGCGATAGTAGAAGGAGGCGATGCCGACGGCAGTATCTAATTCGATGTTCTTTGCTTCCTCAGATAACTGCAAAAAAAGTTGCTGAAATCCTTTAGGAGGGTGTAGTGTGTGAGTTGTTTGCGAACCTTCATAATAAAAATCAAAGAAAAATTTTCTGATGGCAATCTCCTCGCCTACAATCTGAATAGGATTCATTTGAAAGATAAGGCCGTATTGACGCAGCACAGATTGCGCAGACTGCAAGATGCGTCGCAAAGAACCGGGAGAATAATTCAAATAATTGGCAGTATCCTCCAATGTATCTAGTTCGCCATAGAAGATATTACTGATAATCTCATATATGGGTTCATTGTCTAAGAGTGTTTGTTTCTTTTGATTGTAGGTAGTAATATCCAATTCTGCAAATTGGTAGCCAGTATTACTAGCATCAAATGCTGCACTCTCGCCAAAATGATCTTTCAGTAGCTGAATATCCGTCAAAATTGTCCGCTGAGAGACCCCAAGTTGTGCAGCTATATATTGAGTGGTTACAAATTGTTCCCGTTCAATGATTGCTAAAAGTTGAAATCTTCTGGCGGTCGATCGGTCATTGATCAATTGTAATTGCAAGTCTCGCATGACCCGCACCTCCTTGGCTTTATTTTACGCCGGACTGTGAGGTGAAATCAAATTTGAGTGCTTTTTACCAAGGTAAATGGCTCAAAGATAGAGCAGGTCATTCCAACTTAAGGATAGACAACTAAAAATTTTTTGCCAGTCATGCCTATGTAGGATGGTATTGGTCAGAATATAGTCTTTATTGCGCAGGTATTCAGACACATAAGGCTCATAATTCGTAATCACCAAATCAACTTGATTGTCTTGCAGAACAGCGTGGGACAATGACCAAATGGACATAAAAAAAAGGTTATGACTATTCCCCAAATAATAGATGGCTTGGGCTCTGATCGTTTGGGTGATCAAATGATCTCCTTCTAATAAAAAATAGACATTTTTCCTTGGAGAATATCGTATAGCCAAAATATGACAATAAGCAGTCAAATCGGCCGCAATATCTATCCAGAAATGTGATGAGAATTGGTGGTCATGGACGTGTTTTTTTAGGAAAGTCATGTTTTGTCTAAATGTATCTGGATGAGATTTTTTTATCGACGTGATCGTGTCTGTCATTGTGCGATTCAACGTAGGGCAAATGGCATCATTTATCTTTTTCGCAAGTAAAAAAGATTTGAAAAAGATAGTCAATTGTTCTATGTCCCAATCGCTGTACGCATGATAAGTGATCAGGGAAGCAGCCAAATGCTCGATTTCTGGCCATTGACCAAAACGTGCATAAAATAGTTCTTCACTGGCTTTCTCGCGGATTGGCCGTTTCGTCAAAATTGTATAATGAATCCAAGCAATCTCATGCTTCGGTAATGTAAATCCATATTTCTCACCTAAGTGCGACAAAAAAAGCGTAAGTTTGTTGAAATCTTTTTCTTTGTAAACCGAGGTCGCGAGTGCGGGGGGCAACTGAACAGTATAGCCTTGTTTAAATCGCTCGATCACAATATAAAGGGTGTAATAAAAACAAGCAATGGGGGAACCAGTGTCTAGCTCGATGTATTCTCCATAGCTGTCGAACATGCGTAAAAACTCTTCGTGGAATCCTTGAGGCGGATGCAGGGTATGTGGGGTTTGAAAGCCTTCGTAATAGAAGTCCAAAAAGAATTTCCGAATGCTGCTTTCATCCCCGCAGATATTGATAGGATTCATGCTAAGTTTTAAATTATATGTCCTTAAAATCGGTTGGATAGAAGAAAGGATCCTACGTAATGATCCAGGCGAATAATTGAGATAGTGTGCAGTATCAGCAATACTGTCTAATTCTCCATAGAAAATATTGCCGATGATTTCATAAATGGGCTCATTAGCTAGAAGTTCCTGCTTCTTTTGGTTGTATAGCGGCATATTTTGCTCTTGGAAATGATAGCCATTTTTACTAGATATAAAGTGGGCACTTTCGCCAAAGTGTTTCTTTAGTGTCTGAATATCCGTAATGATCGTCCGCTGGGAAATGCCAATTTGTTTTGCTAAATCTAATGTTGTGACGACATGTTTTTGTTCTAGAATATTGAGTAATTGGAACCAACGGGCTGTGGAAGGGTCATTGATTAACTTCATTTGCAATTCTCTCATTGAGAACAAGTTCACTCCTTTATATTGACGTTGATTGCCTGGCCATCTAATGATTTGATAAAAAGGAAGATGCATTTTCGCAGTAGATGCCGTTTTGAAATACAACGTATGTATGATTGAAAAATTAAATACAAGGAACATACAGCTATCTGAAAAGTAATAGATATGCTGTAATTTTTTTGCTTTAAACTAAATAATAATACATTGAAACGGCTGATATTGAGCAAAAACAGGTCGAATGATTGATATTGCAACGTTTTTCACATGTTTTTCACAGGTCAGTGCATTTCGTAAGTATCACTGCATCTGATCATGTGATAAATTTGAATCCGTACTCAAGACGAAGACATGCATTGTCATGGCATTTGTTATACGAAGAAGATTCTGAACAAAGGAGGAGATAAGGTGCAAAAGAAAAAAATACAGTGTCTGATCAGGTTGTTGGCCGTCTGTCTTTTCCTGGTATCTTACTTTCCATTCACTATTTTATCTGCGCAAGAAATCACACAGGATAATCGAGACGAAGCACGATTGGAAGAAACATCTGAAACTTCGGTTGATGAAGACATCCAACTAGAAAATGAAGACACCGAACAAAGTGGATCACATGAAACGAATCAAGAAGAAACGGTTGATTCTCTGGTCATCGAGCCAGTAGCGGAGAACGCTGAAGCAGATGAAAATGAATCAGCTGCAAATGATAATGAGCCTGCGAAGCGAGAGGCTAGATCAGATGATGTTGTTACTGGGGTATGGGGAACTGTTCCGTGGGAATATGAGGCAGAAAATCAAACGATCACGCTATATGGAGGAGAAGGCGGTACAGTTGCGAGTGCGCCATGGAGAACATATGGAGCATTTGAAAGCCTCGTTGTAGCCGAATCAGTTATCTTACCACGAGATTCATCACAGCTTTTTTTAGGACGAAGGAATTTGGTAGAGATTGTTCATTGTTATAATCTTGATTTTACGAATGTGACCACTACGGAGGCCATGTTTTTCTTGACATCTAGTTTAAGTGAAATAAATGCGAGTAACTGGAACGTCTCAAATGTTACATCCATGTCATATATGTTCAGTCAATCAGGTGTGACTACATTAGACCTAAGTAATTGGAATGTTTCAAATGTAACTCGAATGAACGATATGTTTTCTGATACTAGTGCCTTAGAAACACTGAATGTAAATGGTTGGAATACGATTTCGGTGACTGCTTTTGATAGGATGTTTCAAAATAGTGGGATAACAGTTTTAGATTTGAGCACTTGGTCTAATGACAATTTTTTCTCGAAGCCTAATATGTTCCAAAATGCTCGATCTTTGAAGCGCTTGGTTTTGGGTGAGGGATTTCATCTAATTGAGGCCATGAATCTACCAATGATCCAAGAGGATGGGTACACGGGAAGATGGATACGCAGAGGCAGCGATCAGGTAATGGATTATGACAATGTCTTCGAAGACTCTGTTGCTTTTATGCAGGGATATGGCGAGAAAGATCCTGGCAGCTATGAATGGGAACCCGTTCTTTCCCTATGGGGAACGGTCCCATGGGAATTCAAAGAAGATACGCAAACAATCATTCTTTACGGTGGAGACGCCGGGGAGGTTGCAACAGCGCCGTGGAAGACTTATGGATCAGTAAATACGATAATCGTGAATGCTCGTGTTTTACTACCAGCGGTTTCAAGTAGTTTATTTGCTCAATTGAGAGATTTGGAAATAATAAATAATGTTGGGAACCTAGATGTATCCCAGGTCAGATTGATGGACTGGATGTTTGAAGGTACGCGATTACTAAGAGAACTAGATGTAAGCAATTGGGACATGTCGAATGTCACGTCTATCGAGCGGATGTTTGCTCATTCAGCAGTGGCATCTTTAGATGTTTCTAATTGGGTCGTATCTGAAGTAACCAATATGGATAGTACATTTCTAGGTGTTCAGATGACAACATTGGCAGTCGATAATTGGGACGTTTCGAAAGTAACAACGATGCAAGGGATGTTTCGTCACACTGGTCTGCAGCATTTGGACTTGTCCGGATGGGATGTTGTGAATGTTGAGCAGTTTGCGTGGATGTTTCAGTATAGTGAAATTGAGGATTTAAATGTGTCAAGTTGGGACCTTGATCAGGCAGTTAGAATGAGAGCAATGTTTCAAGGGACCAAGTTTCAGCAATTAGATGTATCTGATTGGGATATTTCCAATGTGGATGATTTGGGTTGGATGTTTCGCGGAAGTGCTATCAGATCTTTGGATTTATCGAACTGGGATACAACAAATGTAACGCTCATGGAGAATATGTTTGAAGGCGCGAGTTATCTGAAAAAACTTATCTTGGGAGAAGCATCGATTTTCTCTCCAAGTGTCCTTTTACCGGAGATTGTCAACAATGAATTTTACACAGGAAACTGGCTGCTGCAAAACCATTCGGATACAGATGAGCCCATTTTGTACACCAGTTCTAGAGAATTTATGGCGGATTATGATGGTAGTCGACCAGGGATATATGTTTGGGAAGCCATGGAGCCGAAAGTACTTACGGCAAAGTTATATCCTGTTAGTGATCAGTCAACTATGATTGTTGGCTATATGACAGAAGAAGTTGACACCCGGGTAGTCACTTATCAAAACACCAACGGAGAAACCATTACTATCGAGAATGACTCCCCTCGTATCATTTGGGGCGATTACCAGGATGACAATGAATGGACTCGGGCATTTCATGTGTACTTAGCAGAGGATGAACGATTAGAGACGGGTAGCGAAGTTTCTATTACATTGTCGAAGCCATCTGTACACAACACAGGTGACTTTTATACGGAAGAAACCGTCATAAAAGGAATTACTTATGAGGCAGGGAACATTACCATCGATCGTTTCTCGGTGAATGATCTTGCGGATACAGAGGCACTTCATCAACTGATTTTGACCCATAGCCAACCATTTGCCAAGGATTTATTGACGAATGAGGATCTCTCCGATTCCTTTCGCGTCATAACGACTGATTTAACTATTGATATTGAGCTAGATGGGGTCCGTTCGGCTATATTGGAAGTTGGCAACAAAGCGTATCAGATGGAGATCAGCATTGATGTCACGTCACAGCTTGAACACATGCGCGTGACGATTCCAACGAAGATGCTCTTTACCTCTTTATACAATGAAGAGGAGTCCAATCGTGAATTTGAAAGCCAAGAGTATCAAATTCGGAATCATTCAACGATTCCAGTCGATGCGTATGTCAATCGCTTAGTAGTTGAGCGCGATGCAGGTATCCACTTGTTAACAAGCAGTGAAAGTCCTTTAGATTTTGTGAGGCCACAAGAAGAAGATATTGAATTGGATGGCCTACTACAGCCACTGCTGCAATTAGGTGTAAAGAATGTGAATGAATCGATCCCATTATATGAACGGATGGATGAAACAAAGCTATTGCAATTAGCACCTCGTACAAGTGAACCAATCAAATTGCAAGGCCATTTTTATGGACCATACCCAATGTGGATCGAGGATCAAGAGATGACACAAGGTGGATACTATGAAGAATCACTTCTACCCTCTTATCGAATGGTTTTGCGTTTCGTTCCCAGATAAATACCCATTGTAATTGATTGAACGTTTGATATTGAAGGAGGATGACTTCACTGGAGAAAGAACAGCAAAGAGAAGAAGAAAAAAAACGGAAAAAATTTATCTGGTTATGGCTTCTTTTGATCATGATCGGTGTAGTGCTATGGTATTTCATGCGACAAACGCCACGAGTACCACTCATTGGTTCAGAATTATTACCAGATGTAGGAGATGCCAACGATCAGTATGTGTCAGAACGGGCACAGGAAATCGCCGATGCCAATTACTTTACATTACAGATCAATCCAGAAGCTGTTTTCGAAGATGGAAAGAGTCCAGGATCGATTGAAATCGTTAACCCCGGCACGAATGTGTACCCGATTGCGGTGGATATTTCCTTGGCAGATAGCGAGGAAGTCATCTATTCTTCAGGTGCGATCCATCCAAATCAATTTGTTGAAAATGTACAACTCGCAACACCATTGACTGAAGGCATTTACTCTGCCACAGCAGTGATTCATATCTATGACCCCGATACCAAAGAACGACAAGGTATCACTGAAGCTGAATTAACGATTATCGTTAAGAATTAAAAAATCAAAGTGAGGTAATATGTAAATGAAAAAAACAGCAGCAATTTTAAGTGTAGCAACAATCGGTGCCATGATGGTCAGCAGTGTAACAGCTTTTGCGGATCAAGATATTGACGGCCGTTTGGTTGACCCAACAGCGGATGTTCGTGTGAACGGCATCATTGGAGAGTTTGATAATACAACGATTGGACCAGATCCGGAAAATATGGATGAGTGGGTCAATGTTACATTGCCAACCACAGCGTTATTTTATACAACAACTGATACAGAGCATGAAATAATCACATCTCCTGAGTACAGTATCACCAATCATTCAGCAGTCGGTGTAACCGTGACTGTGAGCGATGTGAATTCTGCTAATCTTATGGATGATGTAGCAACTTTAAATATCAATGGAATATCTTTATTCGAGAATGGACTTCCTAATGTTACACCAGAAGTACTATTTTCAATAGTAGGAACAAGTGAAAGCGAAGACGAGGCAGATTTTGTAAAAACATTCGAATTTGCTGGAACATCAAGTGCAACGGATACAACTGAACAAAATCCAAGTTTCAACTTGGTCTTGAACTTCGAAGCAAATAGAGCCGAAGACTAAGCGTAACCATTTTCGATCAATTCTACAGGTGAAAGGTGTTGTAAGCAAAATGAAACATCTCAAATCGGTATGCTGTATTCTGATACTGTTTTGTATGTGGTTGATTGCTTCACCTCAGATGACAAATGCAAGAGTGACAACAAGTAATTATGCTGCTAGTCGTCCAATCATTGTCAGAGGACGACTCGGCGAGAAGGTTATTGAAGAAGATCCTATTGAAGAAGATGATAAAGTAACGATTGTAGTCGACATTTCTCAATCAGAAAATGGCAGATTACCGCAAACTGGTTCATATTTGAATCCTTATCCGCAGTACATCGGTTTCTTTATTATTGGAATGGTGTTCATTCTTTATGCTCGAAAAAAACATGTATGCGAAAGTCAAGCCATATGTGAACAGGCAAGTAAAGAGAAATGATGTATCAAAGTAAGAATGGACTTTGATTAGTGAACGGTCGAAGTTTGGCACATGAATGACATTGATTTGGGTGTAACCATAGTGGTTAAGAGATCAAAGAATAAGGCAACTGTCGTATCTTTTGTTTCATCCTTGAATGATTAACGTTGTTTCAATAATGTCAAAGAATTTTTTAAGTTGGATCAGTTAAACATGATTAAAACATGAAAGGTGGATACAAAAGTGATGCAGTTAAATAACATTGACTCGCCTAAAACATATCTCAGTTATTTTTATAGTAATATGTCTAAATATGAGTGTGAAGAAAAATACCCGCAAATATACTGTTACTTTCAAGATTTATGTGACCAATTTGAGCGCTTGTATGAGGAAGATATGCCACTATTTAAAAAAATGTCACAGTTATTAGCCATTGATGCACAACTCCATATCATTATAGAGTGCTTACCAATGCACGATGGTGACGAAATGATCCACACCTTTGGGGAAGACGAATTTGTCAAAATGGTTCAAAAAGATAAGGACTATTATTATCGAGAATTAGTTGGTCATAATATGAATATCACACCACCTTGGGGAATCATCTATTTAAGTGAAACAAGTGAGTAAAAATATGAACTACACATATTTAAAGTTGCGCAGTGGCTTATCTTCATTAAAGAGGGGCTAGAACCTGTTGCTCTAGGGTTCTATCTATAAAAAATATCGACGCTAAACTGTCACAAGTTTGGCGTCGATATTTTTGTACTATTCAATCGGAAATCGATTAGCTGGTTTCCAATAATGATGCGTGTTGAGCTTGCGCCACATGATACGCCTCAACCGCCAAAATCGCATCCCTGAACATCTCCCGTGTGATCTCATATGGCACATGGACGATGTCGTTGGTGGTCATCGCTTTGTCCAAAATCGCATCTAAATCGCTGTCAGTATTTAGCTGCATATCCGCCAAACAAACCGGCAATCGATTTTCTTTCATAAAACGATAGATTCGTTCAAACAGGGCTTCTTGCTGATCCATTTTCAAGAGGGCTAAGACGCCATAGCTGACGGAGGCACCATGAAGGTAGTCTTCCATTTTTTCTAAGACGGTTGTGCCATAGTAGAAAGAATGGGCCATTGCGGAGTTGTAGTCATTGATCACCAAGACGGAGACCAAGCCAGTGGTCACGATGATGTCCAAAACGACTTGTTCAATCGAATAAGACGGAATATTGGCGGCACTATCAGTCAACGCTTGGGTACCATAAGTCAATAAGCGTTCGGTACACATTTTGCCGATTTGGATCCCCAGTCCGTCCGTGTAATCTAGCTGGTCGCCTCTAGCAGAAAAGCTGGATTCGATTTCTTTGGATAAGGCATCGCCAATCCCTGCCCACAAATATTTGTCAGGGGCTTCCGCTATGATTGCGATATCGATGAAGGCATGGGTTGGTGGTTTGGTTGGGAAGAATAAGCCTTGCATTTCACCATTTTCTTGATACATCACACAAACAGCAGTGACTGGTGAACAGTTGGAGCCAATCGTCGGAAAGGTAAAAATGGGCTTGCCTAATTTTTCAGCAGTGACTTTGACGGTGTCGCAGACCCGGCCGCCACCAACTGCAAATAAGACATCCGCATTTTGGACACTGGGTTCTTGCAAGAGTGTCTCAACGTTTTCATAGGTGGAGTTGCCACCATACCAAAGGGTATCGTTGACAGTCACTTCTTTTGTCAGGGCCGCTTTGATCTTGGTTTCGGCTTTTTCGAGGGCGGTTTTGCCCCCAATCATCACGGCTTTGGTGCCATAGGATTTGACGATATCATTGATGGCGCTGTAGGCATCGGCACCGATGGTATAATTTGGCAAAAAGATACTTTGACTCATATTATTTTCCTTCTTTCTTTGATACGAGATTGGCTAAGATGGGTCCTGTGATTTGATGGATGACCATCCCGACGGCAGCTGGCGTCACGGCAGCTGCGATGGTCGCGAAATGCGCATTTGCTAAGGAAATCGCGAGGCCGGTATTTTTCATCCCTAATTGAAACATGATTGATTTGGCTTGTTTGGCACTGACGCCGAGCATTCTGCTGAGTCCGTATCCGGCACCGTAGCCAATTAGATTGTGGATCAAGACCAATACGATGACAATGACACCGGATTGAACGATCACGGCACCGTTTTTAGCGACGGTTCCTGCCACGATCAACAGGATACTGACGGAGGAGATCAAGACGAATGTTTGCAGCCATTGATCGATATACTTATGGATCACACGGTGGACGATGACCCCTAAGATGATTGGGACTAAGACCATTTGCAAAACAGACAACAGCATATCGACAAACGAAATCTCAGTATATTTTCCAGCAAAGATGTAAGTCAAAAAAGGTGTGACGACCGTGGCCAAAAGGGTGGAAACAGTGGTCATGGATACGGTCAGCGCCACGTCGCCTTTCCCGATAAAGGTCATGACGTTGCTGGCGGTACCGCCGGATACCGAGCCAAGTAAGACAAAGCCGATGATCAATCCGGAGGAGAGGCCAAATACTTGAGCGAGTCCATAGGCGACCAATGGACTGATCGTAAATTGAAAAAGAACGCCAATAATAAAGGCTTTTGGCTGGATAACAACCATTTTAAAAGCATCAAGATTCAAGGTCATACCCATACAAAACATAATAATGCTTAACAGATTCGTGATTCGAGGTGGAATCCACAAAAAAGGTTGCGGCATGAAGTAGGCGAGTATCATGAGGAGAATCATAATATAGATCAAATATTTATTTACAAAGGCAGCGATCTTATTGACAGTTTTCATCGTAGGTTTCTTCCTTCCGCATCCTGTTGTAGCAGGATCATCTATAGAGTCAACGTTTATCAAATCTGCCATACATGACAGTTAATAAACGGAATATAAGGGCAAATTGAGGTATAAAAAAACATTCCATCAAAGAAGCGAAATCTTCTTTTAGATGCAATGTGAATAGGGACTTTTTGAATGTATAATCAAAAAAGTCCCGTTTATAATAATAAAATAATGACTTGATTCGGCATTCGTTTCGACATCTGTTTCACGCTCCTTTTTTGTCAGAAAATTCATAATATTAACAATAATTTCTTTTCAGTCTACAAAAGCCAATAAGAAATGTCAACAGCTTTGCGAGAAATATTGTCATTTTTTCTGAAATATGCAAGAAAACATCATCTTTGTTCTGTAGTGGTTTCATCAGATAAGCGAGTAGGCAGCTGTTCTTTGATGAGGGAAAAAGCGGATTCTTGACAGTCAAAAAAGACTGCGCTATCATAGAGGCTAACTTTAAATCTGGAGGTGGTAAATAAATGTCTAGTGACTCGAGTGATGGTGAGCAGAAAATGTATTTTGCGTTGCCTTACTTCCTAATTGAATAGCGAATGATCCAGCACGTTTATTTATCTTGTGATAAATAAAGGGGCTTTTTTGTGCTATTGATTTTCGCAAATAGAAAGGGAAGAGAAAAATGAGTAAACAAGCATTTCAACAAACAGTAGCGGAAACCCGCGAGACCTATCATGTGCAACAACTTGATGATGGACTGACAGATAGGCAGGTGACCGAAGGACTGGCTCGGTATGGATTGAACCAGTTGGCGGTCGAAAAAACCTCAAAATGGCGCTTATTGCTGCGTCAGTTCAACAACATGATTATTTATATATTGATGTTTTCTTGTGTATTGACTTTGTTGATGGGTCATCGCTCAGATGCATTGATCATTGGTATCGTTGTGATCGTGAATGCCTTGATCGGATACTATCAAGAAGCCAATGCCTCAGATGCATTGGAACGAATCAAAGAATTGCTGTCGGCAGAAGCGACTGTCTATCGTGACGGCGTCCGTCAAGATATTCCTGCTGAAGAAGTTGTACCGGGAGATGTCGTCTTCCTGGAAGCCGGCGATAATGTGCCTGCTGACTTACGTATCTTTGAAGCAGATAATTTACGGCTCCAAGAATCCGCGCTAACTGGAGAGCCAGATTCAGTTGAAAAAAATACGGTGCCTATCGATGATCCAGCGACACCTTTAGCCGAACGAACCAATTTGGCATTTGCCTCAACATCAGTGACTTCCGGCAGTGGGAAGGGGATCGTGATTGCCACTGGGGAACAAACTGAGATTGGCCAGATCTCATCGGAAGTCAATCTTGCAGAAGAACGCAAAACCCCATTGATGAAAGAAATCGATGGCTTAGGCAAAGGGATTACTTATGTGATCATGGCAGTCGCGATAGGTTTGTTTATCATCAGCCTATTCCAGCAAACATATGCTTTATCCGTACTATCGTTAGCGGTGGTCACGATGATCGTGGGATCGATCCCTGAAGGCTTGCCGGCGACGACTTCTGTTGTGCTAGCAATGGGTGTCAGTGATATGGCAAAGAACAAACATACGATCATCAAAACATTGCCTGCAGTTGAAACACTAGGCTCTGTCGATGTGATCGCCACAGACAAAACCGGTACTTTGACCAAGAATGAGATGACCGTCAAAGACGTGATCCTTGCAACGCAGCAATACCATGTCACCGGAGATGGCTATGCACCAGAAGGAAAGCTTGTGCCAGTGACACAAGAAAGTGCTGAGGATACCCAACAATTGGCATTGTTCTTGGCTGCCGGGTATGAAGCCAATGATACTGTTTTGGTCAATGAGTCCTCACGTTGGCAAATAAATGGGGAACCTACGGATGGTTCATTCTTGACCCTGTATCATAAGCAGTATCCATATCCAGAAGCACCTGTGTATCGAGAATTGTCTATGTTGCCTTTTGATTCGGACAATCGCTATATGGCAAAACTCGTGGAAGACCAAGCCCAACAACGCCTGCTCTTCCTTAAAGGCGCCCCTGACAAAGTGTTTGCGATGGCGAAGACAGCGGACCCAGCTTTTGATGAAGCGTATTGGACTGCCTATGTTCGTCGCTTATCCGAGCAAGGAAAACGGGTTGTAGCTGTGGGCTATCGGCAAGAAACAGCAGCTGAGATCACTGATCAGACGTTTGAACAAGGAATCCAGCTGCTTGGCCTTGCTGGTATTATCGATCCTCCTCGTGATGAAGTGATTGCTTCTTTGAAAGAAATGAATCAAGCGGGTGTTCAAGTAAAAATGATTACTGGCGATCATCCCTTAACAGCCAAAGCGATTGGTGAGACCTTAGGCTTAGCACCAGAGATCAAGACAGTCACTGGTGCCGAACTAGACGCGATGACAGAAGCTGAATTTCAAGACGCAGCTGTCAATAACCAAGTGTTTGCCCGAACAACACCGAAAAATAAGCTTGATATTATCAAAGCACTGCAAGCCAAAGGCAAAGTGACTGCGATGACTGGAGATGGTGTCAACGATGCGCCTGCCTTGAAACGAGCAGATATTGGTGTTGCAATGGGAATCAGCGGTACCGATGTGGCGAAAGATGCGGCGGATATGATTTTAACCGATGACCATTTCGGTACGATGTCCGATGCTATCCGTGAAGGGCGCCGTATTTACGACAATATTAAAAAAAGTATCCTCTTTTTATTGCCGACGTCATTTGCAGAAGGATTGATCATCGCTTTTACGATCTTGATGCAGCAAGAGATGCCTTTACAGGCCACGCAATTGTTGTGGATCAATATGGTATCAGCGATTACGATCCAGTTCGCGTTTATCTTTGAGCCAGATGAAGCAGGAATCATGAAACGGCAACCGCGTAAAACAGGAAACAAGCTGTTAACGAAACACGATTGTTGGCAAATGGGGTATGTATCGGTCTTGATGGCACTCATCAGTCTGATTGCCCATGATTGGCTCTTGGCACAAGGTGTCAGCGAAACAGTGGCCAGTACGATGATGGTCAATATCGTTGTCTTGAGTAAAATTTTCTATTTATTCAATATTCGTACCAATGCTCCAGCATTTTCTAAAGCGTCTTTTACCAATCCAAAGGCCTTTTTGATTATTGGCATCATGTTGGTCTTACAATTGTTGTTGACCTATGTGCCATTCATGCAACGGGCCTTTCATACCGCCAATATGGATCTTACGGGGTGGCTGATTGCTATTGCATCAGGAATCATTGTTCTATTGGTGACAGAATTAGACAAATGGCTGCGGCATCGGCGAACTGCTGATTAAAGAAACAACTGACTTGATCTATCTTATGTGATCGTGGATCAAAACAGACCCAAGAATAAACAAACCCTGCATCAATAAAGGGTTTGTTTATTTGTTTACAGTAAAAAAAATGCATTTTTACGCGATGTTTTATGTTTGACAGATACATTCCTTCTTGTGCACTATGAAAAGGAACGATTGAAAAAAGTGAGAATGGGGGAGGATCATGAACAATAATATGCACGGCATCGATCATATTGGTTTGACTGTACCGAATTTAGATGAAGCCACACAGTTTTTTTCAGAGGCTTTGGATGCAACTGTTATTTATGATACGTACAAAAAAACAGAGCCGATCAAGGATGCTGCATTTACCAAAAAACGCTTAGGTATTCCAAACGATATGGCAGAACGGGCCATTCGTATGATTGGTTTGCCGAATGGCCCGCAAATCGAATTATTCGAATTTGTTGGACCGAATCAAGCCGGACCAGTCGCCCCTTCTGATTATGGCTGGCAGCATGTCGCATTCAAGGTGGATGATATCCAAGAAGCAGTAGCGAAAGTTGAGGCTGCCGGTGGAAAAAGAAATGCGGATCCCACTGATTTAGGCGGGATCGAAGCTGGTGCGGGCAACCAATTCTGTTATTGTCGAACACCATGGGGCTCAACGATCGAATTGATTGCCTATCCGACACCGCAACCCTATTTGGCACAGGCAGAGCGAAGAAAATGGGATGTCTAAGTAAAGAAACGATCCAATATAAAGCAGCATATAAAAAAGGCACAGTCTGGTACGTGCCTTTTTTTTGCGGTCAAAGATAGGGACTATCTTGGTAAATAACAGGTAAATGAAATATTTATTAGTGAATTTTCAGAAAATTATTTACATTTGTGAGGCTTTTACTTATAATAAACTCAATCATTGAGAGTGATTCTCATTTGCAATTATTAGATTCTCATATGCGTTTGCACAATCATACACAGAACATTGTCTATCGTTGCTGGGTATCAAAGGGGATAAATACATGTCGGTCGGAATAATCAAAACAAATCGGTGGTTCGTGTCCACCACAATTTTTGCGCTACTGATAGTGGCTATATTACTATCTGTAGGAATTGCCTTGGCCAATGGTCAAGCAGATATATCAATCGGTGAAGTGTACCAAATTTTATTTTACAAATTAAGCAAAGGCCTTTATGGCAGTATAGCTGGATTATCAGAAGCCAACGTCAATATTGTTTGGTTTGTGCGGGCACCACGGGTGTTGTTATCGATTTTCGTTGGAATGGGTCTGGCGATCAGTGGGGCTGTGATGCAAGCAGTCGTACAAAATCCCTTGGCAGATCCATATATTTTAGGTATTTCTTCAGGTGCTTCACTAGGTGCAACTTTCGCGATTTTGGTTGGATTTGGCGGTTCAGCACTGGTTCTGCAATTGGGCCTTTCTTTCGGTGCATTTGTTGGGGCGGGTCTGGCGACTATTTTGGTCCTGGTCCTTTCCAGTATTGGCGGGAGAATGACTTCTACCAAGCTCGTTCTTTCAGGCACAATTGTCAGTGCATTATGCAGCTCAGTGTCGAATTTGATTGTCTACTTAGCCAGCAATGCTGAAGGAATGAAAACGGTGGCTTTTTGGTCAATGGGTAGTTTGGCCTCGGCCTCTTGGAACAAGTTGACGTTCATTGTGTTGATCGTCTCGATCGTTACGGTCTTTTTCTTATCGCAATACCGTATTTTGAATACGTTGTTATTGGGAGATGAAGTCGCGTCGACTTTGGGGGTCAAACTGACGTTTTATCGACGCCTTTATATGATTTTGGCCGCATTATTGACCAGTATTATTGTGGCTAATTCCGGAATGATTGGTTTTGTGGGATTGATTATCCCCCACATCGTACGTGGCGTCAGCGGCTCAGATCATCGTTTATTGATGCCGATGACGGCGTTGACCGGTGCCCTTTTCTTGATCTGGGCGGATGTGATCGCTCGTGCCACATTGCATGGTGTAGAATTACCGATCGGGATCATCACGGCCATTATCGGTGCACCGATTTTTATTTATATTATTGTCAAACGACAATATAACTTTGGAGGTTAAAGTGGATGAAATTAACAGTCGATGCACTCAATCTCACAATCGGTGATCAGCAGATTTTAAAGGATATCTCGGTGCAAACACAAGAAGGACAATTTGTCGGTTTAATAGGGTCGAATGGCAGCGGCAAATCCACCTTATTGAAAGCTATATACAAAACATTGAAACCTGACAGTGGGGAGATCCACCTTGGGGACATGAATATTTTAAAAAGCACAGAAAAAAAAGTGGCGCAGAAAGTAAGTGTTGTCAGCCAGTTCAATGAATTAAGTTTTGATCTCACAGTGGAACAGATGGTTCTTTTGGGGCGGACGCCCCACAAATCACTATTGGAGCAAGATACCCAAGCAGATGTCGATCTGGTCGAGCAAGCCCTCGAAAAAACAGGGTTAAGCCGCTACAAAAAACGCAGTTATCTATCCTTGTCTGGTGGAGAAAAACAACGGGTCGTCTTAGCGCGCGCCATCACGCAAGAGCCGAAATTCATGATTCTTGATGAACCCACCAATCACTTAGATATCAGATACCAATTGGATATTTTAGAAACAGTCAAAGCATTGAATATCGGCATATTGGCTGCTTTGCATAATTTGGAACAGGCGGCCAATTATTGCGACATCATCTATGCGTTAAAAGATGGGCAAGTGATTGGTTGCGGTACACCAGAAACGTTATTGACCGAAAGTCTGATCGAAGAAATCTATGGGGTAAAGTGCAGTATCTATCACCATCCGATCACCGGCGGCTTAGGTTTTCATTATTATTTTGAGAAGGAGTAGTGTAAATGAATAAATGGGGTAAAATGATTGGCTTAGGATTGGTTATGATGACATTGAGTGCTTGTGGGAGTAATGATAGCGATACAGCAGCATCCACGTCCAGTGAGGCTGCAAGCACCTATCCATTAACGATCAGCAATTTTACAAAAGCAGAAGGCGGCACAGAGTGGACAGCAAAAGATCAGACCTTTACAGAAGCACCAAAGAAAGTCTTGGCCAATTCACAGCCAGCAGCTGAATTGTTGCTGCACCTAGGATTGAAAGACCGAATTGCCGGTGTAGGCGCGACTTTTGGCGCAGCTGACGCATCTGTTGCGGATGAATATGCCGAATTAAATGATTTAGGAAGTGATTATATCAGCAAAGAAACTGCGTTGAGCGTGGATCCGGATATGATTTATGGTCGGGGTGGGTTATTTGACAACCAAGACTGGGGTGTGGGGACGGTTGACTCATTGAATGAGATGGGGATCCCAACCTATGTCCAAGAAACATCCGTTACAGGGGCGACGTTTGACTCTGTCTACAAAGATATAGAGAACTTAGGCAAAATCTTTGATGTGCCAGAAGCAGCTGCAGCATTTGAGCAAGAATTGAAAGATCGCCAAGCAGCATTAGAAGACAAAGTGGCAGACAAAGAAGTACAAACCTTCGCGCATTTATTCATGTCTGACCCGAGTGTGGTCAGTGTCTACGCAGCGCAAGATGAATCTTTCTTTAATAGCAACTTTGAAATGATCAAATTAGACAATGTCTTCAAAGATTATTCAGGTGAAGTAAGTGTTGAAACGTTGATTGAAACAGATCCAGATGTCTTGATCGTAGGAGATTGGTCAACGATCGAGGGCAGTGTCTCTGGGGATGAGATCATTCAAGGCTTGTACGACAATGAAAAATTGTCCAGCATGAAAGCCATCAAGAACAAACAAGTCTATGCACTAGACTACAATTATCTATTTGGATATGGGTATCAAGCTTTGACGGGGTTAGAACAATTGGTTGATGAGATGGCGAAGTAAACACAAAAAAAGTGAATAGAACGCATGAACAGTTTGGTGTGAAAGCCGAGCTGTTTTTTCATGACTGTCTATGTGCTATCATGTTGGTAACAATCCCATCTTTGATGGGTTGAATGGAGGGGAAACATGAATCAAGTCCTTCGTAACATCTATCTGCAATCTCACCATACCTATTCGCTAAGAGAGAATCTCCGCTTTGAATTGGCCCATGGGAGTGAAAGCAACTATAATCAGCAGATAGAAAATGGAAAACAACGGGCGCACCGAATATTTGAAGACATCTTTCGAGATTCAGCGTGTATACAACTGATTTTGTTTGATGATGCCTGTGGGAAGAATAGTCGTTTTAGGAAATTTTTGTATCATCAACAGTTCAAGATTGTGGATCATTTCATGACAGATGCTTTTAAAAATGACCATATGGCTACAACAGCCGTTACTGTGGTCGAAACATCGGTTGCTAATCTAAGAAGAACTAAAGTGATTGACGGTATTTGTTATCAAGATTTTATAGAGCCAGGTAAGATGAGGATCACAAATGCAGTTGTTTTCTATGAACCCAAAAAACAGATCCTTTTGAACATCTATGATGATCGCGGCTGTGACGTTTGGTCTGATCATTTTCAGCAGCAAAAGGCAATCTATCAAAGATTCAATGATTGGATTTTAGCATATGACCGCTATGCAATTGACCAAGTATTTGCATCAATTCCTTGAGAAAAATGAAAAGACAGGTTGTCTATCATCAGATACATATCTGTGTTAGATAACCTGTCTTTGTTCTTTTTCTCTTGCTGCTGCGCTTACTTATTGTCTTCAGCCGTAATCAAACTATCCACAGCTGCCAAAAGTGCTGTTTGATTATCTGCTAATGGGTGCCATCCTAAAACAGCTTTGGCTTTTTGATTGCTGACTTGGCGATTCATTTTCAAAAAGAGAGCACCTTCTTTTGCTTGATGGTTGAACAAGGCACCAAATCGAATGACCCATTGCGGAATTTCTTTGGTTGTTACACGTGAAACCAATTGTGGCCGTTGATGTTGTATGATCGATGCCATTTCCTTCATTGAAATTTGACCATCACAAGAAGCGATAAAACGTTGACCGGCTGCTTCTGGAGTAAACATGGCCAGCAAATGGATCTTTGCTACATCTCGCACATCCACAATGTTCAAAGGAATATTCGGATACCGTTTGTTGGCACCAGCCAATAATGTGTCTATCAACGTAAAACTACCAGAAACATGCTGATCTAGAGATGGACCGAATATCGCAACAGGGTTGACAGTCGCAAAGGTATACGCTGGTTTCTCAGTTGCAACGAAAGCCCAAGCGGCTTGTTCGGCAAGTAATTTTGATTTTTCATAGATAGATAAACCAGGTTGTTCAGGATCTGTCCAATCGGCTTCTGTCGTTGTCGAATGTTTGTCCAGGTTGCTAAATCCGACTGCACCAAAATTGGATGTCATGACGACACGCTTGACAGGGCTGTTTTTTGCTGCTTGAAGAATACGGATAATGCCTTCTGTTGCAGGACGGATCACTGCTGCTTCATCGGTGACTTTGCCAAAGAAAACTGGAGAAGCCACACTGAATACATAGGTACAATCAGCCATCGCTTCATGCCAACCAGCATCTTTGGCCAAATCTGCTTCGACAAAGGAAAGTTGATCTAATGCGGTAATCCCATTGTCCGCCATCGTACGCAAAATTTTTTCTTGACTCTTCAATGACCGAACGGTCGTTTTCACTGTATGGCCTTCTTGTAATAACTGAAAAATAATGTGGGAAGCCAAAAAACCTGTGCCGCCGGTAACCAATACTGTTTCTTTCATATCTGTTTCCTCCTAAATTTAAGCGAACTGTGAATGATTGTTTTATTGATAGCCAAATTGTAAACCCTAGAGTATACTCTAGGGAAAGGGGAATGTTTGAAAATTTTTGAAAGGTGCGAAATCAATGACTTATTCTATCAAAGAAGTGGCCGAAATGTTTGATCTATCTGTCTACACCTTGCGCTATTACGACAAACAAGGTTTGATGCCTTTTGTGGTCAAAAATCCCTCTGGGTATCGCGCATTTACAGAGTCTGATTTATCTTTGATCCATACGATTTGCTGTTTAAAAAATACCGGTATGCCGATCAAAGAGATCCGCAAGTATATCGACTATTGTATGGCAGGGCCTCAAACAGCCCCACAACGTCGGGTGTTGATGGAGGCACATCGTAAAAAGATCGAGGACGAGATGACAAAGTTAAGAGAGAATTTGGTAGAAATCGACCATAAACTGGAGATCTATACAGATCCGCATGCGGAACAGATTTTACAAGAGATGCGGGAGTATACGGAGAATGAAAAGGCAGCCCTTCATTTTTGAGGGACTGCTTTTTTATGTATTATTTTTTGTTCATTTCTCTAATTTGCTTTTAAAATATTTTTATGATCTAAAGATTGATAAATACCATATGAGAACGTATACTGAACAGTAACAATAGATCGCACAAAAAAGGGGGAAGTACATGAAAAAATGGTTGGGTTGGTTAGCGTGTCTATTAATTGTAGGTTTGTTAATATATGGTGGTATGCGTTGGGTTTTCCCAGATATGTTTGGCAATAAAAGCACTTTATCAGCGTATGTAGAAGCAACCGATGATACACAGACGACATTTTTGGTCAAAGAAGCAGCTGGTACCTTTCAAGTGACTACGCGTACGCCTGACGAGGAAAAGAAAACTTGGTTGAGCAATGCAGAGCTAGTTAATGACTATACAGGGGACTGGACAGTAACCATTGGACTAAAAGGGAAAGGGCAAGATGGGGTAGTCGAGTCGACCAAAATGGACGATCTTTCTGTAGGTGGGATGGTCACCAGTGATTTAGCCTATGCTGCGTATATACCGTATGCCACAGCGAATGGCAATGAGGTGGGCTTGTTTGTTGCGACAGATGATCAAGAGATCATCAAGGCGATTCAAAAAGACCCACAGTCTGCTGAAGAATATAAAGAAAAAGCAGAAATCCGGTATATTGGTATTGAAACGGCATCGAATGATTAAAAAAAGCTGACCCTTTCGGCGGTCAGCTTTTTTGCATATTGATATATAAGGTATATTTTATAGCAATGGCAAGATCCAATTGACCCACATCCAACTGAAAGGCATAATCAAAACCATTGCCGGAATCATATCCGCAACAGGGAACATTTTGACTTTGATCATGCGAAAACCAGTCGCTAACATCAAGATACCGCCGCAGGCTTTAAAATCCAAAATCATATCAGGGGTGGTTAATGGGAAAATGAATTTTGCCAACAAGAACAACAAGAAAAAGATAATAAATTGTGGGATAGCAATGACTGATACGACGAATCCTAAGTTGCAAGCGAAAATAGCAGCAGTGAAGAAATCTAGAATAGATTTGGCGATCAGAACCGAACTGTCACCAGTCATACCTGAATCTAAGCTACCGTAGATCCCCGTTCCGCTAGCACAAAACAAGACGATAACTGTGATCAATGTGCTCATGAATTCATCTTCTGTTAGACTGATGCTTTCGTTTGGCACGATTTTGGCAATTGGCTTTTGCATCATGCGGGCACCTTTATTGATGATATCCCCTAGGTGGATCGCCAATCCAAATCCAGTACCAATAACCATCGCAAAAATGACAGCAGGCATGTATTTCATTGGTGCAATGGCAAAAATCCCCATTGCCATCGAACAAGCACCGAAGACCAAATTGATTTCTGTTTTGAATTTCTCTGGCAATTTTTCACCTAAAAAACCGCCAAGTAGTCCGCCGAGTAAGACGGATAACGCATTGATAATGACTCCTGTAGGCATGAAACTCGCTCCTTCAATAAATAAAATAGGTACAATAAGTACATCTGACAGTGCTTATTGTACCAAAGAAAATTTTCGCAACAATTCAAAAATCATGATAAAGTATTCTAAAATGGAATAGATGAGAGGCGCCAAAAATGGATATTCATAAACTTGAGATTTTTATCGATTTATCTGAAACATTGAACTATACAGAAACCGCTGAACGACAATTTACGACCCAAGGCAATATCTCAAAACAAATCATTGCGCTGGAAAAAGAAGTTGGCGCGCCATTGTTTGAACGGGCCCATCGCCAAATCAGCCTTAATCCATTAGGAGAACTTCTGCTGCCTCATGCACAAGAAATCGTCATGCAATATCAGCAAATGCAGCAGCATTTGAGCGAACAACTGTCTCAAGATAGTTTGGTTTTGATGATGCTGACGATTCCGACGATGGCCAATTACTATGGATTTGAACTAATCACTAAATTTCTTAAGCGCCACCCAGAAGTCGATGTGCAGTTGAAGGAAGGTGAAGGCAACGCATTGCTGCCATTTCTGAAAGGCGGACAGAATCATGTGATTTTTGCCCGCACCTTTAGCCGTACCATGGCTGAATGCGAGATGTTGTTGACTGAAGAAGACCGATTTGTCGCTGTTTTGCCGAAACACCATCCGCTAGCCAATGAAAAAAAGATCGCCCTTGCTGATTTGGGTATGGAACAATTTGTTGCCTTAGAAGAAGATACTTTGATCTATCAACCTATGGTCGATCTTTGCCATGAAGCGGGGTTTGATCCGCAAATCAGCTTTCGCAGTGCCCGAATCGACTTATTGCTGAATATGATAGAACGTGAATTGGGCGTGTCACTACTTATGGAAAAAAGTATCGACAAATATTGGGTCGATCGTGTCGCCATTGTGCCGATCACCCCTACGAAAAAGAGTTACCTTTCGTTTATTCGGACAAAAAATAGTCATTCTTTGGCGAGTCAGCTGTTATGGCAGTATATCAAGGAAGAAGTGAACTGAGAAGGGGCGCCTATTCCAAAATGGAATAGCTAGTGACTGAAAGTGAATTGTTCTCTTCGTGCAAGCCTTATATCATAAGGTTGTAAACGAAGAAGGAGGAGCACAATCATGTCAAATACACCTTATGATTTACGTAAAGTGATCGAGGAATTAAAACAACTGCCTGGCCAATATCATGAAACAGATGTTGAAGTGGATCCTGAAGCAGAATTATCGGGGGTTTATCGCTATATTGGTGCTGGTGGTACCGTTCAACGTCCGACACAAGAAGGACCTGCCATGACGTTCAATAACATCAAAGGTTTTCCTGGGATGCGGGTCAATATCGGTACTATGGCAAGCCGTAAACGGGTGGGTCAGATTTTACATCATGACTATCGTACCTTAGGTCAATTACTACAAAAATCAGTCGAAAATCCAATCAAACCAATCAAAGTCGCAAAAGAAGAAGCACCGGTCCAAGAAGTCGTTCATCTAGCGACTGATGAAGGTTTCGATATCCGAAAATTGATTCCAGCACCGACCAATACTGAAGAAGATGCCGGACCTTATATTACTTTAGGGGTTGTTTTAGGGTCAGATCCTGATAAAACAATGAGTGATGTGACGATACATCGGATGGTGCTAGAAGATGAAGACACGATTGGCATGTACATTATGCCTGGCGGTCGCCATATTGGTCATTTCCAAAAACAATTCGAAGCATTGAATCAACCTATGCCGATCACGATCAATATCGGCTTAGACCCAGCCATCGCGATTGGTACGACTTTTGAACCACCAACCACGCCCCTTGGCTATAACGAATTGTGGGTAGCAGGCGCCTTGAGAAATGAACCTGTACAACTGGTAGATGGTGTCGCTGTGAATGAAGTGGGCATCGCCCGTGCTGAGTTCGTGATCGAAGCTGAGATCATGCCTAATCAAACCATGCAAGAAGATATCAATACCCATACAGGCAAAGCAATGCCAGAATTCCCTGGCTACACAGGTGATGCCAATCCAGGTGTCAATGTGGTCAAAGTCAAAGCAGTGACGCACCGAAAAGACAAGCCAATCATGCAAACAACGATCGGTCCAAGTGAAGAACACGTATCTATGGCGGGCATCCCTACAGAAGCAAGTATTTTGGGTCTAGTAGACAAAGCGATCCCAGGGAAAGTCGTCAATGTGTATAATCCACCAGCAGGTGGCGGGAAATTGATGACCATTATGCAAATCCACAAAGAAAATGAAGCGGATGAAGGCATTCAACGTCAAGCAGCGATTTTGGCGCTCTCTGCATTCAAAGAGTTAAAGACCGTTATTCTGGTGGATGATGATGTGGATATCTTTGATATGAATGATGTGATGTGGACTTTGAACACACGTTTCCAAGGCGACAAAGATGTGATCGTGATTCCTGGCATGCGTAATCATCCCCTTGATCCTTCAGAATTGCCACAATACAATCCAGGTGTGATCCGTTTTAGAGGGATGAGCGCCAAAACCATCTTTGATGGCACAGTACCTTTTGATATGAAAGAACATTTTGAACGTGCAAAATTCAAAGATGTTCCTGATTGGCAAAAATACTTGGATTAAGCAAGAATGAGGAAAGAGGAATGACCTATGACAAGAAAGAAAAAAATCGTGATTGGCATCAGTGGGGCTTCAGGAACAACGTATGCAATTGATTTAATCAAGAAATTACACGCCAATCCAGAGGTGGAAACCCACGGCGTGATCAGTATCTGGGCGAAGCAGAATTTGAAGCTAGAATCAGATATGTCATTGCATGAACTAGAATCTCTATTGGACTATCATTATGCTATCAATGATCTTGGTGCCACGATTGCGAGTGGATCCTTTCTTGTCGATGGGATGGTCATCGTTCCAGCAAGTATGAAAACAGTCGCAGCCGTTTCGATGGGATATAGCGACAACTTGATTGCCCGTGCGGCAGATGTCACCTTAAAAGAACAACGAAAGCTGATCCTCGTTCCTAGAGAAACACCATTAAGTACGATCCATCTGGAAAACTTAACAAGATTATCCCGATTAGGTGTTCAGATCATCCCACCAATTCCGGCTTTCTATAATCATCCAGAAACGATCGCAGATTTGGTCAACCATCAAACGATGAAAATCATGGATGCCTTAGGAATCGAAAATGAGAGCGATGGGCGTTGGAAAGGGGAAGAATAAATGCTGACCCAAAGATGCCAAACTACAGAAGCAGGCTATACGATGACGGCAGAAGCAGTTTTTGTAGGCGCTGATCTATTGATTGTTCTGACTGGTGGCGATGTGCCGCATTTAGGTACAGTGACAGCTGTTGCGGATGATATGGCTACGGAAACGATTCGCTTCCATAGCCATCACGGACGCTACCATAAAGATGATGTCCTCAGTACGATCATCGCAGAAATCATCAAAGAGGCATTGCCTGGGCATTGTCTGATCACTGCCGGGATACATGTGAATGATATTTCTGATGAACAAATCAAAGCCTCCGCTAACATGGCTAAAGATCTTGGCCATCAGTTGCTGCAGTGGCTGCAAACAACCGAAATCTCTATGCCAGATACGGTATATACACGGTATCGGCAGACGTTTACCGATTAAAAGTTATTGTATATAATTTTTGCTTTTTTGAACAAAAGAAAATGAAGAACGACTCTAACTGTAAACTGAATACATTGTTAGGGTTATTCTTCATATATTTTATACTCGATTAATCTTGAAGTATTTGAACTTGTTCTTGATTTGAGACCTCCTGAATATTTTCTTTTTCATTGCTTACTTGTTGTTTTTCTAAAATTTTAAAAAATGGCATATAGATAAAATAAGATAGACCAATCGAAACTACTGACCAAATTGCTGCACCAATACTACCATTTGTTGCTAAATAAGGACCAATGATTGGCGGAATAGTCCATGGGACTTGAATCACGATGCGCCCTACTAATCCCAAATTCATTAAAACATACGTACCGATACAAAGTATCATTGGTGTAGCAATAAATGGAATCAACATAAGAGGATTCATAACAATTGGTAAACCAAAAATTACAGGTTCATTGATACAGAAAATGGCGGATGGGAGTGATAACCGACCAATCGATTTATACATACGACTTTTTGACTGAATCATATTTAATACAAGTCCTAATGTCGCACCTGTTCCACCTAAGCACATAAAAACAATCCAAAAGCCATCAGCAAAAATATGAGGGGATTCAGTCCCTTGTTGGAATGCAGCGGTGTTTTCTGCTAGATAACTTAGAAAAACGGGTGTTGCGATACCAGATAAAACATTGTCTCCATGAATACCACAAACCCATAGCAGACAAACAAGTAGGGTATAAAGGAGCATGCCTGGCAATGTGCCCATACCTTGCATCAATGGCTGAAAAACAAGCGTGATCATTTCATTAATGTCAATGCCAAGTAAAGATCGGACAACCCATATAACAGATAAAACAAAAGCACCTGGTATCAACGTAGCGAATGAAATAGCAACTGTTGGTGGAACGCCTTCAGGCATTTTAATGACGATATTATGTGAAATAAACCATTTGAATGCATGCGTCACAAATATACCGACAATGATAGCTGTAAACATACCGCTTGCACCAAAATTATCTACATTAATCGACCAGTCATCATTTAATGTTGCTAACAAAAAACAAATTGTTGTTAACATTGAGTTTGATATTGCATCTACACCGAATTCTTTACCTAAATGATAGCCAATACCTATGGCTGAAATCAATCCTAGTACACCAAAGGTTACATTTACAGGTGCATTTAATTGGTCACCCCATTTTGAAATAAAGTCCATCCAAGCTTGCACTGGAAAGTTTCCGACAATTAAAAATATACTACCAACAATGGTGAATGGAATCGTCATAGAGATTCCATTTCTTATTGCAATAAGGTGTTTGCTATTTCCGATTTTCAATAGTATAGGCAATATTTTATTCTCAATGGTCTGCATGTTGTTACCTCCTTTTTATTTAACGGCTTCCTTATCAACGATTAATATAGGATTTGAATGTAGCCATATTGATGTAACTGGCCATTCTGCTGTAACTTCACCTGATAATACTTGCTGGATTGCTTGTTTCTTTTTCTTACCGCTTGCTTGAACAATCAATGTAGAAGAACTAAGCAATTGTCTAATACCTAGAGTAATTCCTTTTGTTCGATCGATCTCTTTATCAGAAAAATATTTCCCCCCTACATTTTGTGTAGTTTCATCTAAATCAACGACATGTGCATTGGCGTCAAATGATGAGTAGGGCTCATTGAAGCCTAAGTGTCCATTCACGCCCACGCCTAATAAGCTTAAAGTCAATCCACCGTGTTTCTCGACAAATTGATTGGCTAGCTTACATTCTGTGTCTAAATTCGGTGCTAAAGGATTAAATGTATGCACTTGATCTTCTCTGATACCAATCGGATCAAATAAATTCCTTTTTAAATAGGAGATACAGCTTCCCGGATTTTCAGGATTTAGTCCAACCCATTCGTCTAACTCAATAAATTTGGCCTGAGTTAAATCGATTTCTTTATTTTTTGCAGCAGTTGCTAGCAACTGCAAGGTACCCACAGGTGTATCGCCACCAGCAAAACAGTAAAGTCCATCAGGTTTTCTTTTGAACGTATCAATAATAATTTCTGCGGAAGTTTGACTCATATTCTGGTAATCATCTGTCATAAAATATTGTAATTTCATTATCGTTCTCCTTTAAAAAATTGTGGTAAGTACTCTTTGTGGGCGGCTAGTAACTCATCTAACATAGACTTAGCATCAGTGTCACTAGGTACTAGAGGGTTAATTGTCATCGCTAATAATGCCATATTGTAATCACCTGTTACTGCGGCTTGCGCTGCAGTACGCTCAAAAGATTTGATTTGTTGAACGAGTCCTTTAATCGGCACAGGTAGCTCTCCGGTTGTCAAAGGAATCGGCCCTTGACGTGTGATGACGCAATTTACCTCTACAGCTGAATGTGGATCAATGTCTGAAATGGCTCCATTATTACGTGTGTTGACTGTCTGGATATCACGCTTGTCGTTATAAATTGAGTTGATCAAGTTGCAGGCTGCTTCACTATAATAAGCTCCCCCGCGCTCAGCTAATTGAGGTGGTTTAATGGCAAGATTTTCATCTTTATAGAGTTCAAATAATTCATGTTCAATACGTTGTACTACTTCTGCACGCGTCCCTTCTTCTTCAAAAGCCCTCTTTTGATCTGCAAGCATTTTTGATGTTTGATAATAGTAGCGCAGATAGCCTATTGGAACCATACCTAGAGTACGAAAAAACTCGGGTTCCCAATCTAAATCAGCGATATTTTTTAATCCAACAGCATTCGCTACATTATTGGCCATAATATCAATTACTTTCTTCGTGACATCAACGCCTTGGTGATAAATTGTTTTTGCAAAAACCATATGATTTAATCCTGTAAATTCAACATAGATTTCTTCTTTCGGTACATTCAGCGTTTCTGCAATACCTCTTTCGATGCCGATAGGCCCATTACAAAGACCCACTACTTTTCGCATTTGAGTATGTCGTAAGACCGCTTCAGTGACCATTCCAGCTGGATTGGTAAAGTTGATCAACCAAGCATCTGGGCAAAGGCGTTCCATGTCTTTAACAATATCTAGGATGACTGGGATGGTGCGTAGCCCTTTAAATAATCCACCAGGACCATTGGTTTCTTGTCCAATCGTGTCATATTTGAGCGGAATGCGTTCATCTTTTGCACGTGCATCCAATAAGCCAACACGAAACTGTGTAGTGACAAAATCAGCATCTCTCAGAGCTTCTTCACGGTCGAATGTCAAATGGATTTTAATAGGAACATTGGCTTTTGCTACCATTCTTTTGGCTAAGGCACCTACGATCTCTAACTTTTCTCTTCCTTTTTCAATATCAACTAGCCATAACTCTGAGATAGGCAGTTCATGGTATCGATTGATGAATCCTTCGATTAATTCTGGGGTATAACTAGATCCGCCACCAATTGTTGCGATTTTTAATTGTTTCTTCATGCAAATACACTCCTTTATCTGATCTACATCGTCAGTATAATTTAATCATAACGAGATAAATAGGCTTTTTATGCAAACGGTTACAAAAGAGTGGTTGTTGACACGTGTGACAATCCTGTTACACTTTGTAACAGGAGGGATGAAAATGCTGTTTTTGGACTATCAACCTGAACTAAATGAGACGGATATAGAAATCTACAAAGTTATTTTGTCTGACCTGAACCAGATTTCTAAAATAAGTGTACGGGAACTTGCAGATAAAAGTCATACAAGTACAGCCAGTGTTTTGCGTTTTTGTAAAAAATTTCGTTGTACAGGCTTTTCTGAGTTTAAAGTATACCTAAGTGCATATGTTGATTCTTTGACCGAAGAAAAAAAAGTTAAAACATTGGATTTTGAAAGCGAGTTGCTGAATTTTTTGGCACGTACGCAAGATAAGTTTTTTGAAGAAAAAATTGATGAAGCTGTTCACCTTTTGATGGAGAAGGAACTAATTGTATTTGTCGGCGTTGGCTCATCCAATATTGTAGCTGAATATGGGGCACTTTATTTTTCTTCACTTTTCAATATGGCAATCCGAATTGAGGACCCTAGTAACTATCCCATTAATTATGTGTCAAGTGAACTAGCAAAAAAAATGTGTGTAGTTGCTTTGTCTGTTTCCGGAGAAACAACTGAGATTATTAACTATTTAAATCATTTGAACTTATCAGAGAGCTCAGTCATTGGTGTTACTAGCAGTTACAATTCAACACTTTCACGATTAGTAGATATTGCTATCACTTACAATATATCGCTCGAAAAAATAAATGAAGCTGATATTACAACACAAATTCCAGCTATGTATATTATTGAAAAGTTAGCTAAAACCGTCCGGAATAAAAAAGCAAGCACGAATGAATATGATTGTTGAATTGTAAAAGGGAATTATAATTAACTATATGTTATTGACAGTTGGATAAAAAATATCTAAGATAAATATACATTTAGTAAACAGTAAACAACGGGGTGCAACAATGGCAAGTATGAGAGATATTGCAAAGTTAGCAGGCGTTTCGGTAGCAAGTGTATCTAGAATTTTAAATAATGATGAAACTTTCAGTATAAATGAAAATACCCGTAAAAGGGTGATAGAGATAGCCAATCAATTAAATTATTCTAAAGAAAAACGTAGCTCAAATAGAAGAGACGTGGGAGATGAACATACGATCGCTATCATTACCCGACATGATATTGAATCAGAAAGAAATGATCCTTATTTTACGATGATTCGTACTGGTATAGAAAAAGAAGCTGCCAAATGGAGATTAAAAACAATTAGAGCTTTTTCGATGCGAGAGCCCAATAAAGACTTAAACCAATTAGCAAAATATGGGGCAGTGATCATTATTGGTGAAATGACGAATGAAGCGCTAACGGTAATTAGTCAATATAACTCGAATATCATTTTGGTCGATAATTACAGTAATGAATTGATTTATGATTGTATCCAAACAGATTTTGCGCAAAAAACACATCAGATACTGTCAATTTTAAAAAGTAAAGGTCATAAAAATATTGCTTTCGTTGGTGGCGTAGCAAGTCGGGTCACGATATCTGGCGAGGTTGTTTATGATGCCCATGAAATTCGTGCAGAAAATTATAAACAATGGATGATTTTAAACAAGTTAGATAAATATATAAATGTTTTTCAAGATAAATGGTCACCTGAGACTGGGCTCTCTTTCGGAAAACAAATTGCTCGAATGAAACCTAGACCCACAGCAATTGTTGTGGCAAGTGATCCAATGGCAGTCGGTATCTATAAAGCCATAAATGAAGAAGGATTATCAATACCTGAAGATATCTCAGTAGTCAGTTTTGATGATATAGAAATGGCTCAGTTTATGACGCCAACATTATCTTCTGTGAAAATGTTGGCTGAGGAAATGGGGCAAATGAGTGTTGAATTGGCGAAAAACAAGATTTTAGGTGTACGGACAATGCCTGTAAATGTGATTTGTGGAAGCGAGCTTATTTTGCGGGAATCTATTTCAAATAAAAAAGATCAGTTATAATTGATCTTTTTTATTTTTTAGGGTTGTGTAAACGTTAAGTAAACAATTATACTCATATTAGTAAACGTTTACAAATTGAATTAGAGGAGAAAGAGTATGAAATTTATTGATAAGTTAGCTGAAAAGATGGTTCCTTTTGCACAAATTATTGCCAATAATAAATATCTTTTAAGTTTAAGAGATGGGTTTATGGTCGCTTTTCCTGCAACAATGTTTGCCTCTATTATGATTATTATTCAAAATTTGCCTACTACTTTTGGACTTTCGGATAGACTTCCTGAGGGATTCATAACATTTTTGAACGACTTTTTTGGACCAATAGGCAATGCAACAATGAGTATTACTGCAATTTTTGTCGTTTTTGGGATTGGATATCAACTTGCTGGGAAGTATGGACAGGCCAAATTATTTGCAGGTGCAATATCTTTATCTTCTTTTCTAATGCTTTTGCCGTATGGCTCTTCTGATGAATTAGGAACGGTGATTCCTTTATCTAAATTAGGTGCTGAGGGTATGTTTGTTGGGATTATTACAGCGATTGTTGCTACTCAAATTTATTGTAAAATCAGTGCTGCAGGTTTCACAATCAAAATGCCAGAGTCAGTTCCTCCTATGATTGCTGAATCTTTTATTGCGATTATTCCTGGTGCTGCACCATTGTTTCTTTTTAATTTGATTAGATATTTATTCACGTTTACTTCTTGGGGAAATGCAGTTGACTTTGTTTATGAAATTTTACAAAAACCTTTGATGGGTCTAGGTGGAACTTTACCAGCGGTCCTCATTGCTGTATTATTTACGCAGTTTTTCTGGTGGTTTGGTATACATGGTACGTTGGTTGTAAATGCTGTAATCGATCCTATCATGAATGCCCTAGCAATTGAAAATTACGAAGCATATAAATCTGGAGCAGAACAATTACCGCATATCATCAATACAACATTTATGGGTGTATTTGTCAATCAGGGGATGCAATTAGGTATTTCAATTACAATGGCCTTTTTTATCGCTCGGTCTATTCGTATGAAAAAATTGATGAAGACAGTTATCGCACCATCTGTATTTAATGTTTCCGAACCAATGACATTTGGTTTACCTATCGTATTAAATCCAATTGCTTTTGTTCCTTGGATACTGGCTCCGTTGGCGAGTACAACCATTTCTTATTTTGCGATTGCAGCAGGACTTGTTCCGAGGCCGATTGGTGCTACAGTAGTTTGGACAACACCAGTATTTTTATCAGGGTGGCTTGGAACAGGATCGATTGCTGGTGCAATTTTGCAATTAGTTACTGTAGCGGTCATGACCTTGATTTGGGTACCATTTTTAATTGTCATGGACCGAGGATATTTAAAAGAAGAACAAGTCGAAACAGAACAATAGATTTTTTGGTAAAAAGACAAGGAACGACTCAAGGGGGATTGTATGAAGACAGATACATTAACATGTCGGTATCAAATGCGTGCGACACAAGAAGCGTTTCACCATGTTTTATTTAATGAGCAGAAGAAATACTTTGAAGCAAATCATGCGATAGGAAATTTTGCTGAAGGATGTCAAGTGCACATAAATATGCAGACAAAAACATCCCCTAAAGTTGTTCCAGCTGTTATAACGATAAAAAAAATCACATTGAATGAGTTTTGGACAAGTACTGCTTATGAAGAAGGCATTATTGAGCAACGATATATATACACGATGCAAAGAAACGGGAAACTATTAGTCACTTATTCAGAACAGAGCCGATTTAATAAAGCACAGTCGACATATAGCTATATGGTAGCAGCACTTGTCTATAAATTTTTTTTCAATCGTGGCGTAAAAAAAAGACTGCGCCATCTTGAATTGAATTGTACGCATGGGTAAAAGTAGAGAGAAAAACAGTAGAATTGGGGAATAAAATGATAGAGATTATTAATGAAACTATGTTCCATCTATATAATGAGAAGATAAGTTATGTGATGACAGTCTTACCCAATCAACAGTTGGGTCATGTATATTTTGGTCCTGCATTGGGAAAGATTGAATCCTTTGATCAAATATATTTGGATAAAAAAGTAAATAAATCTGCAGGTACTGTAAAGTTCTTTGACGGAAACAATTCTTTTACCTTAGCAGATCGTTATCAAGAATTACCAATCTATGGCACAACTGACTTTCGGGAAGGTGCCCTCACTATATTTGAGGAAGAAACCCCATTGTATACTGATTTTAAACTCCATTCTTTTAGGTGTTATATGGGCAAAGTGCGTAATCTAGATAAGCCAGCTAGTTTTGCAGGAGAAAATGAAAGTCAGAGCATTGAATTCGAACTTGTAGACGCTGAACGAGAACTGAAAATTGATATGACTTATACAATCTTTCGGGGATTAGGAACAATTGCTAGGAAGCAAAAAATTAGTAACATAGGTGATGAAGCAAGAAGGATTGAACGTTTCATGAGTGGGGTCCTAGAATTAAAAAATAGAGACTTTGAATGGGTTCACCTTTCTGGTGCTTGGCTAAAAGAACGGCATATCAAAGCAACTACAGTATCTCAAGGGACAATGAGCGTGGGCTCTTTAAAAGGTGCTTCTGGACATCAACACAATCCTTTTGTTGCGTTAAAAGAAAAAAGCACGTCTAATGATCATGGCTATATTTATGGCGCAAATTTGATTTATTCAGGAAACTTTTTAGCGCAAGTTGAAATGGACGAATGGAATAATCTAAGATTGATGATAGGGATGCATCCAGAGCACTTTAGTTGGAAGTTGGATCCCGGTGAAACATTTGAGTCACCAGAAAGTATATTTACTTTTAGTAATCTAGGTATGAATGGACTGATTCAAGAGTCAGCTCAATTTGTGGAAAAACATATTATTCCGCCACATTGGCAAGAAAGGGAACGTCCAATTGTTTTTAACAACTGGGAGGCAACCTATTTTGATTTCGATGAAGAAAAACTATTATCTTTGGCAAAAGAAAGCCGCTCTTTGGGTATGGAATGTTTTGTACTTGATGATGGTTGGTTTGGAAACAGAAATAGTGACCGTAGCTCGCTAGGAGACTGGACAGCTAATAACGCAAAATTTCCCAAAGGTATTGGTCATTTTGCACAGGAAATCCATGCGCTTGATTTAAAGTTAGGTATTTGGTTTGAGCCAGAAATGGTATCCCCTGATAGTAAGATGTATCAAGAACATCCAGAATGGGTAGTAAAGCATCCATACAATCGTATTTCTATCGGAAGAGGACAATATGTGTTGGATTTTGCGAATCCCATAGTTGTAGAATCTATCTTTCAAGCAATGAAAGAAATCATTCTTGAAACGAACTTAGACTATATAAAGTGGGATATGAATAGAAACATAACTGAGGCTTACTCTGCTTATTTGGCAGAAAATGGCATTGCTCAAACAGAATTTTATCATCGCTATATGTTGGGCGTATATAAACTGTATCAAAAAATCTTATCTGCATTTCCTAACATCTTGATTGAAGGATGTGCTGGTGGAGGGGGCCGTTATGATTTAGGCATTTTATTTTATAGTCCCCAAATCTGGCCAAGTGATGACAGTGATGCTGTCGAACGGCTGACCATTCAATCTGGTACATTATTGGGTTATCCAATGTCAAGTTTCAGCAATCATGTTTCTGCCAGTCCTAATCATCAAGTTGACCGCCATACATCATTAACATTTCGGCAGCATACAGCGATGTTTGGACCGTTAGGCTATGAACTGGATCTTTTCAGCCTATCAACAGAAGAGAAACAGAAAATTAAAAATCATATTGAATTCTACAAACAACATCGACAGTTACTGACTTTTGGTACCTTCTATCAATTGAATTCAGTGGAAAAACAGAATGAAGTTATCTGGGCAGTACACGACTCAGATAAGCAAGAAATATTGATTGGATTTTATAAAATATTGGCAGAGGCAAATCCTGCATCGGAAGAATTTTTTCACATTCCATTTCTTGATATGACCCGCGTGTATCAAGTCAATGGGGAGCGTATTTCTGGAAGAATACTTAAGAATCTTGGCTTACGCAAACCATACCAATTTAATGCGGTAAATCATGGAACAGCACAGATACAAGGTGATTTTCAATCTTTTATTTATCATATACAGGTCGTGGAAAATAAGGAGTAAGTCAATGGATATGGACAATCAATACTTTATGCACGGTGGGGATTATAATCCGGATCAGTGGTTATCCTACCCAGATATTTTGGAAAAAGATTTTTCATACATGAAACAAGCAAAAATCAACACAGTCACTCTAGGTGTTTTCTCTTGGAATGCCTTAGAACCCGAAGAAGGTCAGTATCAGTTCAAATGGCTAGATGAAATATTCGATCACATCCATAGTATTGGCGGGAGGGTTATTTTAGCAACGCCAAGCGGCGGGCGTCCACAATGGCTGAGCCAAAAATATCCCGAAGTGAATCGAACCAACAATCAAGGTCAAAAACATGGGCACGGATTCAGGCATAATCACTGCTATTCTTCTCCTATCTATCGAGAGAAAGTACGGGCAATCAATCAGCAATTGGCTGAGCGGTATGGGGCACATCCGGCTCTTGCGATGTGGCATATATCCAATGAATTTTCAGGTGAATGCTTTTGCAGCTATTGTCAGGAAAATTGGCGGAAATGGTTGAAAAATAAGTACAAAGATTTAGCGTCATTAAATCATGCATGGTGGATGAGCTTTTGGGGGAATAGTTACTCAGATTGGTCGCAGGTGTTACCTCCGTCTCCATTAGGGGAGCACAAAGTCCATGGGATGGATTTGGATTGGAAACGGTTTGTCACGGATATGACAATAGATTTTTATTTGCACGAGTGTGCGCCTCTTCGTGCGCAAACGCCGAATATACCAATTACGACAAATTTTATGGCAGAAGGACATGCGACCCAAGATTTTATTCCATTAGAAGGAATAAATTATGGTAAATTTGCCCAATATGTAGACATTGTGAGTTGGGACAGTTATCCTGATTGGCATAATGATTTTGAACGTATTGCAGATACTGCCATGAAATCAGCATACGTGCACGACCAGTATTGGTCATTAAAAAAAGAACCTTTTTTAATAATGGAATGTACCCCAAGTCATGTCAATTGGCACCAATTCAACAAAGCGAAAAAACCGGGCATGCATATGTTGAGTGCCATGCAGCAAATTGCGCATGGATCAGATAGTACATTGTATTTTCAATGGCGACAATCACGGGGGAATTCCGAGAAATTTCATGGTGCTGTGATCAGTCATGATGGTTCTAGCGAGAATCGAGTATTTAAAGAAGTTGCAGCTTATGGTGAAAGACTGACAAAGATCAAAGAAATCAAAGGGACTACAAGAAAAAAAGAGGTTGCTATCCTGTTTGATTGGGAAAGCAATTGGGCTTTAAATCGTGGTGGCGGTTTTGGAAGGCCAACAAGAAGGTACCCGCAAACCTTACAAGAACATTATCGATATTTTTGGGAGAATGATATCGCTTTAGATATCTTAACGCCGGATCAAGATTTCTCGAACTATACACTTGTTTTAGCGCCAATGCTCTACATGATGACACCTGACATAATGGAAAAACTAGAGAAGTATGTTGAAAATGGTGGAATGCTAGTCTCCAGTTATTTCTCTGGTATGGTTAATGAAACAGACTTATTATATCTGGGTGGGTTACCTCAAACGCTGCAAGCACTCTTTGGCATTGAGGTACTAGAATTAGATACGTTATACCCACATGAATACAATCATATCAATTACGGAAATAAAACGTATAAAACCAAAGATTATTCAGCGATCGTTAAAGTTAAAACGGCACAAGTGTTGGGAGAGTTTCAATTAGATTTTTATAGAGGCACACCAGCAATCACAAAAAATAGTTATGGAAAAGGTGCCGCTTATTATTTTTCAGCGCGTACAAGTAATGAATTTCATCATGACTTTTATGATCAGCTTGCGCAAGAATTAGAACTGAAAAAGGAGTCAATTGCTGAAGCCAATCCAGTTGTTTCTATCCAAAGTAGAAGTAGCTCGATCAGAGATTATTACTTTATCATGAATTTTTCTGAAATTGATCAGCCGCTATCCATTAGTTGTGCGCTCACAAATCTGGAGACCGACCAACTCTTACCGACATTCCTTCAGTTAAAACCGTATGAAGTAATCGTCGCTTATAAAGTAAATTGATGAAAGCAAAATAGACGTGTCTAAAAGAAAAAAACCGACAGTTGGCTATTTAGCCAATTGTCGGTTTTTTTGAAAGTAACTTCAAGTGTCTAAAAAAAAATGATGTTGAACGCCTAGGTGGTAATGGTCATATATCAACTTTAACTATTTCCTAGCTGCAACCAACAGCATCATAGGTCTGCGTAATTCATCTTTCATTTCTGGAAGATGCATCATTGTTTCCGGTGGTTGCGGCTCGATCACATCAGTGATGACCAGCCCTGCTTGCAACAAGGTATGTAAATAAGTGGTGAGGGTGCGATGGTATTTTTGCACCGGTTCACCTAAAAAGACAGTTTCTCTCACGCCTTCTTCATAATAATGGTCTACTGGAAAATGCAGTTTTTCTCCATTCAAACCATAAAACCAATCTTGATCACCTCGTGCTGTAAATACCGGATGTTCCACCGAAAAGACAAAAGTCCCATTCGGGCGTAACCAGCGGGTAATGTTTTGTACAAGTGATGAGAAATCGGCAATATAGTGAAAGGCCAGTGAGCTGATGACGCAGTCGAAGTGGTTGTCGGGATAATTGAGATCTTCCATTGCTGCACAATGATAGCTTATATGGTCATTCGCATTTTTGGCCTGCGCAACCGCCAACATTTTTTGAGATACATCGATGCCAACGACGTGACTTGCCCCGTGATCGGCTGCAAACTTGCAATGCCATCCATAGCCGCATCCAAGGTCAAGAACCTCTTTGTTTGTGAAATCGGGCAATAGCTTTTGCAATTCTGACCATTCGCCTGCACCTGCCAATCCTTGAGTGGATCGTGACATTTGGCTATATTTTTTAAAAAAATCTGGATTGTTATAATGATTCACTGTCATGTTCGATGCTCCTTTTATTATGCACGAATGATGGACACAAACGAGAAAGATACTATCAGTGTATCACAGCTGCCGACTAAAATTGAAGCTGGTCTTAGCTTCTTGTTTTAGGTTCTGCAACAGCCTGTCGACGAACGTGGCGATTTAGTTTAACTAACAAGACTAGGGTCATCAATGTAAAAACAGCTCCACCAGGACCTACATACTTTGTGCCGCTAAATTGAACGATCAAGCTGCCAGCTGCAGATCCTAAGGCAATCCCGAAATTAGCGAATATTGAATTTAGAGACGAAGCCAAAACCAATGATTGAGGGAACGATGCTTCAGCAATCTCAAGAACATGCAATTGAATGGGGGAATTGATCAAATACATCGTCAATCCCAGCAGCATAATATCGATCATTCCAAGAATCGGTATCGTCAGCAAAAATGGCAAGGCGATCAATAAAGCCAATTGGCAAAGGTAGACCTTAGGCATGAAAGACAATCCGGGGCCTTCCGCGATTTTTCCGCTTAACTGATTGCTCAACAAGGACATGAATCCATAGACCGTAAAAGCGATCGTGATCAGTGAAATACTAATGTGCAATTGTTCGGAGAACAAAGGACGGAGATAGGTATAGACGACATATACGCCGGCTAAGCTAAACATCGTGATCAAGACACTAAGCTGGATCTGGGGATGTTTGAAAATAGTGAACTGATCTGAAAAGCGGTTGTGTTCAGAACGGACTTGTTTGAAATCAGCGGGTAAGCTGAGCCAAACAAAAAGCATGGCCACAATACTGATGACAAAAATCGTATAGAAAGCCATCGGCCAACCAAATTGATGGCTGAGCCACGTACCCAGGGGCACCCCAAAGACAGAAGCCACACTAAAGCCGGAATAGACCCATGAAATCAACCACGCTCTTTTTTCTAAAGGGGCTAAATGGGTGCCGAAGGCCATTGCAACGGAAATGGCGGCACCAGAAACAATGGCTACAACGATTCTTGAAATCGATAAAATCAAATACGTTGGGGCCAATGCCGTCAATAGATTGCCGATAGTAAAAATACCAAGAAGAATCAGCAATACTCTTTTTAATGGTCTTTGACCAATCAAACTGGTGATCACGGGTGTGCTGCAGGCATAAATCAAAGCAAATATCGTGACCAAATAGCCAACGGTTGAAACTGAAACAGAAAATTCACGGGATAAATCATTTAGAATGCCCACAATGATAAATTCACTAAATCCTAAAATAAATGCAATCAATATCAATATGAAACTTTGAAATGGGAATTTTTTCAACCAACTAACCTCACTTTTTTATTATTGAATAGACCACTTGCTATAACGTGCTGAAATATCAACGAATAGCAAGCGCTCACGTAGTATACCAAAAGAGTCTTTTGGCCGTCAAACGAAGGACACATCAGTCAGAGAATCATAGGAAAGCGATTGTGCTTAAAAATAAGTGACACGAAGCAACAAATAAAAGGCTCGGGTGAAGCAATACTATTTTTCGTAGAGAGTAAGTTTGAGAGGCAGTTTCTTTGCGCGCCATTTTTTGCTTCTTTTGTCTATTCCTAGTATAATAACTTTGTTTTGCGAGGAGTATCTTGCTGACTTGAGGTCAAAGAAATGGAGCGTAGATCATGACAACAAATTTTTGGGCTGAATTACCGTCGCCCTTTTTCGTTTTGGCACCTATGGAAGACGTGACTGATGTCGTCTTTCGACATGTGGTGCAAGCAGCCGGCGCACCGGATGTGTTTTTTACCGAATTTACCAATTCAGACAGCTATTGTCATCCAGAAGGTCGCGACAGTGTACGTGGTCGGCTAGTCTTTACCGAGGATGAACAGCCGATGGTGGCACATATTTGGGGAGATAAGCCTGAATTTTTCCGTGAGATGAGTATTGGATTGGCTGAAATGGGCTTTCAGGGGATTGATATCAATATGGGGTGCCCAGTACCCAATGTTGCTGGTCGCGGCAAAGGCAGTGGATTGATTTTGCGGCCTGAAGTTGCAGCGGAATTGATTCAAGCGGCCAAAGCTGGGGGACTGCCTGTGAGCGTCAAAACGCGTTTAGGCTATACCGAGCTAGGGGAGATGGAGGCTTGGTTGACCCATGTGCTGCAACAAGACATTGCCAATTTGTCGATTCATATGCGGACCCGCAAGGAAATGAGCAAAGTTGATGCCCATTGGGAATTGATTCCCGAAGTTGTGGCATTAAGAGATAAAATCGCACCACAAACCAAGTTGACGATCAACGGCGATATTCCTGATCGCCAAACAGGTTTGGCCTTAGCTGAAAAATACGGTGTCGACGGTTTGATGATCGGCCGGGGGATTTTCAAGAACCCCTATGCCTTTGAAAAAGAACCTAAAGACCATACGTCGGAAGAGTTGTTGGGATTGCTGCACTTGCAATTAGATCTGCAAGACCATTATGCGCAAATGGTGCCTCGTTCGATCGCTGGTTTGCATCGATTTTTCAAAATTTATGTTAAAGGCTTTCCTGGTGCCAGTGAATTACGTGGAAAATTAATGAATACCAAGTCTACAGATGAAGTGCGCCAGTTATTGGCTGCTTTTGAAGCACAGCAAACGTAAACCATGAAGTATTGAGTTGTCGCTGACTCAATACTTTTTTTGTGTTCAAATCCGCTAAGAGAAGAAAATAGCTAAATGAATACGCCTTCCATGGATCGACGTATTGACAATAGATAGGTACCTATGTAAAATAGACCATGTCTTTTAAATAGGTACCTATCTAAACAGTTTCACTTTGGCATGGTGTACATAGTAAAAACAGAAAGAAAGGAGAAAATGCAATGGCTTATTCAGATGTAGCAATCGTAGAACGATTATTTGAAGTATATAAATTGAATCGACGATATGCGGAAAAGAAATATGGCAATTTTATGCCGGGACGCGGACAGTTCAATTGTTTGATTGTATTAGATGAAAAAGGCACGTTGACACAAAAGGATCTGGCGGCCTATTTGGCGATCCGTTCGACATCTACGGGAGAACTGATCAAAAAACTGGCGGAAAAAGGCTTGATCCATAAAGAAATTGATCCAAAGGACAAACGGAGTCATCTGATCTCATTGACAGAAGCTGGCAAAGCAGAGGCACAGTTGATGAAAGATAAACGCAGCAAAGCACATACCGAGATGTTGACCTATTTAACAGACGAGGAAAAACAAATTTTTGGCGAAGGTTTAGCCAAAATCGAAGCATTTTACCATGAAAAGGAGGCACACATTGATTGAGTGACCTAAATGAACCGAATGACCTAAATGAAGTAAATCATATAAACAAGCAGGCCCATGAACGAACGGAAAGGCAGCGAACGTTGATTTTCATCAATTTGATGATTACCTGTATTGCAGTATCGATGTTGGCGACAGCCCTCACAACGGCATTGCCAGCAATCGTGACCGACTTGGAGATCTCAGTGACAACAGGTCAGTGGTTAACTAGCGGCTATTCATTGGCGATGGCGATCGTGATGCCTTTGACTGCCTATTTGATGAATCGGGTACCAACGAAGAAATTATATTTATCTGCCTTAGGGATCGCGCTGGTAGGGTTGTTATTATGTGCTGGGGCACCGAACTTTTTTGTTATGATGCTTGCGCGTATCTTGCAAGCAATCGGGAATGGTATTTTGACCGCTATGGCACAAGTAATTTTGTTGACGATTTATCCAATGAATCGCATTGGCGTCGTGATGGGCTGGTATGGCTTGTCGATCACGGCAGCTCCAGTGATTGCACCAACGTTGGCGGGGCTGATCGTAGACCGGCTGAACTGGCATGCGATTTTTTATATTGTTGCGGCGATCGTTTTGCTATCATTGATTTGGGCGATTCGAGTCTTTGACGATGTCTTGCCTACAGCCAAAAGCCGATTTGATCAATTATCTTTTGTGCTGAGTGCCTTCGCTTTTGGTGGGGTGACATTAGGATTTGGCAACATCGGCAGTTATGGATTTGTGAGTGTACCTGTCTTAGGGGCACTAGGGATTGGTTTGCTGGCTGGTATTTGGTTTGTTTTCAGACAATTTCGATCAACCCAACCATTTCTTGATTTACAAGTGCTGAAAACCAAAGAATATGCAATCAGTGTCTTTGGCAGTATCTTGCTGTATTTAGTCTTGATGGGGTCAGCGATGTTGATGCCGTTATATGTACAATCGATCCTCGGCAAATCGGCGACGATATCCGGATTGGTGATTTTGCCAGGCTCTTTGGTTTCGGCCCTGCTTAGTCCGATAGCCGGCCGTATTTATGATAAAATCGGCATCCGTCTGTTAACGATTTTCGGTGGCGGTTCTCTGGTTTTAAGTAATATTGGGATGTATTTTATTCATATGGACTCAAGTATTTGGCTGGCGGTTTGTTTGAATATACTGCGGTGTGCAGCGACAGGTTGCTTGTTGATGCCCTTTGTCACATGGGGCAATAAAAACATTGCACCAGAATTGACTGCCCACGGGACAGCGTTGCTCACCTCTTTGCGAACAGTAGCTGGTGCGATCGGTACGGCACTTTTTGTTGGCATTATGAATAGCGTTGCCCAAAAAAGCACCACTTTGTCAGGGGCTGCGGCTTTGCTTCATGGGATGAATGTATCTTTTCTACTGATGACGATCGCATCGGGTCTGCTGTTTGCGACCGGTTTGTTTTTGATTCGAGACAAACAGGCTGCTACGCCTGTCTGGGTCGAAGGGGCAGAAGAACCAATTGAATAAGGGCAGCGCTGCTGTGAAAAAGACGAAGAAAACGATTGTTTTGTTCGTCTTTTTTCATGAAAGGGATATGAAAAATCAGAATTTTCGCTATAATAAGGTAACTTATAAAAAGAGGAGGCGTATTTTTCTCCTGATCGAGTGGTTGTCGGTCCTCAGAAAAATCAATCGATACATGAAAAATAAAGGGATTTATTATGGGTTGTCAGCATATGTATTGTGGGGATTGATCACCCTGTACTGGAAAATGATCGTTGGGGTATCACCTTTAGCCACGATGTGCTATCGGATTTTATGGTCGTTTATTTTTATGATTCTATTTATTCTTGTATCTGGCAAATGGACACAATTTATCCAGGAACTAAAGTTATTGTGGAAAAACAAAGCTTTTGCGGGATTGATCGCATTGGCCTCTGTGCTGATTTCGATCAATTGGTTTACGTTTATTTTCGCTGTAAGTGCAGGACATGTGATGCAAGCGAGTTTGGGTTATTATATCAATCCGTTGGTCAATGTCTTGTTGGCAACGCTGTTTTTGAAAGAACGATTGAGTCGTTCAGGCCTTATTGCCTGTCTATTGGCCAGTATCGGGGTAATCATGCTTTCGATCCAAACCGGCAGTGTGCCGTACGCTTCATTGATCATGGCCTTTTCTTTTAGTACCTATGGCTTGATCAAACGTCGTATCCCGATTAGTTCTGTCACCGGATTAACAGTCGAGACCGGCATCATTTTGCCCTTTGCGCTGATTTATATTTTCGCTTTTTCTAGTGTTGGGTTCATGGATTATCCATTACAAACCAATCTCTTGTTGGCGGGGGCTGGAATCGTTACAGCGATCCCTTTGCTGCTCTTTGCCGAAGCCGCGAAAAGTATTTCGTATATCACATTAGGGTTTATCCAATATATCAATCCGACGATCATGCTGTTACTGGCAGTCTTTTTGTTCCACGAAACGTATACAGTGGCGCAGTTCTCTGCCTTTGCTTTTATTTGGTTAGGGATTGCCGTCTTTACATACGGCACACTGGGCAACGCCATCAAAGCACGTCGGATGCAAGGGTTAAAATAATCGGTCAGTATATGGAATGAAGAAAAGTAGAGGCGAGGGGATCAATCCTCGTTTCTTTTTTAATTAAAAAACATAATGATACATAAAAAAGATTATTTTTTTAAGGGAATTGGTCTACTTGGATAACACAGCTGTGGCAGTTGAAAGAAATCCTTTTTGAAAAGGGTTGCATCTGTTAAATGAGTATGTTATTATTCTCTCAGTTGCAAGGATTGTTACTGTTCGGCAGGCAAAACCAGAATTGACCGTAGTGTATTGATGGGGAGATTCTAGGTTTTTTTATTTTGGAGTGAGGGATAGCGATGATTATTGGAAAAATTTTGAATAATAATGTCGTGATCTCGACCAATGATGCCGGTCAGGAAGTCATCTATATGGGACGAGGAATCGCTTTTAAGAAAAAAGTGGGCGACCCAGTTGATGCGGCTTTTGTGGAAAAAGAATTTGTCTTAAAAGATGCATTGACAGCCAATCAGTTTCAACAATTATTTTCTGATATCCCAGTGGAAGAGGTCGAAGCTGTCAAGCAGATTGTTGACGATGCAGAAACGATCTTAGGGGTTGAATTATCCCCCAATATTTATCTGACTTTGACCGATCATATGCACTATGCCTTGATTCGCGCACGAGAAGGCATCGAGATTCCCAATCCGCTCTTGTTCGAGACACGCAAGTTTTATCCTAAGGAATATGGCGTTGCCACAAAAGCGATCGACTATTTCGAGGATGTATTTGGGGTCAGATTACCGGATACTGAGAAAGGATTTATTGCCTTTCATATCGTCAATAGCGAGCAAGCCAATGGGACAATGGAAACCACGATGCAAGCTGTTGAGATCGTTCGTGATGTGTTGGCGATCATTAGTCGCTTTTATGGACGTGTCTTTAATCCGGACTCGTTGAATTATCAGCGAATCACCACGCACCTGCAGTATTTCGCACAGCGTTATTTAAGTGATGCACTATCTAGCGAGAAAGATGAATTTTTATTTGCACTTGTGCAATCAAAGTACCCAAAAGCATTTCAAACGGTACAACGAATCAATGAGTATTTGATCAAGACCTACGATAAATCGATTGGTGAATCAGAAATGATTTATTTGACGATCCATATCGAACGGGTGGTCAATGATCAAAAGTAATAGACATTCAATCGTTCAAGGATTGTTACTGTTCGGCAGGCAAGACCCAGATTGAAAAGACAACAGTCAGCATGGTTTGATTTGCTGATGGTCGTTTTTTCAATCTGGGTTTTTTTATATCAAAAAAAGGAGTGTTGTAAAATGAGTACAAACAAAGAAATCGCGGAACGTGTCTTAACGGCCGTTGGCGGCAAAGAAAATGTCAATAGTGTGGTCCATTGCGCCACCCGCTTGCGATTCAAACTGAAAGATGAGCAAAAAGCGGACACAGCGGCTTTGAATCAAGATGATGATGTGATTCAAGTGGTTCAAAGCGGCGGGCAATATCAAGTCGTGATCGGCAGCCATGTCAGTGATGTCTATCGTGAACTAAATGGTGTAGCCAATTTCGATGGTACTGCTGAAGACACTGGTGAAAAAGGGAATATCTTCAATCAATTGATCGACATTATTTCGTCCATTTTTACACCGTTTTTAGGTGCGATGGCCGGTGCAGGGGTCTTGAAAGGGTTCTTGACTTTGGCGCTGACCTTGAATTGGCTGACAGCAGAATCTGGCGTGTATACAGTTTTATATGCCATTGCAGATGGTTTGTTCACTTATTTGCCTGTAATGTTGGCCTTTACAGCGGCTAAAAAGTTTAAAACCAATGAATTCTTAGCTGTTTCTTTGGGCATGGCATTGGTTCATCCCAGCATCACGGCATTAGCTGGCCAAACGCTGCACTTTTTTGGGATCCCAGTGATCATCGGGGCAAGTGCCTATACGTCATCGGTCATTCCAATCATTTTGGCAGTCTTTCTACAAAGTTATGTCGAACGTTTCTTTAAAAAAGTTATTCCGAGTTTCTTGCAAATCATTTGTGTGCCGTTAGCGGTATTTCTGATTATGGCACCATTGACCTTTATTGTTGTTGGCCCATTAGGAACGATTCTTGGGAATCTGCTAGGAAGCGCTTATGGCAGTATTTATGACTTCAGTCCGCTTGTCGCTGGCGCAGTTATGGGTGGATTATGGCAAGTATTCGTGATGTTCGGTATGCATTGGGGCTTTGTACCGATCATGTTGTTGAATCTAAGTCAAAATGGTGTCGATACGATGGTTCCTATGTTGTTGCCAGCCGTTGTCGCTCAAGGTGGTGCCGCATTGGCAGTCTTCTTTATCACAAAAAATGTAAAGTTAAAAGGTTTAGCTTTGTCGTCAACGATCACAGCATTCTTCGGGATTACCGAACCGACTGTTTATGGGGTCACATTGCCATTGAAAAAACCATTTATCGCTGCTTGTATCAGTGGTGCGATCGGTGGCGCATTTATAGGGTTTAGTCATGTTGAAAACTTTACCTTTGGTTTAGTGAGTGTCCTGAGCTTACCTTCATTTATCCCTCAAGATACCAAAGATCTTAGTGGGTTGATTGCAGCATCGATTGGTACGGCAATTGCCTTTGTTGCCGCCTTTGTCTTGACCTTCGTCTTGCGTTTTGAAGACAAACCCGACACAGCAGCTGCTAAAGAAACGAATGGACCAGCAGCGCCAGTGACTACTAGTGGTACGGAACGAATCATTTTGAGCAGTCCGTTAGAAGGCAAAATTCTTCCATTATCTGAAGTTAAAGATCAAGTTTTCTCTTCAGGCGCATTAGGAAAAGGGATCGCGATCGAACCTGTTGTTGGTGCATTGTATGCCCCGGCAGACGGTACGATCACGACATTATTTCCTACCGGTCATGCTGTTGGCTTAACGACAACAGAAGGTGCAGAGATTTTAATGCATATTGGGATGGATACAGTTGAATTAGAGGGCAAAGGCTTTGAAACCTTCGTTAAACAAGATGATCAAGTCAAACGTGGAGACTTGCTGGTCAAATTTGATTTAGATGTAATCAAAAATGCGGGCTTCTCAACGGTCACCCCTATCGTTGTCACCAACACACCAAATTATTTAGATGTGCTGGATATGAATCAAAGCGATGTCTTGCAAGGGGAAGATTTCTTGGCAATCGTGAAATAAATAAACGAAATGACCACAAGCAGCGGGGATTCTTCCGCTGTTTGTGGTCATTTTTCTTGAGAGAATGGAAAGTAAAATCAAGCTTCTTCCTGTAGCAAACCGTCCTTCATCCGATACGTTCGATCGCTCCATTGCGTCATCCGCGGATCATGTGTGACCATGATGATCGCTTTTTGTTTGTCATGCGCCTCTTTGGCCAATAACTGAACAACTTCAAAGGCATGATCAGAGTCTAAACTGGCGGTCGGCTCATCAGCTAAGATGATGGCAGGATCATTGAACAATGCGCGGGCAATTGCCACGCGTTGGCGTTCACCACCAGAAAGTTCTTTGGGAAACTTGTCTTTCAAATCAAAAATATCCAGCGATTGCAGCAGTTCTTCTGCTTTGGCTTGTTCATGCCGCTTGTTCAACTTGTCAACGAGGGTAAATTGTTCTTGAACAGTTAAAAAGGGAACTAAGTTTGCGCTTTGCAAGATAAAGCCAATTTCGTCAAAACGGGCTTTGGCCCGTTCTTTTCCTGTTAAGTGAGTAAAGGGACGAGTGCCAATCGTGATCGTCCCTTCTGTAGGGGTTTGTAAGCCACCGGCAATCGTTAAAAAGGTGCTTTTTCCTGATCCAGAAGGGCCGATGATACTGATAAATTCACCAGCTGCTACGTTAAAATCGATGCCTTTCAAGGCAGTGACTTCTGTATGGCCACTGCCAAATCGTTTGATGATACCTTCCATAGATAAAACTGTTGCCATCTTATTCGCCTCCTATCGCGGTAATGGGATCAACTTTGGTCACGGTACGAATGGAGAATAGTCCGCCGACCATAGAAACGACGATCAAAATCACACCATACAATGACCATTGGATCAAATCAACTGTGAAGGGCATCGCTGCGGGTAATACAAGGCTTGTCAAAAAACTCAAAAGATAAGCCAAAGTGACACCGACAATACTCACGATCAAAGATTGACCGACAATTGAACGGACCAAATAGCTCGTTGCTACCCCTTGGGCTTTTAGTATTCCAAAGAGGCTGGTTTTTTGCAAAGTCATCACATATAAAAAGATACCAACAACTGCTGCTACAACAATAAATAAGAAGTAAACCATGGCATTCAGTGTGAGTTTTTCTGCAGCATACCCAGGTAAATTTTGAATGAAGTCATCCATGGACAACGTCGTTAATTTGGTTGTTTCATCTTTATTGTCCAAAGAAACTACGGAAGCTGCCGATTTTGTGGCAATCAGAGTGATCGGTTTCTGGCTATCGTCAGTATAGGCTTGCTGGCCATATCTTAGCTGCGCATAGGCATCTAGATCAAGGTAGAGTACTGGAACCACACTATATGTCGTAGCTTTAGTGACACCAACGATCGTGAAGGTCGTGTCGTCACTGCCTAAAGTGATTTGATCCCCCAGCTGATAATCATCATCCAATAAATTCTCAGAAACGATCACTTCGTTTGTTGCTTGATATAGCCGGCCATCAATGACCTTTGGGACAACAAAACTATCTGCTGCTGCACCAAAAATAGAAAGGTTGGTTTTTTCATCCGTGCCTGCATGGGCAATCGCAGCAGCAGTCAGGCCGACAGCTGCTTTTTCTTTCGCGCTTATCCGATCGAGATCTCCTTGTGTGAGGATAGAGGCGCTGGCTACTTTGTTGCTATCTTCTGAAAGAATGATCGAAGAAGCCCCCCAATCACTGACTGCTTTTTTGTGACCATCTGACAACCCGTTAGCGAGCCCTGACAACATGAAGACAACATAAGCGACTAAGAGCATGATGCCAATGATCAAGCTATACCGTAACTTGGCATAGCGGATTTCTTTCCACGCTAAATACATAATGCATTTCCCCTTTCGAAAAACATCATACACCCTCGGTGACATTTTGTCACCGTTTTTGTTTGCTTTTTTTATGCTATAATTTAAAAAAACGAAAGAGGAGGGCAATTGTATGCCAAAAGCGACCTTCAATCATTTGCCTGCAGAAAAAAAAGCGTTTGTGCGCGGGGTGTTATTGCACATTTTTGCCAAACAACCTTTGAGCCAAGTGAAAGTCAGTGAGATCGTTCATGATCTGCAAATGTCTAGAGGCATCTTTTATAAATATTTTGACGATTTAAATGATGCGTATGATTATCTGATCAAAGATGCTGCCAATAAAATCCATGGTCGGATTTTGCAGCAGATTGCCCGACATCATGATGATTTTTTTGCAGGATTGGCTGTTTTTTTGACTGAGGCATTGGCATATGATCCTGCTTCTGATGGGTATAAAGAATTAAAGCTGTTGACACAAAATAGTTATTTGTTTTCTTATCGAAGTGCAGATCCGCATGGCGCAGAGGCGTGGCAAAAAATTTTGACCGCCAATCATTTCAATATCAAAGGGGAAGCAGAAGCCATGAGTTTTTTGTATTTTTCTATGAAATTGGTGATCGACAGCTTGACGGATGCCTATGCCAATGAATGGACAGCGGAAACACTGCTCCAAGACTTTGATTTTAAAGTCAGTTGGTTAAAACGGGGCATCCAATCCTAAAGCATCCGACTTCGCCAAAGATCTGCGTCCCTTTTATTTCACAAGCATATCGTAAGCTTCAGGAGCGAATATTCGTTATAATAAAGCTTTGTGCAGTATGACTAAAGGAGATGGATCCGTGGAAAAGAAGCGCGGGGTATTATTGATCAATTTAGGGACACCAGATAGTCCTGATCCGCAAGATGTAAAAAAATATTTGAAACCTTTTTTATCAGATAAACGTATTATCAAAATGCCAAGTGTTATTTGGCAACCGATTTTGAATAGCTTTATTTTAACGACACGACCTAAAAAATCAGCGGCTTTGTATGCACAAATTTTTGAAGATGGTGTTTCGCCTTTGCTGAAATATGCACGTGCGCAAGAGGCAAATCTACAGCAGTTATTACCAGATACGAAAGTCGGTATCGCTATGTCTTATAGTTCACCTGCGATCCCAGATGCCATCGAGGAGATGTTGACTGCTGGTGTGACTGATCTAACGGTCATTCCGTTATACCCGCAATATTCGGGAACAACGGTAGGCTCCGTTTTTGACGACGTCATGGGTTTCTTTCGTCGTTCTGACAACATCATCGATCTTCGTTTTATCCGCTCGTTTTATGATCATCCTGGATATATTGCTTATTATGCTGACAAGATCAAGCAGGCATTGGCTGCACATACAGTGGATGCAGTAGTGTTTTCTTATCATGGTATTCCGGCATCCTATGTGAAAGATGGCGATCGATATCCTGAAGAGTGTACAGCCACCACACGTTTGATCATGGAAAAAATGGGAATAGATGTGCCGCACTTTCAAACGTTTCAATCTAAATTTGGTCCCAATGAATGGCTCACTCCAGCGACAGACGCGACATTAAAGACTTTACCTGGACAAGGAATCAAAAAAATCTTGATCGTTGCACCAGGATTTGTGGCGGATTGTTTAGAAACGATCGAAGAATTGGAACAAGAAAACAAAGGATATTTTTTGGCATCCGGCGGAACCGACTATCATTACGTGCGCCCTTTTAATGAGGAGCAGGCGCTATCAGAGATCTTTGTCGATTTGCTGAAGAAATAGGAAGACATTAAAACAGCGAAAAGCACCCCTAGAAGAGGTGTTTCTCGCTGTTTTTTTCTCGCTATTTATAATGTCATTTTTGGTTAACTAAGATTTTCTGCTAAAGATTCTAGTGCAGCTATATCAGATAAGATATAGCCTTTTTTGTCGCGCTCGATCCATTTCTCTTCGCGAAAGTTATTGATGGTTCGTAAAAGATGGCGATAGCTGACATTTAGAATAGCCGCGCAAGTAGTCAGTTGGAAAGAAAAGCGCTCATTTTCTTGATTTGCCAACATAAATTTTGCCAATCGGGCTTCTACTGGTGTGTTCAAAGCGTTTGCCAAGTTGATACCGGCATTTAAGCGATAACTAAGCAATTGACACACTGTTTGCAAAAACCGAACATCTTGCTGTAATGTGGTGCGATACCGGTTGAGTGGAACACAGACACATATACAGGTAGAAGCAGCTTTGACACTACTTTTGGGAATCAACTCCCAAAGCGAAGACGCTTCACCCAATGGGGATGCTGGTTGTGCATAATCGATACAGATCGTTTGGGTGTCGGAGGAAAAAGAGTAGACCATCACTGTCCCTTCAACTAAAAAATAAAGGTAGTCTGATGGGGTTTCTGCATAGATCAAATGTTCTTCTTTATCAAATTTTTGCAGAGAAGCCATTGACAGCAGATCACTATCCATGTACCCCTGCAGGTCAAAGGTGTCAATGTATTCTGCTAAGCGTTGACTATCATGAATGATTTTCATCAAAAGCGCCTCCCACATGATTTCTCTAAGTATAACGTAGAATTCCGATTGACTCAACACGAACGATAAAAAAAATAATATGTAAATTGTATGTAAAAATAAGGTAAAATAGGACATATGTCACTTCATTTTATATAAAAAATTGCTATGATTTACAGGTAACACAGGGTAAACCATTAGGAGGAAAAAATGATGCTTATTAAAAAGATGACCAAAGGGATCGTGGCAATGAGTTTGGCTTTGCTATTGACTGGCTGCAGTAGTGGGAGCAGTGATCAAAGTCCTGAAAAAGATAAATTGGTGGTTCAGTTTGTACCTACCAACAATGATGGTACGATGGAAGCCAAAGCCAAGCCATTTGCTGAATATTTATCTAAACAATTAGACCGTGATGTCGAGGTGACGTTAGCTACAGATTATTCAACGATCGTTGAAGCGATGGCATCGGGACAAGTGGATCTAGGTATCATGCCGCCTGCGGCCTATGTGCAAGCCAAAGACATGGACGCAGCTGAAGCGATTTTGACTTCTCAATTAGGCGAATATGATCAAGAAACTGGCTTACCGATCGAAGGAGAGAAAACCAATACCTTCAAAGGTGAAATTTTGGTTCGTGCGGATAGCGGCCTAAATGAACTGACAGATTTGAAAGGGAAAAAAATAGCCACATTGAGTCCAAACTCAGCAAGTGGGTACATTTATCCAGTCGCAGAAATGAAAGATGCAGGGATCGATCCAACAACAGAAGCGACGCTAACGACAGTCAATGACATTCCTAGCGAAATCACAGCCGTCCTGAACGGGCAGATGGATGCCGCATTTGTTTTTGAAGGAGCCCGCAATGTATTTGCGTCAAGTTTTGCCGACAATGATCTGTTTTCTGAATTGAAAGTATTGTATTTGACTGAAGGGGACATCCCAAATGATGCCATCGCTGTTCAGCCAACAATGGATGATGCATTGAAATCTGAAATCAAAGAAGTTTTTCTGCATATGGCGGATGATGAAGAAGGTGCTGAAGCAATGGCATTGTGGGGACATCAAGGCTATGAAGAAGCGGCTGATTCAGCGTATGATACCATTCGTGACTATACCAAAAAGGCTGCAGAATAAAATCATAAGGTAGTCCCTCGTTAGGGGTCTGCCTTTACATAGATGGAGAATAAAGATGATAACATTTGATCATGTATCAAAAACCTATCCAAATGGCGTACAAGGATTAACAGATATCAATTTGACGATCGGACAAGGGGAGTTCGTAGCAATCATTGGCCTAAGCGGCGCCGGCAAAAGCACGCTGCTTCGTTCAATCAACAAACTAGTCCCAATTACAGAAGGGGATATTCGGGTCAATGAACAATCAGTGACGAAAGCAAATAAGAAAGAGTTGCGGTTGATTCGGCGACAGATTGGCTTGATATCGCAGCAGTTCAATTTGGTCAAACGCAGTACTGTGCAGAAAAATGTCTTATCCGGCAGATTAGGCTACTACAGCACATGGAGAAGTATTTTAGGCCTTTTTACAAAGGAAGATTATCAACAGACGCAGACCGCCCTGGCATCTGTCGGCCTGTCAGATAAACTGCAAACCCGCAGTGATCAGCTTAGTGGTGGTCAACAGCAACGGGTACTGATTGCCCGGGCTTTAGTACAGCAAGCCCCTATTATTTTGGCCGACGAGCCCGTGGCTTCCCTTGACCCCATCACAACTGAAAAAGTGATGCACGACTTGCAGCAGATCAATCAAACTATGGCAAAAACGATCGTGATCAATCTGCACTCTGTACCATTGGCCAGAACCTATGCAACCAGAGTGATTGCCTTGAAAGCTGGGAAAATTGTTTTTGATGGTTCGCCGGAAGTTTTGACAGATGAACGTTTGGAACAAATATATGGCAAAGCTATTTTTGAAGAAAGTGGGGGAGATCTTTGAAGCTAAGAGATACAGTTCACTTTCATTTATATAAGCATCTCTTGCTTCTGATCTTTTTATTGTTGTGCTTTCAAAGTAGTGTTTGGATCACGGGTGCTGATTTTACAAAAATTTGGACAAACAGCAATCAAATGACGGCATTTTTTGCGCGGTTTTTACATCCAGATGTGCGCTATATACCTAAGCTGCTCCTTCCTTTGCTGAAGACATTGCAAATGTCCTTTCTCGGTACCATCATTGGTGTAGCAATGGCATTGCCCTTTAGTTTATTGGCAACAACCGTGGTCACCGAAAATCGTTGGCTTTCTATAGTGATTCGCTTCATTTTAGGGTTGATACGGACAGTACCGAATTTATTGCTGGCGGCTTTATTCGTTGCCATCGTAGGGATAGGGGAAGCGACTGGGGTCTTGACCATCGCAGTCTTCACATTTGGGATGGTCTCTCAATTGATGTTTCAAGCAATCGAAACGATCGACCAGGCGCCGATTGAAGCAGCTGCTGCAGTAGGCGCCAACAAATGGCAAATCACTATTTACGCGATTTTGCCGCAAGTGATGGGACAATTTGCCAGCTACACTTTTTATGCTTTTGAAGTGAATGTACGGGCTTCAACCGTTCTGGGATATGTAGGTGCTGGAGGGATTGGTGTGATTTTGAATGCATCACTGGCATTAATGAATTACGAACGGGTGTCGATCATCATTATACTGATTTTAATGACGGTTGCTGTAGTCGATTTTTGCAGTGAACGAGTCAGGAGGGCGTTTCTATGATGGTGAAAGATATAAAAAAAATGACATGGGTCTGGTGCAGTATTTTTATGGCGTTCGTTCTGCTTGCGTTGTTGACACTAGATTACTCTAGCCTAAGTACTTTTTCGCTTACCATGGGGCAGGAAGTGATCAGAGGCTTGAGCAAACCAGACTGGTCATTCTTTTATGATGGCAGCGGAGAAGATTTGTTTAGTTTGTTACTACTGACATTGGCGATTGCTTGCTTGGGCACGATGATTGCTGCAGTTTTGGCGATACCCATCACGTTGATCAGCGCGGCCAATCTTTGGCAAAGTGCCCCGTGGGTCGCTAAAATTGGTAAAATGATCTGCAATGTGTTGCGTGCCTTTCCAGAGTTGGTGTATGCCATTATTTTCGTGAAGGTTGTAGGCCCAGGACCTTTTGCAGGTGTCATGGCGATCGGTGTTCATCAAATCGGGATGTTGGGTAAACTTTTCACTGAAGAGATGGAAGCGATGAACGATCATTTGATAGAGGAAGCACAAGCAGTAGGGGCCAATTTTTGGCAAACCATGTTTTTTGTTCGGGTACCTTATCTCGCACCAATCTATAGTTCCTTTGCTCTGAATCACTTTGAGATCGCAGTGCGAAGCGCAGCGACCTTGGGATTAGTAGGTGCCGGCGGGATTGGGGCGCCGTTGATTTTTGCCATTCAAACACGCACGTGGAGCAAGGTGAGCATCATCTTGCTGGGTGTTGTCGTCACCGTTTTTTTACTGGATCAATTGACCGGTATCATTAGAAAGAAATTGAGATGATCGTATGAATATATTACACGTTTCAGACATCCATTATCGTCAGCAGTATGCAGCTCAAACCGAAGGCTATCAAGGGATGCTTGGCCGGATGCAAAGCCCGATGATTCCATTGACCACTTGTATCGAACGTGCGAAAGAAAAAAACACAATAGATTTGCTCATTGTTAGTGGAGACTTAACTGAAGATGGTTCTCCAGAAGATTACGCTTATCTCAAGCAGAATCTTCGTGATATGCTAGGCGAGATCCCAATACTTGTTACGTTGGGGAATCATGATATCAAGGCCAATTTCAGACAAGGCTGGTGTCAATCGGCAAGTGAGTCATCGCCATACAATCAAGTGTTTGATGCAGGGGATTTTCGGATTATTTGCTTCGATAATTCTTGTCATGGTTTTGCGGATGGCGTTGTAGATGAAAGGCAATTTTTATGGTTAGAAGAGATCTTAGGGGAAGAGGATGGAAAACCAGTTCTTTTTGTGACCCATCACCATCTTCTTAAAGCGCAAGCCAGTACATCAGCTTGGCCAGGTGCAGATCGTTTGCTCGATTTATTAGGAAACAAAGATATTTGTGCTATATTATGTGGACATACGCATCATGCTTATACAGGTACGGTTAGAGGGATACCCTATTTTACGGTTGCAAGTATGTCGTTTGTCGGAGAAGATGAAGGGAACGGCATCGTCCGCTTTGAAGAACGATATGGGTATAATTTATACACGATTACAGCCGGAAAACTGACCTACCATTCAGCAGAAAATTTCCGGCCCAACCATGTATTGATGCGTCTTGATATGCGACAGTAAAAAAGAAGGCAAAGTTCGTTCTAAAGATACTGGAACGGACTTTGCCTTCTTTAGTTTGTGTTGCCAATATTATCGAATGAGTAAATCAGTGTCGTAAAGAAAACCGTTTTCCTCACTCAATGTTTTATAGAAATAGCCGCTTTTTTTGATGGTTCTTGTTTGTGTCTCTAAGTCTAATGATACAAGACCGTAACGATTTTTGTATGAATTTATCCAGGACCAACAATCAATAAATGTCCACAAATGATACCCTTTAATGTTGCAACCATCTTGGATTGCTTGCCAAAGATATGCTAAGTGATCTTGGATGAAGGAAATCCGATAATCATCGATCACTTGTCCGTTCTCATCCATAAACCTTTCTTCATCTGCTACCCCCATACCATTTTCTGAGATAAAAGCTTCGATATTGCCATAATTGTTCTTTATATCAAGACACAAATCATACATCCCTTTTTCATAAATTTCCCAACCGCGGTATTCATTCATTCGTCTCCCAGGCATAATATGATGCTCGAAAAACCAGTCAGGTAGGAAAGGCCCATCTGGGTTGATGGCAGTTAAGCGTGCTTTAACTCGGCGAGGTTCGTAATAATTCAGACCTAAAATTTGTGCTGTATTCTCTTTGATAGTAGCTAGATCTGACTCTTGGTAGTCAGCCGGCATTTGTTCATATGATTTTAAAAGAGTAATCAGTTTTTCGGGAAATACGCCTTTAACCATTGGATCTAAGAAACTTCGAGTATAGAATAAATCTGCAATTTCTGCAGCGCGAACATCCGCTGAATTTTGACTTCTAGGAAAAGTTGGACTCAGATTAAGAATTACACCTATTTTGCTTGTCAAATCATATTTTTTGAATGCTTCTATTGCTTTTGCATGAGCCAGAATTGTAAAGAATGCTGCTTGTGCACCTCTTTTGAAATCAATCATATTAGGATAATGAAAATCTTCCAAATAAGAACCTAAGATTGGACCTAAAGGCTCATTGAATGTGAACCAATGGTACACTAAGTCACCAAAATATTGAAAGCAAGTATCCGCAAAGTGAACATAGGCGTCTACAACTTCTCTGGATTCCCAGCCACCTTGGTCTTGTAGTTTCGCGGGCATATCAAAATGATAGAGATTTGCGAATACTTTGATACCATTATTGTTCATCTCAGTAAATAAATCACGGTAGAATGCGATGGCTTTTTTATTTGGTTCTCCAACGCCATCATTTGGAAACATCCGCGCCCATGAAATTGAAACACGAAATGAATTGTGCCCGGTTTGTTTCATTAGTTGAATATCTTCATGATAGCGATGAATGTGATCGGTAGTCGTATCAGGACCGATTCTTTTATAAAACCGATTGGGCTGTTCGTGAAACCATCGTTCCCATACGGTTTCTGCTTTTCCGGTTTCACCTCGTCCCTCAGCTTGTTCAGCAGACCAAGCAGATCCCCACCAAAAATCTTTTGGAAAGACTAATTGTTTTTTTGTCATATCTTTTCCCTCCACTCAATGACTTTATTTTAACACCGCTTTCACTTTAAAGTAAATACTTTTATATAAAAATATATATCTTTTTTTATGGTGTATATTTTTAGTAGCATAAACTAATGTCTTTATGATAAAGTAGGGTTATGATTGTTTGGTGAAAGGAAGTTTTGAAATGAAGAAACAGCCCAAATATATGGAAGTCTATACAGATATCAAGAAAAAAATTGCTAAAGGGACATATCCAATAGGTGAGAAACTACCACCAGGTGATATTTTAGCGAAAAATTATCATACAAGTAAATTAACGGTCAAGAAGGGGATCGATATGCTCGTATCAGAAGGACTTCTGCGTACAAGAAGTGGGTATGGTACTGAAGTATTGCGCACACCAATCGATAATTCAAAAGTATTCGGTCCGAATGAAGGACTGTTTGACTTGGTAGGAGAAGAGCATGTTACGTCGAAGATACATACATTTTCCATTGAACTACCAAAAAATGAAGTCGCTACCATTTTGGAAATCAATCCAAATGAATATGTCTATAATATTATTCGAAGTCGCTTTATTGATGGTGATCCGTACTCAATCGAACAAACCTTTATGCCTCTTTCAGTTATTCCTGGATTGGAGCCGAAGCATTTGGAACGCTCAGTTTATGGGTATATCACAGATGAATTAGGATTAGAAATTAAATCTTCCCATATTTGGATCAAAGGCGATGTTGCGAGTACATTTGATGCAGAAGTTTTATCCATTGATCCAGGTTCTTTTATGATTGAAGTAGACAAAGTGGTTTCATTATCTTCTGGTTTGCCATTTGAATACTCATTGTCTCGCCATTTATATCAAGATTTTATTTTTGAAGCAGTATTTGTAGAGAAATAAAAACCAACGTAGAAGTTGGTTTTTATTTTTTTATTTATACAAAGATATATAATTTTATATAAAGGTATTTACTTTATTGAAAGGCTGATGTATTATCATGTCATAAGCAATCGCTTACAGCGAAATAGAGGGAGATGGATTGTATTATGAGTAAAAAAGATGCTATTTTTGAAAAATTTGGTATCATTGCGACGAAGTTGGGGAATCAAATACATTTGCGTACACTGCGTGATGCATTTGCAACTTTTATGCCATTTATGATGTTGGCGGGGTTTGTCACATTGATTAATTATGTGATTTTAGAACCCACAGGTTTTATGGGGAAAATCATTGATCCGGCAACGTTAACAACAATTCAAGAAATAGGAACATCAATAAGCAATGGGACATTGAGTATCACGACATTGCTAGTTGTGGCAGCGGTATCATATCATATGTGCGTCAGTAGAAATTATACCAATCAAATCGCTGCGGTATTAGTAGCTATTTCAACATTTGTTGTATTAACACCTATGATGACATTCTTTACACCTGAGGGAAGTCAACAAGCTTTTGAAGTTAGCGGGGTAATACCCGTTACACATACCGGTGCTTCAGGTATGTTTGTGGGGATTTTTGTTGGACTAGCAGCTACAGAATTATTTATCAAACTTTCAAATAACCAAAAACTGCAGATTCAGTTATCGGGTAACATCCCACCAGCAGTGTTGAAATCATTCAATGTGTTGATACCCATTATGATAACAGTCACTACTTTTGCCATTGGTTCTTTTGCAATCAATCAACTATTTCATATGGACGTTAATACGGTCATTACTACTGTAATCACAGGGCCTTTGAGTAAAGTGACGACAGGGTTGCCAGGATTCTTACTCATCACATCGATTGCCAATTTATTTTTTGGCTTTGGCATTCATCAAGCGGTTATTTCTGGCTCACTATTAGATCCGTTTTTATTACAAAATATGCAAGAAAATATGGCTGCTTATGCCAACAAAGAGGAAATACCACATATTATCAATATGGCGTTTAAAGACACTTTTGCAGTGATGGGTGGTTCGGGGAATACGATTGCTTTGCTGATTGCTATATTTATCTTTAGTCGTCGAAAAGATTACAAAGATTTTGCGAAACTTTCCGTAACACCTGCGATATTTAATATTAGTGAACCGATCATTTTTGGATTGCCGATTGTATTCAATATTAGCTTGATTATTCCTTTTGTATTGGCACCAATTTTTTCTTTAACTGTTGCCTATTTTGCCACCGCTGTTGGTTTGATTAACCATGTCGTAGTTCAGATTCCTTGGACTACGCCACCTGTGATCTCCGGATTTTTAGCTACAGGAGGCGACTGGCGTGCCGCAGCATTGCAGATCGCGATTATAGCAGTCAGCGTGTTCATCTATCTGCCTTTCTTGCGTATCGATGAAAAAGTAACATCAAACATGAGTAAAAAAAGTAGTTGATTAAAAGTTTTGATTTGAAAATCACATTTTTTGCAGTGCGTGTTTAGGCCAATATTAATGTGAAACGATCGAACACAAAAAAAGTACAACCACTTCAGAGTGGCTGTACTTTTTTATAATTATAAAGGGATAACTATTCAGCAGAAGAATCAGTTGCACTTTCGCTAGTTGCAGTTGAATCATCAGTTGAATCAGTTGCTGCGTCACTGTCTGTACTATCAGTTTCAGAAGAGTCTGTAGCATCAGTTGCGGAAGAGTCAGTTGTAGAATCTTCTGTATCGGCAGCTGTGATGTAATCAGAAAGCAGATCAGCAAGATCAGAATCTTTCATTTTGACATTGGCAGCTTGTAATTCTGTACCAATCGTTGAAGCAACAAATGTGGAATCATTTAACAATGTGTTTTGAGCGATTTCAGTCAATTCATCATTGAATTTGTCCATGTCATTGCCTTTATCTTGGTTTTTCACCATTTTGACAATATAGTAGCTTGTTGTATAAGTTGATGTATCCGTTGCTGAAATGACATCTGAGATTTCGCCATCTTTTAATGCAAAAGCAGCTGTTTGTACTTCAGTCGGTACATCTGTTGAAGTAGAATCAAATTTGATCGTCCCGCCATCTTCAGCAGTTGCTGTATCAGTTGATTTATCTTTTGCAATCTCACCAAAATCAGCGTCATCTTTATTCACTTCATCTAAAACATCATTTGCATCATCTTCACTTGCTACTTTGATGATTTGTGCTTCTACTTCAGGATGGAAAGAATCCCAAGCAGTTTTCAAATCGTCATCCGTGATATCCATGTTGGCTTTCAAACCTTCTTGTAAAGACAATTGTTGTCTAATTTGTTCACGGTAGGTTTTAGTTGTGTAACCAGCAGATTCTAATGCGGATTCAAAGGTATCACTGCCGCCATATTGATCAGCAGTCGTATTGAATTGTTCATCAACCATATCATCGGTCACTTTGTCGCCATATTTTTCATCGAATACTTTTAAGACGATCAATTGACGAATCAAACTTTGGTTCGTTGAATCTGTTTTTGCTTCATCGTAAAAATCTTGAACGGTGATCGTACCACCTTTCATTGTTGCAATTTCTTCACTGGAACTGCCACAAGCAGCTAATGCAAAAAGGCTCATTGCACTGACAGCGGCTAAAATCAATTTTTTCTTCATTCTAGTAAGCACTCCTATTTCGTCAAAATTCTAAATAATCACAAATCCTACTATACCACTTCTATAAAAGGTTGGAAAGAAAACCGTAGATGTTTCAAACAAAATTCATAAAAACTACAATGTTTCTTAGGAGACTACTCTTCATCGGCGGGCTTAGCTTGGATCGTTGTGACATGCTGATTGAGTTGCTCAAGCTGGGTTTTGATCCGCTCGATCCGTGGTTGAGCTTGAAATTTAAACGATTCTAGATCCTTCGCGAAAGATTCTGTCACTACTGGGATCGTTTCGTCTATGGTTTTACGAGTGACCATCACAGCATCTTTTAAATGTTTGACACTATCATTGAATTCAAGGGTTGCTTCCGTGGTTTCATCCAAATAACGGATCATCTGTTCGCGGGTTTCTTGCCCGCTTTTAGGTGCAAACAAAAGCCCACCTAAACCGCCGGCTAATGAACCGAAGAACAAGCCTTTAATGAATTGACCAATCATCTAACGCACCTGCTTTCTGATTTTATCTGCGATATCTGCTAATTTTTCAGTCGTATAGTCTGCTGTATGGTCGCCGAAATGCATTGAGAAATCGTCTTCTTTGCTATACCGAGGAATCAAGTGGATATGGGAATGAAAGACAGATTGATAAGCCAGGGCTTTATTATTATTGACGATATTCAACCCCTCGATCGCAGGAAATGCGTCTTCGATGGCTTGAGCGATTTTCGGGATACGGGCAAACACATCCGCTGCTAACGCATCATCAAAGTCAAAGATGTCCATGACATGTTTTTTAGGGATCACAAGGGTGTGGCCGGGTGTAACTTGAGAAATATCCAAAAAAGCATATACGACATCATCTTCATATACTGTATGACTAGGAATCTCCTTTTGACTGATTTTACAAAAAATACAATTGTCCATTGCAAGAACCTCCTTTATCTATTCATCTTACTTTACCATATTTGCTTGCATTTCGTCAGATTTCATTCATAAATCACAATGGCAAAACTGTTCTATCAAAGAACAGCAAAGTTTGATTTGAAAAAATAATAAAACTTCTCGAGAAACGCTTGCATTTCAATTCTGACAACCCTAGACTTAATCTTAATGAACCGGAAAGTGGGATTATATGAAACCAATTATAAAAAAAACGCTGCAACAAAAGAAAACCTTTCCCGAAAAAGCACGCTACCTGGCATATGCCTACAAAGAATGGCTGATTGCAGGCATCCTGATCATCGCTGTCGGCGGCTCGCTGATTTATTCAGTGACCAGGCCGAAAGAGGAGGTTGTCACAGCCGCCGTTGTTTCAGAAAGCGCATTGGATCAAGATACGCAAAGTGGGCTGACAACTGCGGTCAGCCAGTGGGCGAAGGCGCAGGATATCGATGAAGACACGCTGACGATCAATTTTGTCTCCTACGATGAACCAGCAGCTGTTCAAGCGTTCACTACACGTTTAGCGGCGGGTGCCATTCAGATCGTGGTCTATCCGGCTGCAGAATCTCAGACTTGGCAAGATCGTTTTGGCAGTCAAGACTTGGCAGTAGAAACGCTATCTCTTGGAGAAGAAGACTATAGTTTGCAAATCACCAACCGCTTTGATTAGTTGATGGACTACTGGTGCATACGCCAAGGCATGGTATAATTGGCAAAACGGAGGAAAAAAGAATGACATTACAAGTAGCAAATGTGACGGGCGGCTATCATCAGCTGCCAGTATTGAAAAATATCGATTTTACGATCGAAAATGGTGAATTGGTCGGATTGATTGGGCTAAATGGTGCAGGGAAAAGTACCACGATCAAAGAGATCATCGGTCTTTTGCAACCCCATAGCGGCAAGATCACCATTGATGGATTGACGTTAAAAGAAAATCCGGAGGCCTACCGCAAAAAAATCGGGTATATCCCAGAAACCCCTTCTTTATATGAAGAACTTACGTTGCGAGAACACATTGAGATCACGGCTATGGCCTACGGATTGCCTCAAGACGAAGCAATGTCCCGAGCGGAACGGTTACTCAAAACATTTCGATTGGAAAACAAACTGGATTGGTTCCCAGCCAATTTTTCTAAAGGGATGAAGCAAAAGGTGATGGTTCTTTGTGCTTTTTTGATAGAACCAAGTGTCTATATCATTGACGAGCCATTTTTGGGGTTAGACCCATTGGCAATCAATGCTTTATTAGAGTTGATGAATGAAATGAAACAGTCTGGTGCGGCGATTTTGATGTCGACCCATATTTTAGCTACTGCAGAAAAATATTGTGATAAATTCATTTTGCTGCATAATGGCGAGATTCATGCCCAAGGCACATTGGCGCAATTACAAGCGGAATTTAAAACACCTGACGCATCACTGGATGATCTGTACCTAGCGTTGACAAAGGAGCAATAACTATGACTGATTTCTTTTCTCAACGATTGCAGCGCCACCAAAAACATATGATGCGTTATTTACGCTATGTGTTCAATGATCATTTCGCTTTGATTTGTACGTTTTTAGTTGGTGGATTGGGGTTGTATTATTCTGAACTGTTAAAAACATTGCCTCAACCGTTTAGGATCGGTGGCTGGATCGTTTTATTGTTGTGGATAAGTGCTTTGTCCTTTGGTCGTCTAGCAACCTTAACGAAACCAGCGGACTTGATTTTTTTATTAGCGAAAGAAAGTCAAATGGCTGCATATCTGAACCGGGCTGTGCGCTACTCTATGTGGTTGCCTTTTGGTGTGCTTTTTCTGATCGTCGGGGCTTCGATGCCATTGGTGGTGGTTTCTGTTGACATGCCTTTCTCTTCCTTTCCTCTATATGTTCTCCTGATGTGGTTGTTGAAAATCAGTGATTTAATGATCCAGCGGCTGCGGTTGTATCAAGATACGACCGTCCAAAGCAAGCGTCAACGATTGATCTGGTTGTTGGCGGTCATTGCTTCCATCAGTTGCAGTTTGTGGCTCACGCCTTGGTTAGGCCTATTATTGGCGGTCGTACAAGCACTTTGGTTTGTCTTCTTCTTAAAAGCGCCCAAGCATTTGCTGGCGTGGGATCAGATGATCCAAGTGGAACAAACTAGGTTGCATCGAATCTATCGTTTTATCAATCTGTTTACAGATGTACCGCAAATCACAGCACAAGCCAAACGTAGAAAATATCTGGATTGGACCTTGAATTGGGTATCTAAAGACCACAAGAATACCTATCTTTATCTTTATCTGCGACGCTTGGTTCGGGGAAGTCAATACGGTGGACTGTATGTTCGTCTCTCATTGATTGCCGGTTTGATTCTTTGTTTTGTACAAGAAACGTGGCTTAGTTTACTGATTGGCTGTTTGTTTATTTACTTGATAGGCTTTCAGTTGATTCCATTGACCAATGAGTTTCAATATATGGTCTTGACGCACTTGTATCCGGTACAAACAGAACAAAAAGTTGGTGCGATGAAAAAAGTTTTGGCACTGCTGTTATTTTTCGCAGCGTTGATTTTTGCAGTGATTGGCGGCTTTACGCTGACATCACTCAGTCAATGGGGATTAACTGCTGGCGGTTACTTCATTTTTACCGGAGGATTTTTGAAAATCTACTTGCCAAATCGCCTCAAAAAAATGAATCCATGAAATAGATTGTTTTTCTCAAAAAAAGCGAACGCATATGCGCTTGACGGCGACACTTTAGGAAGCTAGAATAAGAGTTACTGTGAAATAAGGAGAGAAGTAAGGATGGATATTCGTTTGGATCAAGATTGGCGGATGCGGCCAATCAAAGGCGACACCGGAAAAGCCTATATTGGGCTTAAAGACGACGATAAAGTCTTTATCAAACGGAATACGACTCCGATGCTAGCAGCACTCTCTAAAGAGGGCATTACGCCGAAGCTCGTATGGACGAAACGGACGGGCAACGGTGACACACTATCGGCACAAGAATGGTTGGATGGACGCGTCTTAGACCCTGAAGAAATCGGTCAACGCAATGATGTGATCGATGTATTGTATCATTTGCACCACTCCAAAACATTGGCGCAAATGTTAAGCAAAATCGGCGGCCAAATCATGACCCCAGAAAAAATGGTCAAAGAATTTTCGGAAGATTTGCCAACATCGGTGGCGCAAAATCAATTCATCCACCTCGTAACGACCTATTTAAAAAAGAATATTCCAACTTTTCAAGCCCAAAAAGCAACGGTTGTGCATGGAGATGTCAACTATCGTAATTGGCTAGTGTGTCAAAATTATCTGTATTTGGTTGACTGGGATTCCATCATGTTTGCTGATCCAGCCATGGATATTGGTACGATCTTAGGCCATTACGTTCCTCTATCTAGCTGGCCTCATTGGTTGATGCGTTATGGCATCCACGGCAGCAGTGAAGTGATCGAAAAAATTTATTGGTATGCCTTATTGAGCATGCTGCAAGAAGTCAAAAAACATTATCTGCGGGGCGACTTTAAAGCAATGAACGCAGAGATTTTACAATTAAAAAGAATTTATAGTGAATAAAGCCAAGATGGAGCACAATAAACTGGTTCCATCTTGTTTTTTCGGAGAGGAAAGATTATGAGAGTAAGAAAACGCGCGGGTGCACCAGAGCTTGTGGCAGCCCATCCAGAATTTGTGGTGGCAGATCCTACAGAATGGAAAGGACGCTGGCAAGAACGGTTTGGCAATGACCACCCGATCCACATTGAAATCGGTATGGGAAAAGGACAATTTATCACAGGAATGGCAAAAGCCAATCCAGACATCAATTATATTGGTATCGAGATGCAGATCAGTGTCGTATCGATTGCCTTGGATAAATTGATTGCCGAAGAAATCCCAAATGTTCAATTACTACATGTGGATGGTTCGGCGTTGACCAACTATTTTGCAGACCATGAAGTAGATCAAATCTACTTGAACTTTAGTGATCCGTGGCCGAAGAAAAAACACGAGAAACGTCGTTTGACCTCGAAAGCATTTCTTGCAGTAGATGAACAAATCATTCGTCCAAATGGTGAAATCCATTTTAAAACAGACAACCAAGGGTTATTTGAATACTCATTGGCTAGTTTTTCTCAGTATGGCATGATATTGAAACAAGTCTGGTTAGATTTGCATACAAGTACGTATGAAGGCAATATCATGACTGAATATGAGGAAAAATTTGCCAATCGCGGACAACGGATCTATCGTGTCGAAGCCCAATTTGTGGCAGAAGAAAAATAAATAGCAATGATCGATCAAGACGAAGCTTACACATGCTTCGTCTTTTTTTGCGTACTTCTATTTAGGAGGGGATAGCCATGATGGACATTACAACTTTTTCAGATGAATTGGTGGACTATGCACGCAAAGCTTGTATCCAAGATGTGTCTGTGCTGCCGCAATTAGGCCAAACAGCCGTGGTCTGCAGCAAAAGCTATCAACGATTGCTCTATGCGCATCTATCCGATGAAGAAGCGCAGCAGGTGATCACACGCTTTAAATTTTTGGGCGGCATGGATGTGGGTGAACGGCGCAAAGCCCAGTTAGGGGCACTTAGTTACCCAATAGCCAGCGGCGATCAGCGGATTCGGATTTCAACAGTGGGGGATTACCGAGGGAGAGAGAGTTTGGTGCTGCGTTTCTTGTATACCGTCGATCAGCAGCATATCAGCTATTTCTTCCCAGAAGACATGCAAAAAATCTTGGCAGCGACGCGTTATCGCGGTCTGTATTTGTTTGCGGGACCAACTGGTTCTGGTAAATCGACCTTGATGTATCAAATCGCCAACGAAGCGCAAGGGCAAGTGATCACCATCGAAGATCCCGTTGAAATCGAAGCAGCGCATTTTCTGCAATTACAAACGAATCTGAAAATCAGCCAAGACTATGACGAATTGATTCGTCTATCCCTGCGCCACCATCCCGAACTGCTGATCATTGGTGAGATCCGTAACCGTGAAACGGCGCAAGCTGCTGTCCGAGCTGCTTTGACAGGTCATAGGGTGTTTGCGACGATCCACGCCCGAGGTGTAAAAGAAACGAGGACGCGGTTAACAGAATTGCTCGGTGAAACAACGAGCCTGAACCATGCCTTGCAAGGGGTTATTTATCAGCGGCTCATGCCCAATGCGGAAGGGGACGTTCAAGGCGCAATGGCATATGCATTTGTTGATGCCCAGCAATCTTGTACGTGGCAGCAGACATTAACGCAAATCTACGAGAAAGGATGGATCTCAAATGATACGTTTCAAAAAGAAGGCGGACAAATTGCCCCGTAAAGCAGCTGAATCTTTTTTGGCCACATGTACGATTTTGTTGGAAAGCGGATTTTCATTGCAAGAAAGTCTGCAGGTCATGTTGCGCAGTGGCCAATATATGCCTTCAGTGATTCAAGCTCAGATGGCGATTCTCGCGCAAGGGAGATCATTGGCGCAAGCGGTAGAGAATTTACAACTGACTGCATCCGAAATCAATCAATTGTATTTGGCAGAAACACATGGGAACTTGATAGATACTTTGCGTCGGATAGTTGATTATCAAGTACTGTTCAACAAACAAAAGCAGCTGTTGCAAAAAACGATCCTCTATCCTGCTTTATTATTGGTTTTTGTCTTTAGTGCATTGTTTGGCATGCGCAGCTTCTTGTTGCCGCAGCTTTTAGCTTCAGGCATGATCGATGGGGGCCACTGGGGCATTCGATTAGTGGAACAGGCACCCATCGTATTGTTGGGTTTCGTGCTGCTCATTGTCGTCCTCTGGCTGTTGGCCAAGTATATATTCTCTCGAAAAACAGCCATTGAAAAAGCCGAGTTCTTTAGCCGCCTGCCTTTATTTGGTTCAGTCTATCGTTGCTGGCAAACGAGTTTTTTTGCTTTAGAGTGGGGCAAGCTGTTCCGCCAAGGGCTAGAAATCAACCAAATCATTGTTTGTATGAAGGAAACCAATAAGGCGACGTTGATCCAAGAACTTGCTATACGATTGGAGCAGACGTTGGTGCAAGGAGGGCGATTGACAGATCAACTAGAACAGTATCATTTTTTGACACCGGAGTTTGCCTTGATCGTTTTTCAAGGAGAAATCAAAGGTCGGTTGGGAGAAGAGTTGTTTGTGTATAGTCAGTTATTGTCTGAACGGGTCTTTGAACGGGTAGAAAAAACGATCCAATGGATTCAGCCGGTGATTTTCTTATTTGTCGCGTTACTGATCGTCGGGATTTATGCAGCGATGTTTTTGCCTATTTATGGAAATATACAAGGAGTGATTGAATGAGTATATTGTTGAACCAACGCATACGTGCGTTGAAAAAAAGAAAAGGCAACTTAAAAAAAGGATTTACTTTAGTTGAAATGCTGATTGTTTTATTGGTGGTCAGTGTTTTGATATTGTTGTTTGTTCCGAATTTGGCGCAACAACGCGGGACGATCGATGAAAAAGGCAACGCGGCAATCGTGAAAGTGGTTGAGACACAAATAGAATTGTTTAGACTGGAAAACAACCGAGAGCCAAATCCAAATGAACTTGTCATGGAAAAATATGTGTCAGCTGAGCAGTATCAGATTTATCAAAATAGACCGCCTTCAAATGAATGACCCAGCCTAAAGGTTTTACACTCATTGAAAGTTTGATCGTTCTTTCGGTAGTCAGCATCTTTGTGCTGTTGCCGATTTTAGCGATCGATCAATATCAGAAACAAATCGAAGTGGTCGGCTTTTGCGGAAGATTAGAAAAAGGCTTATACACTGCACAACAAACAGCGATCATTGATCAGCGTCAAACACGTGTGGCGTATACGAGCGGGGCGGATCCCGCAGTACATTTTCAATCGACGGTCACAGGGGAGCTGCGTTTAAGCAGCATCGATGTGCCTGAACAATTAGAAGTCCGCAGCTTTCCTACGATTTTATTCAGCAGCAACTCTGGCAATAATAGCAGTTTTCCGCGGATTGTTTTGTATTGGCCAGAAAAAGAGCAGACGATCACCTATAAATTTCTTTTTGGGAGTGGACGTTATGAGAAAATCATCGAATAAAGGGTTCATTCTTCTCGAAAGCATGCTGGCCTTTAGTGTTTTGACCACGTGTATTTTTATCTTTTTGCATCTGCAATCTGTTTCACTGCAACAAAACGCCCAATTACAAGAACATGCTGAAATCTTGCGGGTCTTGTATGAAGAAGTCCAATATCGGCAGACCACACTACCCGCAAATGTTTCTTATACAACGACCCGCAAAGACATGTATCAAGTAACATTTTGGCAGTCCAATCAACAGCAACAAGTCCAGATCAGTAAAGGAAATAGGCAGGTGGTGATCAAAAGTGAAAACTAGCGGGTTCACCTTGATCGAATGTTTGTTGGCGCTGGTCGTTTTGTCAGTCAGTTTGTTGATGGTCGATGGCATCATCAAACAAATCCCGCAAGTCAACCAACAGCTTTCTGACAGGAAAGATCAGGAGTGGCATATTTTTTTATTGCAGCTTGAAAGAGAATTGGCGACTTGTACGTATATCTCTGTCTCGGACTATACGTTGTTTTTGCGCAGCGCAGAAAATAATGTCGTGACGATTGATCGGATCAATGGTGTGATCCGGAAACGTGACAACAACGGATATCAACCACTGTTGACAGAAGTCAGTGGACTGAGTTACCAGAAAATCAATGAAAGTATTCGCTATACAGTTACTTTTGAGAATGGAGTACAAAAAATTGGGCAATGGAAGATCCATACGGTATAAAGGAGGCATTTTACTTACCGCTTTGTTACTGATTCAATTGTTAAGTCTCATGCTGATCACTGTTTTGGAAAGCAGTCGAACCACCACGGATTTTTATCATAAAACCATCCAACGCTATGAGGCTTCGATCATGAGTGAATTGTTTTGGGCCGAATATCAGTCAGTCCTTTACCCTAAAAGTGGTACCAAGCAGTTCAATACGGGGGAATTAACCTATGAAAGCCGAGGAGAGCAAGTGGTCATCACATGCAGGGTAGGGGCGAGAACCTTTACATTCTATTATGCACAGCCCCTTGAAACACCAGAAATAGACACAGATGAAGAAACAGATTAGTACAGAAAAAAGATGCCGTGGTTTGGTATCTTTTTTCTTATAGACAAACGGAGAAAAATGTTTACAGCTTCACAAATTAATCTGAACGAAAGCGATTGATTATTTTTCACAAATCAGCTAAAATTAAACAGGTATATAAGTTGTTATAGTTTTGAGAAGAGGTGCGAGATGTCCGCAGAGAAAATGGAGTCATCCTTTCATTTGACTGTCGAAGCCATTCAGTTGTTGCAAAACGCATTAGAATCATCTTTTTTTGATTCTTATGTAGAAACCATCGAAAATTTTATTGATCATTATCAAGTGCGTGTGATTGATGGCGTGCCCGATGAGACAACGGTTGCTCGACTGCAAACCATTTACGAAGAGCTCAAAGCAGTGTCGCTGACTGCTGAAGAAAAGCGCAAACTTGCGCAATTGCTCCTTTTAAAAGGAGGTCAAACTGAACGGCTGCAAGCCAATCATCAACTCACACCAGATAGTCTAGGGTTTTTATTCGTCTACCTGATTGAACAGTTGACCAACGCCGATGATACAACGCAGATCCTAGATTTGTCAGTAGGAATGGGCAATTTATTACTCACGGTTTTGCTGAATCTGCAATTGGCAAAGAGACAAGTAGAAGGTACCGGCGTCGATATCGATGAAACCTTGTTGGCGATTGCCGCAGCCACTAGTGAATGGACACAAGCACCAATGCATTTGTTCCATCAAGACGGCTTGCAAGATCTGTTGATCGAACCAATGGATATCGCGATAAGCGACTTGCCTGTCGGCTATTACCCGCAAGACGAAAAAGCAGGTCAATTTATTTCAGCAGCGCCAGAAGGCCACAGTTATGCCCATCATTTATTGATGGAACAAGCCATGAACTATGTAAAGCCTGATGGGTTCGGGATATTCTTGATTCCAAGTAATTTCCTGGAAACTGAACAAAGCGACTATCTAAAAAAATGGTTGAAAGAGAAAGTCTATCTGCAAGGCATGATTCAGTTGCCGGATGAACTTTTTAAGCAAGCACATTCACGTAAAAGTATCTTGCTTTTACAAAACAAAGGAGAAATGAGCCAACAAGTCTCAGAAGTCTTGCTTGTTAAATTGGCCTCCTTGAAAGAACCAAAGAATATCACCAAACTTTTTGAACAATTTGCTGCTTGGAAAGCGGCAAATCTGTAATATAAACCGGATAAGGAGATCATCATGTCAAAAACAATCGCTATCAATGCTGGAAGTTCAAGTTTAAAATGGCAATTATATCAAATGCCAGAGGAAACAGTAATTGCCAAAGGAATCGTAGAAAGAATCGGTTTGAAAGATTCAATTTTCACGATCAAATATGGTGAAGATCAAAAATTCGAACAAATCATCGATATCAATGATCACGAAGTAGCAGTAAAAATGCTATTGGATCAATTGATCGAATTATCGATTTTAGGTGCGTATGATGAAATCACAGGTGTGGGTCATCGTGTCGTTCACGGGGGAGAAGACTTCCCAGAATCAGTGATCATTACAGATGAAGTGATGACACGTATCCAAGATTTGGCTGAATTTGCACCATTACACAACCCAGCAAACCTCATGGGAATCACGGCCTTCAAAAAAATCTTGCCAGAAATCATCAGTGTGGCAGTATTTGATACCTCTTTCCATGCGACAATGCCAAAACACAATTATTTATATAGCCTGCCAATCGAATTTTACAATGACTACAAAGTTCGTAAATATGGTTTCCATGGCACCAGTCATCGCTATGTGTCAGAACGTGCGGCAGAGATGTTAGGCAAACCAATCGAAGAACTGAAAATCATTACATGTCATTTAGGCAATGGCGCATCGATCACAGCAGTCGATGGTGGTAAATCAGTTGATACATCAATGGGCTTTACACCATTAGCAGGTGTAACGATGGGGACTCGTTCAGGTGATATCGATCCTGCCGTATTGCCTTATTTAATGGAAAAACTTGACTTGAACATCGATCAAATGGTAGATGTATTGAACAAGAAATCCGGTTTATTAGGTTTAACAGGGATCTCAAGCGATATGCGTGATCTAGAAGCAAACTACGACAAAGATGAAGTCAAAGTTGCTTATGACGTGTTCACTGACCGTATCCGTAAGTATATTGGCGGCTATGTGACAACCATGAATGGCGTTGATGCAATCGTCTTTACGGCAGGAATTGGTGAAAATGATGCCCATGTCCGCAGTGAAGTCATCAAAGGTATGACATGGTTCGGTTGTGCATTAGATGAAGCGCAAAATGCCAAACGCGGCGAAGAACTTGTGATCTCCACAGAGGATTCTAAAGTGAAAGTATTATTGATTCCAACAGATGAAGAATTAATGATTGCCCGCGATGTAGAAAGTCTACGGGGATAATTCCAATAAACGAACAAGCCGCTCTGCTGAGAAGATCGTTTCTCTAGTAGAGCGGCTTTTTTGGTTTTCTTATCGTAAAGAAAAAGACAATTTGATCAACTGATAAAAATTGGTTAAGACCATTTTAATGTTTTGTTGATTTTTTTAATAATTATATAGGCGTTAAAATAAACATGTAAGTGCTTCTCTATTTTTTTCTCTAATAAATATTTCATTTTCATGCGGTGGTAAGATGAAAATCTGGCATGTCTTCTCACCATTTTAACCTTGTAAAGCAAGTGAAATGAGCATAAACTAGCGTGTATGAATTTTCAGAAAAATTCAGCTATTCAATTTTCATTACTTTATTTAAGGAGCCAGGAATTATGGAGAAAGAAAAAACTTTTTTAGGTCAGCCGCGAGGGCTTTCGACACTGTTTTTCACTGAAATGTGGGAACGATTCAGCTACTACGGAATGCGTGCCATTCTGGTTTACTTTATGTACGATGCAGTGACCAATGGCGGATTAGGTTTGCCAAAAGGGACAGCTGTTGCAATCATGTCTATTTATGGCTCATTAGTGTATATGTCTAGTATCGTCGGTGGATGGGTTTCTGACCGTTTGCTTGGATCAAATAAATCTGTCTTCTATGGCGGGATATTGATCATGTTTGGTCATATCGTTTTGGCCACACCATTAGGGATCCCAGCCTTGTTTGTATCGATGATGTTGATCGTTATCGGTACCGGATTGTTAAAATCAAATGTTTCTGGTATGGTGGGGCACTTATACAGCAAAGATGATGTTCGTCGTGATGCTGGATTTTCTATTTTCTACATGGGTATCAACATTGGGGGCTTATTGGCACCGATCATCGTAGGGATCTTAGGTCAAAATGTAAACTATCATCTAGGATTTTCTGTGGCAGCAATCGGGATGTTCATCGGATTGGTGCAATACTATGTCCAAGGAAAAACAACCTTGAAATCAGTCGCAACAGCACCAACCAATCCTTTGACAGCTTCTGAGAAGAAAACATTCTTCCGAAACATCGTCATTGTTTTAGTAGTCTTGGCGGCAATCTTTGGCGGCGCAGCAGCTGCTGGCTATTTATCCGTTGACTTCTTTATCAACTGTATCAGTATTTTAGGTATCTTTTTACCGATCTACTATTTCACTAAAATGTTGCGTTCAAAAGATGTGACAGCCGATGAGAAGAAAAAAGTATTGGCCTATATTCCATTGTTCTTGTCTGCTATTGTGTTTTGGTCGCTAGAAGAACAAGGCTCTTCGATCTTGGCGTTGTTTGCTGCTGATCGGACACAAGCATCTTTATTCGGAATCACGATTCCAGCTAGTTTATATCAAACCTTGAATCCATTGTTTGTTGTCTTATTGACCCCGGTTTTTGTTTGGTTATGGACCAAATTGGGGGATCGCCAACCACGAACTGAAGTTAAATTTGCCATTGGCTTGATTTTGGCTGGCTTGTCATTTGTCTTGTTGATGTTCCCAAGCATGATGTTTGGTGTAGATCAACGGGTAAGTCCATTGTGGTTAGTATTCAGCTTCCTGATCATGATTGCTGGAGAAATGTGTTTATCACCTGTGGGCTTGTCAGTGACAACCAAATTGGCACCAAAAGCTTTTGAAGCACAAACCTTAGCTATTTGGTTATTGGCAGATGCTTCATCCCAAGCGATCAATGCCCAAATCGCCCGCTTCTATACCCCGCAAACAGAAGGTGCTTATTATGGTATCGTCGGTGGGATCGCAGTGGTCGTTGGGATCATTTTATTCATGGCAAGAAAACCAATTCGCAAATTGATTGGCAATATCCATTGATTAAAGACTAAATAAACCTCAAGCTTGGCAATCGACCTTTGATCGGTTGATTGACAGCTTGAGGTTTTTTTGCAATATCTATTTCATCAAATCAAATGTAAATCAGAGGTCCTTTGTACTTGTTGGTGATTGATGATGAGTGCTGTATCGAAATGACGTGCAAGAAAATATCGATCATGGCTGACGGCGATCAGTGTACCGTCAAAATTGCGGATCATTTCTTCAATTTCCTCTCGCGCGTAAATGTCTAGATGATTGGTAGGTTCATCTAATATCAATACATTGATTTTCTTCAAAAACAAGGCCATTAAGTATAAGCGAATCTTTTCGCCACCAGATAAATTGGCGATTCTTTTTGCTACATCACTTTGGAAAAAACCGCTTTGAGCTAAGAGTCGTCGCGCTGTTTCTTCATGACCAGTCAAAGCGATGGTATACGCTAATAAACGCTCATTGAGATTTGGAAAAGATAACTGCTGTGGTAGGTAGCCAATGTGCAGATTACTGCCTTGTTTGACTATTCCCTGGGTAGGTATGACCTCACCAATCAGTAATTTTAACAAGGTCGATTTTCCAGAGCCATTTTCACCGAGTATGGCCACACGCTCCCCACGGTATATATTGAAATCGTTTGGACCAAATAGACGTCGATCACCAATGCAGTGCTCGAGGTCTTTGACTAAGAAAACTTCTTTGCCTGATAGATTACTTTCAGTAATAGCTTTTAGTCTTTTTTTGATCACAACAGGAGGTTTGACCAAGGTTAGTTTTTCCAGTCGTTTCTCGATTTCCTTTGCTTTTTTGAAAAAGGACTCGTTGTCTCCTTCAGTACCCCATTGACGATAGCGTTTGATGATGGCTTTCAGACGTTTGATTTCTTTTTGTTGAATCGCATAATCTTTTTGTAGTGCTTGTTCTTGAGCAATCTTCAATGTGCGGTAACGACTATAATTCCCTGTAAAGGTTTGTAATGAACCGTCTTCTAGTTCCCAAGTAATCGATGTGACTCGATCAAGGAATGCACGATCATGGGATACTACAATCACGGATTGATTTCCTGAAAGGATGAATTGTTCTAGCCAGCGAATACTCGTGATATCTAAGTGATTGGTAGGTTCGTCTAATAGCAGCAAGTCATTCTCGGTCAACAGTGTTTTAGCTAATGCAACTTTCATCTGTTCGCCACCACTAAGCTTCTCAAGCGGTGTGTGCTGTTTGTCATATAAGCCCAACCCTTTCAGAATTATAGCAAGGCGATCTTCTAAAATATAGCCGCCTTGTTCTTCAAAAGTTTGCTGAATGATGCCATATTGAGCTAAGCATTTATCTAGGTTTACTGATGGATCTGTCATTTGTGCTTCGTAAAAATGTAGTTGTTGCTTCAGTTCCTGTAACGTGAGGGCTGAAGCCAATAAATAATTTTCTACAGTGGTCTTAGTTTGAACGAGATCTTGTTCAACCAGCCCCACCTTCAATCCTTTTTTACAACTGATTGTTCCGCCATCTAAAGATTCTTGTCCAGCCAAAAGATGGAGGAGTGTAGATTTCCCAGATCCGTTGATTCCAACCAATCCAATTCTTTCTGAAGGATTCACTTGACAGGAAACGCCTTCAAAAAGGGGATGTGTAGCGATTTTTTTATATACTTCATGTGCTTGAATAATCATTGTTTCTCTCCTTAAGACCATTCAAAAAAGACTGCGATAGCAGGAAATAGTGGACAAGTGACTAAGAATGTACGCTGATCTACTCATATAAGGATCAAACGTTAAAAGCAACTATTCTTAGATATGTCCTACTCAATGCCTTCTATCGCAGTCATGCGTTATCTATTCGTGACTGTCCGTCAGAAAAACACCTTGAGATGGTCATTGATTTTGACAAAATGTACATATTTTGGGTAGACTCCACCCTTAATACACAAATGTAAAACCAATTGCATGGCTAAAAGCGATATGATGGCGTTGATAGTTTGCAGTGATCGTTATTTTAGGCATGCACATCTTGGTGTTTTCCTCCTTTGATTGATTCTTTAAGTGTATCTGACTTCGGTCATTTTTACAAGGTATACTGACAAATCGTGTCTAGAAATGATCGTTCATTTCTGATAAATGACTTTCTTTTGGCTGACCAATCACCAATGGGACCGTTTCGTGGACCACATCACTATACTCTAGGCCAAACCAACGTTCTGGTGAGATCGTATGGCGTTTGATAAAGAGTTTCATTTGCATAATTTGTTTTTTCCATTTTGACAAAGCAGTGGCATTAGATAATTCTTCTTCAATCAAGACGAATTGGAAATCCCCCACATTGCGTCCAGGGGTCAAAGAGTAACGCTGCGGCTGCTCGGGCAAGCGACCATCTTTCATCAGTTCTTGAATGATTTGGCGAATGTACACATTGACTTCCTGCGGTACCCGAAAACCTAGGTACAGTTTTAATTTGACGATAAAGTCGGTCTCGGCCATAGAGACTTCATATGATTTCGTATAAGGCTCATCTGTGACTTCGACATTGACAAACCAATAGACTTTCGCCCGCTTTGGCCGTTTGTCTAAAATTGAATAGATAAACTGTTGACCGATGTGATCATCCGTCAAATTAGGGACCATGAAGACCACATTGGTTTGTGACAACGGCAAGGAATCATCATTTTTTAATTGTTCCAATTGAGGAATATAGGCAGATAAAGAGACTTCTTCAGCAACATGTTCTTGAATTTGATTGCCCCATTCCCAAATCAGCATAATCATGATGATCACACTGGCCATAATGACTGCGACATAGCCGCCATGTAAAAACTTCGTGGCACTTGAAATAAAGAATACACTTTCGATCGCCGCAAAAAAGAGGGTGATGAAAGGAGCCAATAGGCGTGTTTTTTTGTTTTGGTGCAAATAAAAATAGAGTAAGATCGTGGTCATCAGCATCGTGACCGTAATGGACAATCCATAGGCAGCTTCCATTTTCGTTGAGGTTTGAAAAAGCAGAACCACGCCAGAACAAGCAATCCACAATAAGGTATTGAGGGCTGGGATATACATTTGCCCAATTGAAGCGCCAGGGTAAATAATCTGCATCCGCGGCAAAAGTTTTAATTTGATTGCTTCAGAAACTAACGTGAATGAACCTGACAACAACGCTTGAGAAGCGATGACTGCGGCAATCGTTGCAAATCCTACACCAAAAACGGTCCAGCCTGCCGGCAGTGCTTCAAAAAATGGATTTATATGGTCAATCGATTGATAGTTTGGCTCTTGATACACTTGCAAAAGCCATGCTGCTTGACCAAAATAATTCAGCATCAAGCAGATTTTGATATAAGGCCAACTGGCATAAATGTTTTTTTTGCCGACATGCCCTAGGTCAGAATACAACGCTTCGGCACCTGTTGTTGCCAAAAAGATATTGCCTAAGATGAATAATCCTGAAGCATTGTCTGGGCTAAATAGCAAGTTCAGGGCATATCTAGGGTCAAGGGCTCTGATCACTGAAAGGTCTCCGGCAAAGTTGAAGACACCCACCACACCTAAGAAGGTGAACCAGCCAAACATGATTGGGCCAAAAGCCTTCCCGACAAATTCGGTACCAAAACGTTGCAAAGCGAACAAGACCAGTAAAATCGCTAATGTGATCCCGACAATAATGGATTGATCATTGCCAAAACGGTCGTAGAATAGAGGGATTCCTCGTAACCCTTCGATCGCTGTCGTCACAGTCACAGCAGGTGTCAGTACACCGTCTGCCAATAATGCCGCACCACCAATGATTGCTGGAATGATCAAGTAACGGCTATGCTTGCGGACCAAAGTAAAAAGTGAAAAAATACCACCTTCACCATGGTTGTCTGCATTCAACGCAATGAGGACGTATTTGACTGTAGTCAATAAATTCAATGTCCAAAAGACCAAAGACACACTGCCTAAGATGAAGTCAGGCGTCAGTGAAGACAATCCTCCATTATCTTCCACTAAGGCTTTCATCACATAAAGCGGACTGGTTCCAATATCTCCATAAACGACCCCCATGGCTACCAGCAATCCCCCGGCAGTTATTTTTTTCATTTGATTTGTTGCGCGCATGTGTTTATTCCCTCCAATTTTTTCATGCAAAAAGACCTAAGCGGCCCTTTGCCACTTAGGTCTTGCAAGAAACATCTTAAACCAGCGGATTCCCGCTTGCTGTTGATCTAAGATCATGGAAATGTCCATGTGCTACTCCCCTAAAGTTCCCTTATTATCATTGTTTTTTGATTTCTTGTCAACCAAAAGAATAAAAAATCGCAATAAACATTTTTCTTTCCTTTTTCGATAACGTAAAATAACATTCAAAGAGTAAAAGGAGGGTAAGCGATGATTGAAATCAAACATCTTGTTAAAAAGTATGGGACCACATTGGCGTTGAAGGATCTGTCTTTAACGATCCGTCAAGGAGAGATTTTCGGCTTTTTGGGTCACAATGGGGCGGGGAAGTCAACGACGATCAAAAGTATGGTTAGTATTTTACAGCCGACTAGCGGTGAAATTTTTGTCGATGGTCAAGCCTTATCTAGTCATCGAGAAGCCATCAAACAACAAATTGCCTACGTCCCTGACTCGCCGGATCTATTTTTGCAATTGACCGCAGCGGAATACTGGGACTTGATTGCCGCAGCATATGAAGTGCCGCAAGAAAAGAAAGAACAACGATTGCAGGAGTTGGGGCAATTGTTTGATATGTTGACCCACGCAGAGGAAACGATTGCTAGTTTTTCTCATGGTATGCGGCAAAAAACCTTACTGATTGGTGCACTGATTCCAGACCCGGATATTTGGATCTTGGATGAGCCGTTGCAAGGCCTGGATCCCCAAGCCGCATACGATTTGAAGCAGATGATGAAACAGCATGCTGAAAAGGGAAAAACCGTTATTTTTTCTACCCATGTCTTGGATACTGCACAGCAGTTGTGCGACCAATTGGCCATCCTAAAAAAAGGTGAATTGCTCTATAACGGATCGGTTTCAACATTGCTGGCTGACAATCCAGACACTTCTCTAGAAACCATTTATCTGCAAATGACGGGTCGTAGTCCGGAGAGCCAAACAGTGGATAGTGGAGATGCGGTCCTATGAGAAAACAGCAGCTCTTGATGTTGACGAGAATCAATTTACTGTATGCGAATCCGCAAATGACAGATAAAGCCCGTAAAAAAGGGAAGACTGGTGGAAAACTGACCCGCTATCTCCTTTGGCAATATGGCTTATCGGGATTAACCTTTATCCTTATCTATGGGGTGGCCATGTTTACGATGGATTTCAGCCAAATGCCTGGTTTCTTTACTTATTATGTGGCCCTCTTCGGTATTTTAGGATTCTCGCAAGGGATCTCCGCTATTTACAATGTTTTTTTTGAAAGTCAAGATCTCATGGCTTATTTGCCTTTACCCTTCAGGCAAACTGAGATTTTCGCTGCTAAGATTTCAGTGGTATTTTTGACGGTAGCACCTTTCGTCTTTCCAATGATGGTGCTATTCCTATTGACTGGTGTGCGTGCGTCTTTATTTTTTGTGGTGACGATCGGTGTATCGATATTGTTGTTTCTTTTCGTGTTGGTGATTTTATTTAGTATCTGCAGTTTGATCGTATTCGGATTAACACGAACCAAGTTCTTTCTCAAACATAAAAAACTGGTGACGACATTGCTTTTAGTTGTGACGATGATCGTGGTCATGGCTGGGGTTTTGATGATGAATCAAGTCACTTCCTACGACACAGAGATCTTAGATCGAGGGGCGATCGTATTCTTGCTGCCTTTTTACTATGCCATGACTGCGCCTTTTCACCTATCAGGTGTATTGAGCTTTGTCGGAATCATTGGGCTAGCAGTTTTGTTGGTTGGGGCACTTTACTGGCTGATCTTACCTAAATTTTTTGAACAAGTAGCAGCTGCAGCGCCGAATCAAGGCAATCTAACACGGAAGCATAAAAAAGGACGGAGTTTGAGCCAATTGCTCTTCAATTACAATTCGCAACTGATTCGAGATCCGAATCTGATTATGCAGGTGTTTTCGTCTTCTTTATTGATGCCTATTGTTTTTCTATTGTCTTTTGTCTTCACAGGTGTCTTTCGCTTAGATCAATTGGATGAACGTTTTTTGGGGGTAATGTTCGTGGCAGGGGGAGCCTTGGCAGCTTTAATGGTCAATCCAACGTCTTTTGTCAGCAATCTGATTTCTTTAGATCAGGAGAACTTTTTGTTTGTCCGTTCTTTGCCTTTATCGATGAAAACATACCTCAAAGCAAAATTTCATTTTGGTCTGTTGATACAAATTATGTTAGCTGTCGTGGTCGCAGTCGTGGCCATGTTCCTATTACAGGCGCCATTTGTCTTGGGCTGTGCCTTTGTATTAGGTGCAATATGGAGTACGATCCTGATCAGCAGCCACTACTTTGCCCGCGATTATCGGTTGCTCTTACTGCAGTGGACCAATATTAGTCAATTGTTTGCGCGAGGGGCTGGCAGTGTCGGATTGGCTTTAGTGACGATGGGGACAATCTTCTTAGCAGCTATCGTGATAGGCGCTTATGCTTTTGCAGCTACGATAGTTGATTTTTGGCTCTTGAATTTGCCTGTATGTATCGCGTTGCTCGTAATCACTTTGATTGTATACTTGCAGATCCACCTTAAATTTTGGCGTCGATTTTCTTAAAATCGGCGTTTCTTTTCATTACAATGGCATGTCAACGAATGAGAAATGAATATCTATTCAGAAAATTCAGAATAAACTATTTACATTAACGCCAAAACATGTTTAGATAGAGATACCTATTACTTTGCTTTCATTTTTTGCTGTACAAGTTAGGATAACCGACTTGTCATCCTGAATGGTTTTTACCATTCAGGCTTTTTTTTGCACAAAAAAAGCCTATCTGAAATCAGACAGGCGCATGTAAGCTTATTTTTTGGTATCTTCTGTTGGCAATTGATTGTGCAAATCTGTACGGACCACCAACACGTCGCATCCTGCATGACGGATCACGTATTCAGACACGGAGCCAATAAAAATACGCTCTACAGCATTCAATCCGGTAGCACCGATCATGATCAAGTCGATATGATGGTCTTCAGGCAGTTGTTTGGCGATGATTGGTTTTGGTGAACCATATTCGATGACGGTCTTAACTGAAGCAACATCGTGTTTGTGGGCATACGCTTCATAGTCTGCCAAAGTTTGTTTTGCCATTTCAGTTGCTTGTTCAGCCAGCATGCCGTCAAAAGAAGAAACCGTTTGAAAGGCACGGGTATCGATCACATGTGCCAAAATCAATTCAGACTCGTTTCGTTGCGCTACATTGACCGCTTTCTTAAAAGCAAGCTCCGATTCACTCGATCCGTCGACAGCGACCATGATTCGTTGATATTGTTGTAACATATGAAACACTCCCATCTGATCTTTTCTTTTATTGTAGTCCTTTTTGACCGAAAAAGAAAACCTAATCCCCGCTTTTTTTCATTTTATGGGCAAGCATGATACTAAAAGCTGCAGATGAAATCAGCAATAGTGCCAAGTAAAATAAAGCAATTAGTTTCAGATCGATCACCGCTACGAGGATCGCCAACAGTCCTAGTATCAGATGGACGACGCTATAGAGTTTAAGAAATGCTTGGTTGTTCGCCGTTTTAGGAATCATCGTGAAAAAAATGGCTTGTTTCGCATAAAGCAAGTAACTAGTAGCAAATAAGACAAGTGCCACGAGTGTGAATAAAAAGATGATCATCATATACAATTCTCTCCTGTAATCAAAGATATAATTAGTATAACGAAGTCCCGGCGGAATAGCAAAGAACCGCTAATCTGCCGAAGAAAGAAACAGCAGTCAACAGACAAAAAAGCCACCTGTCAAATAACAGGTGGCACATTCTATAAAAGAATGGGTAATATCCGTAGATGCCGTTCTTTTTCCCGTAGTATTGATCCCGCAAATTCTAGCAGGTGGGTTCCACGGTCTAAGCTTCGAACTACCAAAAGAAAAGGCATGTTACCAGCATTGACACAAGACAGATCCCAAGATATCAATAAAAATGTTCGGTCAACACACAAAAGGGATAACTCGTACATCACAGAATTCCCACCCTTATAGTAGCACAGGAATATAAAAGGTGCAATAAAGTTGACTGAAAACGATACCAAAAAATAAAAATGATTGGTGTGAATAGTGGGAGATGCTGTGATATCAATGTTTTTTTCGGTTATTCAACTGTTGATAGCGTTGTCCAAGGGCTTGTTCATACTTGCCTGTGGCTTTCGGCTCGTAATAATGGGTGCCTTTTAATTTATCTGGTAAATACTGCTGGTTGACCCAGGCATCATCAAAATTATGCGGATATTGATAACCGACACCACGGTTTAGTTTTTCTGCGCCTTTATAATGACTATCACGTAAATGATCAGGGACATCGCCAGCCTTGCCATTACGAATATCCGCGATGGCGGCATCCAATGCCATATAAGCACTATTGGATTTGGGGGATAAACAAAGATCGACGACGGTATTTGCTAATGGAATCCGTGCTTCAGGTAAGCCTAGGCGCTCTGCTGCCAAAACAGCATTCACAGTGCGTGCGGCGGCTGCTGGATTGGCCAGGCCAATATCTTCATAGCCAATCACCATCAGTCGGCGGCAAATTATAGCCAAATCACCCGCTTCAACTAAACGCCCCAAGTAATGCAGCGCACCATCGACATCACTGCCGCGTATCGATTTTTGAAAAGCAGAGATGACATCATAATGGGCATCGCCATCTTTATCATGGGTCAGTGCTTTGCGTTGGACACATTCTTCGATCACGGAAAGAGAAAGGTGGATCACACCATCTTCAGATTTGGGTGTGGAGCGGGCAGCGAGTTCTAATCCATTCAAGGCACTGCGCAGATCACCATTTGTGGCTCGAGAAAGATGCAGTCTGGCTTCTTCGCTTAGCGTAATGGCTTCATCACCTAACCCCCGTTCGCTATCAGCCAATGCTTGATCGATCGCCAGCAAGATATCCTCTTCTTGCAATGGCTTGACTTCGAAGATTTGGGTTCGGCTCCGAATGGCTGGGTTGATGGTGATATAAGGGTTCTCGGTTGTTGCGCCAATCAAAATGATTTTGCCGCTTTCCAAATGAGGCAGCAAAAAGTCTTGCTTGGTCTTATCCAAACGGTGGACTTCATCTAGTAACAAAATCACTGTCCCGCTCATGCGGGCTTCTTCAGCGACAATCTGTAGATCCTTTTTCGTGTCTGTTGCGGCATTCAACATGCGGAACGCGTAACGGGTCGATCCAGCGATTGCGCTGGCGATACTCGTTTTTCCGGTTCCAGGAGGTCCGTAGAGAATCATCGAAGACAGCATTTTGGCTTCAACCATTCGACGAATGATTTTTCCGGGACCAACCAAATGCTGCTGGCCAACGACTTCATCTAGATTTCTGGGACGCATGCGGTAGGCTAATGGTTGTTGCATAAAAACGATCCTCTCCTTTCTTATTAGTATAGCATAGAATCAAAAACCGCCGGTGCGCAGCGTGCTGTCGTTTTTTGATCGAATACCTGCTGCAAAACGGTTTTTACGCGCATTTCAGCGGATTTGGTTCCAATGATAGTAACTTGTCTTGTAATTGTGTAAAATAGGGTAACGGAGTGATGACCATGGATGACTTGATGGCTTTATTGAATCAAGAAGACACAACAAAGATTGCCCGTGCGTTGATTGGTATGTATCTGGTCCATGAAACGACAGCTGGCCGTTTGGGCGGGTACATCGTCGATTGTGAGGCTTATCTGGGGCCAGAAGATTTAGCAGCCCACAGTGTCGGTATGCGGCAAACCCCAAGGGTGCGTGCGATGTATCAACAAGCAGGGACCATCTACTTATATACGATGCATACCCAAAGGATCGTCAACATCATTACCCAGCCTGAAGGCACACCTCACGGCATCATGATTCGCGGGTTAGAACCAGTGGAAGGTATTGAAGAGATGCACAACAATCGTCAGACAAAAGGACCCGCATTGACCAATGGACCAGGAAAACTAGTCCAGGCGATGAACATTGGGCCAGAACTATATGGTGCATCGATCATCACCAGTCCACTCCATTTAGAGCCGCAAAAGAAAAGGCTGCCAAGAACGATCATGGCCTTACCGCGAATTGGCATTCCCAACAAAGGAGAATGGACGGACAAGCCCTTGCGTTTTATCGCAGCGGGCAATCCTTATGTGACAAATATCAGAAAATCAGCGATCCAACCGGATCATGGCTGGTTATAAGAAAGAAGGAAAAAAACATGGCGAAAGAAACGATTTTGACGTATTTAGACCAACGTTTGACCAAACAGATCACGGAATATGATGTGGCTATCGACTGGGATGCCAAGAATCATACGATTGAACTTGTACTGCGTTTATTTGCAGAAAATCCAGCCCACCAAAAAATCGATGATGCTGATGGTGTGGCCTCTGAAGAAGACATCATTGAATTTGAAGATGGCATCTTATTATATGATCCGCAGAAATCTAGTTTCAATGAAGCGGACTTTTTGGCAGTGATTCCTTACGAAGGGAAAAAAGGATCGCGAAAAGCGGTATTGGATGGTTTGGTCGATTATATGAAAGAGATATTGAGTGAAGGAGAAAGCGACTTGTTGGATTTCCTAAATGACGATGCGGAAGATGCTGTATTCGAGTTGAGATTTGACGAACAAGCATGGCTTAAAAAAGTCGCAAAATACCAAACAAAAGATGGGGATACAATGATCCCTTATCCAAGTTATTAAGGAGCGGAATCATGAAATGGAATGAAGTAACTGTTGCCACCGCGAGTGAATCAGTTGAAGCTGTAGCCAATATTTTGATGGAACAAGGAGCCAGCGGTGTAGCGATCGAAGATGTGTTAGATGTTGAAAACTTCAAAAGTGATGCCTACGGGGAAATATTAGACAAAGAAACCTATACGACTTTGGCTGAAGGTGCCCAAGTCACAGCCTATTTTCCAGAAACGATTTTTTTACCGGAAGTACTGCCGATCATTAAAGGCGCCATTGATCGTTTGCCTGAGTATGGCTTAGCGGTAGGTAAAAACGAGATCTCTACCAATGAAGTGGTTGAAGAGGCTTGGGCGACCGCTTGGAAAAAATATTATCACCCTGTGCGGATCTCCCGCTATTTGACGATCGTCCCAAGTTGGGAAAAATACCAAGCCAAGCAAGCAGATGAAAAAATCATTACGTTAGATCCCGGCATGGCCTTTGGGACAGGTACACACCCAACGACCCGCTTGACATTGCAAGCATTGGAAGTCTATGTGCGCGGCGGAGAAACGGTATTAGATGTTGGAACTGGCTCAGGTGTTTTAAGTATTGCCAGTAAACATTTAGGGGCACAAACTGTGTATGCCTATGATTTAGATGAAGTGGCTGTCCGTTCGGCAGTAGAAAACATGCAGTTGAATCCGATTGCCCATGATGTACATGTGCAAGCCAATAATTTATTAACGGGTGTAGAAGAAGCAGCGGATATTATTGTCGCCAATATCTTAGCCGATATTATTTTGTTGATGATTCCAGATGCGTGGCGTTTATTGAAACCAGAAGGCACGTTGATCGTTTCGGGGATCATTGAAGCCAAAAAGCAACTTGTTGTCGAGGCGATGCAAGCCCAAGGATTTGAGATCGATCAAGTATTTACCCAAAAAGACTGGGTAGCGATCGCATTCAAAAAAGCTGAGGAAGAATGATATGCAACGATATTTTATAGATCAGCCGTATCAAACACAGGCAGAGTATGTGCTAAGCGGTGAACCATTTCATCATATGATCCGCGTCATGCGCATGACGAGCGGCAGTCAAGTAGGGTTGGTATTTAGTGACCAATTGGCCATCATTGCCGCTATCAGTCGTATCGATGAAACAGCTGTCTATCTGACAGAAATCGAAAAAGAACAGCAAAACAAGGAATTGCCCATCCACGTGACCATCGCCAGCGGATATCCCAAGGGTGACAAACTAGAGTTGATCGTTCAAAAAGGCACTGAACTTGGCGCCGCTGCTTTTATTGGTTTCCCAGCCCAAACATCTGTCGTCAAGTGGGATGATAAGAAACTGCAAAAAAAACAACAACGGCTGTACAAAATCGCCCAAGAGGCCGCAGAGCAATCGCAACGGCAAGTAGCACCTTCTGTAACGCTGCTTAGCAGCGAAACGCTGTTCTGGGCGCAACTTTCAGCATATGATTACATCGTGGTGGCGTACGAAGAGTCAGCCAAGCAAGGCGAAACAGCTATGCTGTTACAACTATTGGCGGATGTGAAACCCGGTAGTAAACTATTGGCGATTTTTGGTCCAGAAGGTGGTTTGACCCCTGAGGAAATCCAAATGGCTGAAAGTCATCACGGCGTAGTATGCGGGCTGGGTCCCAGGATCTTGCGCACAGAAACAGCGCCTTTATATTTTTTAAGTGCTGTCAGTGTACAATTGGAATTGACAAGGAAGTGAGAGAATGCAAGCACAGCAAAGAAATGTCAGTGTTCGTTTATTAGCCGCTGATTTGACAGATTGGTATTTAAAAGATGTATTGATGGATTGCCAACAGACGACGGTCAAAGAAATCGTCGTTCTTCCAGCAACGATCCGTCGTGCCAAACAGTTGGCCCAAACCTCTGATATACAGATTGGCGGAGTCATCGACTATCCGTTGGCACAAGGAACGACGGCAAAAGTGGCGTTTGAGATTGGCCGTGCATTTATGGATGGCGCAGACTTTCTTGAAGTATGGCTCTCGGCATCTTTGTTGCTGCATAATAGCCGCGGCTTTGAAGAACTGATCGAAACGATCCGCTCATTGACGTTGACCGGCGGCGAGATCCGTTTGGCTTTACAAACGGAAAGCATGAATGAATTGACCAAAATCCAAGTAGCCCAACAGCTGAAAGCCCAAAACTGGCCTAGTGTTGTGTTAGGGCAAGAAACCCCGCTAGCGGATGCGATCCATGATGTGACACTTTTTGCTTTAGACGGCGGTGATCAACTGATGATCCAAAGTAATCCAGAAGCTATTGATGGGGCAGCGTATGATCAGTTGGCCGCAGCAGGGGCATCAAAAGTCAGCATTCCATTCACTGCCTATGATGCGTTCTTCGCATAAGTGTGACGTTGACTAGCGAGCACCAGTGATTGAAAAATAATGAAAAAATTTGTATAATGTCAGTGATTATGAGTAAGAGTGGTTTAGACAGGAGTCCATGCTTGAAAGAGTTTGCTTCGGCAACCTCTTATGCGGGACTGCTGTCTAATTTTTGAAGACAAGAAGAAGGAGGCGACAATCATGGCGAAAGAAGTCATTTTGACCGGCCCAAACGTGATTAAGTTAGTATCGTACTATATGAGTGATGAGCATGTGGCATTTGTCCAAAAAGCGTTAGATTATGCGACAGAGGCCCATAAAGAACAATTTCGCAAATCTGGCGAACCATATATCATCCATCCAATCCAAGTTGCGGGTATTCTTGCTGAATTGCAAATGGATCCCCATACGATCGCGACGGGTTTTTTGCACGATGTCGTTGAAGACACTGACATCACATTAGCTGATTTAAAAGAAAATTTTGGTGCCGATGTGGCCATGCTGGTAGACGGCGTCACGAAATTAGGCAAAATCAAATATAAATCTCATGAAGAACAACTGGCAGAAAATCACCGAAAAATGTTGATTGCTATGGCGCAAGATCTACGGGTCATTATGGTCAAATTAGCAGACCGTTTACATAATATGCGTACGTTGAAACATTTGCGAGAAGACAAGCAGCGTCGAATCGCCCAAGAAACCATGGAAATATATGCGCCGCTGGCACACCGCTTAGGGATCAGCCGTATCAAATGGGAACTGGAAGATATTTCATTGCGCTACCTCAATCCGCAACAGTACTACCGAATCGTTCATTTGATGCAAACCAAGCGGGAAGAACGAGAAGCATATGTGTCAGAAACCGTAGAAGAGATCCGGGTGGCAACAGAAGAACTTGATATATTTGCAGAAATCTATGGCCGCCCAAAACATATTTATTCGATTTACCGCAAAATGAAAGACCAAAAGAAACAATTCAATGAGATCTATGATTTGCTGGCGATCCGGGTCGTGGTGGATTCAATCAAAGATTGTTATGCCGTCTTAGGGACGATCCATACCAAGTGGAAACCGATGCCGGGACGCTTCAAAGACTACATCGCGATGCCTAAAGCCAATATGTATCAATCTTTGCATACAACGGTGATTGGCCCTAAAGGCAATCCAGTAGAGATCCAAATCCGGACCCATGAAATGCATGAAATTGCTGAATTTGGGGTAGCTGCCCATTGGGCCTATAAAGAAGGCAAGACTGAGAAAGTCAAACCGGATAAAATGACCCAGCAAGTCGGCTGGTTCCAAGAAATTTTGGATTTGCAGGACGAATCGTATGATGCATCTGAATTCATGGAAGGGGTCAAAGGAGATATTTTCAGTGACAAAGTCTACGTTTTTACACCAAAAGGCGATGTCACAGAACTGCCGCAAGGCTCAAGTCCGTTAGACTTTGCCTATAGTATCCATACCGATATCGGCAACAAAACCACCGGTGCCAAAATCAATGGCAAAATGGTTCAACTTGACTACAAACTGAAAAATGGCGACATCATCGAAATTTTGACCTCGCCGAACTCTTTTGGTCCAAGTAAAGATTGGATCAAATTGGTGGCAACAAGTAAAGCCAAAAATAAAATCAAGCGTTTCTTCAAAGACCAAGATCGTGAAGAAAACATCATCAAAGGCCATGAAGCAGTCGTTCGTACCTTGCAAGATATGGGCTTTGTGCCAAAAGAATTTTTATCAAAAGCCAAGATGGCGGAAGCCTGCGAGCGATTCAATTACCATACTGAAGACGACTTGTTTGCCTCGGTTGGCTTTGGTGAAGTCAGTCCGACAACATTAGCCAACCGGCTGACGGAAGAAGAACGACGAGAAAGACAAATCGAAAAACAAAAACAACAAGTGCAAGATATGATCAATCAGCCAGCCAAAAAAGAACCGGAGAAAATGAAGGTTCGTCATGAAGGCGGGATCGTTATCGAAGGTGTCGACAATTTGTTGATCCGGATTTCTCGTTGTTGTAATCCAGTTCCGGGAGATGAGATTGTCGGCTATATCACGAAAGGCCGGGGGATCTCCATTCACCGCAGCGATTGTCCGAATGTCCAAAACAAAGAGGCAGCCAATCGATTGATCGACGTCGAATGGGAAGATGCTTCAGATAACAACAAGGAATACAATGCCGATCTTGAGATCTATGGCTATGACCGATCCGGTCTGCTCAATGATGTCTTGCAAACGGTCAATACCGTTAGTAAGCGTTTGGTCAGCGTAGAAGCGAAGACCAACAAAGACAAAATGGCTACGATCCGCATCACTGTCTCGATCCAAAACTTGACCCATCTGCGATCGATCGTGGATAAAATCAAACAAATTCCCGATGTCTACAGTGTGAGACGAACGAAAGGATGATGGCAAGATGAAAGCAGTCATTCAGCGGGTTCGTCAAGCCAGTGTGGCCATCGAAGGAATCGTTGTTGGTGAGATCGAGCAAGGATTGATGGTATTATTGGGCATTACCCATGACGATCAACAGGAGGATGTGGATTATCTGATTCGCAAAATCACGCAGTTGCGCGTTTTTGAAGATGAGGCAGGCAAGATGAATCGTTCCCTGGCTGCAATCAACGGTGCAATTTTGAGTGTTTCCCAATTTACATTGTATGGTGATACGAAAAAAGGCAATCGCCCCAGTTTTATCAAAGCTGCCCCTCCTGCGCTTGCAATTCCTTTGTACGAGGCCTTCAATCAAGGTCTGAGAGAGTCAGGTGTAACTGTAGCAACGGGTCGATTTGGCGCCGACATGCAAGTTTCCCTGATCAATGACGGACCTGTAACGATCATCATCGATACCAAAGAAAAATAATACGACAAAGTACCTATTCGTTCAAAACGAGTAGGTACTTTTTTTGGTGAAAAACCAGGATACCAACGATTGAAACGCTATCTTACAAAACTGTTAGAAAAATCCATTCATCCTCTAATGTTATATAACGCAGATTAAGTCGCTTTTTAGATGGTGATTACAATGTTTGTTCTGTTATCTTAAAAAAATAGTACAAATAACCTCCATTTATTCAGATTGTTCTTACTGGCGAAGTATGGAATAATTGTTAAAAAATAATGTCACTGGAGGAAATGACAATGAATTTTTGGCAGCGCGCATTAAAAAGCATCACTCGCAGGAAAGGGAAATCATTTATTTTATTTTTGGTTGTGTTTGTATTGGGAAATGTCATTGCAGGCGCAGTAGCAATCCAGCAATCAACAGCCAATGTTGAAAGAGAAACAAAAAAGAAAATGGGCAATGTGGCGACGGTCGAAATGGAATATGAACGTTTTGAAAAAGAAACGGCGGATATGCCAGACGAAGAAAGATATAGTGAAGATTTTTATCCAAAGACTCCTAGTGTAGATGTCTATGAACAGATAGGAGAATTGAGTTATATCAAGTATTATGACTATTCCAATACGAGTGGTTTTGAAACGAATAAATTAAAAGTATATACGCCAGAAGACGGTTCAATGGGCATGGGCGGCAACTATTTCTCACTAAAAGGTGGCAACCTGACCGAACCATTGGATATGCGTGAAGGTTTGATCAAGCTGGTTGAAGGAGAAGGCTTTACTGATAAAGACATCAATGAGTCAACCAATGCTGTTTTAGTCAGTAAAGAAGTAGCAGAAGCCAATAATTTGTCCGTTGGAGATCAACTCGTCTGGGATATTCGCAGCGAAGTGTATATGGATAGTTCAGAAGCCGAATCTGATGAGGAAACAGAGGATAATGGCAGTACCGTCGTGACTTTCGACTATCCGGTGACGATCGCGGGTATATTCTCTGTCGTTAAAAAAGATGACAGTAGCCAATCAGATCAATCAGATAGTGCACAACAAAGCAACCAAGCGTGGATGCTGATGGATCAGATCAATACCTTTTACGCAAGTAATAATTTTGTGAAAGAATTTAACAAGGTCCAAATGGAAAAACTATGGGGAGAATCAAGTGAAGATGGGGATGATCAGCAATACTATACCCCAATGTTTGTCTTAAATTCTATTGATGATGTGGATGCCTTTAGGCAAGAAGCAGATGCCTTGCTGCCTGATTATTATAAGGTCGTTACCAATACGGATCAATATGACGAGATTGCCGGCGGCTTTAATCGTTTGGGTGTGATCGCCAACTACATCGTCATCATCGCATCGATTGCGGCCATGTTCATCATCTCGTTGGTTGTGTTGCTGTTCTTGCGGGATCGCAAGCAAGAGTTGGGCATCTATCTTTCTCTAGGGGAGAGCCGAGGAAAGGTGATCGGTCAAATCGTGATCGAAGTATTGCTGGTTAGTGCGACGGCGCTATTGGTATCGTTAGTGACCGGGAATCTTTTAGGCGGCGCAGTATCTAATACCTTGATGCAAAGTGACTTTATGTCGCCGCAAGTGGACAATGGGATGGTTTATTACGGTAGTTTGATGTCTGTCGATCTCAATTTGAATGATGTGAAGGATGCCTATCAGGTCAATTTCTCTGTTGGGTATATCATCACCTACTTATTGCTGGGGCTAGGGACAGTCTTGTTATCAGCAGTCTTGCCATTGCTTTATATCTTGCGCTTAAATCCGAAGAAAATCATGATGTAGGAGGAAAAACACCATGACATTACTAGAAACCAAAGCAGTCGATTATTATTACCAAGACGGGGATCAACGCCGCTACATCCTGAAAGAAACCTCAGTTGCCTTTGAAAAAGGCAGATTTTACGCAATTTTAGGTCAATCTGGTTCTGGGAAAACCACCTTTCTTTCTCTGATCAGTGCCTTAGACAGCCCGAAAACGGGTGAAATCTTGTTTGAAGGCACCGACATCGAAAAAATCGGTCATGAAAATTACCGTCGGGACGATATCAGTATCATCTTCCAAAGTTACAATTTGATTCCTTATTTAAGTGCTGTCGAAAATGTACTGGTACCGATGTCGATCACCAAAAACAAGTTGCCAGACAATCAACAAGAAGTTGCCTATAATTTATTGGATTATATTGGCATCACGAAAGAAAAAGCCAATCGGCTAGTCAATCAACTCTCTGGTGGAGAACAGCAGCGTGTCGCCATCGCCCGCGCGTTAGCCACCAATGTGGACATTATTTTGGCAGATGAGCCAACAGGAAACTTAGATGAAGCCATGGAACAGGAAATCATTGATATCTTCAAGGATTTGGCCCATGTTCATAACAAGTGTGTGATCGTCGTGACCCATGCCAATGAGATTGCCCAGCAAGCCGATGAAGTCTTGTATCTTCGTAAAGGTGTGTTAAGCAGTCATGAGTGATTTTTTATCCAATTTCAGTCCAGATAAGTATGATGGCAAAAAGCAAGAACCGACACCTCAAGACAAACCAGAAACACACACGCAAGCACCTGCGCAGGAAGAAACGCCTGTGCCCGCAAACGATCCAGAGACCACGGGAAGTCGGCGAGGAAGCAAGCCTACTGGTCGTCGTGAGGCCAAGGACGAGGAACAAGCAAACAGCAACAAGCAATCTGTGAGCCGTTTTGGTCAGGAAGAAACAGAGTTTGACCCAACGTACAAAAAGCGAAAACGGAAAAAGATCTTTATCATAGCGGCACTTTCCCTCCTTCTAGCGGTGGTGATTGGTATCGTGTATTATCAAATGACCCATGTCACAGTCCCTGACTTTAAAGCAAGCAATCTTTCGGATGCACGCACCTGGGGCAATGAGGAAGGGGTGACCCTTAAGGTCGAGCAAGTCTATGATTTTGAGCTGGATACCAATCAAATCATTGATCAAGATGTAGCTGCAGACAAAAAAATCAAAAAAGGGGCGACTTTGACAGTAACAGCTAGTCTTGGTCCAGATCCAGAAGAACAGTTGACGTTGCCTGATTTTGCTGAGATGGAAACGGCGGCAGCCAAACAATGGATCGAGGACAACAAAGCGGAGAATATTTCCTTGATCGAACAATTTGATGATACCGTTAAAGCCAATGCTTTTATCAAGCAGGAAGCCAACAATAAAGAATTGGATTTGACAGCCTATCGCCGGAAAGATCGCTTAAGCGTCTATTATTCTAAAGGCAAAGAAGTCTTCGAGAAAAATATCGAAGTCACCGATTTTACGGGCAAAACGAAAGCCGAAGCGGCAGAATGGGCCAAAAAGAACGAGTTGACCTACAAAGAAGAAGCGGTATTTTCTGATAATGTCGCGGTGGATCTAGTGGTGTCACAGGAACCGGTCAAAGGCAGTAAGCTAGCGAAAAGAGACACCTTCCTTGTGAAAGTATCCAAAGGGGAAGCCATGACAGTGCCAGACTTCTCTCAATATACGATCGAAGAAGCCCAAGGATTAGAATCTAAGATCCCCGTTCAAGTGTCAACGATCTATGCCACCAACGTTTCGTATGGCAGTTTCATCAGTCAATCGGTCGAAGCAGGCAAAGAATATGGCGAAGGCGATAATCTGCCGACAGTGCAGGTCGTTTATTCACTAGGACAACCTTATCTGAAAGATATACGTTTGCAAGCAACAGAAGGCGATCTGCCGAAGTTGTTCTTTGATGAATACAAGTCTAAAGGCGCGTATATTTACTATGATATTTACTATGTTGATTCTGCAGAACCGAAAGGAACGGTCGTGGAAATGAGCCGCTATGGCGAATTCATTCCTTTAGAAACATGGATCACGATTGGGATCAGTCGTGGCAATCTGCAAGGAGCAGCTACTACTGTGCCGGAAGAAACGCCAGCGGAGGCACCTGTTGAAGAAACAGACACTGTCGATTCTGGGGCGTAAACGAAAGCTATAAGCAAATAAATGAAGCAACGGTCTTTAAAAACGGCTCAGGCAGTCGCTTTTAAAGACCGTTGTCTCTTCTTACAAAGGTTGGCAGATTTTTGAGAAAATATTCTCAAAAAAAGAGCAAACCAGAAGCTTGTATTCGGAGAAGTGATACAGTAAACTTGATGTAACAATAAAATCGGTGTTTGATGCCATTTACAGAAAGGGAAGAAAATAATGATAAAAAAATTGCTCGCAAATGTGGGCAGCTACAAAAAAGACAGTCTGATGACCCCCGTATATGTAGCGGGAGAAGTGGCATTGGATGTGATCATGCCCTTGATCATGGCGATGATGATTGACCAAGGGATCGAAAAAGGAGACGCCAGCGTAATTCTGCGAGATGGTGGCTTGCTTTTTTTATTGTCTTTATTGGCGTTGCTGCTAGGCACTTTGGGTGGACGAACAGCGGCGATCGCTTCCGCTGGGTTCGCTCGTAATTTAAGACATAACTTATTTACACGGATCCAAGATTTTTCTTTTTCAAATATTGATCGCTTTTCTTCGGCTAGTTTGATCACGCGGATGACAACAGATGTCACCAACGTTCAAAATGCTTATCAAATGATTATCCGCATTCTTGTACGCAGTCCGTTAGTGTTGATATTTTCTTTGGTAATGGTTAGTACGATTAGTCCAGAACTGATGACGATCTATCTGGTCGTACTGCCGATTTTGACGATTGGTTTAGCGTTGGTGATCAAATTTGCACACCCGTTGTTTTTGAAAGTCTTTCGGATTTATGACAAGTTGAATAATGTGGTGCAGGAAAATCTGCAAGGTGTGCGGGTCGTTAAATCTTATGTCCGAGAAGAACAGCAGGAAGAGATTTTTGACAAAGTCTCAGAGGATGTTTATCGCAACTTCACACTGGCGCAACGAATCGTTTCCTTCAACATGCCATTGATGCAATTTTCAGTCTATACATGCATGCTGCTGCTGTCTTGGTTTGGTGCTCAGCTGATCGTAGAGCAAAGTAGTCTGACAACTGGTGAATTGGTCAGTATGTTCAACTATACGATGCAAATTTTGATGAGTTTGATGATGATGTCGATGGCATTTGTTCAAATCTTGATTGCTAGAACCTCTGCGGAGCGCGTGGTAGAAGTACTGGATGAAGAAAGTGATTTAAAAAATAACGCTGAGCCGCTAACAACGATCAGTGATGGTTCTATCGTGTTTGAAAATGTTTGTTTCAGTTATGCGAATGACAAAGACAAATTGGCCTTGGAGCAAGCCAATCTTGAGATTGCTTCAGGAGAAGTCATTGGGATCATTGGTGGAACAGGGAGTGGGAAATCGTCCCTTGTTCAGTTGATTCCCCGGCTCTATGATGTGATCGAAGGTCATGTCAAAGTCGGCGGTCATGATGTCCGTGACTATGATTTGGCCGTTTTAAGAGATCAAGTCAGCATGGTGCTGCAAAATAATGTGCTTTTCAGCGGAACGATCAATGACAATTTGCGTTGGGGCAACGAAAATGCCTCTGATGAAGAAATTCGTCGCGTAGCAACGATAGCTCAAGCGGACCCATTTATCCAAGAATTTCCGGATAAATATGAGACCATGATCTCTCAAGGCGGAAACAATGTTTCTGGTGGTCAAAAACAACGGCTGACGATTGCCCGTGCCCTGTTGAAAAAGCCCAAGATCCTGATCTTAGACGATTCTACGAGTGCTGTCGATACAAAGACAGACCGCAGTATTCGCGAAGGATTGAAACGGGAGATTCCAGGGACGACAACGATCATCATCTCGCAGCGAATCAATTCGATTGAGGATGCCGATCGGATCATCGTCATGGATGATGGTAAAATCAATGGAATTGGCACGCATGATGAATTACTAGCCAACAATACGATTTATCAAGAAGTGTATCATTCCCAACAGAAAGGATTTGGTGAAGGTGAAGAATAGACAAGCAGCAAATCCAGTAGGAACGATGAAACGGTTGTTAAAAACCATGTTTGGGGATTACAAAGGCCAATTGCTGATCGTGATGTGTATGATTTTATTAAGCGCGTTTGCCAACGTGCGCGGCTCGCTCTTCTTACAAGTGGTGATCGATGATCATATCGCGCCATTGTTGGGGCAAAGTAATCCTAATTTCAGCAGTTTGCTGCAAGCAATCATTCAGATGGGGATCATCTATTTGATTGGGATCTTGGCTGGATTGGTCTATAACTTTATGATGGTCAAAATCAGTGAAGGGACGCAAAAAAAGATTCGTGATCAAATGTTCACCCATATGCAATCATTGCCAGTCGGTTACTTTGACGCACGTTCGGATGGCGATATCATGAGTCACTTCACCAATGATACAGACACACTCCGTCAGATGATCTCGCAAAGTATTCCTAATTTGATGATGGCAGCAGTAACATTTTGTTCCGTGTTTATTGCGATGTTCTCAATTAGTTTGCCGTTGACACTCTTCGTCTTGCTTTCTATTGTCTTGATGTTGAATGTGATCCGCCTGGTTTCACGAAAAAGCGGGCGTTTCTTTGGTGCCCAACAACGAGATTTAGGTGCAGTCAATGGCTACATTGAAGAAATGATGCATGGTCAAAAAGTCGTGAAAATCTTTAACCATGAAAAAGTTGTGATGGCTGAATTTGATGCTCTCAATGATCAACTGCAAGAAAGTGCGACCAAAGCCAATGTCAATGCCAATACGTTGATGCCAATCATGATGAATCTTTTGAACATTCAATATGTGCTGATCGCCATTATCGGCGGGCTGTTTGCAATCAATGGCGTGTCTGGATTGACAGTAGGGATGATTGCTTCTTTTCTGCAATTAAGCCGCTCATTGAATGGCCCAATCAGTCAAGTGTCACAACAAATCAATTTTGTGATCATGGCATTGGCAGGTGCCGAGCGGATCTTTAATCTCTTAGATGAAACGCCTGAAGTGGATACAGGCTATGTGACATTGGTCAATGCCAAGTGGTCACAAGGGCAACTGGTAGAAACCCAAGAACGCACTGGGACATGGGCGTGGAAACATCCCCATGAAGATGGCACGATCACTTATACAGAAGTCACTGGTGATGTGCGCTTTGAAGAAGTTGACTTTGGTTATGTCGATAACAAAATGGTCTTACAAGATATCAATTTGTTTGCAGAACCTGGTCAAAAAGTGGCCTTTGTTGGTGCGACCGGCGCTGGCAAGACCACGATCACAAATTTGATCAATCGGTTTTACACGATCCAAGAAGGAAAAATCCGCTATGACGGAATCAATATCGAAAAAATCCAGCTTGAATCATTGCGCCGTTCATTAGGGATCGTTTTGCAAGATACCCACTTGTTTACCGGGACGATCAGAGAAAATATCCGCTTTGGTAAACTAGATGCAACAGATGACGAAGTATTAGCAGCGGCCCAGTTGGCGAACGCTGATATGTTTATCAACCATTTGCCGCAAAAATATGATACGGTGATCACAGGGGATGGAGATGGCTTGTCCCAAGGGCAACGCCAGTTACTGGCGATTGCCAGAGCAGCGATTGCCGATCCGCCGGTGATGATCTTAGATGAAGCAACTTCAAGCATCGATACGCGAACAGAGCGCATCGTGCAAACAGGGATGGATCGCTTAATGACTGGACGCACTGTCTTTGTCATCGCGCATCGCTTATCAACGATCCAGAATTCTGATGTCATCATGGTGATGGATCATGGACGCATCATTGAACGCGGGACCCATGATACACTACTAGCCGAAAAAGGTACCTACTACCAATTGTATACCGGTAAAATCGAATTAGATTAAGCAAAAACAGCGGCGTATCAGAAAAGCCGCTGTTTTTTTGTGCCGTATCGTCGGTTTGTGTATACTAGAGAAAAAGCGTTTGGTTGTGGGCACTATAGATCAACTGAGCGCTCAAGCAAACAAGAAGAGGTGCTGTATGACTTTCACACGACAAATAATCCACATGAATGAAGAAACGTATGAAGCTGTTCGAACAGAAAAAGGCTATGTCTATTTTGGAAAAGAAGCAGCCCATGATGAATGGATCAAGTTTTTTCCACAGGCAGTGCTCCACGAGGGCAATGAAATCAATAGCAAAATCGAGCTGCAGCTCCAACGATACTTTGCTGGAGAGGCAATCGCCTTTGACCTTCCCTTCGACTTTGTTGGTACACCATTTCAACAAGCAGTCTGGCAAGCATTGACTGAGATTCCTTATGGGCAAACGATCAGTTACAGTGGGTTGGCGCAAAAAATCGGGCGACCAGAAGCAACGCGGGCAGTAGCCAATGCTGTTGGCAGAAACCCATTAATGATTCTGGTCCCTTGTCATCGTGTATTAGGAAAAAATGGGCGGTTGACAGGCTATCGCGGCGGCTTACCGACCAAACAACGCTTATTGGCACTAGAAGGAATCGCTTATAAGATGTAACATAAACTGATTTAAGGTAAAAAATACTAAAAAGCCCACCCATTTCAGCAACTGTCTGGTATAATGAAGATGATTCCGGTTACAAGAAGGGGTGGCGAAGATGACGTTTATGGATTTACAAAATGGTTCTGATATTCGGGGGATTGCAATAGCAACTGCTGATGAAGAAGTGACATTGACAGAAGAAGCAGTGGCAGCAGTGGCATCAGGATTGCATCACTGGTTAGCCAGTAAGGGCACAGGTCCGTTTCGGGTGGCAGTGGGCAGAGATAGCCGCTTAAGCGGAGAGGCCCTGCAACAGGCATTGATGACCCAGCTGCAAGCTGAAGGCATTGATGTGATCGATTGCGGACTGGCAACGACGCCTGCGATGTTTATGAGTACCCAATTTCCAGATTTTGCTTGTGATGCCGGGGTGATGCTGACGGCTAGTCATTTACCCTATTATTTTAATGGCATTAAAGTATTCAGTCGTGAAGGCGGTGCAGAAAAAGCCGATATCCAGTACATCTTAAGCCATAGCCAACCACAACCTAAGGATGAGCTAGGCACCTATCAGCAAAAAGATTTGATCACACCTTACGCAGAGGATCTAGTGGCTAAGATCCGTCAGGGGATGGGGACAACTGAGGCGCATCCGTTATCAGGTTTGAAAATCATCGTTGACGCAGGAAATGGGGCAGGCGGCTTTTTTGCCGAAAAAGTGTTGCTTCCATTAGGCGCAGATACCAATGGCTCACAATTTTTAGAACCGGATGGGCATTTTCCAAACCATATCCCGAATCCGGACAATCAAGAAGCGATGAAAAGCATCACTGATGCTGTATTGAGAGAGCAAGCGGATCTTGGAATCATTTTTGATACCGATGTTGATCGCTCAGCAGTAGTCACTAAAAGCGGTGCCCCTTTGAATCGCAACAATATGATTGCGGTGTTAAGTAAAATCGTGTTGGCCGAGCATCCTAGTACAAAGATCGTGACCAACTCCCCTACCTCAGATCATTTGAAACGATTCATTGAATCGTTAGGCGGACAACAAGTACGCTATATTTCCGGTTACCGCAATGTGATCAACAAAGCCATTGCCTTGAACAATGCAGGAGAAGATGCCCAGTTAGCGATTGAAACTAGCGGTCATGCGGCCTTTAAAGAAAATTATTTTCTAGATGACGGTGCATATGTGATCGCGAAGATCCTTATGATTTTGCCGGAACTCCAAGCACAAGACACCTCGCTGGAGGATTTGATCGCGACACTGAAACAGCCGTTGGAGACCCAGGAGTTGCGCTTTAAGATCAATACGCCAGAATATCAGCGGTATGGTCGTCAAGTGATCGCTGATTTTGGCGCATTCAATCAAGAAGGTTGGGTCATTGATCCTGAAAACGAAGAAGGCATACGTGTTAAAGTAGCAGAACCATATGGCAAAGGCTGGTTTTTGTTACGGATGAGTTTACACGAGCCGTTACTCGTGTTGCAGATCGAAAATGATGTTGCAGGGTATTTGCCGGCCATTGCCCAGAAAGTCGGCGACTTCTTCAATCAGTATCCAGCGATTGATCAAAGTCAATTACGGTCGTTTTTGTCAGAATAAAATACGTCATAGAAATGCAGGGAAAAAAATGGTGATGGTAATGGGTTTGATCATGTTGGTGACTTACGGAACAAATTTCTTTTTGATACGCTATTTGAAGCAGCGGCCCCATATCGATGTCATAGAAAAACTCTCAATGTTGCTAGGGATCAATATGAGTGTGCTGTTTTTAGACGGTATTTTATTATTCGTTGGAAAATTGCTGATCGATACCGTAGAAATCATTGAGTAACTTACACAACAGGGAAGAGAGAACCGAAAAGATCCGCCATATGGATGGCGGGTCTTTTATTATTGGTTAAATGAGCGATTATTGTTCGCTTTCAGGTATATTTTTTGATACAGTTAAGGAAAGTATTTTCGAAAAAAGTGAGGCATGCATATTTATGGCTAAAATCATGGTAGTAGAAGATGAAGTTGTCATTCGTCAGTTGATCATGGAGGAATTGGAAAAATGGCAATTTGATACGATTGGCACGACAGATTTTCATCAAGTAGGCGCCGATTTTGAAGCAGAAAATCCCCAATTGATTCTTTTGGATATCAATTTACCGGTGTTTGATGGGTATTATTGGTGCCAAAAAATTCGAGAAACATCGAAAGTACCCATCATTTTTATTTCTAGCCGCAATACCAATATGGATATGATCATGGCGATGAATATGGGCGCCGATGATTTTGTGACTAAGCCCTTTGAGATCGATGTTTTGATCGCAAAAATCAATGCGTTGCTGCGTCGGTCGTATAATTATGTTGAGAGCAGCAATGAAACATTGGTCCATAACGGATTGACGTTGAATATTGACAATAGCAGTATGTCGATCAATGATGAAACGATCGATTTGAGCAAAAACGAGTATCGCTTGCTCTATATTTTAATGAAGAATCATGGCAAGATTTTAAGTCGTGAAAAACTCCTGCGGGCATTGTGGGATGATGAGCGGTTTGTGGATGACAATACCTTGACCGTCAATATCAACCGATTGCGTCGGAAGATCGAACAAACAGGGACTGCAGGTTATATTGAAACCAAAGTGGGTCAAGGGTATATTGTGCCATGAGCCATCTAAAAACGCTGATTGGCTTTCTCAAAGATCGTTGGCTGCTGCTGGCCGCTTGGTTGATTCTCTTTGTTTTGACTGTGTTGGTCTTTTGGTTGATCCCCCACTCACCATTAGACTGGGGAACTGTTGGCTACCTATTTTTGATGCAATGTGTCTTGCTGGTCTTTTTTTTGGCGGTCAGTTTTTTGGCAAAGCGTCGTTTTTGGCAAAAACTCACGCCGCGATCTGGCGAAAATTTATTGCAAAATTATCTGCAAGGGGCGCGCTCTGTCGAAGAAGAGCGGATCGAACGCTATATCAATCAATTGATTAGCGAGCATCAAGAGTTGATGCAGCAAGTCGTGGGCAATCAAGAAGAGCAAAAGGAGTATATTGATTCATGGGTCCATGAGATCAAAGTGCCACTAGCCGCTTCTCGTTTATTGCTCCATGCAGTGGAGTTTGATATTCCTGACGATAAATTTATCTTATTAGAGAATGAACTCAACCGCATCGATGCTTACGTCGAACAAGTTTTATATGTTTCCCGATTAGATAGTTTTTCGAAGGACTATCTGGTTCAAGAAGTGTCGATAAAATCAGTGATTCAACCTGTATTGCGCAATCAGGCCAACTATTTTATCCAAAAGAATTTGCATTATAAAGTCGTGGGAGATGATCAGTCAATCTTGACAGATGAAAAATGGCTGTCCTTTATTTTTAGCCAGTTGGTGAGCAACGCGGTCAAATATACGCCTGATAATGGCCAGCTGACGATTCAAATCGATAAAGATCCACAAGGTACGTATTTGCGATTGATCGATACTGGTATTGGTATTCCCCCAGAAGACCTGCGCCGTATTTTTGATAAAGGGTTCACAGGTGAAAATGGGCGTAAAACCGACACCCACTCTACAGGATTAGGTTTATATTTAGCCAAAAATCTGGCCAAGGAGTTAGGGATTGAACTGACTGCCGCGTCTACTGTTGGAAAAGGCACAACCATGACCTTATTTTTCCCTTTATTAAGCTATTATGAAGAAATTCGCTAGAAAAATGAGGATTGGCTAGGTACAGTATCACGCCTGATTTTCACATTGTTTTCAGCAAATTATAACTTGTCCTTTAAACGTTTTCACTGATACACTTACCCTTGTGTACTAAAAACTGAATAGTAAGGATGAATAAAATGGAAATACTTGTAGCTTTAATCCCTATGTTCGCGTGGGGCAGCATCGGTTTAGTCAGTGGAAAACTTGGAGGCGATGCCAATCAACAAACACTAGGGATGACGATTGGTGCATTTGTCTTTTCGCTGATTGTGTTTTTTGTCACGATGCCTACGATTGACGGAAAAGTGATCATCATTGGTTTACTCTCAGGTTTATGCTGGTCTGTCGGTCAAAATGGCCAATTCCATGGCATGAAACATTTAGGTGTTTCTGTAGGTTTGCCGTTGTCAACAGGGATGCAGTTGATTTTGAATACTGTGGCAGGGGCGGTCTTTTTTGCTGAATGGACACAAACCCGCGATTACTTGTTAGGCATCTGTGCCTTGATCTTGTTGGTGCTAGGTGCGTATTTGACGGCACGACAAGATGGAGAAAAAGCGCCAGAAACAGAAAACAAAATGCTCGATTTTCCTAAAGGATTCAGAGCTTTGATCTCTTCTACGATTGGTTATGGTGCCTATACGATCATTATCACTTGGGCAGGGATCGATCCGTTGGCGATTATTTTGCCTCAAAGTATCGGGATGCTGATTGGTGCCAGTTTGTTCGCATTACGCAAAACGACGGTGGATCGCTATGTTTGGAAGAATACATTGTCTGGTTTGCTGTGGGGCGTCGGGAATGTGTGTATGTTGATCACTGTACAACAAGTCGGTTTGGCAGTTGGGTTTTCATTGTCGCAAATGGGCATCATTATTTCAACGCTGGGCGGTATTTTCATTCTAGGAGAAAAGAAAACCAAAAAAGAATTGCGTTATGTTGTCATTGGCTGTTTGCTGGTGATCATTGGCGGCGTCTTGCTGGGATATATGAAAGCGGCGTAACGTAAATTTCAGGAGGAACCATGGATTTATTTCGTAAAAAGGTCATACAACCAGAACGTTTGACAAACCTAAAGAAAGAATTGAAATTAAAAGATTTGATCATGCTGGGGATTGGCGCCATTATTGGTACGGGGATTTTTGTTGTGACCGGGGCGGCATCTGCTGAGTATGCAGGACCGGCACTGATTTTGTCCTTTGTGATTGCCGGGATCGTGGTGGTGTTGTCAGGTCTGTCTTTTGCAGAATTTGCTTCTCGTATTCCGGTTTTGGGAGGCGCTTATTCTTACTTGTATGTCGTTTTTGGGGAATTCATTGCCTGGTTGGCTGGTTGGTTCCTGATTTGTGAATTTTTATTGGCTGTTTCTTCGGTGGCCTCAGGGTGGTCCGGATATGTCCAAGGATTCTTAGCCAGTGCCGGGATTTATTTGCCTACGGCGCTGACTGCGGGGTATGACCCAAGTAAAGGGACGTATATTGACTTGATTGCTGGTTTGGTGATCGTCTTTGTCACTTTATGGGTGAGCCAAGAGGCGAAGAAAGCCTTGCGATTGAATAATGCGATGGTTTGGGTCAAATTTGCGATCATTGCCTTATTTATCATCTTTGGTGTATTTTTCGTCGAGCCGGGCAACTGGCAGCCCTTTATGCCGTTTGGCTTCTCAGGTGTCTTTAATGGTGCTGCTTTGGTGTTCTTTGCTTTCTTAGGGTTTGACGCGGTCGCAATGGCGGCGGAAGAAGTCGAGGATGCCAAGAAAAATGTTCCCAGAGGGATTATTGGCTCGATTGCGATCGCCACTGTTTTATATATCGTGGTGACACTGATTTTGACAGGTATCGTTCCGTATACTGAATTAGGTGTTAGTGATCCGGTAGCATTTGCGATGCGTTATATCAACCACGGATTGGTCGGTTCGATTATCTCCGTCGGTGCGATCTTGACACTCTTAACAGTCACGATTGCTATGATGTATTCATTGGCACGCTTGTTGTATGCAATCAGCAAAGATGGATTGCTGCCGCGTTTTATGCAAGAGGTAGATCCAAAGCAGCAAACGCCCAAAAAAGCGACCTATGTTGCTGGGGCCTTTGCCTTGTTCTTTGCTGCCGCATTTCCATTGAATATTTTGGCTGAGTTGACCAATATTGCCGCATTGTCGTATTTGATTTTAATGTCGCTAGGTATTATCAAACTGCGCAACATGTTGGGAGAACCAAAGAAAGGGGAATTCAAAGTCCCCTTTGTTCCAGTTCTGCCATTGCTTTCCGTGGCTAGCTGTCTATTTTTGATGACCCGTCTGCAAATGACCACTTGGATCGTTTTTGCGATTACTTTGGTGATTGGTGTGGTGATTTATTTTGTGTATGGATACCGGCATAGTGCGTTGCAAGATGAGGAGAAGAGTTAGCTTTAGGCTGACTCTTTTTTTGCTGTTTATCATAGCCTAAGGGAATATGATAAACTAACTATATATATGATTTTGGGGAGGAGAAAAAATGCCAAAAATTTTGGTCGTAGGTAGTCTATCTATGGACTATGTAGTTGAAACACAACAAATACCGCAACAAGGCGAGACGGTATTTGGTACGCAGTTCAAACAATTTTTTGGTGGCAAAGGGGCCAATCAAGCTGTCGCTGCGAGACGCGCAGGGGTGGAAGTTGCCTTTTGCGGCGCAGTGGGTGATGATCCATTGGGTCAACAGTTGATCAACAACTTAACAGACAATCAGATCGAAACGGATCATGTCACCAAAATCCCAGCGTCAGCTTCAGGAACAGCGCACATTACATTATTTGAAGGAGATAATCGGATCATTGTTGTGCCGGCTGCCAATCAGCAGCTAACTGCATCTTTTATTCAACAGTGCTTGATTGACTGGGAAAATTTGTCAATGGTTATTCTGCAAAATGAAATTCCTCAAACGGTCAATCGCGCACTGATTGACAGGTGCTGTGAGAGAGGGATCCCCGTTTTATATAATCCAGCACCAGCAACACAACTTGACTCAGAAATCATAGGTCAAATCACTTATCTTACACCAAACGAGGAAGAATGTAAGGCCTTATTTTCAGAGCTGTCGATTGAAGAAGCGGTACAAAAGTATCCGAATCAGCTCATTGTGACTTTGGGTGCGCAAGGGGCCATCTATCATGATGGCCAAGCGGTGTGCAAGGTCCCTGCTATGTCATTGACAAAAGAGCAAGTCGTGGACACAACAGGTGCTGGGGATACCTTCAATGGCGCTTTTGCTGCTGCAATCTGTCGCAATCTTTCTTTGGCAGAAGCTATCCAATTTGCCAATCAAGCTGCAGGATTATCCGTTCAAAAGCTAGGGGCACAGACAGGGATGCCTTATCTGGATGCCTTATCTGGATAGGTTATTGAATTAAGTAAAAAAGCCAAAAGCGCATATCAGATAACGTGCAGGGCACGTCTGATATTGCTTTTGGCTTATTCTTTATTTATTCCCCGTCAAATCCAACAGACGGTCTTTCAAATCTTCTTCTAAATGACCCAATTCCACTTCGGCAGCCCTACGTTTTTCTTTTCCTTCACGTTGGATGCGTAATGTTTCTTGGATGGTTTCTACCAAATCGTTCTGCGTTTTTTGCAAGGTTTCTATATCGACGATGCCCCGCTCGTTTTCTTTGGCTGTTTCGATTGCAGAGACTTTAAGCATTTCAGAATTTTTCTTCAGCAGCTCGTTGGTTGTTTCAGATACTTGTCGTTGTGCTGTAACAGCATCTTTTTGTCGCAACAAGGTCAATGCAATGACGACTTGGTTTTTCCATAATGGAATGGCTGTGTTGACAGAGGCTTGGATTTTCTCTGCTAAAGCCTGATTGGTGTTTTGGATCAAACGAATTTGTGGTGCTTGTTGGATCGTGATTTGACGTGCTAAGCGCAAATCATGGGTCCGTTTGTCTAAACGGTCCAAAAACTGAGTATAGTCATTGGCAATCTGTACATCCATTTGATCATTGGTTTGTTCAGCTTTCTTCATAGCTTCAGGAATGATGGTGGTTTGTAATTCTTGCATTTTCAATTCCCCAGCTGCGATATAGATATTTAATGCGTCAAAGTAGTCTTTATTTTTATGATAAAGCTGCTCCAGCATTAAGTTGTCTTTCAGCAGACCATCTTTTTCTTTGTCTAGTTTGACGGCGATTTTATCGATTTGGGCGCCGATTTTTTGATATTTCGCTGTGATCTCAAAAATTGATTGTTTGACTTTGCCAAACATCCGCTTGAATAGATTGCCTTCACCCGCACGCAATTCATCGGGATTGGCTTCTTGCAAGCGATACATCAATTCTGTCAATGAATCGCCAACCGGGCCAATATCGGCTGCTTGTACATGATTTAACATCGATTGCGAAAACTCCCCGAGCTTCGTCTGTGCGGCTGCCCCATAAGTGATGACTGCTTGCTGGTCAGTGGCATCGATCTTGTTGGCAAGTTCTTGGGCTTGTGCCTGTCTTTCTGGCGGCAATTTGTCGATTAGCCGAGGGGCTTGTTGTTGTTCTTGCAGCGCAGTGATCTCTGCTTGTTGTGTCGTTGTCAACGTGTCGACAGGGGTTGCAAATGGGTTGTTCAATAGATCATCAAGGGTATCGTTGACTGGTTTTATTTGATCAGGTGTATCACTCATAGAAACTCCTCCTAAAAATGTGTTCATTTCGAAAAAAATCTAGCCTGGGCTAGATTTTTTTTTTAGATCTGATTCGCTTATGTAAGCGTGAGATCTATCCCTATTCATTATCTCGTTTTATGCTTTGTTTGGCAATGGATAACTCAATATCCATATCATCAAGGTCATCTGCAACAAATTGCGAGTAATCTTTGGCGATCAAAGAGGCCATTTGTTCGATGATCTGGGTGCTTTCTTCGATTTTTTCATAGGTTTCACGACTTTTGATCTCATGTTCGTTGATCTCGATGAATTTGTCGGTTAGATCGACCATATTTGGCAAATGGGTATAAAGAAAGTGATTGGCCAATGGCAGCTTAGTTGGTTCCTTGACCAATTCTTTAAAGAGCGCCTTCGATGCCCGTAAAGCGTCATGCCGCAAGTCAATCGCTTTTAGTTTATTGTTGCGGGCAATGTTTTTTTGCAGTTGGTCGATTTGCTGTTTGCTTTGGTTCATCGTGTCGCGAAATAGTTCGATTTCACGTGTCGACATCCCGCTTTTCAAATAGTGCGCTTCTCTTTCTTTGGTCAAAGAAGGCAACACATGGGGATTGGCTTCGACTTTGCGGCCTCTAAGGCCGACCACGATTAAAACGATACCTGCTAACAACAACAAGGTTGTAAATGTATCAGTACCAGTTGCGCTAACAAATAGCAGCAACATAATGAGTATGATCGCACCAGCGATCAACCGGATGTTTTTTTTCATTTTTCCTCCTCCTAAAAAAATCGTTGGACAAGTTGATTTGGTTGTTCGACATCTTTATTTTAGCATGTTCCAGCGGATAAAAATATCAGACTTGGGGTGGATATTCTGATATTTAGTAAATTCATAAGCTTTCTTGTCTTTTCTTAAGAAGATATTTTTGGCAAATTATGCTAAAGTGTTTGTTAGATAAGACGAGTAAAGGTTAGGTGGAGAAAAATGCTTGAATATACAGATTTTGAAGAAAAAACGATCCAGCGCAAGGAGATCTTCCATGGAAAAATCATCGATGTTGTGATTGATGATGTGGCTTTGCCAAATGGCGGCACCAGTAAACGAGAACTGGTCTTTCATCCTGGCGGTGTTGCGGTGATCGCTTTAACAGCAGAAAATAAAATGGTGTTTGTGCGCCAATTCAGAAAACCATTGGAACGGGTCATCTTAGAAATACCTGCTGGGAAAATCGATCCTGGTGAAGGGTCGACACCTGAATTGACAGGTGCCCGCGAGCTGGAAGAAGAAACGGGTTATCGTCCAGATGCCCTTGAACATCTTTATTCTATGTATTTATCGCCAGGTTTTGCCAACGAGATCCTGCACATATATTGTGCCACGGCGATCACGAAAGTGGAAAATCCGTTGCCGCAAGATGACGATGAAGTGTTAGAAATCTATGAACTGACTTTTGAAGAGGCGCAAGCTGCTGTGGCAGATGGAAGGATTTGCGATGCCAAAACTTTATTTGCGTTGCAATATTGGGAATTGCTGGAACTGAAACGGAGGAAGGGCCTTGCCTAAAGAACCATTGATCACTCGTTCGGAATTGCGGCGACGCAAAGAAGAGGAAGAGGCGGCGAATGAACGCAATCAAAAACTGATCGCCAAACAAAGCAACAAAGAATTACAGAAAAAAGAAAAGCAAATCGATAACCATTATCGAAAAGTACGTAAGCAAACAAAGGATATCACCAAAACGCGGGCAGGAGAAAATCAAAAGTCCCGTGATTTGAATCGCTTTTTGATGAAAGCAATCGTGATCGTTGGTTTGTTGTTGATCGTTGTTGGCTTGGCTATTTTTCTGTTGTAATTCGCTGCGTTTATTATAAAAGAGAAGCATGCAGAGATTCATATGGGGGTTATTTGGTTTGATATGGCCTAATGATAGCTGCTTTGTATAATGTATGGATTTTTGAAGGGGGATATATGTATGAAAATCGGTATTATCGGTGCAATGGATGAAGAAATCAAAGCACTTAGAGAGCAATTAGCCACACCATTGTCATGGGAAAGAGGCGGTGCGCTATTTATTTCTGGAAGTATCGGCAATCATGAAGTGATCGTGGTACGCTCTGGTATCGGCAAGGTGTTGGCCTCGATCACGACGAGCTTGCTGATTCAGCAATATGGTGTCAATATGGTGATCAATACGGGGTCTGCTGGCGGCATAGGGTCAGGCTTGCAAGTCGGTGACTTGGTGATCTCAGATAAAGTCGCTTACTTTGATGTTGATGTCACTGGTTTTGGTTATGCGTTTGGCCAATTGCCTGGCGGAATGCCTTTGTATTATGAAGCAAGCCGCTATTTGATCAGTGAAATGACGAAAGCAGCTGAAGCCACTGATCATATTGTGAAGAATGGGCTGATCGTTACAGGGGATAGCTTTATCAATGATCCGCAAAAAGTTACGGCTATTTTAGATCACTTCCCTGAGGCGTTGGCTTGTGAAATGGAAGGGGCAGCGATCGCCCAAACTGCGCAACAATTCAATGTCCCTTTCTTGATCGTTCGGGCGATCAGTGACACGGCAGATCATGGAGCCACCCAATCGTTTGATGACTTTATTTTAGATGCGGGCAAACGTTCGGCTGAAATGGTGCTGGCTTTTGTTAAGCAATTAAAGTGAGGCTAGCAGCACTAGACTAAAAGGAGGATTTTCTTATGAGAGCATTGTTGTCCATTGATTATACAGTTGATTTTGTAGCTGATGACGGCCGTTTGACTACAGGTCAAGCAGGTCAAGCGATTGAACAACGGCTGGTAGATCAGACACAAGCGTTTATTGACGCTGGGGATTTTGTTGTTTTTGCGATAGACCGCCATGACCCTGAGGATCACTATCATCCGGAAAGTCAGTTGTTTCCACCACATAATATTGCAGGCAGTTCTGGCAGAGCATTGTATGGATCGTTGGCACCATTGTATGAAGCGCAAAAAGATCGTGAAAATGTGTATTGGATCGACAAGCGCCATTACTCGGCATTTAGTGGAACAGATTTAGATATTCGGTTGCGAGAACGCGGCATCACGGAGATATATTTAACGGGTGTTTGTACAGATATTTGTATTCTCCATACAGCTGTAGATGCATATAATTTAGGCTATCGATTGGTGATTGATGCAGATGCAGTCGCGAGTTTCGATGCGGTTGGTCATGAATGGGCGTTGCGCCATTTTGAACAAACACTCGGCGCCAAAATCATAGCGAAGGAGGAATAGTCATGGGATGGATGGATCAACTGAAAGAAAATTTTAGTTTTAGTGAATTGACTGGATTATATCAAGCATATCAAAAAGGCAATTTAGATATCAAAGGATTGCTGAACAATGATTTTTTAAAAAAATATACGGATTTTGCTGACTTGGATGCTTTCATGGCAAAACTTGGTATCAAAGATGAGAATCAAATCATGGACTTCTTGAAAGACCGTGGCAACCGACAAAAAGCCGATCAAGTGGTCAATGCCCATACGCAATTTGATTCAGTGATCGCTATGTTAAAGAAAGCGTTGAATCAATAATTGTTTGATAAACCAAAAAATCCATCACGAAAACGGTTGATGCCGTTTTCTGTGATGGATTTTTTTTTACCAGATATGGACCCGTTTTTCTGGAGCAAGATACATAGGATCTCCTGGTTTGATGTCGAAGGTCGTGTAGAATGCGTCAATGTTTTGAACTTGAAGATTGGCTCTCAATTTTGCTGGGCCGTGGACATCGATCGACAGCAATAACTGTTGATACTGCTCTTTGGCTTTGGTACGCCAAATTTTTGCCCAGTTGATAAAGAAGTCTTCCAATGATACGTCCGCTTCTTTTTCAGCTGCCTCTAAGGCACAACTCAATCCGCCGGCATCGGCGATATTTTCAGAAACGGTTAACGTCCCGTTCACGGTACCGCCCGCAAATGGTACACCGTCAAAGGCTTTGATCATATCTTGTGCCAACGTGTTAAAATGGGCCAAATCTTCTTCAGTCCACCAATTATTCAAATTCCCAAACTCATCAAATTTGGCACCGTTGTTGTCAAAGGCATGAGAAATCTCATGGGCGATGACTGCCCCGATCCCGCCATAATTGGCACTAGATGATTGTTTCAAACTATAAAATGGTGCTTGTAAAATGGCTGCCGGAAAGACAATGACGTTTTTGAACGGATGATAATAAGCATTGACCGTCGCGGCAGACATTTCCCACTCGTTTCGATCAACTGGCTGCTGCCACTTTTTAAATCCGTCTTCTCGGAATAAGCGGCCAAAGCGCAATGCATTTTGTAAGAGTGAAGAAGTCTCATCCGTATGCAGCTGATCGTAGATCGCTGGGATTTGATCAGGATAGCCGACATGAATGCCTAAATTGTTTAATTTGACGATGGCTTTTTCACGGGTATCCTGACTAAGCCATTGATTGCTGGTCAATCGGTCTTGGTAGACACCAATCATGGTCTCTACCATATGTTTGACATCATTTTTGGCTGTTTCACCAAAATATTTGCGACCATAATAGTCACCCACCACTTGGCTGAACTGACCAATCGTTAAATAGTAGGCGGCTTTTTGTTGGGGCATCGCTTCGTCGATCCCAGACAAATAGCGGCCGTAAGTGCCTCCTAATTGTCGGATCTCTTCGCTCAGGTAAGCCGTATATTTCAAACTTTGGTTGACGATCATCCAGCCTTTCAGTAAATCGAAATGGCTCAAAGAGAGCAAATGATCGAATGCTTCGAAATATGCTGGTTCTGTGACGATCAGGGATTCTGGGGTGGCTGAAAGTAAAGCAGTCAAGGTTGTTTTGAAATCGATATGGGAAGATTGTGCAGCAAAAGCATCCAATGTTTGTGGGTTGTAATTTTTGCTGTAATCTGCACTCTCTTCCGCACTGCGTACATGGGGAGCAATCAATTTATCAAAAGTAATCGCTTGTTCCACCAGGGATTCAGCAGCTGCTTGGTCTTTGCCGTAAGCCACCAGTAATTTTACTGCCATATCAAAGTAGACTTGCAGCATTTCTTCTGCTTGCGGGTTGTCCGTGTAATACGTCTTATCCGGTAAAATCGTTGCTGGTGGATAGACGAGTAATGTATTCATTTTGGCGTTCTTCATGTCAGAATCGACATCGAATTGGAAAGGCAATGTGATACCATCCAAGATAAATTGATCCAATTGCTGATTTAAATCATCATAAGAAGCTAAGGCTTCAATTTTTGCTAGGATAGGTAAGACTTCTGTACCGCCAGCAGCATCGCGTGTTGCAAAATCCCTTGCCAACCGGTAGAAAGCGACCGCGTCTTTCATCCGGCCTTTGGGTGTTGCATGGGGATCTTTGGCCATGTTCTCGAATTCTGCGATCATCAATGTGTCGATGCCATCTACCAAATCTTGAAACCCGCCAGTTGCAGGTTTATCCGCAGGAATCACTGCAGTGTCCATCCACTCGCCGTTTACATAATCATAAAAATCATCTTTTAACAGGGTTGTCATGTCTTTCGCTCCTCTCGCTTTCTACTATTATGAATCAAAAATCGAAAGGACGCAAAGAAAAGTTTTTCTTTAGATAAGGATTCGATAGGAGATTGTTCGATCCTTTGAGGTATAATAGAAACAAAGATAGAAACAAAGAAGGTGAAGCAGATGGAAGAATCCACATGGCAGGGCATCCCTGAAGAACGATTTCGTTTGTATCGGCAATGGATCACGCCCTCGGGGTATTTGTGCGGGACATATGCAGCGGCTGTTTTTTTGGCTTATTATCAGGATCACATCGATGCGTCCATCGTTCCTCAAGCATTTCGCAAGAAAAATCAACGTGATCTCACGGCTGTGACCGCGTTTTTGCGATTGGTGATCCAACCACATGGGTTGCCGACAATCTCTTGGCAAGTTGCCCATGGATTGAGTCGTTACTTTGCCCATTTTCAATTGCCTTATCGTGGGCGCGCAACGATGGTTGGCGGCTGGCAACGTGCTTGTAAGCGAATCGATCAAGGAAAACCTGTGATTATCGGTATCTTGAAGCCATTGGGCAGCACGTATGGGAATCATTGGGTGGTTGCCTACGCCTATTTAGAAAATGATAAAGGAGAACGATTCTTTAAAGTCCATGACAATTGGGGGAACTATAGGAAAGTGATTCCAGCTAGTTGGGTGAACGGCACTGTGACATTACCTTGATCCCGCGACTTAAAAAAACAGCAAATTTGTGCTAGAATAGATAAAAATAACCATATTCATTGGAGGCAATCATGGGCGAGAGTTATAAAGATAGTTCGTTGAAGATTTTTAGTTTGAATGGCAATCTGCCATTGGCAGAAAAAATCGCAAAATTGTTCGGAACAGAACTAGGAAAATCGAAAGTGAAACAATTTAGTGATGGCGAGATTGCGATCAACATTGAAGAAAGTGTTCGCGGAGATCACATTTATATCATCCAGTCGACCAACGAACCAGTCAATGACCATTATTTGGAGCTATTGATCATGATCGATGCGATGAAACGTGCTAGTGCCAAAACCATCAACGTGGTCTTGCCTTATTATGCTTATGCACGGCAAGATCGTACAGCAAACCCGCATGAACCGATCACAGCAAAATTGATTGCGAACATGCTCGTTGAAGCAGGTGCTTCTCGGGTGCTGACGTTAGACCTCCATGCTGTTCAAGTACAAGGATTTTTTGATATTCCAGTGGATAATTTGTTCACGATTCCTTTATTTGCCCATTATTACCGTCAAAAAGGGATGACAGGAGACGATTATGTCGTAGTTTCGCCTAAAAACAGCGGTGTTCAAAGAACCCGCAGTTTGGCAGAATATCTGGATACAGCCATTGCGATCGTTGATCAAGATGAAGCACAAGAAGGCTACGTGATTGGTGATGTTGTAGGGAAAAAATGTATTTTGGTCGATGATATTCTGAATACCGGTGCAACGTTGGCCAAAGCTGCCCAACTATTGAAAGAAGCTGGAGCGACTGAAATCTATGCCTGTGCCTCTCACGCATTGCTTTCACCGCCGGCCAAGCAAATCCTTGATGACTCACTGATCGAAAGTATTTGTGTGACGGATTCTTGTTGGACAGAAGATGCACGGCATCCAGAAAAATTACAGTATATCTCATGCGCTGAACTCATGGGTGAGGCGGTCAAACGCATCCATGAAAACACGCCGATGAGCCCGTTATTCCGTTTAGAAAGCAAAGACTATCAATAAGAGAGCATAGAAAAACAGCCACCAAATGCTGATTTGGTGGCTGTTTTTTTGTAGAGACGTGAATGGTCACACTTGATCCACATGATGCAAGTTCAAGACCGTTTCTCGTTTGATCAATTTATGCGGCACGACCAATTGCACGCCATTGGAGTCTTCGTGATTCAATTGCGCCATCAGACGCTCGGTGGCGATTTTGCCTAGAGACAAAACATTGATATCGATACTTGTCAAATAGGGGTGGGTCAAGGTCGCGAAAATCGAATTGTTGAAACTGATCACTGAAAGATCATCAGGAACCTTGATGCCGTACATTTCAGCCAATTGAATGATCCTTACCGCAAAAAGATCATCGATGACCACGATAGCCGTTGCTTGTGCCTGCTTGATGACTTCTTCGAAAGTGACATAATCCTCGGCTTTTTCAAAAGTCAACGCCGGATAGAAGGGTAAACTGGCTAGCATCATGGCTTTCTGGTAGCCAAAAAAACGCTCGAAATAGAGGTTTTCATGGGTGGTGTTAGTGGCAAACAAGATACGGGTATGGCCTTGAGCAATCAGATGTTCGGTCGCCTGTTTTCCTAAAAGTTGGTTGTCATTATCGACAAACACGATTTTATCCTCATTGCTGTAAGGATGACCAATCAAAGTAAAAGGGACTTCTTTTTCAACTAAGTAGTTGATGATTGGGTCTTTCTCATCAGAGTAGACGAGAATAAAACCATCCACTTGTTTTTGCAGATGCATACGTTCCACATTTTTCAATAGTGTATCAAAATCTCGGGCAGAGGCGACAGCAACTGTCATTTGGTGATGACGGGCCTCTTCGTTGATGGCTTCTATTGTTTCTAAGTAAAAGGGGTTTCCTAGCCGTTCTTTGGAATCTAAGGGGGGCAAAACGACGCCAATCGCACTGGAAATTTGTTTGCCAAGATTTCGAGCCGCTAAATTGGGCACATACCCCATGTCGGCCATCACTTTACGGACTTTCTTTTTGGTATCTTCAGAAATACTTGGATGATTGTTGACGACGCGTGAAACCGTAGAAGTGGCAACCCCAGCTTTTTTGGCCACATCTTTGACCGTTATACTCACTGTTACTCCTCCTTTTTTAGCTTATAGTATCACAAAGTATCACTGTTATGGTAGGACCAATCAAAAGAAAGAAGAAATGCAGCCATTTCTTCTTTCAATCAAATCTTATACGATGTCAGCTGTTACTTCTGTTTCTAAAATGCAGTCTTTGCCGTAAAGTTTGATTGGCAATGATTCACCTGAGATTTTCTTCAACGTAACGGTCGTATCATCGACAGACACAAAGATCAAACGATCCCGGTAGTTGATGTGGAATGCATAACTGCGCCAGGTGCTTGGCAAGAATGGTGCAAAGCCTAAATGACCATGGTCGGTTTTCATTTGGGCGAATCCTTGTACGATGGCCAACCAGCTGCCGGTCATTGATGTGATATGCAAGCCGTCATTGGTATCGTTGTTATAATTATCCAAGTCAAGTCGTGCAGTTCGTTCATACATTTCTAAGGCTTTTTCTTCCATGCCCAGTTCTGCGGCTAAAATAGCATGCACACTAGGGGATAAAGAAGATTCATGCACAGTCATTGGTTCGTAAAAATCGAAATTCCGTTGTTTTTCTTCTTTGGTAAATTGATCACCGAAGAAATAAATTCCTTGCAGCACATCGGCCTGTTTGATAAAGCAAGAACGTAAAATATGGTCCCAAGACCAGTTCTGGTTCAATGGCAAATGCGCAGGATCTAAGTCAGATACCGTCATCAAGTCTTTGTCTAAGAACGTATCGTGTTGAACGAAGACTCCTAATTCTTGGTCTTCTGGGAAATACATGTTGTCAATGATATCCTGCCATTTGGCTTGCTCATCTGCAGAAATCTCGACATTGGTTTCATCTTCGAAAGTGCGATAATTTTCTAAAGTATAGCGTAAGACCCAGGCAGCCATTTTGTTGGTATACCAGTTGTTGTTGATATTATTTTCGTACTCATTTGGTCCAGTCACGCCGTGGATCATATATGCTTGCTTTCGTTTCGAATAATGGACACGGTCCGCCCAAAAACGTGCGATAGCCGTCAATACGTCCAATCCCTCATGTTTCATATAAGTCGTATCACCAGTATAATTTGTATAATTATAGATCGCATAGGCAATTGCCCCATTGCGGTGGATTTCTTCAAAGGTGATTTCCCATTCGTTATGACATTCGATCCCAGTGAAGGTCACCATAGGATATAAGGCACCAGCCAATCCCTGTTTTTGGGCATTGATGTGGGCTTGCGGCAACTGATTGTGGCGATATTTCAACAAGTTGCGCGTCACTTCTGGTTTTGCTAAAGCCAAATATAGTGGTACAGCATAGGCTTCCGTATCCCAATAAGTGGCACCGCCATATTTTTCACCAGTGAACCCTTTCGGTCCGATATTCAACCGCTCATCTTCACCGTAATAAGTAGAGAACAATTGGAACAGGTTAAAGCGAATCCCTTGCTGGGCGGCGTCATCACCTTCTATGATGACATCCGCTAAGGCCCAGCGTGCTTGCCATGCATCGACTTGTTCTTGCCGTAATTCTGCGTATGAAGCTCCATATAAAGCAGCCAATTCAGTAATTTTTGCTGGATGGTCAGCTTCTGGCACATCACGGCTTGTAATAATCAACACTTCTTTGATCAGTGAGAATGCTGTCCCAGCATCACCACTAAAAGCAAAGATGTCGGCTACAGAAAGTTCACTTTTTATGGAAGCGTCAGGGACTTGATCGTGGTGCATTGCAGAAGTGACAGTAAATTGTTCGATATCAAAATGATTCTCTACTGTACGGGTCGTCAAATAGCTGAAATCAGCTGCTTTTCCATCAGCCAATTCTTCCCAAAAACGTTCATCATAATTGCTGTCTTCGTTGTGGACATTATTGTCCAATTTAGAAACGATTTTGACTTCAGCGTGGCCGTCTAAGATTTCTGCTTCCATCTTGATCAAAGCAAGTTCTCGTTTAACGATACTTAAAAAACGTTCGAAAGAGAATTTCACAGTGGCGCCTGCTAAAGACACGGTAAATGTCCGGCTTAAAATACCTGTTTGCATATCTAGTTCCATCCGGAAATCTTTCGGACTGACTTTGGCTAAGTCTACCTGCTGGTCGTTGATATATAAGTCCATTGCGATAAAATTAACAGCGTTGATCACTTTACCGAAATAATCGGGATAACCATTTTTCCACCAGCCAACGCGGGTTTTGTCAGGGTACCAAACACCAGCAATATAGGTACCTAAATGGTGGTCGCCACTATACTGTTCTTCAAAATTGCCCCGCATGCCCATGTAGCCATTTCCAATACTTGTTAACGACTCTTGCAGTCGGCGGTTTTCTTTATCTAATGTTGATGTGGCGATTTTCCACGGATCGATTTCGAACAATCGTTGGATTTTCTTCATGAATGAGCCCTCCATAATTTTTATGATATATTTATCATAAGCGCAAACGATTGCGTGGTCAAGTCTTTGTTGTTGCATTCTGCGAGTTTTCTTGTTTTTGTTAATAATCTTCAATAAAAAAGGCTTTTTTTCTATCGTTCGTTCAGAAATTGATGGTTTACAAAATGTTTTTTCTTCGTTAGAATGAAAAAGTAGAGAAACCGATTGCGTCAATCGTTTCAGAAAGGAAGGAAAGAAGATGAAAAAATTATTGAGTTTCGAATTTTGGCAGAAATTCGGAAAAGCACTGATGGTGGTCGTTGCAGTCATGCCAGCGGCTGGGTTGATGATCAGTATCGGGAAAACGATCCCGATGATCAATGCTGACTGGGGCGTCCTTGTTACCACAGGCGGTGTGATCGAAAGTATTGGTTGGGCAATTATTGGCAATTTGCATTTATTATTTGCGTTAGCGATTGGTGGCAGTTGGGCAAAAGAACGAGCTGGGGGTGCATTTGCAGCTGGTATCGCTTTTGTATTGATCAATCGAATCACTGGATCGATTTTTGGCGTGACGAGTGCCATGTTAGCAGAAGAAGGGGCGTTCACCCATACCTTATTCGGCACAAAAATCATGATCGATGGCTTTTTTACTAGCGTATTGGAAGCACCCGCTTTGAATATGGGGGTTTTTGTGGGGATCATTGCTGGATTTGTTGGGGCAACTGCGTATAACAAATATTATAATTTCCGCAAATTACCGGATGCGCTATCCTTCTTTAATGGCAAACGATTTGTTCCCTTTGTGGTGATTGCACGGTCAGTTGCTGTCGCATTGGTCCTTTCTGTGGTATGGCCATACATCCAAGCTGGCATCAATAATTTTGGGCTGTGGATCGCCCAATCGCAAGAAAGTGCACCAGTTTTGGCGCCGTTTTTATTTGGTACTTTAGAACGTTTGCTGCTGCCATTTGGCTTACATCATATGTTGACGATTCCAATCAACTATACAGAATTGGGTGGGACTTACACGATTCTTTCTGGCGCACAAGCAGGAACGCAAGTGTTTGGTCAAGATCCATTATGGTTGGCGTGGGCGACTGATCTGGTTAATATGCGCAATGCCGGAGACACATCGCAGTATCAATTTTTGTTGGAAAACTTTGTGCCGGCCCGCTTTAAAGTGGGGCAAATGATTGGTTCTTCGGGTATTTTGATGGGCTTGTCTTATGCGATGTATCACAACGTAGATGCGGACAAACGCCACAAGTATACGTCGATGTATTTGTCGGCAGCCATTGCTGTCTTCTTGACAGGGGTAACAGAACCATTAGAATTCATGTTTATGTTCGCGGCTGTACCGCTATACATTGTCTACGCGGTTGTACAAGGTGCCGCTTTTGCGATGGCGGATATCGTTCATCTGCGTGTGCATTCCTTTGGCAATATTGAGCTGTTGACACGAACGCCAATGGCAATCAATGCAGGCTTAGGGCAAGACTTGATCAATTTTGTTCTCGTGACCATTGTTTTTGGTGTCGGTATGTACTTCCTGGCGAATTTCTTGATCAAGAAGTTCAACTTTGCTACACCTGGCCGAAATGGCAATTATGAAGTCGAAGGAGCTGCAGATGCGCCGGCAGCAGCAACAGCAGACGGCACGCTTGATCCAAATGCACAAGTTGTAAAAATTATAAACTTGTTGGGTGGGCGCGAGAATATTCGGGATGTTGATGCTTGCATGACACGGTTACGGGTGACCGTGAACGATCGGACAGCTGTCGGTGATGAGCGATCTTGGAAAGCTGCTGGTGCATTAGGTTTGATCGTCAAAGACAATGGCGTTCAAGCCGTCTATGGACCGAAAGCAGATGTCTTAAAATCAGATATCCAAGATCTGTTAGATTCCGGTGTTACGATTCCAGCAGCAGTCATTTCCGAGCCAGCAGATACACCGAACGCGCATCAAAGCCAAGGATTGACGATTGACATGGTGTCGGTTGCAGATGGAGAAGTGGTTCCAATCGAGCAAGTGAAGGATCCGGTTTTTGCAGGTAAAATGATGGGCGAGGGATTTGCAGTCATTCCTGACCATGAAACAGTGTATGCACCGGTATCTGGGAAAGTCACTAGTGTTTTCCCCACCCAGCATGCCATCGGTCTGTTGACGGATGAAGGCGTCGAAGTCCTCGTGCATATGGGATTAGATACAGTTGATTTAGATGGCAAACCATTCAACGTCCATGTGTCAGAGGGACAGCAAGTCGCGCTAGGCGAGGCAATAGCCGAAATGGATATTGCTGCTGTGGCCGCTGCAGGAAAAGAAACAAGCATCGTGGTTGTCATCACAAATACAGATCAGATTGATGCATTCACATTGGAACAAACTGGCCAGCAATCAGGGAAGAAGGTTGTTGGAACGATCAAATTATAATACAATAAACCATCGGGTCATGTTGATTGATCCGATGGATTTTTTCGCAATGATTCGTTATTGAAAGATAGGAGCTATCATGAAAGTTTTAACGTTAAATACCCATAGCTGGTTAGAAGAACAGGCAGAAGAAAAGCTGCAGATCCTCGCCGACGAAATCGCAGCGGGGGACTATGATCTCATTGCGCTGCAAGAAGTCAATCAAAGTATGACGGCGCTAACGATATTCCCTGACGGTTCCTACTGTCCAACGCAAACCTTTGTTGAGATCAAGGAAGATAATTTTGCGTTGCGTTTGGTTGAAGCATTAGAGATTAGGGATATTGAGTATTATTGGTCCTGGAGTTATAGCCATATCGGTTATGATCGGTATCACGAAGGCAATGCGCTGTTATCAAAGCAGCCGATCGTAGCAACGGACTATCTGGCGTCAAAAACCAATGACGTATTAGACCATACCACTAGGAAAAATTTGAGCGGATTGACAGAAGTCGCTGGCAAGATGATCCGTGTCCTAAGCTGTCATTTCTCGTGGTGGGAACAAGGCAAATTTGCACATGAGTGGCAGCAAACGGAAGCATTCTTAAAAGGAACAACGGAACCAATCTTGCTTCTTGGCGATTTTAACAATGATGCGGCCAGTCCAGGGTATCAGCTTGTGTTGGATAGTCCATGGCAATGGCAAGATGCGTTTGCCGCAGCACAGCAAACAACTGGCGCAGCGACGGTGAATAAGAAAATCGATGGGTGGCATGAAAACGAAGGACAGTTGCGGATCGATTATGTCTTTGTTACAGGACACGCAATCGTCCGAGAATATGAGGTCGTTTTTGATGGCAACCGTGTACCGGTCGTCAGTGATCACTTTGGTGTGAAAGTCGTTTTGGCGTGGAAAGAAGAGTAGCAAAAAAGGAATCTCCCACAGAGATTCCTTTTTTTGTTTATGCAGGCAGATCGTGATGCAGTAAACAGGATGCACATGCCCTAAAAAATCATTCAAATAGTCAAATTCTATTTAGAATCAGTAAAATGAGTAAAGTTAAGCTGATACAGATTGTACATGAAACATACACAAGCCCTTTTTCTAAAGAGGTTGGATTTTCTGAGTGATTTTCTAACTGATTTCGATAAAAGAAAACCAATCCGGCACCAATCAAATTTCCTGTCATTATTTGTTGGAATAGTAAAACAAAGAGATACCTACCTAATAAACCATTTTTACTTTGCGAGAAGCGGGCGATGTAGTGTAGAGACCCCGTTTGAAGCATCATGATGCTTGTCAATAATATACCTAATGTAAATAAAGGATTGGCTAATAATAGTGAATGTAGTGAAATGTTTTGGGTTGTGATCGTAATAGATACATATAAATAATACAAACAAGAAACAATCATCCAGTAACCCAACAAAATGGGATGGAATGGAAACTTTCGTTTAGTCATAGTCACTCTCCTTTAGCGTAAATTGTCCATAAGAGCGAATCAAATAATCAATCAAGCAGTTTAAGCCAATCAATGACTGGCTAGGGATTTTTTTTCGTCCTATTTGAAAGAAATCACAGAAATAGGTTAGGTGATAGGTCGTATGGCGGGCGAAATAATTATCACCTGGCGCAGTTAATGAAAGTACGGGAATCTTGCGAATAGAAAAGGTACTGATATTTTCTTTGATATTTTCTGTTTCGCCACTCAATGATGCAATAATTACACAATCTTCTTTTGTGATCATTGGCATCACCATATCAAACTCAGTTTTATTTGGTAGTACGATGACTCTTTTTTCCATTGACAACATCATTTTTGAAAACTCTTCGATAGCTTTTTTTTGAGAAAACCCTGTCGCGTAACAATAAATTGTTTTGCTATCATCAAACAACTTGTTGATCACACGCAGATCTACTTTATTCATATAGTTCAGGGTAGCGAGAATATCATCCATTTGTTTATCGAATATAGATTTATCGTGGCGTTTCACTTGTTCTTCTTTTTGCTGATTTCGCATGAAATACTTGAATTCGGAATAACCAGAGAATCCAAGTTTCTTTGTTAGGCGCAAAATAGATGATTTAGACACATGTACACGTTCAGCCAAATCAATAATATTCAGTTTTGAGATCGTGTCTTCATTTTTCAGGATGTAAGATAGAATTTCACGGTCAAGAGTGCTTAAATCTGAATGATGTTGGTGGATCAAAATCTGTAATTTCAAAAAAATTCCCTCCTTTTATTTAAGTATAACTGAAAAAGAGGGAATTCGGTGGACGTACTAATCAATGGAGTGTAGGCCAGAATGATTGATTCGCTTCAATCAAATCATCTAACAATTCTTTTGCTACTCTTGCATTCGGAACTACTTTAGATAAAATCAACGCTTGCCATAATTTATGATAAGAATGTTCTTCCCATGCTTCAACCACTAATTTCTCTACGGCGACTTGCTGTTCCATCATCCCCTTTTGAAAGCGGGGAATACTGCCTTGTGTGATGGGCTCAGGTCCATTGCTTCCTACGATACAAGGGACTTCAACCATAGCAGTTTGATCAAAATTGACGATCGCTCCTTCATTGGGTACGATCAACAACATCCTTTCTTGTGTGTTGTAGGCAATAGCACGGGCTAAATCAACAATATAACTGGCATGCTCATCCACTTCTAAGGAAGTATCTTTGGCTGTTTGGTTTTCAATGATTCTTTGACATTCACCAAATACATGTTTTTCACGACCAGCCATAACCTCATTCGCTCGCGTGAAATTTGGATTGGCATGAGCAACTTCATCTTGTGGGAAAAAGTAGTACTTCAAATACGTATTTGGCAAGGTAGAGGGATCAATTTCGTAAACTTCTTTTGCTTTAGCAAAAGTATGTGACCAACTCGCATCGGTATGTTGTGATGCTTCAATTTCTTCTGCTAAAGAGTATCCATACTTAGCTACGTGCGCTTTAATAGCTGGCATCAGATCCTTTCCTGACTTATCACGAATATCTGTCCACCAGCCAAAATGGTTTAAGCCATAATAGCGGACGATCAGGTCTTTGCGGGATGTCAATCCAATTGCTTGCGCCATCCGTTCTTCAATGCCCACAGGCATATCGCAGATATTGATGATTTTCGCATGTGGTCTTAATTTACGGGTTGCTTCTGCAACGATTGCTGCTGGGTTGGAGTAGTTTAACATCCATGCTTCTGGTGAATATTGTTCCATGTAATCAACCAATTCCAATACACCGCCAATAGACCGCATACCATAGGCTATCCCGCCAGGACCACAAGTTTCTTGACCAACAACACCGTACTTCAAAGGAATTTTTTCATCTTTCTCACGCATGGCATACAACCCGACACGAATATGCGCCATCACGAAATCAACATCAGTAAATGCCGTTTCAGGATCAGTAGTCGCTAAAAAATCAATCTCAGGGGCACGTTCCTTCAATAAAATTTCACACGCTTGTGCGACTTTATCTTGTCGCTCCTCTAAGTTGTCATAAAATTTGATTTGACGAATTGGAAAACGGTCTAAATGTTCAAGTAACATCAAAACGATTCCTGGCGTAAATGTACTACCGCCTCCTGCAATAACGATTGAAAATTTTTTCATTTATAATTCTTCCTTTCTATTCATTGATCATTAATAATTTTTCGAATTGTTCCCTTACTTGTGGCACATCTAAACCAACTATGACTTGAAAAGCATTCCCATTTCTAACAACACCGTGGGCACCGACTTCTTTAAAGACATTGTCTGGTAATACCTGATTTTGATCTCTGACTGTGATGCGGAGGCGTGTGGCGCAATTCGTCACTTTATCGATGTTATCGCGCCCGCCAAAACCCTCTAGATAAACAGCGGCTTGTTCTGTATATCGATTTGCCCCGGCAACTAAGGGGGTTCCGTTGGCTGCTTTTTTCTCTTTATACTCTTTTTTCGAATATAGTTTTACCTCTGCGTTGCTGTCTTCTCTGCCTGGTGTAGCCAAGTTGAATTTCAAAATCAAGAAACGGAAAACGATAAAGTAAATTGCAGTGAAGGCTAGACCTATCAATAATTGTGTGAAAATCATTGATTTATGATTTTGGAACAATGGAATCCAAACTTTGGCTAATAGATCAATGAACCCACCACCCATATCACCAACAACACCAAAGGCAAACATCGTTGCAGCCATTGTAGCTGCGAGAACAGCATGTACGGCAAACAGTGGCGGAGAGATAAACAAGAATGTGAATTCTAGTGGTTCCGTAATACCAGCTAAAACAGCTGTTAATGTTGCAGGAATCAAAATCGCTAATACTTTCTTTTTATTCTCAGGTTTAGCTGTAAAATAAAAGGCAGCTGCAATACCTGGGGCAGCAAAAATTTTGGAATTTCCATGAAGCGCGAAACCACCTTCAGGAAATAGCTGTTTTAATGGTGTGCTTGATTGTGCAAATTCTTGTAAATGTGCCATCCAGTATTTTGAAATGCCTTCTTCAACAACAGCAGGACCAAAAACAAAAGGTGTATAAACGAAGTGATGGAGGCCTGTGGGAATCAATATTCGCTCTAAAAATGTATATAGCCACACCCCAAAGACACCGGCACTTGCTAAAAATCCTTGCATTGAACCAATACCTGCTTGAACTTTTGGCCAAATCAAAGCAATCAGAAAAGCAACTGGCAACATAATGAAAAAACCTAAAATAACAATGAATGAAGAACCTTGAAAAATACCAAGAAAATCTGGTAATTTTGTATCAAAGAATCGATTATGCAAATAAACGACGATTGCAGATATAAAAATTGCACCGATGATTCCTGTATCTAATGTTTTGATTCCAGCTATTAGCTTCAAACCACTCTCCCCACCAGCATCCGCAGCGAAGTTCACACCAAAAAAATCTCCAAAGTATTCAATCATGCCAGATATAAAATAATTACATGTAATATACACGACAAAAGCCTCCATGGCTGCGCGTGCGTTTGCTTTTTTTGCTAAGCCAATCGGTAAACCTATAACGAAAAGCAATTCCATTTGATTGAATACAGTCCAAGCGCCATTCTCAATGATCGTCCAGATGGCATACCAGGTAGTACCTTCTGTAGCGATACTGCCAACCAACATTGGGTTTTTGAAAATAATACAAAGTGCTACCATAATACCTGAAAATGAAAATAGAAGAACGGGTGTAAACATGGCGCCTCCGAAGCGCTGAATCTTTTCCATCATTTTTTTAAACATCCCCTTTCAATTTTTACTACATACTTAGTATAAAAAAATGTGATAGCGGTTACAATGGTTCTTTAATGAGTAGGCACTTAGATTCAAGCAATGAGAAAAGGTAGCAAAGTCAGGGAATTTTCCCACAAAAAAAGAACAGCACTAAATTGTGCTGTTCTATACACTATAAAAATAAGTTTAGCTTGATGATGAAACGCATGCTTTACACATCAAGCTCCCCATAACGATTGGTCAACGCAGTACGGATCAAGCGTTCCGCCAAATGTTCGTTGCGGGCGAGTAATGGACCGTGGAAATAAGAACCAAACACATTCCGGTAAACGACACCTTCTGTTTGATCTTCTCCATTGTTGCCATGGCCTTCGATGACTTTGCCAAGAGGCTTTTCGCCTTTACCTAAAAAAGTCCGCCCATTATGATTTTCAAAACCATAGTACGTTTCGTCGAATCGTTCATTGTGGATCACGATGTCACCGATGAAACGATTGTTGTCTTGGCTAAGTGTATAGTGATCGAGCGCGCCGATGCCTTCGATTTTCTCCCCGTTGGCCCCCATATAATAATGCCCTAATAATTGATAGCCGCCGCAAATAGCTAACATGACACCATCATTTTCGATATAGCGGGTCAAGTCGTCTTTTTTACTTTGGATATCTTTGGAGACAATCAATTGTTCAAAATCCTGCCCACCGCCAAAGAAGACCAAATCATATTTTTCGGCATCGAAAGGTTCATGGATACTGACAACTTCCACATTGAAGGCAACGCCCATTTTCTCAGCCACATAGCGCAGCATCAGGAGATTGCCGTTGTCGCCATAGGTATTCAGCAAGTTGCCGTATAAATGGGCAACAGATAGACTGTACTTAGTCACGTCCCATTCCTCCTTTGATATAGCCTTTTTCTGCTAATTTTTTGCGCAATTGCAAGACCGCAGTATACGTGGCTAAAATATAGACTTTTTCTGTCGGAAGATCAGCTATATCATTGATGACTTCATCTAAGTCTTTGGTTTCAGTGATCGATTCTTCCGGAATGCCAGCAACTTTCAGACGCAAGGCCATGTCTTTATGGCGATCACCGCCTGCAATCACTTTGGGGATACCCATTTGTGCAAAAGCTTCATGGTCACCATCCCAAATCCAGCTGACGTCGATGCCATCTGCATAATTGGCATTCAATAGACAGACCAGAGAGAATGGGTATGGGGAAAGACCAATCATATCAATAACTTGATTAAGACCAACAGGGTTTTTGACCAAAACAAGGGTGCATTCTTTGTCACCGATCCGGATCACTTCTTGACGTCCGAAGACTTTCTCATCATAGGCTAAACCAGACTTGATTTTCTCAGGTGCCACTTGATAGTATTCCGCAACAGCGGTTGCCGCCAAGGCGTTGTAAACATTGTACATACCGCCAACTTCGATCCGATAGGGATTGTTATCGATCACAAAATCAGCTGAAGTATTGTCCATCGCTGAGATCGCAGTCAATCGGTAGTCTAAGTTTGGCCGATGGAAGCCGCAATTTGGACAGTAATACTTGCCCAAGTTGGCATAGGTGATCATTTGGTAATGCAGCAAGTGATGACATTCTGGACATAAAACACCATCCGTATTGTAATGAGCCATCTGCTCTTGATCAGGCAAATGATCGAATCCATAATATTTCCGAGGATTGACCGTTTTGACAGAATTGAATAGCGGAGAATCACCATTGCATAATATCGTCGCTTCAGGTGCATTTGCAGCTCCTTCAACGATCATCTTATATGTTGTATAGATTTCTCCATAACGATCCATCTGATCGCGAAAAATATTGGTAAAGACAAATAGTTCTGGCTTGATATAGCGTGTGACTTTGCTTAGGCTGGCTTCATCAATTTCTAAAACAGCAAATTTTTTGCCTTTTTTTGGTTTTGCAGACAAGAACGTCGAAACGATCCCTTGCACCATGTTTGCGCCAGTTGGATTGGTGAGCACTTCATCAAATTCCTGACGCAGAATGTTGACTGTTAATGCGGTCGTTAAGGTTTTGCCATTCGTTCCTGTGATAACGACCACTTGATAATCTTTGGCCAAATGATCCAAGATATGCGGATCGACTTTTAATGCCAATTTGCCTGGCAGACTAGATCCGCCTTTGAAAAAGTTTTTTAATACCCACTGAGAGGTCTTACCGACTGTGACCGCCAGTTGACTTCGTATACCCATAATTTACCCTCCATTTAGCGCACTGAAAAGATCACGCAAATTCAATTTATCATACCATATCCAACCCAAAAGGTTAAATTGCTTTTGCTATTCTTTAAGTTTCTGCTAAGGAGAATAAAAAGAGGCCAGCAACAAAGCTGACCTGTATGGTACAAGCAATCTAATGAACAAGAGCAAGACATCTGTTAACCAATAATGATTTTCTCAGTTGGATATTCATAGCCGATGTCGCGGGTTTCTTTCGGTACGAACAGCATCAAGGTATAGAGCATGCCAATCCGTCCGATGAACATCAGCAAGGCAATCACCAATTTGCCAATCGTAGATAAATCCCCTGTAATCCCCAGCGATAAACCGGTTGTTCCAAAAGCAGAAGAAACTTCGACAATGATCGCAATCAAAGGAATATCTTCGGTTGCGGTCAAGAACAACACGCAAAAGAAACACATCCCCGTAGATAGCATAAAGACGACCACTGATTTTCGCACATCATCATCGTCAATGCGTCGACCAAAAATACTGATGTTGTCTTCACTTTTCAAGAAAGCATATAGATAAAGACCTATGATAGCGATCGTCGTTGTCCGAATGCCGCCGCCAACAGAACTTGGACTGCAGCCGATAAACATCAACAAAGAGAAAACGATCAATGTCGTCGTTTGAAAATTTCCTAAATCATGGATCTGCAAACCAGCATTCCGGGTGGTCATTGAATAGAACATGCTGTTTACCCACATTCCGCTAAAGCTGTAATCTTTGAACAAATGATCTTTTTCAAGAAAGAAGATGGCCAGGGTACCGCCAACAAAGAGGATCACAAAAGCCAAGACAGCGATTTTGGTAAATAAGGAAAAACGAAACGGCAATTGGCGACGCCGTTTTTTTAGTTTAAATTGGACCCACTCACGAAAATCCATAATGACTGGAAACCCAATCCCGCCAATAAAAATCAACAGCATGATGGAGATCAGAAAGAAGTAATCATGGGCAAAAGGTAAAATGGAGTTGCCTGTGACATCAAAGCCAGAGTTGGTGACTGCTGATATGGCTTGATAAAAACCATAAAAAATTGCATCTCGCCAATGATCGTAATAGCCATACAAGTGAAAATAGATGGCAAAGACGGTGCCAGCTATGACTTGGCACAACAGAATGATGGTGAATGTCGTACGAATCATGCGCACGATCCCGCTTAGTTTAGGCTGGTTCATATCCGTCATGATCAGCTGTCGTTGTTTCAAGCTGATTTTTCGTCGAGAAACGATCGCAAAAAAAGTAGAGATCATCATAATACCCAATCCACCTACTTGAAAAAGGACTTCAAGCAGCACCACGCCGCGGTCATTGAAAATATCATTGATCGGAAATGTGGTGAGCCCGGTCACGCTGACCGTACTGACAGCCATAAAAAAAAGGTCGATGAAAGAGGCATGAGAACCCGGTTCACGAAAAAAAGGCAGATAAAACAAAGCCAATGAGAGAACGGTCATCACAATATAATAAAAAACGATCACTTGGATCGAAGAAACATTTTTAGATAAAAATGTTTTGCCGCGACGTTGAGTCAGGCGGGCAAAGCGGCTGATGTTCATCTTGATTAACCCCTTACTTGGTAAACTAAGAATAGTATACCAAAGAATAGGGGGTTTTTGAATGGAAGTGATGAGGCCGGACAGGGTTGCTGTTTATCTTTATCGTTAGAGAGCTTCAACAGCAAGGATCGCTTGGTAGACTTTTTCGGTCGTGATTGCTGGATCAATCAACACGAAGGTTTCTTCCGGCTTGATCGCATATTGTAAAACATCTTCAAAATATGCTTGATCGGTGCGTGTGACATGGATATCTTTTAACTTCATCGGTAAATGCAACGCTTCATAAAATGGGCGCAATTCTTCGATCACCGCAAAGTCATTGGTATAAGCGAGTTGGACCCAGATGCAATAAGCGACTTTATTGCCATGCAAAACAGCATGTGTTTCTGCCAAGTAAGACAAGCCGTCATGGAGCGCATGTGCGCCAGATGTACGACCGAAATCAACTGCAAAACCGCCAACTTCGCCAGCCAACGCGATGATCGCATCTGTAATACGGGCAAATGCGGGGGTCAAATGTTGGGCTTGCAAATCAGCGACTGCTTGGTCGGCATCTTGGATCAGCAGTTCTTTGATCAAACAAGCACTTTGAAAACCTAAGCGAACCAACGCTGTTTTTTGATCCTCGGTCAGATGACGATAAATGGCTTCCATTTCATAGTATTTTGACAAAGTGTCAGCGATACCGGCGATAAAATAATCGACTGGTGTCGCCAATAAGAAGGCCGTATCAACGAGGGTCAGATAAGCGCCTTTTTTTGCATAATCGATTTTGTTGATGGTATGGTCTGGATGGTAGACAACGATCACTGGCGTGAACGGCGCGCAGTTAGACACAAGTGTAGGAATGACGATCAGTTCAGCCCCTAGCCTTTCTGAAGCAATCTTAGCTGTATCTGCGACACGACCACCACCGATCGCTACGACAGCATCTGCACTGCCAATCTGATCCGCAAGAAATTGGCCATTCTCATAGCTGGAAGAACCATCATAACGATAAACTGGGTAATCAAAATCATGGGGATAATAGGCTTCAAATGCAGCAAAGGATTGGTTGCCAGTAATCACTGCAACTTGTTTGAACGCTTTTAAATAGTCAGGCAGATCCTTTAATACGTGTTCACCGGTCACATACCGGTTAGGGCCAGGGCGAACTTCATTGGCTAACATACACAACACTCCTCAATAATCGTCAGAATTTTCAACCATATTAACGCGTAATCAAGCCTATTGTCAATTTTTTTTGATAGAAGAAAAAGCCGGTCTATTCATCTGAGATGAATGGATCGGCTGATAGCTGCTATTTGCGACAATGATCGTGTTGCGCGTCAACGCCAAGTCTTACGAATAAATCCGGCACGACCAGAACCTTCGCTGTAGGCATTGTAGTGGGCGGCATTTTTCTTGTAAAAATCTTGGTGGTATTCTTCAGCGGGATAGAATGGTTCAGCTGGCTCAATGCTGGTCACGATTGGTCCTTCAAAACGGCCGCTGGCTTGCAGGTTGGCTTTTGATCGTTCAGCAATATCTTTTTGTTCTTCACTATTGTAGAAAATCACCGGTCGATAAGAATCACCGCGGTCCGCGAATTGACCGAAGGCATCGGTCGGATCGGTTTGTTGCCAGTAAATCGACACCAATTCATCATAAGAAATCAGCGCAGGGTCAAAGGTGATCTCGACTGCCTCCGTATGTCCTGTTGTACCAGTGGTCACTTCTTGATAAGACGGATTGGGGACATGCCCACCTGTAAAACCGGAAACGATTTTTTCAATGCCAGGCAATGAATCGAAGGGCTTGACCATGCACCAAAAACAACCACCTGCAAATATTGCTGTATCTTTCATATTAAATGCCTCCTTTTTCTACTATGGTAAGCTTCTCATGGCGAAAAACAAATGATATGCTTGAGGTAAAGGAAATAGGAGGGATCATTTGGGTTGCGGTCCACCCCGTGCCCAGCGGCAAGGAATCCCTCGACAACTGTTGTATCATGTTCTGGAAGTCTGTCAACAATCAGATGCGCCAACGATTTATTTACCTACACAAACTTGGAGTCATCACGCCATTGCTTTGTATCGTTATGAAACTGTCCATACATTTCCCCCAACTTGACTTCATGGATGGCAAACACAGCTGCATGAATTTAAGTCTGTAAAAATTTCGCTTTTTCAAGTATAATACCAAAGGAGTATGAGGAAGGATGGGCGAAATGGCACAGCTTTTTTTTAAATATGGCGCGATGAATAGTGGGAAGACCATTGAGATTTTAAAAGTGGCACACAATTATGAAGAACAAGACAAGCCAGTCGTGATCATGACGAGCAGTTTAGATACTAGAAGCGGTATCGGCAATGTATCCAGTCGAATTGGCTTAGAACGCGATGCGATCCCGATCTTTGATGAAACGGACCTTTACAATCTAATCAAAGATTTAGGCTATACACCTTACTGTATTTTGATCGATGAAGCACAATTCTTGAAAAAGCATCATGTATTGGCTTTTACCAAAATCGTCGACGACTTAGGTATCCCTGTGATGGCTTTTGGTTTGAAAAATGATTTTCGCAATGAGCTGTTTGAAGGCTCGAAATATTTGCTCTTGTACGCAGATAAAATAGAAGAAATGAAAACGATCTGCTGGTTCTGTCACAAAAAAGCGACAATGAATCTGCATTACATCGATGGCAAGCCAGTCTATGAAGGGGATCAAGTCCAAATTGGCGGCAATGAAGCCTATTATCCGGTTTGTCGGAAACACTACTTTCACCCTGTCATGAAAAAAGAAGGAGAATAAATCATGTACGATCAGTTACAATCAATCGAAGACCGTTATGAAGAGTTAGGCGAATTACTGAGTGATCCAGCTGTTATATCAGATACCAAGCGGTTCATGCAGCTGTCCAAAGAAGAAGCCAATACCCGTGATACGGTTGAAGTATACCGCCGCTACAAAGAAGTAGTGGAAGGAATCAAAGATACAGAAGAGCTGCTTGGCGAAAGTTTGGATGCCGATATGGCAGAAATGGCGAAAGAAGAACTTTCCAATCTAAAGAAAGAAAAAGATGTTTTAGAAGACCGTATCAAAATCCTATTGTTGCCAAAAGACCCGAATGATGACAAAAATATCATCATGGAAATTCGTGGTGCTGCTGGCGGAGATGAAGCGGCTTTATTTGCTGGTGATCTATTCAATATGTACCAAAAATACGCGGAAAATCAAGGATGGAAAGTCGATGTGATGGACGCCAATGTTACTGGTATTGGCGGCTACAAAGAAGTCATCATGATGATTACTGGTGATAGTGTCTTTTCAAAGTTGAAGTATGAAAGTGGTGCCCATCGTGTGCAACGGGTACCGTCAACGGAATCTCAAGGACGGATCCACACGTCAACGGCAACGGTCGTTGTCATGCCAGAAGCCGAAGAAGTAGAAATCGATATTGCTGACAAAGACATTCGTGTCGATATTTACCATGCTTCAGGTGCAGGTGGACAGCACGTCAACAAAACGGCTTCTGCGGTTCGCTTGACCCACTTGCCAACAGGGATCGCTGTTGCCATGCAAGATGAACGTTCTCAGTTGAAAAACCGTGAAAAAGCGATGAAAGTGTTACGGGCGCGGGTCTATGATCAAATTTCGCAAGAAGCGCAAAGCGAATACGATGCCAATCGTAAATCAGCTGTCGGTACAGGGGATCGTTCTGAACGGATCCGTACTTATAATTTCCCGCAAAACCGGGTAACCGACCATCGAATCGGGTTGACTATCCAAAAATTGGATCAAATTTTGGCTGGTAAGTTGGATGAGATTGTCGATGCATTGATCGTGTATGATCAAACATCGAAGTTAGATGAGATGCAAAATGGCTAAAACCTATCGAGAAGTCCTTTCACGGGCTTCTTCTTTTTTAGAATCTGCCGGATTGGAAGGATATGCGATCCACTATCTTTTTTTGCGGCGCAAACATTGGCAACAGTTGGATTGGCTGCTGCATATGGATAAAGAGATTCCGCCAACGGATGAACAGCAAATAGCTGCCGATTTGACACAATTATTGGCCCATCAGCCACCGCAATATCTGCTAGGATGCGAAGAATTTTATGGGCACACGTTCAAAGTGACCAAAGATACGCTGATTCCCCGACCAGAAACGGAAGAATTGGTTGAGGCCTGTTTACACATGACGTCAGCACAAGGCCCATTGCGGGTGGTGGATATTGGTACAGGCACAGGTGCGATTGCAATTTCCTTGAAAATGGCTCGGCCTGATTGGCAAGTGGCAGCAGTGGATTTGTCCCCTGCCGCATTGTCCGTAGCCAAAGAGAATGCGGATGCCCTTGGCGCAGAGATTGATGTTTATCAAGGGGATACATTGGCGCCAGTCATCGAACAGCAATGGGATTTGATTGTGTCTAATCCGCCTTATATCAGTCAAGATGAATGGCATTTGATGGATGTAAGTGTCAGGGAAAATGAGCCTAAGATGGCACTTTTTGCAGAGGACAACGGGTTGGCGATGTATAAAAAAATGGCCACCCAAGCACAACAATGTTTAGCATTGAATGGGCAGATTGCAGTGGAGATCGGTTTTCAACAAGGCCAGGCTGTCCAAGAAATCTTTGCCAGTGCTTTTCCCCACAAACAGGTCACGATCAAAAAAGATTTAGCTGGTCAAGATCGAATGGTTCTCGTCACTCATCCACAGTTTGTGGATAAATAATTTTTTTTACGGGGATAATTCAAATGAAAAAGCTATGATATAAACAAATTCAGGTGAAATCAAGTTATGAACAGACTTGTCCACACTTGACAAACGATTTATCCACAAAATGTGGATAAAAAAGTAAATAATGTTGATAACTATGGAAATGTACAAAATAAGGATGTGGATAAACTGTGGAAACCAAAATATTTGATCAACAACATATTGCCGAAGCTGCCGCCGTTATAGCCAACGGAGGGTTGGTTGCTTTTCCGACTGAAACTGTCTATGGGTTAGGGGCCAGCGCGCTGTTGCCAGATGCAGTGGCGCAAGTTTATCAAGTCAAAGGACGACCAAGTGACAACCCTTTGATTGTCCACGTTGCTGCACCGACACAAGTTGAAACATATGTGGATAACTTATCCCCGATGGCTAAACAGTTGATGCAAACTTTTTGGCCGGGTCCACTGACATTGATTTTTAACATCAAGCCCAATAGTTTACCCAGTATCGTCACAGGAGGACTGCCTACTGCGGCCTTTCGGATGCCGGACCATCCTCAGACGGTGGCATTGATCCAGCAAGCGCAGCAACCCCTCGTTGGGCCAAGTGCCAACACTTCTGGGAAACCAAGTCCTACATCAGTGGACCATGTATGGCATGACCTTCATGGGAAGATCGCCGGAATCTTGGAGGGGGGCGCAACGCGCATCGGTGTGGAATCAACAGTGCTTGATTTGAGTGATCCGTCAGGGACACCCATCATTTTACGACCAGGCGCGATAACCAAAGAGCAGCTTGAAGCAGTTTTAGAAAGAGACGTTTTGTTAGATAAACACTTGGTTTCTGCTGGAGAAACACCGAAAGCGCCTGGGATGAAGTACAAACATTATGCACCAAATACCAGAGTGATGATGGTGAAGGATGCAGACTGGGCGGCAGCGACCGCTTGGGCGCAAGCCAATCACTTCAAAGTTGGGGTACTAGCAGGTCCTGAGATCGCTGAAAGGGTCCGCACGGAAACAGCGGCTGTGTATCAATACTTCAACGACAGCGCTGAAGCCGCAGCGAGAGGTTTATTTGCCGGCTTACGGGCTTTGGATGAATCGACTGCGGGGCTTAATCTCTTGTTGGCAGCCGCATTTCCGGAAGAAGGAATAGGCGCTGCTTATATGAATCGATTGAAAAAAGCCGCAAACCACGAATATTTCCAAGAAAAATAAAGGAAATCGATCATTCGTTATAGGTGGCTTTTAGGAAATATGATACAATGCAACCATTAAGGTTAAGGGGTGTTGTAAGCATGGACTATCAAACGTTTGATCCCGAGTTGTGGCAAGCGGTCGACCAAGAAGCAAATCGTCAGCAAAACAATTTGGAGTTGATTGCGTCAGAAAATATCGTTTCTGAAGGCGTAATGGCTGCTCAAGGCAGTATTTTGACCAACAAATATGCTGAAGGGTATCCTGGGCGTCGCTACTATGGTGGTTGCGAATTTGTTGATGTTGTAGAAAATTTAGCGATTGAACGTGCGAAAGCAATTTTTGGTGCAGCATATGCCAATGTGCAGCCACATTCAGGATCACAAGCCAATACGGCTGCTTATCTAGCGTTGATCGAAGCCGGTGATACGGTTTTAGGAATGGATCTATCCGCTGGTGGTCATTTGACCCACGGTTCACCAGTGAATTTCAGCGGTAAGACCTATCATTTCGTCAGTTATGGCGTTGATCCTGCCACTGAAGTCATCGACTACAATGTCGTTCGAATTTTAGCCCGCAAGCATCAACCTAAGTTGATCGTTGCTGGTGCTAGTGCATATTCCCGAACGATCGATTTTGCAAAATTCCGCGAGATCGCTGATGAAGTTGGTGCCAAATTGATGGTGGACATGGCGCATATCGCGGGTCTGGTAGCAGCAGGTCTTCATCCAAATCCAGTGCCATATGCAGACATCACCACTTCAACCACCCACAAGACCTTACGGGGACCACGCGGCGGTTTGATTTTGACCAATGACGAAGCGTTGGCCAAAAAAATCAATAGTGCTGTTTTCCCAGGGATTCAAGGCGGCCCATTGGAACATGTGATTGCCGGCAAAGCAGTTGCTTTCAAAGAAGCGCAAGAAGATAACTTCAAAGCGTATTCTGAGCAAGTGATCAAAAATGCCCAAGCAATGGCCAAAGTCTTCAATCAAGCACCGCAAGCCCGATTGGTTTCAGGCGCGACAGACAATCATTTATTGTTGATCGATGTCCGTGGTTTTGAATTGAACGGCAAAGAAGCAGAAGCATTGCTGGATCAAGTCAATATCACTGTCAACAAAAATTCGATTCCCTTCGAATCATTGAGTCCTTTCAAAACCAGCGGTATTCGAGTAGGTACGCCAGCAATCACGAGTCGCGGATTTAAAGAAGAGGATGCTGTGGAAGTGGCGAAGCTGATCGTCAAAGTATTGGAAAAACCAAATGATGAAGCAACAGTGGCGGAAGTCAAAGCCCAAGTCAAAGAATTGACCGACAAATATCCGCTTTATCAAAACTAACAGAATAGGACTGTGACAGATGATTGCCAAGACACCCCTCGTATATATGAGGAGGTGTCTGCAAAAAATCTGGCACAATCCTTTTTTTTGAGGGAATCACCTTGCAAAAAAAGTGCAAGGTTGTATCAAAGGACAATATGCTTTAAAATAAAAGAAAAACCAAAGGAGATTTTTTAAAATGGGTAAATTTCAAGTAATCGATCACCCGCTGATCCAACACAAATTGACGATGATCCGCGACAAGAACTGTGGAACCAAAGTTTTTAGAGAAGTAGTCGATGAAATCGCGATGTTGATGGCATACGAAGTGTCACGAGATATGCCGCTAGAGGATTTAGTGATCGAAACACCGATCGAAGAATCAACACAAAAAACCTTATCTGGTAAAAAAGTTGCGATCGTACCGATCTTGCGTGCCGGCTTAGGCATGGTAGATGGTATTTTGGAATTGATCCCAGCAGCGAAAGTGGGACATATCGGTATGTACCGTGATGAAGAAACATTGGAACCTCACGAATACTTCGTGAAATTGCCTGAGGATATCGATGAACGCCAATTGTTTATTGTTGATCCAATGTTAGCAACTGGCGGTTCAGCGATCATGGCAATCGATGCCCTGAAAAAACGCGGTGCGTCAAATATGAAATTTGTGTGCCTAGTTGCAGCACCAGAAGGGGTCAAAGCTTTACAGGATGCACATCCAGATGTAGATATCTATACAGCAAGCTTAGATGAACGCTTGAATGAAAATGGCTATATCGTCCCTGGATTGGGCGATGCTGGTGACCGCTTGTTCGGCACAAAATAAATAAAAAAGGGAAAATCTTCAAGATTTTCCCTTTTTTTGATGCTGAGTACGGCTCAGTAAAGTTAGATTTTGGTTAACTGTTTGTAGTTGATGATCAGGACACCATTGCTTTGGGTCACTAATTTTTGGTTGTCCGCAGTTTCGTTTAGTTCAACGACAGCGGAATTTTTTAACTGTTTCGTGATCGTACCCGTTTGCTGGATACCATGGATCGTGAACGTGACAGGAGTGGCGACCTCAAATGTTGAACCTTCTTGTGACGGGACAATCGTTGTTTCAAATTTACCAAATGTAGCCATGTAAAAACCTCCTTGATACTTTCATTATAACATATTTTTTGAAAATTTTCAGCAATTGGAATTTTTCTCCCCAAACCTCTTTACAAAACGAGTGTTATTACCTATAATCGTCTTTGTGTTAGTTGCCAGCTTAGCTCAGTTGGTAGAGCAACGCACTCGTAACGCGTAGGTCACAGGTTCGAATCCTGCAGCTGGCATATTGAAAAGACGATTATCTTCTCTTTAAACAGAGGGTAATGGTCTTTTTTTGTTTGATGGGCGTATACGGATACAGCAGCCGAAAAATATCATTAATCCTTCCTTTCATGAAAATCATTAAAGTTTCTAAATTTTTTATGAATGCGGACGGAGAATCCTTTCTTTTCTAGGCAAACATCACTATAATGGATAAAGATTCTACAGAAGAGAGTGTGGGCATGGAAAATACACGAAAAAAGAGTGACAATCGAATTGACTACGGTGTGATTTTACCCGTATTTTTATTATGTCTGATTGGGGTGGCTTCGCTTTATGTAGCGTTGACCCATGACCCCAGCAATCCGTCGGTATGGCGGATCTTAGGCTTCCAGGCTTTGTGGTATGTGTTGGGGATCGTAGCGATCATTATTATTATGCATATCAAATCAAAATGGCTTTGGAAATTGACCCCATATATATATGGCGCAGGGCTTGTAGTTATGTTGGCGCTGGTCAAGTTTTATGATCCAGCCATGGAAGCTTCCACAGGATCGAAAAACTGGTTCCGCTTTGGCTCCTTTACCTTGCAGCCGTCGGAATTGATGAAGATCGCCTTTATTATGATGTTGGCGCTGGTTGTGACGAGGCACAATGTGCAAAATCGCGAACGTACGCTGAAAAGCGACGGCTTGCTGATTGCTAAAATGTTGGCAGTCACGATTCCCGTCCTTATACTGATCACTTTGCAAAACGATTTTGGTACCATGCTGGTCTTTCTAGCAATCTTTGGCGGGGTCTTCTTGATGTCAGGGATTTCCTGGCGGATCGTGGTCCCGGTGATCGCAGCTTTTGTCTTGATTGGTGGAGGAACGATTTTTCTTGTGACGACAGATACGGGGCGAGAGTTGTTGTATAATACTGGGATTTTCAAAGAATACCAATTTGCCCGGATCGATTCTTGGCTGGATCCTTTCCATGATACACAAGGACAATCCTTTCAGTTGGCGTATGCGTTGATGGCTATCGGCTCTGGCGGCATGTTTGGTAAAGGGTTCAATGTCAGTGATGTCTATGTGCCCGTGCGAGAATCAGATATGATTTTCTCCGTTATTGGAGAAAACTTTGGCTTTGTGGGGAGCGCCTTTGTGATTTTGCTCTATTTTATTTTGATTTATCGCATGATTCGCATCTGTTTTGATACGAATAATGAATTTTATGCCTATTTGGCGACGGGGATCATTATGATGATTCTTTTCCATGTATTTGAAAACATTGGTGCCAATATCGGTCTATTGCCGTTAACAGGGATTCCTTTGCCGTTTATCAGTCAAGGTGGTTCCGCACTATTAAGTAATATGATTGGGATTGGGTTGATTTTATCCATGCGGTATCAAGCAGAAACCGCACCTAAAACGTTATAAGGAGTATGTGATGGTTGAATTATATTGCTATCCCAAATGTGGGACCTGTAAAAAAGCACAAGCGTGGTTAGAAGGAAATGATGTCGCATTTGAACATATTGATATCGTTCAAGATACACCAACTGAAACACAGATAAAAACGTGGATCGAAACGAGCGGGTTGCCTTTGCGCCGGTTCTTTAACACAAGCGGCATGAAATACCGCGAGTTGGGGCTAAAAGATAAGGTACCTCAAATGACAATCGCCGAAGCAGCAGCGATTTTAGCGACTGATGGGATGCTGATCAAGCGACCATTGATTGTAGCAGGTGAACGATTTTTGATCAACGGGTTTAAAGAAAACGAATATGAAGGAGTTTTACTAGAATCATGGAAAAAAGATGTTTAAGAAAAAAAGACAATTTGTGGATTTTGTTTAATGGCAAAGAATATTGCGTTGGTTTGACCAAAGAAGCCCAAGAAGAACTAGGTGCAATCACTTTTGCTTCAATCCAAAAAGTTGGTACTGCGTTGCAACAAGGAGATACATTGGTTGAATTAGAAGCCGAAAAAGCAGTCAGTGAATTTACAAGTCCGATCACAGGGGTGATTTCTTCTATCAACGAAAAAATCGACCAATCTATCGATATCTTAAACGATGAAGACGAGATGAATGCTTGGTTAGTTAGTTTCAAAGATGTCGATCCGAGTCAATTCGATGCCCTCTAAACAGGTCTTTACAAATAACTAGTTTTTTTACAAAAAGAATTGACAGGACCATGAGACGTTGCTATAATTTGCTCAATAAATGAATGCTTTGAAAAGAAGAGTACATCCTTTTGACATATACAGAGAGCCTTGTTCGGTGCAAATAGGCGATGAAGAAACGGTGGAAGATGGTCTTTGAGCAGGATAGGTGAGTTTGTATGAGCCTATCACGGGAAGCACCCGTTATCGTGCAGCAGTATGCGAAGCAATTCAAGTACTGAACGAGGTTGTTGATGCGAGTCAACAACAAATCAAGGTGGTAACGCGGAAGTTGTGCTTTCGTCCTTTGTAACAGTATAATGTACAAAGGACGGAAGCTTTTTTGTATGCAGCCGCCTAAAGCAAAAGAAAGATGGGAGTACAATGGCACTAATCGAATTAACACATGTGAAGAAATCATATGCCCAAAAGAAAACAGCTGTTCACGCGGTCAATGATGTATCATTGCAAGTCGAAAAAGGGGATATTTATGGGATCGTCGGCTACTCAGGCGCAGGAAAAAGTACCTTGGTACGATTGCTGAATGGACTTGAATTGCCAACCGATGGCGATGTCGTGATCAATGGTCAAAATATCTTGGCATTAAAAAACAAAGAATTACGCAATTTTCGCAAAAAGATCGGGATGATCTTTCAGCATTTCAACTTGCTATGGTCTCGCACAGTGATCCAGAACATTGAGTTGCCGTTAGAGTTGGCGGGTGTCAAAAAAGCACAACGCCGCCAAAAGGCCAAAGAATTGGTGCAGTTGGTGGGCTTAGAAGGTCGGGAAGATGCCTATCCAGCCCAATTATCTGGTGGACAAAAACAACGGGTCGGCATTGCCCGGGCTTTAGCCAATGACCCTGAAATCTTGTTGTGTGACGAAGCAACGAGTGCTTTGGATCCTCAGACCACAGAAGAGGTCTTGGAATTGCTCTTATCTATCAATAAGAAATTACATTTGACAATCGTTTTGATTACCCACGAAATGAATGTGATCCGTAAGATTTGCAATAAAGTTGCTGTGATGGAGCTAGGGAAAATCGTTGAAGAAGGATCGGTTCAAGCGGTTTTCAGCAATCCGCAACAAGCAGTGACCAAACGGTTTGTTCAGCAGGATCTTGAACCAGAAGAAGATCCCGAAGAGCTGCGACAAGCGTTCTTGCGAGAAAATCCCCACGGTAGATTAGTAACATTGACCTTTACCCAGGACAACGCCAATGAACCAGTGATCTCACAAGCGATTCGCCAATTTAAAATCGATGTGAATGTCGTCTATGGCAAGATCCAGCAAACCAACGAAGGCTCTTTCGGGGCGTTGACTGTTTTATTGACAGGCGATACGAAGGAGATCGACCAAGCGGTCGCATTCTTCGGCGCACAACAAGTCGCTGTGGAGGTGATCGAACATGGGAAATAAATCATTTTCAGAAACCTATTTGAACTTTGAGCAAATTGATTGGGGCAATATGCAGCAAGCAACGATCGACACCTTGTTTATGACGTTCTTTTCGATGGTTTTAGTGATTATTATCGGTTTACTATTGGGATTGGCGTTATACTCTTTAGGGCGCAAGTCTACCACAGGTGCAAGTGTTGCTTATAACATCGTATCGATCGTCAGTAACGCGTTCCGCTCAACACCATTTATGATTTTGATGGTCTTGATCATTCCCTTTACGACATTATTAGTCGGTTCTTTCTTAGGGGCAAAAGCAGCGATTCCTGCGTTGGTATTATCTGCAGCGCCGTTTTACGCACGGATGGTTGAAATCGCCTTTCGTGAAGTTAGTCCTGGCGTGATCGAAGCTGCGGAAGCAATGGGCGCTAGTTATTGGGAAATCATTTACAAAATCGTGATTCCTGAAAGTGTACCGGCATTGATCTCAGGGATCACCGTAACAACGATCTCAATGATCGGCTATACCGCAATGGCGGGGGCAATTGGTGCCGGTGGCCTAGGTTCACTGGCCTGGCAAGAAGGATTTCAACGTGGAAATTACACTGTGACGCTCGTCGCAACAGTGATTATTTTACTCATCGTATTTATTTTACAAGGCTTAGGCGACTTCTTAGCCAAAGCCACCGACAAACGGTAAAATAAGGAAGATGGACCAAGATTAAAAGTGGAGAATATGGGAGGAAATAAAAATGAAAAAGATTTTAGGTTTTGCAACAACAGTTTTGTTAACAGCAGCATTGGCCGCGTGCGGCACAGGATCAAATTCAAGCAGTTCTGATTCAACGACAGCCAGCAGCGGAGAAAATACCAAATTAGTTGTAGGTGCTTCTGTAACACCGCATGCTGAAATTCTAGAACAAGCCAAACCATTATTGGCTGAAGAAGGAATTGATCTTGAGATCCAAACGTTTGATGACTATATTTTACCGAACAAAGCTTTGGAAAATGGGGACATTGATGCCAACTATTTCCAACACATTCCTTACTTGAACAAGCAAATCGCAGACAATGGGTATGATTTTGTCAATGCAGGCGCGATCCACATCGAACCAATGGGTCTATATTCTCAACGTATCGATGATATTGCTGATTTGGCAGACGGTGCGACCGTTATTACATCTAATTCTGAATCTGACTGGGGTCGGATCTTGACGATCTTACAAGATGCTGATTTGATCACATTGAAAGACGGTGTGGATACGGAAACAGCGACTTTCGATGATATTGCGGAAAACCCTAAGAACTTAGAATTCAAACATGACATCGACCCTTCATTATTGGCAACTGCTTATCAAAATGATGAAGCAGACTTAGTGGCGATCAATGCAAACTTTGCTTTTGGTATCGACTTGAATCCAGTTGATGATTCTGTCTTATTAGAAGCAGACAATTCACCTTACGTGAACGTGATCGCAGTACGCAAAGGCGATGAAAATACCGATAAAATCAAAAAATTGGTCGAAGTACTGCACTCTGACGAAATCAAAGACTTTGTTGATCAAGAATGGCAAGGTTCTGTCAAAATCGTTGATGCGGATGCGCAATAATCCAGCATAGATCGTTGAACACATCACACTAGTTTCTTTTACTAGGTGGTGTGTTTTTTTATCGTCAGCATAGGCTGAAAGATGGATTGTTTGTGCCAGATACATTCGTAAAGCAAAGGTAATTCGGGATGCTTTTTTAGTAATTTTTCATAGTGGGGCAGTTGCAATAAGAAACTTTGAATCAATTGTACCGTTGTTTCTGAAAGTGAAAGAAGCGCTGGTTGAAAGACAAAAATATTGCCCTCAAGCAAAGCACATACTAAATGGATTTGGTATATTTGGGATAAACTGTCTGCCAAAGGCGAATCAACATGATCTTGAAGAACGGAATCAACGATTCGGCGGATCAATGTTGCATCAGGGGTCGGGACAAAGAAGGGTTCTTGGGCCAAAAGTTGTTTCCATAAAAAAAGATAGGCAGCGTCAGTGGTCAAATAATAATCCGGCACAAAGCACCTAGGCCTAATTTCCTCCACAGTGATACAAGATGCCGAAGGGTAAATTGCCTGTTGGCGCAAGATATGGATATCAAAAAAATGTTGATATAGCCTGGATGGAGAATCGTACAGAGAAGGCAGCAAAAAAGTTGTCAGTTTGAACAGCAGGAAACGAATCTGACGTTCATTGCCCTTAACAAATGGATATGTCCGACGATCAATGTCGATCAAATAAGGGGAGAGAAATTGGGCAAAGGAAACAAAGCGTCGATGAAGGGTCGCTGTACTCATATACGCAGCGTTGCCAAGCATGGGGAAAGTCAACACTGGTTGTTTCATAGATAGGATCAAAAGCGCTAAGTTTTGGCTTTTATGCAATAAATCGGCGATGAATGCCGGCTGCTTTTTCAGCAACGCTTTGAAATCGGCACTCCTGATCTTTCCAGTAGTGATATGGAAATTGAAGAAAGCGGATTCATTTGGCCGGCTAGCGATCAAACGCCGCACGGTTTTATCAGATATCCGCTGTCTAGCGGCTGCTTTTTTGACAGGTAGCGGATTTTCTTCCAACAAGGCAGCCGCTAGCTGACACATGAGAATAATCTCTTTCTCTAACAGTTTGTCCAAGCGCAATCACCTCTTAACAGTTAACGTTTTGTCATTATTGTAGTAGAAATGTGCCTGTTTTTTCTATCTAAAATAGAATACTTCGTAAAATATAATAAATAAATATACAGGGGAACGAAAAAGAAGCTCTTGCCCGTTTCTCCAATAAAAAAAGAATGATAAATCCAATAAAAAAAACTATCCTCTTCTTGAAAAGGATAGTTTAATAAATAGATGGTGTTATTCCTTGAGTTCCAAGCCTGATTTGGTGCTTAACGGGTCTCACTTGGCAGCAGAATCGTTTGTCGTTGGCCATCATCATAGGCATAGACGCTTTTCGGCAGCGATTCATCATAAAAATAGGGGAGATCCACCCCTAAGGCAAATTCAGAATGTGGTTGTGAAAAGAGTAGTGTGACGCGTCCTTGATTGTTTTGAACGTCGAAGGTCAATAAATTTGTCAGCGGGAAAACCCCTTTCAAATCCAGATCAATAATCATCCAAATACTGTCGATCAACTCACCAGGCATTCTTTGGACGATGCCACCCGAGGCGTAGCGGCTGCGTTCGTGATCAAATGTTTCAAACATAGCAATCCCTCCTTCAAAGGTCTTGATACAGGCAACACATTTCGTGTATCTATCATAAGGAAGATGCTGAGAAAAAGCAAATGATTTTGATTTTTCTTATAGAAAAAAACAGTACCCTGTTGAAGCGGTACTGTTTTGACAAGCCATGACAATCGAACACGGATTATTCTTCTTCTTCACCGATCACTGCAGGTTCAGCAGCTTCACCAGCTTCTTCATCTTCAGTAATCTCTTGTGGTTCTGTGATTGCAACGATTTGTTCTTCACCATCAGTGACGATCGTATAATCATCATTTTTAGGTAGATCAGCAACTGTCAATGAGTCGCCAATTTCTAAAGCAGTCACATCTACTTCTACACGCTCAGGCAATTTGTCAGGCGTTGCGGAAACGACAACTGCGTACAAGTTTTGAGCCAAGACACCACCGGCTTTGACACCAGCAGCTTCACCAGTCAAGCTGACTTCGGCTTCAACTTCGGTTTCCTCATTCATATCGACTGAAAGGAATTCAACGTGGGTCAAATTACGTGTGAAGGTATCTGCTTGATACTCTTTGATCAACGTATTGACTTTCTTTCCTTCTAAGTTGATCGTGATAACGGTATTCAATCCGTTTTCACGCAAGATTCTTTCTAATTCGGCAGCATTGACTGCAATTGCTGTACTTTCAACTTTGTAGCCATTGACTACTGCAGGCACTTTGCCTTCGTGACGTAATTTGTTCCTTAAAGAACGGGGGCGGACTTCTCTTTTCGTAACTTCTAATGATACTGACATAACTCAATTCCTCCTAAAATTTTCTCGGTTTGACCGAGCGTTTTTTAAGCAAATTTTGTTAACTCTGCACATTAAGTGGTACGTGAATGAAAACACGCAAAAGGACAGTTGTGTACACAACTGTCCCGGAAAGTTTTGGTTCAACTTTTCTCCACCAGGTCGTAACGCTGTGTATGAGAAACTTTATTTACTTTACTCTTTAACCTTACCCGCTATCCAAATGAAAGTCAACTGATATGAAATCTCACTAGTTTTCAGATTGGACAATCTACGCTATAATAGCCGCAATGGAGAGAATGATATGCGTTTAGATAAACTGATTGAAGAACAATTCCATACCCCAAGAAAAACCATGAAGCGCCTGTTTCAGACTGGACAGGTCTATGTGGATGGTAAGATCGAGCGTCGGCCTGAACGAAATGTCGAGGGCGCACTGCATCGCATTGTTGTCCAAGGCAAACAATTGCAAACCGATGACGTCTATTTTCTATTGAATAAACCAGCTGGTGTCGTGACGGCTAATCATGATCAGCAGCATCCAACCGTGATTGATTGTTTGGCATCCGCTGACCAGCGGTCCGATCTTTATGCTGTTGGACGTTTGGACCGAGATACGGAAGGATTGGTATTGCTGACATCGAATGGGCAACTTGGCTATGCACTGATGCATCCAGAAAAAGCCGTCACAAAGTGCTATGACGTAATCGTGAATGGGTGTTTGACTAAAACCGACCAAGCAGCCTTTGCTGCTGGCGTGGTCTTTCATGATGGGACAACTTGTCTGCCAGCTAAACTTACGATCCTTTCCGCCCAGGAAAAGCGATCACAGGCGATCGTGCAGATAACGGAAGGCAAGTTTCATCAAGTAAAGAAAATGTTTCTTAGCCGTGGTGTCAAAGTGATCGGCCTGAAAAGAACGGCCATCGGACCTCTGACTTTGCCGAAGGATCTCGCAACGGGGCATTACCGCAAATTGACCCAAAAAGAACTAGAAAGTTTAGTGGAATATTTTCACTAAGAAAGAAGGAAGCAATGACTTACAAAACATTATTATTCGACGTTGATGATACACTGCTTGATTTCCAAGATACAGAAAATCAAGCGTTGCAAAAATTATTCGCCGCACAAGGGATCCAGATGACAGATACCTTAAAGCAAACCTATCAGACGTTGAATCATGGATTATGGCAAGATTTTGAAAAAGGAAAATTGACCCGTGAACAAGTGACAAATGAGCGCTTTGGCTTATTTTTTGCCACACTCGGAAAAACGGTGGATAGCGCTGCTTTGGAGCAGCAATATCGAGGGTTTTTGAATCAAGGACATAAACTTTTGGGCAACAGCGATCAAGTACTGGCTCAGCTGGTGCCTGATTTTGATGCCTACGTGGTGACGAATGGCGTGTCGAAAACCCAATATCAGCGCTTAAAGGATGCCAAATTGATGTCTTTTTTCAAGGATATTTTTGTGTCTGAGGATACAGGTTATCAAAAACCGATGAAAGAATTTTTCGATTACGTTTTTGCCCGAATCCCGAATGTAAAAAAACATGAAACAGTGATCATCGGCGACTCATTGAGTTCGGATATATTAGGGGGACAATTGGCAGGAATCGATACGATTTGGCTGAATCCGCATAAAAAAAACACTGACGGCATCAAGCCTACCCATATGATCGAATCGATCGAACAATTGCCTGATTTATTACTGGGCTGATTTTTCAGAAATAGTAGTAATTTGCAGAAATTTCGCTATAATAGAAACAGTGCGAATTTTAGAAATGAAAGAGGTAAATCGAATGACGAATGGCAAGCCCATTATAATTGGTGTGACAGGTGGATCAGGAAGCGGTAAAACAAGTGTGAGCCGAGCGATTTTTAATCACTTTCCGAATCATTCTATTATGATGTTGGAGCAAGACTCATATTACAAGGATCAAAGTGAATTGAGTTTCGAAGAACGATTGAACACCAACTACGACCATCCTTTTGCATTTGATACAGATTTATTGATCGACCACTTGAAACAGCTGCTTGCGTATCAAACGATTGAAAAACCGGTCTATGATTATGTAGCACATACCCGCAGTGAAGCCACGATCGTTCAAGAACCGAAAGAAGTCATTATTCTAGAAGGTATCTTGATTTTAGAAGATGAGCGTTTGCGTGATTTGATGGACATCAAATTATATGTTGATACAGATGATGATATTCGGATCATTCGTCGTATCAAACGTGATATGGAAGAACGGGGCAGAACATTGGATTCAGTTATCGAACAGTATCTAACAGTTGTGAAGCCGATGTATCACCAATTCATCGAACCAACGAAACGCTACGCCGATGTCATTGTGCCAGAAGGCGGCGAAAATCATGTGGCCATTGATTTGATCACCACGAAAGTTGCGACTTTCTTATCGTAAAACAAAATGTATCATATAGCTGCAACCTAGCGTGCAGTGGTCGCCAAAAGCCGGATGGTCTATCTAGGTTTTGGCGGCCATTTTTATACATTACAGGCGATTCTGTCAAAAAAAGGTAGCTTTCATGAGGATTGTGTGTTAAAGTAATCCTCATGCGACGAGTCGAGAAGGTCTAGCATTTGCTGACCAGATTGATAGCAGAGGCACACCGCGTAAGCAACCTGCCGGATTTGCAGGGTGTCGGAATCGTCCTTTTGTGGAGATAGGGCTTTTCTACTAGCAATAGTACTGTGAGTAAAAAAACAGCTATGAACGTTTTCGTTCATAGCTGTTTTTTTTTGCGTACATCATTCCTTGGGCAAGCGAATTTGGAAAATAACCCCCTTAGGCAACAGATCTTTGACACTGATTTGCCCTTTGTGCTCATCGACAATTTGTTTGGCGATGGCTAACCCTAGACCGTAGCCGCCGGTTTCTTTCGAGCGAGAACGGTCTTCTCGATAAAAGCGATCAAAAATGCGGGCCTTTTCTTCATCCGTGATCGAAGGGCCTGTGTTTTTGACCTCGATCAGCCAATGTTTATTAGAGATTTCCGAAAGCAGCGTGATTTTGTCCCCAGAGCTGGTATATTTCAACGCATTGTCTAACAAGATCACTAAGACTTGATGGATCTTTTTTTGATCAAATACCGCGGTTGCATCAGCGAAATTCTCGATAACAAAACGCTTCTCATCTAATTCAGCAATTTCTTTGAATGGCTTGACGAGCTCAGCGATAAACGGTGCCAGTTCAACTTTTTCTTTCACTAAGGTCAATTGATTGGCATCACTGCGAGCAATCGTCAGCAAATCGGCAGTCAAGCCTGTCAAGCGCCGGGTTTCCGCCAATGCTTGGGCGATGCTTTCTGATTCATCGATAATGGTACGGTTTGGTTTGGTAAACAACCGTTCCAAACTATTTTGGATGATCGTCAAGGGTGTGCGCAGTTCATGAGAGGCATTTTCAACAAACTCTTGCTGCTTTTTCCACGATGCCAAGATTGGCCGCATACTCAATGTGGTCAAGAAATAACTGATACCAATCGACAAAATCCAGAAAAAGACCATCGATAAAATCAAAATCGTTTGAAAATTTGACATGGCATTTTTGATTTGGTTGGTATTGGCTAAAACCTGAATATAACTGACACCTAAATTGTTTGACGGTGCCGCTGTAGTGATCGAACGAAAGAGCAGCTTGTCTTCGGTTGTAGAGGTCGATTGATCATCAATCGAAAAAGATTGAATACTGTCCAGATTTTCGGTCGATAATGTCAGATTCGTCAATTGCGAAAAACGCCCGCCTAGCGCTTGCTTATTCAAGATTTCACCATCTTCTGACCATAAAATCAATTGGGTATTGAAGCGATTGGTTCCGGGAATGTTGGGCATGGTGGAACCCGGCGGCATCGTCAGACTGTCAGATTGATAAGAATTGATCTCTGCTTGGATCAAGCGTGTATCTTCGATGGCTTGTTCCAAAGATAGATCCGTTTCACGATAGGCGGATTGATTGAACAGCTCCAAGACGATCACACCTAATAAGAAAAAGACCAAGGCAAATGCACTGACGTTGATCAAGAAAGATTGCAATCGTTGTTTGTTCGAACGCTCATTGTTCATCGGCTACGCTCCTTGCATGATATAGCCAACATTGCGCAATGTGCGGATCTCTTTATCAATACCGGTATCTCGCAAATGTTTGCGTAAGTTGCTCATATAGACTTCAACAACGGTCAAGGTGGTTTCTGAATCAAAGCCCCAAATACGGTCGAAAATTTGTTCTTTCGTCAAGATAATCCCTTGGTTTTGTAAAAAGTAGAGCAGCAATTCAAATTCTTTGCCTTGAATCGGCAATAATTCCCCTTTGTACGTCACTTCGTTCGCCGCCAATTTGCACACCAATCCATTGTATTCTAAATGATTCTCATTGAACAATCCTAGTGATCGTTTCAATAGGGCTTTGACCCGCATCAATAATTCTTCTCGGTAAAAGGGCTTTGTCAAGTAGTCATCCGCACCCTTTTGAAACCCAGTGACTTTATCCTCTAAGCCATCTTTTGCGGTTAGGATCAACACTGGGGTCTGGATCCCCTTGCTTCTTAATGCCGCCAACACTTCATACCCATCCATTTCAGGCATCATCAAATCTAAGATGATCAAGTCGTAGATGCCTGTTTCAGCTTCGTATAACCCTTCACTGCCATCGAATGATTGGCTGACTTCGCCGATTTCACTAACGATTTCTTTGATATTTTCAGATAACGTTTTGTCATCTTCGACAAGTAATATTTTAATCATTTTTCCACCTCTTTAATGATAAGAATAGCATGAATAGCATAAAAAATACTTAAAAAGCAGAGAATTACTTAAGCTGGTTTTAAGTTACTTCCTTTAAATTATAAACAAGAACAACGAGGGAGGACAAGCAAATGAAACTTAAGAAAGTTTTCCAACGAAAAGAAACCAAATATTTGATCCCAAACGATCGCTTTCCCGCTTTCTTTGAAGCGTTGCAGCAACGAATGCAGATTGATGTGTATGGCAAACATACGATTATGTCGCTGTATTACGACACGGATGACTTCCGTTTTATCCGTCATTCAATGGATAAACCGAAGTACAAAGAGAAATTTCGGATCCGCAGTTATGGGGTGCCAAGCCAAGATAGTTTGATTTTTTTGGAAATCAAAAAGAAAGTCAATGGGATTGTCTACAAACGGCGCGTACCCATGTCCTATCAGCAGTATCAGCATTGGGTCAGGAGTGGACAATTGCCAGAAACAGTTGAGCCAGCGCAGATTGCGGCTGAAATCAAATGGTTGTTCAAACAAAACCAAGATTTGACACCACGGGTATTGATCGCCTATGATCGTTTGTCGTTGTTTGTGGATGATGACAGTGATTTTCGGGTGACCTTTGATCAAGCGATTCGTTTCCGTACATGCAATTTAGATTTGGCTGCCGGTAGTGATGGTGCATTGGTGGCACCAGAAATCGGTGTCTTGATGGAGGTCAAGGCCCTTGGTTCATATCCGTTGTGGTTCGTTGACTTGCTGAATACCTATGGTGTACGCAAGGGCAGTTTTTCAAAATATGCGCAGACTTACCAACGGCATTTATTCAAAAAGGAGGAAGTTTTACATGTTATCTAGTTTATTTTCAGGCGATACCAGCTCATTGGAGTGGGGAAGCCTGTTGATTTGTATATCTGCTTCATTGATTTTAGGTTTATTGGTGGCAGTTGTTCATATGATCAAAAATGTCTATACCAAAAATTTTGTGATCACGCTGGCTGTTTTGCCGATTTTGGTGCAATCAGTCATCATGCTGGTCAATGGCAATTTGGGCACAGGGGTTGCGATCTTAGGCGCTTTTAGTCTGATTCGCTTCCGTTCAGTACCTGGCGGATCCAGAGAGATCACCAGTGTCTTTTGGTCAATGGGGATTGGTTTGGCGACCGGAATGGGGTATGTCGGCTATGTGGTTGTCTTTTCGATCATTGTGGCGCTCTTTTTAACGCTCTTATACACCGTCCCTTTTGGCGATCGCCAAAAGACAGCCGAACGAGAATTAAAAATCACGATTCCCGAAGATTTGGATTACCCGCAACTGTTTGATGATATTTTTGATACCTACACCCATTCAGCCAAATTAGAATCTGTTAGAACAACAACTATGGGCAGCTTATACGAACTGAGATACCGCTTGATGCTGAAAGATCAAGCACAAGAGAAGCAAATTATTGATGAAGTCCGCGTGCGCAATGGCAACCTGCCTGTTGTATTAGGCAAAGCCGCTGCGAATCGCGATGAGTTATAGAAGGAGGACTTTCTATGAAAAAAATCATTTATCCACTATTGTTATCGACACTGCTTTTGGGTGCCTGTGCCCAGTCCGATACAACGTCTAGCAGCAGCTCAAGTGCTGCAGCAGCAACTTCAGGTTCAGCTGCAGCAGTGACCAATGTGTCGACAACATTGGATGATACAACGGATTACTATGGCACATATGAAGACGAAGATGTTGATGCGAGTTATGACGAATCAGCTGCCACTACGATCACGCTGAATGATGATGCCACAGAAGCCGCAGATGGCGTGACGGTCGATGGCCAAACAGTAACGATCACCCAAGAAGGCACCTATGTAGTCAATGGTTCCTTGAGTGACGGGCAATTGATCGTGAATGTCGACAAAGAAGCCAAGGTACATTTGATCTTCAATGGTGTTACTATCACCAATGATTCAGGTGCGGCTGTGGTGGTGGAGCAAGCCGAAAAAGTCATCACAACATTGGCAAGTGATACAACGAACACATTGACAGATGGCAGTGACTATACACTGGCGGATGGAGAAACAGAACCAGATGCCGCTTTTTACAGTAAAGAAGATCTATCTATCAATGGTGATGGCAAACTGGTGATCACTGGCAATTACAGCAATGGGATCCGCAGCAAAGATGATTTGGTTTTAGCTGGCGGGACATATGAGATCACCGCCAAAAACAATGCGATCAAAGGGAAAGACTCTGTATCGATTTTAGCAGGTCAATATACGCTGAATACTGAAGAAGGGGATGGCATCCAAGCCAATAACACTGAAGACACTGCGAAAGGTTATGTAGCAATCGACGGTGGCACCTTTACGATTCAAAGCGGACGGGATGGGATCCAAGCTGAAACCAACCTCAGCATCCAAAACGCAGATATTTCGATCCAAACGGCCGATGGCGCACAAAGTCAATCCATCAGCACCGATGAAAGCTATAAAGGATTGAAAGCTGGCGGGGCTATGATCATCAGCAGTGGGACTTTCACCGTCGATAGTGCCGATGATAGTCTGCACGCCAATGATACGATCACGATTTCCGGAGGTACGATCACTGCCAATAGTGGCGATGATGGCATTCATGCGGACAATGAATTAACGATCAATAATGGGGATATCTCAATCGAACAATCCTATGAAGGATTAGAAGCCAGCGTGATCAATATCGCCGGCGGTACGACCCAAGTCGTCTCCAGTGATGACGGCGTCAATGCAGGCGGCGGCAGTGATACCGATGAAGGCACAGGCCAATTTGGGCAAGACAGCTTTGGTGGTGGACAACCTGGCGGCGGTGATGAAGCCGACGATAGCAAACTAGTGAACATTACCGGTGGCACATTGGTGGTTGATGCAGAAGGTGATGGGATCGACAGCAACGGAAATGTGACCATGAGCGGCGGAATAGCAATCGTCAATGGACCAACAACTGGCGGAAACGGTGCGCTAGATTATAATGGCACATTCACCTTGACCGGCGGCGTCTTATTGGCAGCTGGCACCACTGACATGGCCATGAATGTGAGTGATGGTACGCAACAATCTGTGGCGGTCACGTTTGATCAATCGCAATCGGCGGATACGCTAGTCACCTTGCTAGATGGTGACGGCAATGCCATTGTTTCTTACGCGCCAAGTAAATCCTATCAACATGTGGTGATTTCTACGCCAGACTTAACAGATAGTTCATATACACTGGTTAGCGGCGGCAGCAATGATGGCGAACCTACCTTTGGCTATTATGCCGGCGGTACGGTGTCCGATGGTACTGAATTAGGTACATTGCCAGTGTCAGATACAATTGCCAATTTGACACAATCTGGAGAAACAGCCTCCACGAATCAAATGGGTGGCGGCGGTTTCGGCCGCTAGACATTTAGCCAAGTGAAAACAGACGATCAAAAAGGAGAAAACGGAACGAAAGCAGGCAAAATAGCTGCTTTTGTTTCGTTTTTCTTCATTTGGTCGTTTAAGTTTCTATTAAGTTAAAACAAGTATAGTCAGCTTATGTTAAATATAGGAGGAAATGCTATGAATTTTTTTAAGCGAGGGCTTCAAAGTGTATGGGCCAAAAAAGGCAGAACGATTCTGCTGATCGCCGTTTTTTCAGCTATTTTGATTTTTGTTTTAGCAGGCTTGACCATTAGAAGTGCGGCGTTGGTTGCGACCGAAAATGCTCAAAAGAGTGTTGGCGCTACTGTGACTTTACAAGCCAACCGTGAACAAGCGTTTCAACAAGGAACGACAAGTTCAGGTAGTGATAGCGAAGCGTCACGCCCAGATCCTGGCAGCTTTCAATCCACACCAGTGGAGATCGAGGATGCACAAGCCATCGCAGACTTAGATGGTGTGGCGTCATACAGTTTTGAAGTCAGCACATCGGCAGATGCTGTCAGTGGCATCGAAGCAATCTCAAGCTCAGATACGGACACATCCACGGATGATTCCAGCGCAGATGCCAACCAAATGGGTGGGATGCCTGGCGGCGAAATGAGTTCTGGTGATTTCCAAATCACAGGCGTTTCCACAAGTGCCGCTTATACGAGTTTTTCTGAAGGTACCGCATCGCTGACAGATGGGGAAGGCATCACAGCAGAGGATGAAGGCACCAACAATGTAGTGATCGAATCTGCATTGGCTGAGGCCAATGATTTGGCAGTAGGCGATACCTTCACGATCACAGACAGTGACGACAATGAAGTCGAGGTCACGATCAAAGGCATTTATGAAACGTCAGAAGTCGGCAACAGCATGAGCCAAATGTTTAGTTTCCTGAATCCTGCCAATACGATATTCGCGTCTTATACCTTCGCCAATACATTAAGCGGCAATGATGGAACGATTGATTCAGCGACCTACACACTAAGTGATCCTTCTGAAATGGATGCTTTCGTAGAAGAGGCAGAAGGGTTGATCGATACGGATACGTATAGTATTCAATCGAACGATCAACAGTATCAATCTATGTTGACTCCACTGAATAATGTGGCTAGTTTTGCCAAAAATATCATTATTTTAGTGGCTGCAGCAGGCGTCATCATTTTGACCTTGATCGTGATGATGTCGATTCGTGAACGCCGCTATGAAATTGGCGTTTTGCTATCATTGGGTGAATCACGAGCAAAAGTGATTTTCCAATTCTTTACGGAAATCTTTATCTGCATGATCTTTGCTTTGGGCATTGCTGCGGCGAGCGGCAATCTTGTAGGGAATGTTGTAGGTGAGCAGTTGCTGGCACAACAGACAGAAACGACGACTGATCAAGATACGACCAATGCCGGACCTGGCGGCGGAGGCGGGATGCAACAAATGGGCGGCAATGGCGGTGGCTCTTTCCCATCATTCACCCAATCTGAAGAAATCCAATCATTAGAAATCACGGTTTCTGCAGAAGAAATCGGTCTATTGGCATTGATGGGCTTAGGTATCAGCTTTGGCTCGATCATTTTATCATCGGCAGGCATTTTACGTCTGAATCCGAAAAAAATCTTGGTTTCCTAGGAGGGGTATAATGACACTACGAACAGAACAACTTGGTTATTGGTACCAGACAGAAGCAGAAGCGTTATTTCGTGCAGTCGATTTGACGTTTGAACCAGGAAAGATGTATGCGATCCTTGGGTCTAGCGGTTCTGGCAAGACCACCTTTTTATCATTGATCACGGGGCTAGATACCCCTAAAGAAGGCAAAATCTTATATAATGACGAAACCTTGGCGAAAATCGGTTTGCGGGAGTATCGACGCAAAGATGTATCGATCGTTTTTCAAGCCTACAATTTATTGCCGTATATGTCTGCTTTAGATAATGTCACAACGGCTATGGCGATCGCTCAGTCACAACAAACAGACAAAAAAGCGTATGCCTTAGCAAATTTGGTCAAAGTTGGCATCACTGAAGAGTTGGCGATGAAAAAAGTAACCCAACTTTCTGGTGGACAGCAGCAGCGGGTAGCGATCGTACGGGCCCTTTGTTGCGAGCATGAACTGATCGTTGCGGATGAACCAACCGGGAATTTGGATGAAACCACATCAAAAGACATCGTGTCATTATTTCAAGAAATCGCCCACGAACAAAATAAATGTATTATTCTAGTGACCCATGAACAAGATGTCGCCAAAGCATGCGATGTCGTCTATGAACTGAAAGACCGCAAATTTTCGATCATCGAATCCGTGAAATGATTCGGTGAAATAAAGAAACAATCAAGCAGAGGTATTGTTCTGGGCATCCTGTCCAACAATGCCTCTGCTTGCATATTGGTGCTGTGACCCGTACAATAAAAGCAAAAGCGAGGGGGAGCAATATGCGATTGTTGATCGACGGAGATGGTTCACCTGTCAAAAATGAAGTGATCGCCCTTGGTGCAACATATCACTTGCCTGTAATGATCGTGACCAGTGTCGATCATTATACCAAAAAAGAATTTCCAGCCCATGTACAATTCATCTATGTAGACAAAGGCTCTGATCGCGCAGATTATGAGATCGTCAAAGAGATTAAAGCTGGAGATTTTCTGGTGACCCAGGACTATGGCTTGGCATCGTTGGTTTTGCCCAAGCATGCACGTGTGTTTCACCATAACGGCACCGAATACTTAAAAGAAACCATTGATTTTTTACTGGGACAGCGCTATCTAGGTGCCCAGATGCGCAAAGCCGGCAAACGTACCAAGGGGCCGAAGCCTTTTACCAAAGAAGATCGGCTTCGTTTCGAAGAAATATTTGAAACAGCGATCAAAGAAACGCAGAACAAATAAAGACCGGAACACTGCCCACGAAAAGCAGTGTTTGCCGGTCTTCATTCTTGTTTTCGAAAATGATCATAAAAATATTTGCCAGCCAATAAGATACAGGCGATAAAAGCCAAACAAAAGCCGAATATGCCCATGCGATGGACGAAATCCCCTTTTTCAGGACTGGCGACCACCAATAAGGAGGAACTTAAGATGACTGCCGCCAAAATAATACCGATCACTAAGCGGTTGACCATTTTGTCAAATCGATCGAGTAATTGTTTTTGTTCACGAATTTCTAAATTCAAACGGTGTTTGCCAGTAGCAAAGGTATCAAGTACAGCCAATGCGCGGTCAGGCATACGGCCAAGCGCACGCAAGCTTTTGGCAGCAGCAAGGGTACTTTTCTTTAATTCTTCAGTGGCATCGAATTGAGCTAAAAAATACTTTTGTGCGAAAGGCTGTGTCACTTCCATCATAGATAAATCTGGATCCAATGCTTTGATGACACCTTCTAATGTCCCAAATGCCTTGATCAGCAAAGTGATATCGCGATTCATTTGTAAATGATTGTCATAACATATCTTGATCACTTCGCCCATGACTCTTTGGAGATCGATATCCTTTAGCGGCATATTATAGTAGTTTTCAACAAAGCGCTGCAAATCTTGATAAAACAAGACTTCATCAAAGGCAGTGCCTTGGCTGCCGCACAATCTGAGCACAGCCTTGCCGACTTCTTGTGTATCTTGGGTATAAAGCGCGATCAAGGCATCTGCCAGACGGCTGCGCAATGCTTGGTCCAAATGACCCATCATCCCGAAATCCAAAAAAATCACTTGATAGGGCGGCAAGATAGATTCATCTTGCCATTTTAAGGTATAGTCTACGCCACCTAAAACGCCCACGCGTTGCTTTAATTGAAAAGGATGGGGACGATGTTCTTGATCAGCAAAAACATGGAGGAATAGATTTCCAGGGTGAGGATCTGCATGAAAAAAACCATCTTCAAAAACTTGTTTCATAAAGTTCTTCACCAGCAATGTTCCTATGGCTTTTTTGACTTCTTTAACAGTTTGGTTGCCATAAAGCAGTTCCTGATCAGCGCGGTTCAACAAGCAATTCAAACTCTCGCCTGCCATAAAATCCATGACCAAGACTTTTTGCGTACACCATTCGGGGTAAACTTTTGGCAATGCCAGTTGGGGATCTTGATGGTTGTCACGATAGAATACTTGCGCATTGGCCATCTCTTGCAGAAAATTGGTTTCGTTGGCCAAAGAGCGGCGGATTTCTGCCAAGACACTTTTCAGATCTACTACATTGGCTTCCGGCACGTAACGGATCAGAGGGATCGCTTTTTCAAAAAGGTTCAAGTCCACCTCGATGTCGGCGATGATCCCTGGGTGCTGTACCTTGACGATCACTTCTTTTCCGTTACGCAAAACAGCGTGATGGGCTTGTCCAATCGATGCGGAGGCGACGGGCAGCTGATCAAAGGAAGTAAAAACATCAGATAGAGATTGTTGGAGCTCAGCTTCAACTAAAGCTTTGACCTCTTGGAAAGGATCACTTTTGACATTGTCTTGCAGCTGTTTGAACGCTGCAGCAAAAGAAGGATCCAGCAAATCTGTTCGTACCGAAAGCATTTGGCCAATTTTGATAAAGGTTGGGCCTAATTCCTCAAACGCTTGCCGGACCATTTCTGGTTGTTGCTGTTTGCTGATATTTTGCAGCACTCTGTATTTGATAAAGACCTGAACAATTTGTTTTAATCTGATCCGTCTGGAAGGAATCGTTTCTTTTGCCATTTTTCACACCTCATCATTCACATCTTGATATAGTCATAGTACTGACAAATTGAAAAACATTCAACTCTGGACCTATCTATTCCTTTGAGAGAAAAGATTTTTTGTCCAAGATTTAGTGCCGATTGACTGAATTTATGCTAAAATGTGAAAGACTTAGTGTGGTAGAAACCATGGATGCAGGAGGAATTTCTTTTGAAAATCATTTTATTATATGGGGGACGCAGTGCAGAACACGATGTATCGCTGCTATCCGCTTTTTCAGTAGTCAATGCTGTATATTATACTTACTACCAAGTGCAATTAGTAATGATCACGAAAGAGGGACAATGGCTCAAGGGGCCATTATTGACTGAAGCACCAACCTCTAAGGATGTATTGGCCTTGACAGATGACGCCCATAAAGGTGAAGTCATTCAACCAGGAGCCATTTATGAAGAAGAAGCGATCGTCTTTCCATTGCTGCATGGGCCGAATGGAGAAGACGGCACGATCCAAGGTTTCTTGGAAACGATTGGCATGCCTTACATTGGCGCAGGCGTACTGACAAGTGCTTGCGGCATGGATAAAATCATGACCAAATATATCTTGCAAGCTGCAGGGATCCCCCAAGTACCCTATGTGCCTGTTCTTAAGAATGCCTGGAAAGAAAACCCTAAAAAAATCTTCGATCAATGTGAAGGCAGTTTGCTGTACCCAATGTTTGTGAAGCCTGCCAATATGGGCTCAAGTGTAGGAATTTCCAAAGCAGAAAATCGCGAAGAATTGCAAAATGCGTTGCAAGAAGCCTATCGCTATGACACAAGAGCCATCGTTGAACAAGGAATCGAAGCCAGAGAAATCGAAGTGGCTGTTTTAGGCAACGAAGATGTACGTACCACGATGCCTGGTGAAATCGTCAAAGATGTTGCATTTTATGATTACAATTCAAAATACATCGATAACCGAATCGATATGCAGATCCCAGCACACATCCCTGAAGACACGCAGGCAAAAGCGCAGGAATTTGCCAAAAAAGCGTACACGATGCTAGGCGGTAGCGGACTAAGTCGTTGTGACTTCTTTTTAACAAACAAAAACGAACTGTTCTTAAACGAATTGAACACGATGCCAGGTTTTACAGCGTTTAGTATGTATCCACTATTATGGGAAAAAACCGGCTTGCCGTATGGCGACTTGATTGAAGAATTGATCCAATTAGGCATGAACCGTTTCAATCAACGCCGGACATTTTTGACTGACGTCGAAGCTGAATAATGAAGAAGAAAGCCAGGCTCAACTCAAGGGAATACTTGAAGCGAACTTTGGCTTTCTTTTTTTAATAAAGGAGATAGATCCATGAATCTGACAATAGAAGAAGTAGCCGCTTTATTTGACCAAGAAAGCAATGACCAGAGAACAATCTCTTCCGTCGAATTTGACAGTCGGCTAATCAAAGAAAATAGTTTGTTTGTTCCGTTAGCAGGAACCAGAGATGGCCATGAATTTGCGCAACAAGCGAAGGACAATGGCGCGATCGCCACGCTTTGGAGCCATCCAACGATCCAGCCCCCTGAACATATCCAGGTGATCCATGTGGAGGATACGGTGGCTGCTTTTCAGCGATTGGCACGAGGCTATAAAGAAAAAATCAATCCCAAAATCATTGGTATCACAGGCAGCAATGGCAAAACTACAACAAAAGACATGGTAGATGCCGTAATGGCACAAAGCTATAAAACTTATAAGACCCAAGGCAACCATAACAATGAACTAGGGGTACCTTTGACGATCCTGCATGCGCCGGCAGATACGGAAGTCCTGATTTTAGAAATGGGTATGGACCACGCAGGGGAAATCGAAGTATTGTCATTATTGGCAGAACCAGATGCCGCCGCGATCACCTTGATCGGTGAGGCCCATATCGAAAATCTAGGTTCACGAGAAGGAATCGCCAAAGCAAAAATGGAAATTGCTGCCGGATTGAAAAAAGATGGCTTTATGATGGTTCCAGCTGACGAACTATTATTAGCCCCTTATCTGCCTGAGCTAACGCAAACGATCAAAACCTTTGGCCTAGCAGCAGGTGATGTGCAAGGAACGATTTTAGCAGAAGCACAGCAAGAAACAACCTTTTCTGTTGAAGGCGTCAAATATACGATCCCCGTCATTGGCGGTTATAATGTCAAAAATGCCTTGATCGCTATTGGCATGGGCCGGTATTTTGCTGTGCCTGACGCAGCGATCCAAGCAGGTCTGGCAGGCTTTCAGTTAACAAAGAACCGCACCCAATGGCTGACAGCAGGAAATGGCGCTGCACTTTTGAGTGATGTGTACAATGCAAACCCTACAGCGATGGGCTTGGTATTAGACAGTTTCAAAAAAATCCCACTTCAAGGCAGACGGATCGCCGTATTGGCAGATATGCTGGAATTAGGGCCAGACAGCGCTGAGATGCATGCAGGAATGGCGGCACATATCGATGATACTGTACAAATGGTCTTTTTGTACGGTCCAGAGATGAAAGCATTACAAAACCGTTTGACTGATCAGGGCTTTGCGGGGCAAATCTATCACTTTGACAAAGAAGAAAAGACGGGATTGATCAATGCCTTAATAAAAACTTTAAGTCCCGAAGATAGCGTTGTGCTCAAAGGCAGCAATGGAATGGGTCTAAGTGAAGTAGTCGATGCCTTGATCGGAATGTAAAACAGAATTGAAATCTTGCTGAAACTTTCAATTTATGCTATACTTATCTAACGCCGAAAGATGAAGCACAGAATGATTACTGTAAAAAAAACATTGACGTTTTGAGATAAATGATGGCTGAAGCATATCTTTTTGTTTTAGCCTTTTATAATGCCTTCGAGAAGCGGTTTTTCGGTACCGAGAGAAAGATAAGAGTAATTGGACTGCTCTTGTGTTTCTGAAGAACTACCTACGCTTCAATGATAAAAACAGGCATCGAGATGATGACCAAATAGGAGGATCCATTTGAAATTTAAAGATCTAGAATTATCCAGCGAATTATTGACTTCTGTTGAGCGTGCCGGCTTTGAAGAAGCAACACCCATCCAAGAAGCAACGATTCCGTTAGCCTTAGCAGGCAGAGATGTGATTGGTCAAGCACAAACTGGTACCGGTAAAACCGCTGCTTTCGGTTTGCCAATGCTAGAAAAAATTGACCCGACAAACCAACAATTACAAGGTTTAGTGATTGCGCCAACCCGTGAATTGGCTATCCAAACCCAAGAAGAATTGTATCGTTTAGGGAAAGACAAAAAAATCCGTGTCCAAGCAGTATACGGTGGGGCAGATATTGGTCGCCAAATCCGTCAATTAAAAGATCGTCCACATATCGTTGTTGGTACACCAGGACGCATGTTGGACCACATCAACCGCCACACCCTGAAATTAGGCACGGTTGAAACCCTTGTATTAGATGAAGCAGACGAAATGTTGAACATGGGCTTTTTGGAAGATATTGAAAAAATCATCAGCCAAGTGCCAGACGTTCGTCAAACATTACTATTTTCTGCAACGATGCCGCCAGCAATCAAAAATATTGGTGTCAAATTTATGAAAAATCCTGAGCACGTCCAAATAAAAGCCAAAGAAATGACGGCTGATTTGATCGATCAATATTATGTGCGCTCGAAAGACTTTGAAAAATTTGATGTGATGACGCGCTTGTTGGATGTTCAAACACCTGAATTAACCATCGTCTTTGGCCGTACCAAACGTCGTGTTGACGAGTTGGCTCGTGGGTTAGAAGCCCGTGGTTACAAAGCAGAAGGCATCCATGGTGATCTTTCTCAACAAAAACGGATGAGCGTCTTGCGTTCATTCAAGAGCGGCAACTTAGACATTTTAGTAGCAACAGATGTCGCTGCCCGCGGCTTGGATATCTCAGGTGTGACCCATGTCTACAACTACGATATCCCACAAGACCCTGAAAGCTATGTGCATCGGATCGGTCGTACCGGTCGTGCTGGTAAAGGCGGCATGTCCGTGACTTTCGTTACACCAAACGAAATGAGCTACTTGCACGTCATTGAAAACTTAACCAAAAAACGGATGACACCTCTTCGTCCGCCAACCGAAAAAGAAGCCTTCAAAGGCCAATTAGGTGCGGCATTAGAAGCGGTAGAAACCAAAATGGATGAAAATGGATTAGACAACTATTTGGCAGCGGCAGATGATTTGGTTGAACGCTACTCAGCGCAAGATTTAGCAGCCTTGTTGTTAAAAACATTGGCGAAAGATCCGACTGATCAAGTACCAGTTAAAATTACGCCAGAACGTCCACTTCCTCAAGGGAAAAAATCATTTGGCAACAAGAATGGTCGTCGCAGCAATAACAATGGCGGCAACCGCAACCGTAAAGAAGGTGGTAGTCGCGGCAATGGCAGCTATAGCAAAGACGGCGGCGGCAGCAACAAAGCCCGCGGCAACTATGCAAAAGATGGTGCCAAACGCAACAATCGCCGCAGCAATGACAAAAAACGCGGTTTCGTGATTCGCAACAACCAAGACTAAGCTAAAAAAGCAGTGCCCTAAGTAAACGCCTCGGCAGATCTTAAGAAATATTCTTTAAGATCTGTCGATGTCCGTTCGTCTTAGGGCTTTTTTTTTTGATTTTTTTATAATCAAATCGTAAAGAAAATAGTTAGGCATGGTATTTCGCCGAATTTTTGGTAGAATGGTAACTAGTTGAAGGCGTTGTTGTTGGATAGACAGCAACTGTCGAGAATAGTTGGAGAGAGATAAAGATGATCAAAGGAATAGGCATCGATGCAGTGGAACTGCCCCGTATCAAGACGCTGATTGAGGAAAAACCCCGCTTTATTGCACGAATTTTAACAGAAGCTGAAGTGGAATTGTTCGACAAGCTGCCGTTGAAACGGCAAGTCGAATTTCTGGCAGGAAGATACGCTTGTAAAGAAGCATTCTCTAAGGCGTGGGGCACAGGAATAGGTAAATTATCCTTTCATGATATCGAAATACTAACGAATGAGGTCGGTGCCCCGGTAGTCACCAAAGCGCCACATCCTCTAAGTATGATTTTTGTCAGTATCACCCATACCAATGATACAGCTTTTGCACAAATTATTTTAGAAGTGCCCGCAATCAGTTGAAACAGCCTGAACAAGCACCAGCTGTTCAACTTCATGCACGTTGTAGGAAAGAAGGAATCAAACATGGTCGTTGCACGTCATAGACCCACCAAAGCGATTATCGATATCGCTGCTATTACAGAAAATATCCAAAATGAACGGAAACGGTTGGCCAATGATACGGCGCTTTTTGCTGTGGTCAAAGCCAATGGCTATGGTCACGGTGCTGTGGAAACAGCACAAGCAGCGGCAGCAGGCGGCGCAGCAGGCTTCTGTGTTGCAACCATTGATGAGGGAATTGAATTGCGCGAAGCAGGCATTACGGCCCCAATATTGCTGCTAGGTGTCGTAGCGGTCACAGATATTGCCTTGCTCGCAACCTATGACTTTTCGTTTCCAGTTGCGAGTCAAGAATGGCTGTCAGATGCTGAACACTATCTATCAGACATGTCTTTGCCACGGCCTTTGCGGGCCCATATCAAGGTCGATACAGGCATGGGGCGGATCGGTTTTTTAGATGCCCAAGCTGTTGCACAAGCAGCTAGCTGGTTAGACCAGCACCCTGCATTTGAATGGGAAGGCATTTTTACCCATTTTTCAACTGCCGACCAAGCAGACACTGTTTATTGGCAGCAGCAGCATCTTTTTTTTCAAGAAGTCTTAACAGCACTGCCGCATTTGCCGACATATATCCATACAGGGAACAGTGCCACTGCATTATGGCATGAGCAAGCTGTGGGGAATATGATCCGCTATGGCATCGCAATGTATGGGTTGAATCCGTCAGGACATGCATTGGAAGCGCCGATCCCGTTAAAACCAGCGTTGTCGCTAGTTTCTACCTTGATTCAAGTGAAATTGCTTGAAAAAGGTGCTGGAATTGGCTATGGTGAAACATATATCACGCCACAACAAGAATGGATCGGTACCGTTCCAATCGGCTATGCAGATGGCTGGTTGCGCAAAATGCAAGGATTTTCCGTACTGGTTGAAGGGGTATATTGTGAAATCGTTGGGCGGGTCTGTATGGATCAATTGATGATCCGATTGCCTCAAGCATTTCCAGTTGGTACCACAGTTACCTTGATTGGTGAAAATAATGGGGAACGTATCACGATGCAAGATGTAGCGGATCAATTAGGGACGATCCATTACGAAGTTGCATGTACATTGTCAGCGCGGGTGCCGCGAGAATACAAAAGTTAGGGTGGTCCTATGGTAAAAAGAGGAGATATTTATTTTGCGGATCTATCACCAGTCGTCGGTTCAGAGCAAGGTGGCATTCGTCCAGTGTTGGTCATTCAAAACGATTTGGGCAATCATTTCAGCCCGACCGTGATCATCGCTGCGATCACTGCCAAGATGGCCAAGCCGAAATTGCCAACGCATATTGGCATTTCCTCCGATTGTACCGGAATTGGCAAAGATTCGGTGATTTTAATGGAACAGATCCGAACCATCGACAAATGTCGGTTAAAAGAAAAAGTCTGTCATTTAGACGAAAAGATCATGGATGAAGTCAATGCGGCATTAATGGTCAGCATTGGGGTTGAAACGGCGTATACGCCATCAACGATCCAGGTGTGAGGCACGCAGCAATGATTGGATATATTTTTATAGGATTAGTTATATTATTATTGTTTTTATTTACTTATCAACACTTGCGTCGTTTTTTGAGTGAATCAAAAAAGCAGCAAGAAAAGGTTCTAAAAGGCTATTACTTAGTCAGTCATACATATGAAGAAAAAAGTACAAATCAGCAAAGTCACTACTATGGTGTTTTCCAACAAGGCGATCAAAGCTATACGTTGGAAATATCCTTATCGCTGTTTTTGCAATTACATCCGCCAATGCGGGGAGAACTGATTGCGCAAGATGGCAAAGTTCAGACATTCAGTTAAATAGCTAAAGAGAATCAACTACTTGTGCATGGTCGGTACAAGTAGTTTTTTTTGTGAGAAAATAGGTCACTTGAAATGCAGGGCTTGTGTATATTTTCATCATTGAGTCAAAGGAGATAAGACTTTGATAAATGCTTGCAGGATCGGTTGATTTTGTAAGATCTTTCAGTTATAGTATGTAGCGACTAGTTTGAAAAGAGGAAAAATTGTGAAACCATCTATTTACGGATCAACCAAAGAATCATTGTCTTTGTGGTTAAATGAACAAAACGAAAAGAAATTCCGCGCCAATCAAATTTGGGAATGGCTGTATGAAAAACGCGTGCAAGATTTTTCTGAGATGACGAATTTGCCCAAAACCCTAATTGAAAAACTGACCAACGCTTTCGTGATCAATCCATTGAAACAAATCGTCGTTCAAGAAGCCAGTGACGGCACGGTCAAATATCTGTTTCAGTTGCCAGACAATCATATGATCGAGACCGTCTTGATGCGTCAGGACTATGGGATGTCTGTTTGTGTAACGACACAAGTCGGCTGCAATATTGGCTGCACATTTTGTGCCAGCGGTTTGTTGAAAAAACAACGGGATCTGACTGCCGGTGAAATCGTGGCGCAGATCATGCTCGTCCAACATTATTTTGATGAACGTCAAGAAAATGAACGGGTGTCGCATGTGGTCGTCATGGGAATCGGTGAACCATTCGATAACTATGATCATGTGATGAGCTTCTTGCATATCATCAATGATCCCAAAGGACTTGCGATCGGCGCCCGCCATATCACAGTCTCCACCAGTGGACTGGCACATAAAATCCGAGAATTTGCCGAAAATGGCTTGCAAGTCAATTTAGCCATCTCATTGCATGCACCGAACAATGAAGTCCGGACGTCAATGATGCGGATCAACCGCAGCTTCCCTATCGAAAAATTGATGGCGGCAGTCGATTATTATTTGGAAAAAACCAATCGCCGTATCACTTTCGAATACATTATGCTAGATCATGTCAATGACCGGCCAGAACATGCCAGAGAGCTTGTGGCCTTGCTGAAGGATAAGAAGAAGCTGACCTATGTCAACTTGATCCCTTACAATCCTGTCAGCGAACATGATCAATACGCCCGCAGCAAAAAAGAAGATGTGGCTGCTTTTTATGACATTTTGAAAAAGAATGGCATCAACTGCGTGATCCGTAAAGAGCATGGTACCGATATCGATGCCGCATGCGGACAATTGCGGAGTAAGCAAATGAAGAAAGCGACAGCTTAAATATATCCATTGGCGCATATGCGCTTGAGAAACGATTACACGATAGCTTCATTTCGTCATGACGGATAAGAAACATACATGCATAACTGATGCGTGTATGTTTTTTTGTCTACATACAACATATTTAATAACGAAAAAAGAAACCGATTCAATATGAGAATATCCTAAAAACAATGTTTTGTACTTGAAAAATACATTATACTTAAGAATGGTTTTTACTATAATTAACTTAGGGGGAAGATTTTATGGAATGGATCAAACTAATTGGTATCTTGGTTATCCTGATCGGTTTTTTACTGAAATTGGATACGATCGCTGTCGTGATCATTGCTGGTTTTGTGACAGCGTTAGTGTCAGGGATCTCGGTCACAGATTTTTTGACGATGTTAGGAGAAGCCTTCGTTAACAACCGTTTGGTAACGCTGTTCTTATTGACATTGCCAATGGTTGGTTTGTCTGAACGTTTCGGTTTAAAACAACAGGCGGTGATTTTGATTGAAAAGATCAAAGGATTGACGCCAGGCAAGTTTTTAAGTTTGTATTTATTTATTCGTGAGGTTGCAGGGTTCTTCTCAATCAGAATCCAGGGGCATACCCAATTTATTCGGCCGATCGTTAATCCAATGGCACAAGCTGCCGCAGAAAATAAATTTGGCGAGATCGACGAAAAGGACCAAGAGAAAATCAAAGCGCGCGCTGCTGCCAATGAAAACTTTGGGAACTTTTTTGCTCAAAATACCTTTGTGGCCGCTTCAGGTGTCTTGTTGATCGTAGGTACCTTGAAATCACTTGGCTATGATGTTGCTGCAAGTGCCGTTTCTCAAGCCTCATTACCCATCGCATTGATTGTCCTAGTCATTGCAACGGCTTCGAACCTTTTGTTCGATCGCAGTTTAGCCAAAAAATATGGCAAGAAGGAGGAAGAATAGATGGCAGATTCTATCAATACGATTTTAGAATTCTTCTATATTTTGATTGGCTTGTTGGCGATGATGACGGCAGTTCGTGTCTTTCGTGAAACAAGCCATCCAACACGTTTAGGTACGGCGGCATTTTGGCTGCTGCTAGGGGTGGTTTTTGCTTTCGGCAATTTTATCCCTTATATCATTGATGGGATCTTGATTGTCTTGATGGGCTGTTTGACGATGTTCAAACAAGTTCAAATTGGTAAAATCGTCGATGTAGACGAAGCGAAAGCTGAAACTTCAGCAAGAAAAATCGGCAGTCTGATTTTTGTGCCTTGTATTTCGTTGGCTGTGATTGCTGTCGCGATCTCTTATACGCCTTTAGGTGGCCAAGTAGGGATCGGGATCGCTTCTGTACTAGCACTGTTGATTGCTATTGCCATCACTGGAGCCAAACCTAAAACGGTGTTGGACGATTCAGACCGGATGTTGCGTCAAGTGGGTACGGCCGGTATTTTGCCTCAGTTATTGGCTGCTTTAGGGGTGATTTTCAATGCTGCCGGTGTTGGGGATGTCATTTCTCAAGGAATCTCAGGTGTTGTACCTGAAGGCAATCGTTTGGCAGGCGTTGTCGCGTACTGTTTGGGGATGATGATCTTCACCATGATCATGGGCAATGGCTTTGCCGCGTTCACAGTCATTACTGCCGGTATTGGTGTGCCTTTTGTGATTGCGCAAGGGGGTGACCCTGTTGTTGCTGGTGCGTTAGCGATGACCGCTGGCTTCTGTGGCACGTTGCTGACACCTATGGCTGCCAATTTCAATGCATTGCCAGTGGCGTTGCTAGAAATGAAAGATGCCAATGGAGTGATCAAAGCCCAAGCGCCGATTGCTTTGCTGTTATTGGTGATCCATATCGCTTTGATGTACTTTTGGGCGTTTTAGTGATACAACGGAAATAGAGAGGATGAACATGAATGAAAATTTTGATTACCGGATTTGATCCATTTGGTGGCGAAGCCATCAATCCCGCATTAGAGGCAGTCAAGTTATTGCCAGATACGATCGGTGGTGCACAGATCATCAAAGCTGAAATTCCAACAGTCTTTGGCAAATCCGCTGCGATCGTAGCGGAAAAAATCGACGCGCACCAGCCTGATGTGATACTGAACATCGGGCAAGCCGGCGGTCGATTTGCCATCTCGCCTGAACGGGTCGCAATCAATGTAGACGATGCCCGTATCCCGGATAACGAAGGCAATCAACCAGTGGATGAAGTGATCCAAGGGCAAGGACAGCCAGCTTATTTTACCCAGTTGCCAATCAAAGCAATGGTAGAAGCCATGAAAGCAGCTGGAATCCCAGCGGCCGTTTCCAACACGGCAGGCACGTTTGTTTGCAATCATATTATGTACCAAGTCCAATATATGATTGATACACAGTACCCAGCAATCAAAGGCGGATTTATCCATGTGCCGTTTATCCCACAACAAGTGGTAGACAAAGCAGGACAACCAGCCATGAGTTTGGCAGATATTGCTACAGGGCTTGAAGCAGCTGTCTCAGCTATCGTAGAATTCTCAGACAAAGACGACTTGAAAGCAATCGGCGGCGCGATCCATTAAGCAAGATGATTTTGCAAAGGCACGGTATAAGCGAAGACTTATAGCGTGTTTTTGTTTTACCTAAAACGGGGGCGATAATTATCTGTAAACAGAAAGGAAATCTAGCGAAAATTCATTGAAAAATTTCATTCCTGCCTGTTTTTTAATTATTTTTTTTTAATAATCCCTTATAGGCAAAAAGGCAAAAAAAGCTTTCACTAAGCGTTCGATGAGAATAGCGTAAGAAAATAAAAAGAATACTATCTTTAATGATTGTTTTTTATCAAAAAAAAGATTGCTTTTTTAATAATTATTAATTAAAATCTTATCTAACTTCAGAAATCGAAGGATTATTCTGAAAATTATTTCAATTAAGGGGTAAACAGGATGAAAAATAAATGGGCATATGGTTTGGTTGCTGTGTGCGGCCTAGTATTAGCAGGCTGTACGACAGGCGGAACCGATAGTTCAGGCGACAACGCTGCTTCAAGCGGCACAAGTGATGCAGAACAAGTATTTAATGTAGTGGTTTCTCAAGAAATGCCAAGTGCAGATTTATCTTTGGCAACAGATACGATCAGTTTCAGTGCATTGAACAATGTATATGAAGGCTTGTATCGTTTAGATGCGGACAGCACACCACAACCTGCTGGCGCTGCGGAAGCGGCTGAAGTCAGTGAGGATGGCTTGACTTACACAATCAAATTGCGTGAAGATGCGAAATGGTCAAATGGTGATCCTGTAACAGCTGCAGATTATGTCTATGGTTGGCAACGGACTGTGAAACCAGAAACAGCGTCTGAATATGCGTATTTGTATGCACCAGTTAAAAATGCTGAAGCCATTACAGCTGGCGATACTGATCCATCAGAATTAGGCATCAAAGCGGTGAGTGATTATGAATTAGAAATCACATTAGAAAAAGCAACACCATATTTTGACTACTTATTAGCATTCCCATCATTCTTCCCGCAAAATCAAAAAGTGGTGGAAGAAAATGGCGATCAATACGCAGCGACAAGTGATAATGCAGTCTACAACGGACCATTTGTTTTAAGCGGTTTTGATGGTGCTGGTACTGACACAGAATGGGCGTACGAAAAGAACGACCAATATTGGGATAAAGACACAGTTAAATTACAAACGATCAACGTTAGTGTCGTGAAAGAATCAGCAACTGCTTTGAATCTATTCCAAGATGGCCAAGCAGATGATGTGATCTTGACTGGTGAATTGGCGCAACAAATGGCCAATGATGAAGCGTTTGTTTCTCAACCAGAAGCAACAACTTCTTATTTAGAATTGAACCAACGTGATGAAGATTCTCCTTTCCGCAATGAAAACTTGCGTAAAGCTATCTCATACGCAATCGACCGTGATGCCTTAGTGACATCGATTCTAGGTGACGGATCTATTGCTTCATCAGGATTGGTTCCAGAAGGGATGACATTCAGCCCAACAGACAATACAGACTTCACTGAGGCTGCCGGCAGTGTACTTGAGTACAACGAAGACAAGGCCAAAGAATATTGGGAAAAAGCCAAAGAAGAATTGGGGATTGATTCATTAGAATTTGATATCTTAGCTTCTGATACAGATTCAACGAAGAAAATCATTGAATACTTGCAAGATACGATCCAAAACACATTGGACGGCGTGACAGTTACCTTAAGCCCAGTGCCATTCTCTGTTCGTCTAGATCGCTCAAATGCGGGTGACTTTGATGCTGTTATGGGCGGTTGGGGTGCTGACTATGCGGATGCAAGCAGCTTTACTGACTTGTTCACAACAGGCAACTCTTACAACCGTGGTCAATGGAGCAACGAAGAGTACGATGCAGCTGTTGAAGCATCGAACACAACTGATGCCAATGATCCAGAACAACGCTGGGAAGATTTGGTCAATGCTGAGAAAATCATCATGAACGAACAAGGTGTCATTCCAGTATACCAAAAAGCTGAAGCACATTTACGTGCGACCAACGTCAAAGGTGTCGTTGCCCATGCAGCTGGCGCACAATATGACTACAAGTGGACATCAATCGAATAATCACGAGTAGTTGACTTGAAAGGCCGAAGAAAAGGCTGGGACAATTTCTTGTCTCAGCCTTCTTCTATTGGTAGATGTATGCGAGCAGAAATAAGCTATTAACTAGTAGCAATCAGTAAAAAGAGCATGGAGAGGATGAATAGAAAAAATCCGGGCCATACCCAAAAGGCGTAGCTTTGCTTGCCAACTTGCGACATTTTCAGATAATCGGTTTTGTTTCTCGCAAAGGCTTTTTTCATAGAGTATTGAAAGTGGTCAAAGAAACCAGAAGCAAATACCCAGAGAAAACCGCCGATGATCAAGAAGAACATTGCCCATAGAAAGAGGGCATCTGAAAGAGTTGCGAAAGTCAATTCGTTTTTGAACGCCAACCAGCTAAGGGAAGCGGCAAAACACAAGAGGGTGATCCACCCGCTGCTTTTATTTATTTTTATTTTCATGATCTGGCTCCTTTTTAATGATTCGTACTATGTTAATTTACATAATTATTGAATAGAAGTCAAAATACTTAAGGGGGAAAACGCGTGAACGGCTTTTTGAAATATTTATTAAAACGAGTATTCTATATGGTACTTACCTTGTGGTTGATTGCCACCATCACATTTTTCTTGATGCAATTCTTGCCAGGAACACCATATACCAATGCAGAAAAATTGAGTCCAGAACAAATTGCTTTGCTGAATAAGCAAGCTGGATTAGACAAGCCAATCATTGTCCAATACGGACTTTATCTGATGAATCTAGTGAAGGGTGACTTCGGGATCTCCTTCCAATTTAAGAATCAACCTGTAGCGAATTTATTGTCAGGCCGAATTGGCCCATCCTTGCAATTGGGTGTCCAAGCAATCATTTTCGGTACGTTCTTTGGGATTATTCTAGGAACGATCTCAGCAATGAAACAAAATACGTGGGTGGATACAACATCGACGTTGGTAGCCATCTTGGGTCGTTCGATCCCGAACTTTGTGTTCGCAGTATTACTGCAATACATTTTTGCAATCAAACTGGGTGTGTTGCCAATTGCGAAGTGGGAAACTTTCGCAAGTACCATTTTACCAACTGTCGCCCTGGCTATGTCGCCATTGGCAGATTCGGCCAGGTTCATTCGAACTGAGATGGTAGAAGTCTTGCACAGCGACTATGTAGAATTGGCCAGAGCCAAAGGGCTTAGCCGCTGGGAAATTGCCTTTAAACATGGGTTGCGGAACAGTTTGATTCCCTTATTGACCTTATTAGGACCATTAGCAGTTGGTTTAATGACAGGGTCATTGGTTGTTGAAAACATTTTTGCCATTCCTGGAATCGGGGAGCAGTTCGTTAAATCAATCATGACCAATGACTATCCAACGATCATGGCAGTCACGATTTTGTATTCTGCTATGTTGGTCTTTGTGATTTTGATCGTAGATATTTTATACGGTATCGTTGATCCGCGGATCCGTGTATCAGAAGGGAGTCGTGGCTAATGGCAGAGAAGCCTTATACAGCAAATGAAGTAGCTGCGATTGATGCAGCAAAATTTCAACCATTACAAAAAAATACCAAAGAAGAACGAGAAGCGATTGCCACACCATCTTTGACCTTCTTCCAAGATTCTTGGCGTCGTTTGAAGAAAAATAAAGCAGCCGTCTTTTCTATTGTTTTACTGTTGATCATCATTGCGATCTCGATCATTACGATTTTCGTATCGCCTCATGATCCAACAGCTCAAAATGTAAAATTTACCAATTTACCGCCCAAAATCCCAGGTATTAATATCAATGGGTTGAATGGTTACGCAACGGTAGGTGGAGAACTAGTTGATAAATATGCCGCTGCCAATGTCCCTGACGGCACCTATTACTTATTGGGAACAGATGGCTTAGGTCGTGACTTGTTGAGCCGATTGTTCGTGGGTACGCGTATCTCCTTATTGATTGCGTTTATCGCTGCGCTGTTGGATATCGTTTTCGGTGTGACCTATGGCTTGATTTCAGGCTTATTGGGTGGACGTGCAGATAATGTGATGCAACGCTTCTTGGAAATCCTTTCAGGGATTCCCAACCTAGTGGTCATGATTTTGATGCTAGTCGTCTTTGAACCAGGGATTCCATCGATCGTGGCTGCCATGGCCATCACCAACTGGATTCCAATGGCACGGATCGTCCGAGCACAAACGATGAAATTGAAAGACCAAGAATTTGTCTTAGCAGCAACGACTTTAGGTGAGAGTCGCTCCAAAATTGCCATGAAACATATCTTGCCGAATATCTCAAGCGTCATTATCGTTCAAATGATGTTTAGTATCCCCTCTGCGATTTTCTTCGAGGCCTTCCTGAGCTTCATTGGACTGGGCTTGAAACCACCTGCAGCTTCATTGGGGATGTTGTTGAGTGATGGGTACAAAACGTTCTTGTTCTTGCCTTACCAAATGTGGGTACCGGCTGTGACTTTATCTGTGATCATGATTGGTTTTAACTTGCTCGCAGATGGTTTACGAGATGCCTTTGATCCGAAAATGAAAGAGTGATTGCGATGAAAAAAGTCTTAGAAGTGAAAAATTTAGAGATCTCCTTTGATACCTTTGCCGGTAAAGTCAAAGCAATCCGCGATGTCAGTTTCGATTTGTATAAAGGCGAAACATTAGCGATCGTGGGAGAATCAGGGAGTGGCAAATCTGTGACGACACGCAGCATTATGGGACTATTAGCCAGCAATGCCAATGTCGACAATGGACAAATCTTGTTCAATGGTACCGATATTCTGACCAAAACTGAAAAAGAATTGCAAAAAATCCGCGGCAAAGAGATCGCGATGATTTTCCAAGACCCAATGACTTCTCTTGACCCAACAATGCCAATTGGCAAACAGGTGGCAGAGTCATTGATGAAACACAACAAAATCAGCAAAAAAGAAGGGCTGAAACAAGCCTTAGACTTATTAAATCTGGTTGGCATCCCAAATGCCGAAAAACGCTTAAAGAATTATCCCCATCAGTTCTCAGGTGGACAACGCCAACGGATCGTCATTGCGATCGCGTTGATCTGCTATCCGCAAATCTTGATTGCCGATGAACCTACAACTGCATTGGATGTAACGATCCAAGCACAAATCTTAGAGTTGCTCAAAGATATCCAAAAGAAAATCAATTCATCGATTGTCTTTATCACCCATGATCTAGGGGTCGTTGCCAACGTTGCAGACCGTGTAGCCGTGATGTATGGTGGGAAGATCGTTGAAGTAGGTACAGCAGAGGAAATCTTTTACAATCCGCAGCATCCCTATACATGGGGCTTGTTAGGATCAATGCCAACGTTGGAAGGGACCGGCGATCGCCTTTATGCGATTCCTGGATCACCACCAGATTTATTGGATCCGCCGACCGGTGATGCATTTTATCCGCGGAACGAATTTGCATTGCAAATCGATGCAGAAGAACAACCGCCATTCTTTGACGTATCACCGACCCATAAGGCCGCTACTTGGTTATTGGCACCCCAAGCACCGAAAGTAACGCCGCCTGACGAAATTTTGATTCGGTGGAAAAAATTCCAAGAAAAGAATAGCCAAACAACAGTCTAAGGAGGAGAAACGGTTGGAAAAAGTTTTACTTGAAGTAAATAATTTAAAGCAATATTTTAATGTTGGCCGCAAAGACGAAGTCAAAGCCGTTGATGACATCTCCTTTAAAATCTATGAAGGAGAAACCTTTGGACTAGTTGGCGAGTCAGGCAGTGGAAAATCCACTACTGGTCGGACAGTGATTCGGTTGAACAACCCGACCGGAGGGGAAGTACTCTTTGATGGACACGATGTAATGAAGATCAAAGGCAAAAAAGACTTGGCCGATTTTCGTCGTGAAGTGCAAATGGTTTTCCAAGATCCATATGCTTCCTTGAATCCGCGGATGAAAGTGCGGGACATCATTGCAGAAGGTATCGATATCAATGGTTTAGCCAAAAACGAAACAGAACGGAACCAGCGTGTAGACGACTTGTTGAAAACTGTTGGCTTGAATCCAAGTCATGGCACGCGCTATCCTCATGAATTTTCAGGTGGACAACGGCAACGGATCGGTATTGCCCGCGCATTGGCTGTTGACCCTAAATTTATCATTTGTGATGAACCCATCTCAGCGTTGGATGTGTCGATCCAAGCACAGGTAGTCAACCTGCTGCAAGATTTGCAAGAACAACATAAACTGACGTATCTGTTCATTGCCCATGATTTGTCAATGGTCAAACATATCAGTGACCGTATCGGCGTTATGCACAACGGGAAATTGTTGGAAGTCGGCACGAGTGATGAAATCTATCATTATGGTGTACATCCATATACAGAGAGTCTTTTATCAGCAATTCCATTACCAGATCCTGACCATGAACGTCAGCGGAAACGGATCAAATATGTCAGCGAACCTACAGATGATCAACCAAGACAAATGGAAGAGATCGCACCAGGTCATTTCGTTTATGCAGCAAAAAATGAAGTCGCACAGTATCAAGAAAAATTGGCACAAAAAAAGGGGCAAGTATTGGTTTAAAGGTATAGGGGGATAGGGTTAGGAGGAGATGAAACTGAGTGTTTTAAAAGCATACAAATTTCGGATCTATCCTAATGGACAGCAAAAACAATTCTTCATTGAAACGTTTGGTTGTGTTAGATTTACATACAATCAATTATTGAAAGCAAAAATGGATGAATTGGCAAACAAGGAAGTAAAGTTAGGGTTAACACCAGCTAAATTGAAGAAAGACTATCCGTTTTTAAAAGAAACGGATAGTTTAGCATTAGCGAATGCACAACGGAATCTAGAACGGGCTTTTCGGAATTATTTCCAAAAACGGGCTGGCTTTCCAAAAATGAAAACCAAAAAAAGTGTGTGGCAATCATACACGACAAACAATCAGCAACATACGATCTATTTTGTCGACGATCAACTCAAGCTGCCGAAATTGAAATCATTGGTACCGGTGAAATTGCATCGGGAAATCAAAGGAACGATCAAATCAGCGACTATCTCAGCAAAAAACGGGACTGAATTTTATGTATCGATTTTATGTTTGGAAGAAGTTGAACCTCTGCCAAAACAACAACAGAATATTGCACTGATCTTTGATCCGCAAATCCTGGTACAGGCCAACCATTCTTTGCCAGTAGCCTGTACGCATGCCTTATCAACGCTGCAAAAATTAGTGAAGGCGGAAAATAAGTTAACGATCAAAGCCAAAGCGGTCAAACGCAAGAAGATCCTCTTGAACAATGCCCGCAATTATCAAAAGCAAAAAGGCAAAGTGGCCAAACTTTATCGGCTTCATGGCTGTCAAAAGCGGGAATATATTGATCAAATGAGTTACCACTTAGTTAAACAGTACGACACGATTTTTATTGAAAAAATCAATGAAGATATGGATGTCGCTGGTAATTATAGTGTCAGCGATTGGCACCAATTTATCCGTAAAATGCAGTATAAAGCCAAATGGTATGGGAAAGAGCTGCATTTTGTCCCTTTGTCGGCAACGGAAAACCAAAAAATGACAGAATTATTGTCACAGATGGGCTCTTGATGGTCAAAACTGGAAGGAACGCCAGGGTTCGCCTAGGGTATAGAAAAAGCCAATAGCGGCTTTTGTTTCTAGGAACCACGTTCACTAATTATGATTAGCCAGTAAAACCCTCCAAACACGCGTTTGGAGGGTTTTACACATTACATTTTATTGTCTAATACAGCATCATTCAAGCGGTAGATCTTTGATGGGCGGCCGATACCAACTGGCTTTTCGCCAACTTCGATCAAGTATTGCAGCATGGATTTTTTGAAGTTGGAATGGTCGATCAGTTTAAAGTCGATCCCTAAGAACTTGGCAAAGACTTTGCGGGCTTCTGTGATCGTAAAATCCGGACCTAAGACCAAAAGGACTTGCGGCTCATGTTCCATTTTGTTGGCAACGCGTTGGAAAGCTTTCAAAATAATGGCACTATGGTCGAAAGCCAGGGTGTCTTTCCCGATAGAATCCCCTGACTGCATGTCTAGGATGATCTCGATCTCACCACTGCTCAACAATAGTCGATGACCCTGGCGCTCTAAAGAAAACCAGCGGACTTGATTGGCATCATCCCCCGCACTCAAAGGTTCTTCCCCAATGAATGCTAGATAGCTGACAGTGATGACCCAACCTCGCGGATCGCGATTTGGGGTACTGAAGGTATGCAATTGTTCGATATTCTGCTTAGAGATCGTCACACCAATTTCTTCATTGGTTTCACGAATGACACTATCACCGGTGGATTCTTGGGGATTGACGAATCCGCCAGGCAGTGCCCAAGAATTGCGAAAAGGATGACCTTTTCGTTGGATCAAGGCAATTTTCAATTGTTCCTCTTCTTTGTTGTAGCACATCAAGACCATATCGACGGTTACGGAAGGTTTTTCATATTTTGGTTGATCTTGTTCTTGGTACCAAGCAAGAAAGTCAGCTTCTGAAGCTTCTTGTTCGTAATAATGTTTTTCTGCTGATTTAGAGATGAATTTTTCCATGGGTTTCTCCTGCATAGATTCATTTGTGGGCATGTTTTTTTAATGACCTGTCTTTATTGAAACAAATACGGACAGACCAAATTGACAAAAAAGAGGGCGATATACAGCCAAGTTAATTTTTGCTGATCATGCAATGCACGGTAGCCGCAATAAGCGAACCAAGCCAGAAGCATGATGCGCAGTACAGTCACAATCGCAGCAAATGCCGATGCGTGGCCTTGGCCATTGAAGTAGGCATAAGCATACAGATAATAACTTGAACCAATCAGATGAATGACTGTCAGTAAGATAGACAGCCAAAAAAATCGTTTGTTAGATTTTGACATAAGCGTTCCTTTCAACAGGTGATTTATCTCTATTATAACAAATATCGACCCTGTTTTTCAAAGTGAGGAAATCGGCTGCTTAGACAGCTTCATTCCGAACAAAAAAAGAAAAAACTAGCGAAGAATTATGGTATACTACCTTAGTATACACTTTATTCGACAGAAGGAGGACACCTGTCCATGGCTGAAAAAGAAACATTTTATATCACGACGCCAATCTATTATCCAAGCGGTAAATTACATATCGGAAACTCATATACAACCATTGCCTGTGATGCAGTGGCGCGTTACAAACGCTTGATGGGATTTGATGTGTTTTATTTGACCGGTGTCGATGAACACGGTCAAAAAATCGAGAAAAAAGCAGAAGAGTTAGGCGTAGACCCTCAAGAATACGTAGATAAAATGGCAGCAGATGTCAAAAAGTTATGGAAAACACTGGATATCAGTTATGACAAGTTTATCCGTACCACGGATGATTATCATAAAAAATCCGTGCAAAAGATTTTCCAACAACTCCTTGATCAAGGGGATATCTATTTAGGCGAGTATGAGGGCTGGTATTCTGTATCAGACGAAGAATATTTTACTGAAACCCAATTAGCTGAAGTTTTCCGTGATGAAGCAGGTCATGTCATCGGCGGGAAAGCACCAAGCGGGCATGAAGTCGAGTTGGTCAAAGAATCATCTTATTTCTTCCGCATGAGCAAGTATGCTGATCGTTTGGTGCAATACTATGATGAACACCCAGAGTTTATTCAACCTGAATCTCGCAAGAATGAAATGTTGAATAACTTTATCAAACCAGGGTTAGAAGATTTAGCCGTTTCTCGGACGACGTTCAAATGGGGCATTCCTGTCACTGCTAGTCCGGAACATGTGGTTTATGTATGGATCGATGCGTTGTCCAACTACATCACTGCTTTAGGCTATGGCACAGAAGATGATTCGTTGTTCCAAAAATTTTGGCCTGCAGATGTCCACATGGTTGGGAAAGAAATCGTCCGTTTCCACACGATTTATTGGCCAATCATGCTAATGGCATTGGATTTGCCATTACCAAAGAAAATCTTTGGCCATGGCTGGTTGATGATGAAAGATGGCAAAATGTCGAAATCTAAAGGCAATGTCGTGTATCCAGAAATGCTGGTTGAGCGCTACAGCTTGGATGCATTACGCTATTATTTATTGCGGGCAGTACCGTTCGGCAGCGACGGTGTCTTCACGCCAGAAGACTTTGTTTCTCGCTTGAACTATGACCTAGCCAACGATCTAGGCAATTTGCTGAATCGAACAGTTGCGATGATCAATAAATACTGTGACGGTTTGGTACCAGACTATGCCTCTAAAGTAACACCTTTTGACAGTGAGTTGTCCACAACAGCTGCCAATGTCGTGGGGCGTTACCATGAAGCGATGGAAAAAATGGAATTCAGTACGGCATTGTCTGAAGTATGGACACTGATTTCAAGAGCCAATAAATACATTGATGAAACACAGCCTTGGGTCTTAGCCAAGGAAGAAGAACGCAAAGCAGAATTGAACAGTGTGATGGTGCATTTAGCTGAAAGCTTGAGAATCGTTGCCATTTTGCTGCAACCAGTGATGACGGAAACACCGGGCAATATTTTCAGTCAATTAGGATTAGCTGTTGAAGCTATGGACTTGAAAGATTTGCGTTTTGGTGAATTCCCAAGCGGCACCAAAGTCGTTGCCAAAGGCACACCGATTTTCCCTCGTTTGGAGTTGGAAACAGAGATCGCCTATATTCAAAAGAAGATGGCTGAAGGTACGCAAGGACCAGAAGAAACGGTGAAATGGAATCCGGAAGAAACCAATGTGCAATCGGATAAAGAAGAAATCAAATATGAAGATTTTGACAAAATCGAATTGAAGGTAGCAGAAGTCATTGATTGTCAAAAAGTCAAAGGTGCAGACAAATTATTGCAATTCCGTCTCGCTGCTGGCGATGATCAAGACCGTCAAATTTTATCAGGCGTGGCTGAGTTTTACCCAGACCCGCAAGTCTTGATTGGCAAGAAAGTCGTGATCGTTGCGAACCTGAAACCGCGAAAAATGCGCGGACAAGTCAGTCAAGGGATGATTTTGTCAGCAGAAGATACAGAAGGCCGCTTAGAAATCGTGGATGCGCCTAAAGGCATGCCAAATGGTGCCATCATCGCTTAAAACTTTTGATGGCTTATCCTAGCGCTTTGGATTGCAACGAAAGAAAACTTTTTGTATAATGAGTGTTATTGATATGATCATGAGGGAGTAACTGGCGGTTTTTCAATCCGCGGCAACATCACCATCCTGAAAGCAATTTCTGGTGTTGCCTTAAATAGTGAGACTTATGTATGTGTTCCAGTGCATACATAAGTCTATTTTTTTTCATTTCATGTACAATAAAGGAAGGTAATACAAGGGAGGAAATAGGATGTCGGAAGAAAACAAAAAAGAACAATTGGCGCAGGCTTTCTATGCGCAAGATACCGCAAGTGTGTTGCAAGAATTGCAATCAGATACCAATGGACTCACAAACGATGAGGCCAAGAAACGCTTGGCTGAATACGGTCCCAACGAACTTGAAGAAGGCAAGAAAAAATCAATGCTCCAAAAATTCTTTGAACAATTCAAAGACTTGATGATCATTGTCTTGTTGGCCGCAGCGATCATCTCAGCTGCCGTTTCGCATGAATTTGTTGATTCGATCATTATTTTAGCTGTTGTCATTATCAATGCGATCATGGGTGTCGTTCAAGAAGCCAAGGCTGAACAAGCGATCGAAGCATTGCGGGAAATGTCGACACCAAATGCCAATATTTTACGTAATGGCCACACTGTGACGGTCAAAAGTGATGAGTTGGTTCCCGGCGATATCGTTTTATTAGAAGCTGGCGATGTCGTTCCCGCAGATTTACGTTTATTAGAAGCAAGTTCCCTAAAGATCGAAGAAGCTGCACTGACAGGTGAATCGGTCCCTGTTGAAAAAGAACTGACAGTGATCGAGGGCAACGACATCGGGATCGGTGATCGGGTCAATATGGCTTATTCAAACAGCAATGTGACCTATGGCCGAGGAAAAGGCGTCGTTGTCAATACAGGGATGGGCACTGAAGTAGGTAAGATTGCCGGCATGCTGGCTAGCGCCCAAGAAACGGAAACACCGCTCAAACGTAATTTGAATGAATTAGGCAAATTTTTAACGATTGCGATCATCGTGATTGCAGTGATCATGTTCTTTGTCGGCACGATCTTTAATAACACTTCATGGGTTGACATGTTGCTGACATCCATCTCATTAGCTGTGGCGGCGATTCCAGAAGGACTGCCTGCCATTGTAACGATCATTTTGGCATTAGGCACGCAAGTGATGGCCAAACGCAATGCGGTTATCCGCAAGTTGCCAGCTGTTGAAACATTAGGCGCGACAGATATTATTGCATCAGATAAAACGGGTACGCTAACATTGAATCAAATGACCGTTGAAAAATTGTATGTCAACAATCATCAACATGCTGCGACCGAAGACATTCCGTTGGACAACATGGCGTTGAAAGTCATGAACTTTGCCAATGACACCAAATTCGGTGAAGAAGGCAATTTGATTGGTGACCCAACTGAAACTGCCCTTGTGCAATTTGGGATGGATCAAGGGTTCCACGTCCGTGATTTGGTTGACCAAGAACCACGTGTGGCCGATCTGCCTTTTGATTCTGATCGAAAATTGATGAGTACGATCCATCAACAAGAAGATGGCCGCTATCTTGTAGCTGTGAAAGGTGCACCAGATGTGCTGCTAGGCCGCACGGCAAAAGTGTTATTGGATGGACAAGAAGTACCAATGGATGATCAGCAAAAACAAGCCATTTTGACCAATAATACCGATATGGCTAAACAAGCGTTGCGGGTGCTAGGTATGGCCTATAAATATGTTGCTGCCATACCAGAAAACCTCGAATCAGAAATCGTTGAAAATGATTTGGTCTTTGCCGGTTTAGTCGGCATGATCGATCCAGAACGGGCAGAAGCGGCGGACGCTGTCAAAGTCGCCAAAGAAGCCGGTATCCGGCCAATCATGATCACCGGGGACCACCGAGATACTGCAGAAGCGATCGCCGGTCGTCTAGGGATCATTACACCAGGTGACGACGATGCTGTATTGACTGGGGCTGAACTGAACAAAATGAGCGAAGCTGAATTCGCACAAAAAGTGACGCAGTATTCTGTTTACGCGCGGGTATCTCCGGAACATAAAGTACGAATCGTTAAAGCATGGCAGCAAGAAGGCAAAGTAGTTGCCATGACTGGGGATGGTGTCAATGATGCCCCAGCATTGAAACAAGCCGATATCGGTGTTGGGATGGGGATCACAGGGACAGAAGTATCTAAGGGCGCCTCTGATATGGTCCTAGCAGATGACAACTTTGCCACCATCGTTGTGGCTGTTGAAGAAGGCCGCAAAGTTTTCTCGAATATCCAAAAATCGATCCAATATTTATTGGCTGCTAACTTAGGGGAAGTCTTGACTTTATTTCTTGCCACGCTATGGGGATGGGATACGTTGCTGCCGATCCATTTGCTTTGGATCAACTTAGTGACGGATACCTTCCCAGCCATCGCTTTAGGGATGGAACCTGCCGAAAAAGACTTGATGAAACATGCGCCCCGCGGTCGTAGTTCAAACTTCTTCTCCGGTGGTGTCATGAGTAGTATTATCTATCAAGGGATCTTAGAAGCAGCAACGGTGCTCTTTGTCTATTGGTCTGCCATCCAATGGCCGGTCCACATAAACTATACTGACATTCATGCAGATGCATTAACGATGGCCTTTGCGACATTAGGTTTGATGCAATTGTTCCACGCATTTAACGTAAAATCCGTCTATCAATCATTGTTTACGGTGGGACCTTTCAAGAACAAAGCCTTTAACTGGGCGATTGTATTGTCCTTTGCCTTGATGATGGTCATCATTGTGGTACCAGGATTGAATGACATTTTCCGTGTCGCTCATTTAGACCTGTATCAATGGGGCATCGTGTTGGGTGCATCTTTTGCGATCATTCCGATCGTAGAGATCGTGAAGGCAGTGCAGCGCGCAATGGGGCGCAAATAAGCAGTCCCTTAGCGCCAACGATCATTCGATAAAGTGCTGTAAAAGCATTGAACCACCACTTCATAAACCAAGCAACGCGGTTTATGAAGTGGTGGTTTTTCTTCACCCTTTCTATTTCCCGCTAGAAACGGTAAAATAGATAGTATCAACAAAAGAAAGTAGGAATCTATTGTGCGACCAAATTTAGGCTATTATGTCCAAACGATCAATGATTTAGTGAAAGAAACCGAAACAATCGGGGAAAGTATGCATCCCAACTATGAAGAAATCCGTCAAGCAATCGACGAAAAAAAGACAGCTGACCTTTCTCAAGAACGTTTAGCAGAGATTGCTGAAACATTCAAAGAAGGCACAGACAAGTACCGAGTAATGCTGAAAAAAATCAGTCAATTACGACCACCAGCAAATGTGATGGGCATCCACAAAAAATTTGAACGGTCCTACATGAGTTACGTGGCAGGCTGTGATGAAATGATTCTCAGTATTGCTGATGGCGTAGACCAAGAAGCATTCGATGCTGCAGAACAAAAGCAAGACCAAGCGACAGATGATATTTCCTTTGCGATTCAACGTATGACAGCACTATTGTTAAAAAAATGATAAATAAAAACGCTTAAACAAGAGTTATTTAATTTAACTGTTATGTTATTCACATGATTAAATGTTAAATCGGCGCTATAATAAAGCCACAACCAACAACCTTTTTATTTTTCATTTTACTCCTTTTGCCACCGGGACTAACCAACCTGATGGTTTTTTTGTATTCTTAAGTGTTTTTTTATATACTTTTAAATGCGTATTTAACGAATCTTTGTGAAAAAAGTGCTTTCGTTTTTTTCCCAACGTCCTATTGGCAGACGTTTCGGCGGAAGAAATGAAAAATGTTTGCTTTTGTTGAATCAGGCATGCTATACTGTTGGCAATTATAAACGAAGTGAGGGATCTTCCATTGAAAAAGTAACCAATTTGTTGAAAGCTGCATAAGACTGGAACCACCAAGGGGACAGTCTGCAGATTTTCAGAATTGGCAACTTTTTTCTGGAAGGTCTTTTTGTGTCCTTTTCTTTTGCTGATTTTCTGAAAATACCTATAGGCTCCCGTCTATTCAGTGAATAGACACGAGGTGATAAATAATGGGCACAATCAGTATCAAACAATTAACCTTTGGCTTTGACAGTCAAGAACAGCTGTTGTTCGATCATACCAATTTAACAATCGATACGCATTGGAAGCTAGGCCTTTTGGGTCGAAATGGTCGGGGGAAAACTACTTTGTTGCGGTTGCTGCAAAATCAGCTGCCTTACAGTGGGACGATCACGCATGGCCAAACGTTCGTCTATTTTCCGATGGCGATCAATGATCCGCAACAGTTGACGTACCATGTTTTGCAAGAATTAGGTGATGTGGCGTTGTGGCGCTTAGAAAAAGAATTAAACTTGTTGCAGATAGCACCCGACGTATTGTGGCGCCCCTTCTATACATTATCCGGAGGGGAGCAGACGAAAGTACGTTTAGCACGGCTGTTTGTCGATGAGGAAAACTTCCCGCTGATCGATGAACCAACGAATCATCTTGATATCACTAGTCGTGGTCATGTAGCCAGTTATTTGCAGCAAAAAACCGGCTTTATCGTAGTGAGCCATGATCGTCAATTCATTGATGATGTCGTTGATCACGTGCTAGCCATCGAAAAAAGTCAGCTGGTGCTGTATAAAGGCAATTACACAACCTATGATACCCAAAAACAGCAGAAAGACAGTTATGAGCAAGAACAAAATGCAAAGTTAAAAAAAGAAATCACCCGCTTGCAGCAAACTGCCGCAGAAAAAGCAGAATGGTCACGGGGACGAGAACGTGACAAATTGGGTTCTCCTACTAAAAAAGGCAGTGGGGGTATCTTTGATACAGGGGCAATCGGCGCCCGGGCCGCGCGCACCATGAAACGATCAAAAGCTATTGCTAAACGAATGGATGAGCAGATCCAAGACAAGTCGGCTTTGCTAAAAGATATTGAGTACATCGATCCGCTAAATATGTATCCTTTGAACAGCCATCACGATGTATTGCTGCAAGCAGAAAACTTCGTATTAAGCTATGACCATCCGTTGTTTCAACCCTTGACTTTTTCGATACAACAGCAAGACATTTTTGGGATCCAAGGGGCGAATGGCTCAGGCAAATCTAGTTTGATCCAAGCGCTATTTAGTACCTTCACAGGCGCAATGTCTGGTGATATCCAATTGGCACATCAAATCAAAGTCAGTACTGTTAGGCAAAATTATGAAGACAATCGAGGCACATTGGCCGCATTTGCTGAAATGCAAGGCATTGCCTATCAAGATCTGCTGAGTAATCTAAAAAAATTAGGCTTAGAACGGACGGTATTTCAAACCCCGATTGAAAAAATGAGTATGGGACAACGCAAACGTGTGGAGTTAGCGAAGTCGTTGGCGACGCCAGCCGATCTCTTTATTTGGGATGAACCGCTGAACTATTTAGATGTCTTTAACCAACAGCAATTGATCGAAGTGATCACAACGGCACAACCTACGATGCTGCTCATTGAACACGACCGTTATTTTCTTGATCAAATTGCAACAAAACAAATCAAGCTGATAAAACCCAAGGCAAACGACTGAGTGGTTTTTTAGAACGAACGTTATTTGACGTCGTTCTATTTTTTTGTTATTTTTACGCTCCTGATTGAGCGTGATAAACAAATAAGAATAATGAGAGCTGCAAGTGACGTTGAGAGCGTTTTATCTGTATGGATAAAAAAAGGGCTATTTTTCGCTTTATTTTTATGTGAATGCAAAAATAAATGAAGAAATGATAAGATAGGAAGCGATATTATGGGTGCCGAAAAAGATAGACTCATTTAAAATTAAAAATTCTTTCATAATTCCCTATGGTTTTTACAAAACATTTACAATAATAGTATCGAATGAAAATAATCGTTTGTTATCATTAAAATCGAATTTCTTTGCATGTTTGACAAGACATCAGGCGTTCGTGCTTTTTTTATGGCCTGATATGTTAGCCGACTGGATTGGGAATGAGAAAAAGAAAACGGAGGGGCAGTTTTTGATAGAAGTAGTGGGGTTGAAGAAGGTCTTTGATAATAAATTTGAAGCGTTGAAAGCAGTCGATTTTACCATTGAAAAAGGAGATCTAGTTTGTTTGTTGGGCCCTAGCGGTTGCGGTAAATCAACCATCTTGAATTTGATTGCTGGTTTGCTGCATCCAACGGGAGGCGACATCCGCTTTAATGGCAGTTCTGTAGTCAAAACAGAGCCCAAAGACCGCAATATCGGGTTTGTATTTCAAAACTATGCGCTATATCCGCATATGACGGTCTTAGAAAATGTGATGTTTCCTCTTACCGTGGGAGAAAAGAAAATCAAAAAGGCGGAAGCCAAGCAGATTGCTGAAACATACATGCGTTTGACCAACATTGAAGAGTTAAGTCAGAAAAAGCCGGGAACATTATCTGGTGGTCAACAGCAACGGGTAGCGATCACGCGGGCATTGGTCCAAAATCCTGAGGTTCTCTTATTGGATGAGCCTTTAAGTAATTTGGATGCTCGACTACGGTTGAAAATTAGAGAAGAGATTCGGCGGTTGGTCAAAGAAGTTGGGATCACAACGATTTTTGTGACCCATGATCAAGAAGAGGCATTGTCCATCAGTGACAAGATCATTTTGATGAATGAAGGCGTGATCCAGCAAAATGATGATCCGCAAAACTTATACTTAGAGCCGAATAATCAATTTGTGGCCAAATTTATCGGTAATCCGATCATCAATATGCTGCCAGTGACAATCAAAGAGGGGCAAATGACGCATCCAGTATTTACGATCCCTCTTGATCGCTTTACAGATATTCGTTTTAAGAAACCTGTGCCAGACGGACAATATACGTTGGGCATCCGACCAGAAGATGTATTGACCACGACACAAGATGCCTTGTTTACGACGCAGATCAAGAGTGTAGAATTGATTGGCCGCGAACGGATCTTGAACTTTGACCTAGCAGATAAACATGTGAAGTCGATCGTCAGTATTGAAGAAATCATCGAAGAAGGTGCAGAGGTGGCGTTTGATTTTCAGTATAAGAAAGCCTTCATTTTTGATGACAAGGGGGAGCGGGTCTACTAATGTTTAAAAAAAATTATAACCCCGAAAATCAACCCAAAGCCTGGCTGTTCTTGCTGCCTTCATTGGTCATCATCTTTTTGTTCAGTGTCTATCCGTTGTTTCGTTCGTTGATCATGAGTTTTCAAAAAGGAACGCTGATCAACCAACGTTATGCTGGGATCGAAAACTATCAAAAAGTCTTGACCGATCCAGTTTTCTTTAAAGGATTGCGGAATACTGCACTTTTTGCTTTCACGGTGGTACCGATTGCCTTGATTTTGTCTTTGGCGATTGCCTGGATCATCTTTGAAAAAGTCAAACATAAAAGTTTCTTTGAGACGATTTTCTTTATGCCTTATGTCACCAGTACGATCGCGATCGGGATCGTCTTTCGCTATTTTTTCAATGGTTCCTACGGGATTATCAATTACTTGTTGAGCCTGGTGGGCATCGCGCCAGTCAATTGGCTGGATAACGTCAATATGAGTATGACGACACTGATCATTTTCGGGGTTTGGACGAGTTTGGCCTTCAATATCATCATTTTATTGGCAGGGATGCGCAATATTGATCAAGAGCATTACAAGATCGCAAAGATGTTTGGTGCCAATAACTGGGAAATCTTTCGCAGGATCACGTTTCCGCAATTGATCCCAACTTTTGCTTTCTTATTGACAGTCAACATTATTGCTGCATTCAAAGTGTATACCCAAGTATATGCATTGTTCGGTGGACAACCAGGAATTGCGAAGAGTGCGACAACAGCTGTCTATTACATCTACGATAAGTTTCATATCGCAGGTCGGCCAGGAATAGCCATGGCGGCAACGGTCATCTTATTTGTGATCATTTTGCTGGTCACTTTTGTCCAAAACAAAATCTTGAAGAAAGTCGGTGAGTAACAGATGAAAAAAATCGTGACCTGCCTCTCACTGTTATTTTTGGGTCTGTTGGCGATCATTACTGTCTTCCCATTTATTTATATGATTTTGGCAGGATTGATGACATACAGCGAAGCGACAAGCATTCCGCCGACGATTGTTCCAGCATCCTTTCAATGGGGAAATTATGCTGAGGTCTTTACGAAAGCACCATTTTTGCGTTACTTCATCAACACAGTGTTCGTTTCTGCGGTCACAACGATTGCAACACTGATCACGGCGGTCCTCGCCGCTTTTGCGTTGACGAGTCTAGAATTCAAATGCAAAGGCCTAGTCATCGCTTTGATGATCTCATTGCTGATGGTCCCTTATGAATCGATTATTTTCACCAATTACAATACGATTGCCAGAATGGGCTTGCTCAATACTTATAGCGCCTTGATCATTCCATTTTTGACCAGTATATTCTATATCTATTATCTGAACGGCTATCTTAAGAGTATTTCCAATACGTTCTATAAAGCTGCCAAAATCGATGGTGCCAGTGATCTGGCATATATCCGCCGGATCTTGATCCCAATGTCAAAACCAGCATTGGTCACAGTGGGGATCTTGACCTTCATTTCCAGTTGGAATTCATTTTTATGGCCGCTGCTTGTGACAAACGAGAAAAAATACCGATTATTGAACAATGGATTGGCTGCATTCACGACAGAAAGCGGCAGTGATGTCCATTTACAAATGGCTGCTGCCACACTGACGGTCATTCCGATTTTGATCATTTATTTGATCTTTAGAAAAGAAATTATCAAAGGAGTGGCAAAAGATGGTATCAAAGGATAAAACCAGTATTACATTTCACAGCGGCATCATGACGATAGGCGGTACAGTGATCGAAGTGGCATATAAAGATGCCCATATCTTTTTCGATTTTGGGACGGAATATCATCCTGAAACGCCATTGCCCAATGAAGAACTGAAGACCCTGGTCGATCATCGTTGGGTACCACAGCTGAAGAATGTCTACGATCCGCGATTGACCTATCAGTACCAAGGAGAAGAAAGCAAGACATACCGTGAAACAGCTGTCTTCTTATCTCATGCACATCTCGATCATTCAAAAATGATCAATTATCTTGATCCGGCGATTCCTTTGTATACATTGAAGGAAACCAAAGCGATTTTGGAAGTACTGAACCGCAAAGGGGACTTTTTGTTGCCGGTTCCTCATGAAGCCCCTCATTTTGTTCGGGAGATGATTGGCTTAGCCCCTCACGATGTGATTCGGGTAGGCGATATCGAAGTGGAGATCGTCCCTGTCGATCATGATGCCTTTGGGGCCGCTGCGCTATTGATTCGTACACCAGATCATTTTATTGCGTATACCGGAGATCTGCGTTTGCACGGGAATCATCCGGAACGCAGTCAGGATTTTTGTCAATTGGCGAAAGGCACGGACTTGTTGATGATGGAAGGCGTCAGTATCAGTTTTCCTGAGCGGATACCTGATCCAGCAACGATCGCCGTTGAAAGCGAAGCGGCACTTGTCCAAGCCTTTGTGGAATTGGTACAGGAAAATCCCCATAGACAGATCACCTTCAATGGTTATCCAGCCAATGTCGAACGGTTTTTGGCATTGGTAGAAGCGTCACCACGGAAGGTAGTATTGGAAGCACAGCAAGCGGCACTGCTGAAAGAAATATTTGACAAAGATGTTCTGTATTATAGTATCGATGGTCAGGTGCCAGACCTTTTGGCACCGGAACACGCGGTTTCTTATCAGGCATTATGTGCGGATACCACACAATATGTGTGGCAAGCGGTGGCACATTTTGAAGATCTACAAACGGGTGGATTATATATCCATAGTGACGCCCAGCCTCTAGGCGACTTTGATCCTGCTTATCAAACATTTTTGGATCAATTGGCGGCACTGGATATTGCATTTGTTCGTTTGCCTAACTCGGGCCATGCAACACCAGCAGATTTGGATCAAATCATTGCATGGATCGAGCCTAAATGTTTGGTTCCTATCCATACGTTGCGACCAGAAAAATTGGTCAATCCGTTTGGTGAAAGAATACTGCCGCAACGCGGTGAGAAAATCATTTTATAAGAAGGAATAGGGGAGAGAAGAAAATGACAACAAAGAAATGGGTATTTGCAGCAGCTGCTGCCGCAACATTGGTATTAGGGGCGTGTGGCAACAATGATTCTTCAGCTGGAAACGATGAAGAAATCGCAACGGAAATCACAGAAGAAACCACCGTCACTTTTTGGCATGCGATGAATGGTGCGCAAGAAGAATCATTAACTAAGTTGACTGATGCATTCATGGCGGACAATCCAAATATCAAAGTTGAACTGCAAAATCAATCGCAATATTCAGATCTGCAAGCCAAAATCAATTCAACTTTACCATCTCCTAAAGATTTGCCAACCATAACACAAGCCTATCCAGGATGGTTATGGAATGCCGCACAAGATGAGATGCTGGTAGATCTAGGGGAATATATCGACAATGATACGATTGGTTGGGGGGACCAAGAAGAGATTCGCTCTTCTTTATTAGAAGGGGCACAAATCGAAGGCGTTCAATACGGGATTCCTTTCAATAAATCAACAGAAATGCTCTTTTATAATGCGGATATGCTAGAAGAATACGGGGTTGAGGTACCAACAACGCTAGATGAATTAAAAGCTGCTTCGCAAACGATTTATGAAAAATCAGATGGGAAAGTCGTAGGTGCGGGATTTGATTCATTGAATAACTATTATTCAATCGGCATGCAAAATCAAGGTGTCGATTTTGACAAAGATTTGCAATTAGACAGCGATGAATCAAAAGAAGTGATCAATTATTATGCAGAAGGGGTCAAAGATGGCTATTTCCGCATTGCTGGTTCTGATCAATACTTGTCTGGTCCATTCGCTAACGAACAAGTGGCGATGTTCATTGGTTCGATTGCTGGTGAAGGCTATGTCAAGAAAGATACTGAAGGCAAGTTTGAATACGGTGTTTCTGCTCGTCCAGAAGCCATTAATCTGCAACAAGGTACGGATCTATACATGTTCAATAGTGCATCTGCTGAAGAACGGACTGCTGCGTTTGAATATATGAAATTCTTGACCTCTCCTGCGTCACAATTGGAGTGGGCAGTCGCTACCGGATACATGCCTGTTGTAGAATCTGTCTTAGAAAGTGATGACTACACCAACAATCCTGATACAAAAGTCGCTGCTGAATTGGCCTCAGCAACCAAAGAATTATTCTCTTTGCCAGTGGTTGAAAACAGCGACTCAGCGTACACTGAAATCCGCGCGATCATGGAAAATATTTTGTCAAATACCGACAAAGATGTCGATCAATTGATTGAAGAAGCGAAACCACAATTGGAAGATGTGTGGAATCAATAAGACGTCGTACGTTCTTTAAGGTATAATAAGCTTAAACGCTTTGATGAAACGATGACAAAAGGATTTGTGTCATAAGGTGTTGCGATACCTAGACACAGATCCTTTTGTGTACATAGCTGAATAGAGGAGAATAGTTATATGAAAATCACGTTCTTAGAAACAAGCGATATGCATGGTTATGTCGCACCTACCAACTTTTCTGACGACCAGGAGCAAGGGTTCGGTACCGCAAAAGTCGCTGCCAAAATGAAACAGCTGAAAGCAGAAGCAAACGGCCCGGTGATCACCATTGAAAATGGCGACTTTATCCAAGGTTCGCCGTTGAGTTATTATATTGCGAAAAGCCAGCATCCTGTCGCTGCATTGACAGCGCCCGTCAACCAACTTGGGGTAGATGCCCATGTGTTAGGCAATCATGAATTCAACTATGGATTAGATTACTTGAAAGAAGCCATCAGCAGTTACCAGAGTCCAGTGCTGGCGGCCAATATCGTCAACGATACCGGCGAGCCGTTTTTCGGACAAGCGTATACGATCATTGAAAAAGAAGGCGTAAAGATCGCTGTTTTGGGCTTGGTGACACAATATATTCCTCACTGGGAACAACCAGCAACGATCAAAGGGATGACCTTTCAATCAATCGTGGATACGGCAAAAGTGTATGTCCCGAAATTAAGAGAATTAGCTGATATTGTCGTCATAAGCTATCATGGGGGATTTGAGAAAGACTTGACGACAGGAGAACCGACAGAGTTGTTGACAGGAGAGAATGAAGGCTATCAATTGCTCCATGAAGTTTCAGGCATCGACGCGCTATTCACTGGCCATCAGCACCGTGAAATTGCAGGTGTGGTCAATGGTGTACCTGTTGTTCAGCCAGGATTTCGAGGAAGCTTCATCGGGAAAATCGAATTGACTGTAAACACAGATGAAGGGCATGTCCGAGTAGTGGAACGTGAGGCAGCATTGGTGCCGGTGGCTGATGCAGCACCCGATGAAGCGACGTTGGCCTTATTGGCGCCCATCAATGAGGAGCTGAATACATGGTTAGACCAACCTTTAGGTCAAGTGCAAGGCGATATGCGGATTACAGATCCAATGGGTGCCAGGATCAAAGAGCATCCTTATATCGAGTTTATCAATCAAGTACAAATGGCTGCTAGCGGAGCGAAGATTTCAGGTACTGCGCTGTTCAACAATGAAGGAAAAGGTTTTGGCAGCACGATCACGATGCGTGATGTCATCACCAATTATATTTATCCGAATACATTGGCCGTTGTCCAAGTGACTGGGGCAGAATTGAAGGCGGCATTGGAACAAACGGCGAACTATTTAGTGAGTGAAGGAGGGCAAATCATTTTCAATCCGGCATTCATCGATCCTAAACCGCAATATTACAATTATGATATGTACGAAGGCATCGAGTATACCATCGATCTACGGCAACCAACTGGACACCGGATCACTTCGCTCGCATTCGAAGGCGCAGCGATTGGCATGGAACAGCCTCTTGATATCGTGATCAATCAATACCGAGCAGTCGGTGGGGGCAATTATGATATGTTCTCTGCAGATAAAATCATTCGAGAGATCCAAGTAGATATGACCGAACTGATTGCTGATTATTTGAAGGCACATCCTATGATCGAAGCAGCAACCAATCAAAATTTCACCGTGATCGCCTAAAAAAAGGCACCTGAGAAGTGAAGACTTCTTAGGTGCCTTTTCGCTGATTTAGTTCTCTACATTCCGGACATAATCATCGAAATACTTGATCAAATCCGCTTTGACTTGCTGATAATCTGCTTCTGTATATTCTTTGTCTGCTAATTTTGCTTCAAAGAATGGCATTTCCAATTCTTCTCGCAATCGATCTAATACGTCTTCTCGATTCATGGGCTCACCTTTTCATGTTTGATTTGCTTCCATCATAGCAAATTAAATGAGGCTGTCAATGCTTCATAGGCTGAAGCTGTTTGGGTCAACCGATTTTTTAAAGAAACAAAATCATCGTCATCATGAAAAAGAACTTGTTTCAATTCAAAATAATAAATTTCGAACGCATCAAAGAAGGCTTCGACTTCAGGTGTTTGCAGTTCTTTGAAGGTGTCACAGCGAATATACGCTTTCTCTGCGATTGCATAGGCTTCAGCTGTTGTCAGTAAAACCAGCGACTCATTATAGCGCCGACTGGTGACCAATTCATATGTTGATTGGGATTTATTGTAAATATTTGAGAAATCTTTTAGTACAAGTTCCTTTGGTGTTTTTTCAAACATGGGGGAGTCCTCCAGAGAGTTATTTTTCGAATAATACACAGACGCATTCAGGTGTATAAATGTCTTTTTCCAACAAGGTCAAGACACCAGTGTCTGTATCACGGCGGTATAAAGTCAAGTTATCAGAATTTTGATTGGCATTGACTAGGTAGCCGTTGCTTGGATCTAAATCAAAGTCCCGCGGGAAGTCGCCTTCAGTCGAAATCGATTGAACAAAAGTCAGTGCGGCACCATCTGCTGCAACTTCAAAGACAACGATTGAATTATGACCGCGGTTAGAGCTGTAAACAAAGCGTCCGTCAGTTGAAATACGTACGGCAGCACCACTATTGAAATCAGTGAAATCAGTAGGGATCGTTGGGACTTTTTGGATCGCTTCAAAGCTGCCATCTGCTTCGTTGTAACGCAGGACAGTCAATGAACTATCCAATTCACCAACAAGGTATGCATATTGATTGTTGGGGTGGAAAACCAAATGGCGTGGACCAGTACCATCTTCTGCCACATAGACTGAAACTTCGGTCAATTTGCCTTCTGCGGATACATCGTAGGTGTAGACACGGTCTGTTCCTAAATCACAGACAGCCAAACGTTGATCTGGCGTTAAGTCTGTATAATGGACATGCGGTTTGTCTTGGTTTTCATGGGAGCCAACGGGTTCGTCATGGTAAATGCTGTCAGTGGCTTCGATACTGCCGTCTGCCAAAATTTTATACACATTGACTTCTCCTTTATGGTAATTGGCGCCATAGAGCAATTGACGACTTTCGTCTACAGCTACATAACATAAAGGCGCGCCTTCTTCAGTGGCTGTGTTCAATAGTGTGAAATCATGGGTATATGCTGCAGCCCCGCCTTTACCATCGACTTCAGTTACGGAATAAACCGCTTCTTTTTTACTGCGTGCCAAATACGTAGGGCTGGTTTCTTCTGCCCGTAAGGTTAAATCAGATAAAGTTTCTTTCTCTGTATCTAAAGCGATCGAATAAATCCCTTTACTTTCGCGACGCGTATACGTACCTAAATAAATCGTTTGCAACATAAATAACCTCCTAATATTTTCATTTCTTTTTAATTCTACCATACTATGCGGATTTCGGCGGTAAGAAAAACTCTTTATGTTATAATAATCATGGAAGAATTGAAAGGGGAGTTTGTCTTATGAAACAAGGAACCATCAAAGAAATCGGGCCGCAAGCCATCGATGAAAAAGAGAAAATGCTGATTTTCTTCGGTGAAGAAGCTGGTGGTGCACTAAAAGAATATTCAGTGATTCAATCTTTGCCTGATTCCCAAGCGTTGATTGTCAAAAAAGACGATCAAATTCTTTTTGGAGATCAAGCCTATAGTGTACAATATGTAGGAGCTGTTGCGAACCAAATTTTGCAAACGATCCAACACGTCACGTTTGTTTTCGGTGAAGTACCAGCAGAAAATCAATTGTCTAGTGCAATCTATTTAACACCAGCAGTAGTGCCGAGCTTGGCAGTTGATATGAAAGTGACCTACAAATAGGGGGCCGTCTATTCATGAAAGAAACAAATAAGAAGCCATATTCTTGGTTTTGGAAATGGTTTTTGAACAATCAAGCAGTGACCAGTCTATTGGTCATTCTTTTGGTTTTGCTGATTTTGTTTATGTTTACCAAAGTATCATATTTATTCGAACCTTTTTGGCAATTTTTGGCCATTGTCGGATTGCCAATTATCTTGGCAGGGATTTTGTACTATTTGATGAATCCGACGGTTGATTATCTAGAGCGTAAGGGAGTCAAACGTATTTATAGTATATTTGGCTTGTTTATTCTGGTGGTTGGTTTGATCGTTTGGGGTGTTGTCGTGATCATTCCGAAGATCCAAGAACAGTCTTTAAGTTTTGCTGATAATCTGCCAGGTTATTTAACGATCATTGAAAATAAAGTCAATGAGATTTTGTCAGATCCGATCTTTTCACAAGTGCAAGACCAAATCGAAGCGTCCAATGAAAAGCTGATTACATCAATGACGGATTTGATTCAAAACTTATCGAAAAGCACGATCCAGAATTTAGGGAGTTTCTTCGGTGCCGTGGCAACGATCGTGTTGGCAGTGATCACAATGCCCTTCATCTTATTCTATTTGTTGAAAGATGGTCGGCAGTTGGCGCCTTATTTTGTAAAATTCTTACCAACGAAGATGCGCCAGCCTTCACTTGTCGTGTTAAAAGAGATGAATGATCAAGTGTCGTCTTACATCCGTGGTCAACTGACAGTGGCGTTTGCCGTAGCGATCATGTTTATGATCGGTTTTAGCTTGATTGGTTTGGATTATGCGATCACTTTAGGTATCGCAGCCGGCTTTTTGAACTTGATTCCTTATCTCGGTTCATTTTTGGCCATGGTGCCAGCGGTTTTCTTAGGCATTGTTGGCGGGCCGATCTTGCTGGTAAAAGTCTTGATCGTCTTTGTGATCGAGCAGACGATCGAAGGCCGCTTTATCTCGCCACTTGTCTTAGGGAATGAATTGTCGATCCATCCTGTAACGATTCTATTGGTATTGTTGACCTCTGGTAAGCTGTTTGGGCTGGTGGGCGTCATTTTAGGGATCCCTGTTTATGCAGCTGCAAAGGTGATCATCACCCATGTCTTTGAATGGTATAAGGAAGTATCTAATTTGTATGAAGAGGATACAACGAGTGAAGTCAAGCAAGAATAGCAAGCAATACTGCAACATACAAAAAAACTTGTTGTCATCTGACAACAAGTTTTTTTGATTGACGATCTGGAAAAGCGAGCTTACAAGTATTTCGTTCTAAAATCAGCGATTGCTTGCCGCGACTCATAAATATTGCGGGCCAAACGTTCATTTTTACTTAAAAAAACATAGAAAAGGACATCCACCGCCAATAAATGGGCAATGATCGAATTGGTGGCAGCACTGCGGCGATTGGCCTCTTTGGCTCGAGAAACTTGAAGAGGCACATCTGCTAGTTTCGACAAAGGATTATTGCCAAAGCGGGTCAGAGAGATAATAGGGATTTTTTTGCCCACGGCGAACTCAGCCAAATGGACCATTTCGGGGGTATGTCCACTATTGGAAATCACCCATAACACACTTTTTTTCTCGTATTTTACAAGTTGCGGCAGTAGCAGATTATAGTCGTTCTCGAAAATCACGATTTTGCCTAAGCGTGTCCATTTTTGCTGGATATCCTGGGCAATCAATGACGAAGCACCGATCCCGCAGACAAAGATTCTTTCACGGGCAGCCAACAAATCGGTCGCTGCTACCATGAGGGATTCATCTAATAAATTGGCTGTTTCAGTCAAAGTGACCTGGGCATTATGGCTTAATTTAGAGGTGATCGCTTGGAAAGGCTCGTTTAATTCAACATCTGCGTAACCCAATTTCTCGTGGGGATTTTGGCGCAGACCAGTTTCGGCAGATAATTGTATTTTCAAATCAGTCAGACTGGCAAAACCAGTTTTCTTGGCAAAACGTACCACGGTAGGGGCACTGATCCCGGTCGCCTCAGCCAATTGGCTGGCAGTCATGGAAGGCACCTTTTCAGGATTTTCTTCCATAAAGACAAAGAGTTTCTTTTCAGAGAGGGACAGTTCGTTTTTCATGCTCTCGATTCGGGAAAGAACACTCATTCTTTCACATCCTTTACATCAATATCTAAAAACAGTATAACATAAGATTTGTATGAGCTTTCACTATTCGCAAAAAGAATCAGGTCATTAACTTGCTTTTTTACCTAGAATAAAGTAAAGTAGTAACGTGCGAAATGCACGTGTCCTGTTACTTGGTTCAACGAATCACCAACGTTTTACTCAGTCGCAGGGGAAAAAGAAGAAGAGGTGAAAAACATGGCAATTTCAAAAGAACGCAAAAACGAACTAATCAACCAATTTGCACGTCATGAAGGAGATACTGGTTCTCCAGAAGTTCAAATCGCTGTCTTAACAGAAGACATCAACCAATTGAACGAACATGCACGTATGCACAAAAAAGACCACCATTCATATCGTGGTTTAATGAAAAAAGTTGGACATCGTCGTAACTTGTTGGCGTACCTACGTAAAAAAGACGTACAACGTTACCGCGAATTGATTCAAGCTTTAGGATTACGTCGTTAATCAAAATGAAGAAAAGTGAGGTTCAACCCGAATCTCACTTTTTTTGCTATGAATCATCGCTTTTGAGTTGGTGAATCAAAAGGGGTGGCCAAAAATAATCATGCTGGATCCTAGTGAGCAGTATCCTACTAACCAAATGAAAGCAGCGGATGAGGATGCCGATTTTTTCATTTGTTTAGTAGTGACTTACTTGGAACAGCCCAAAGGAGCAGAACATGACAGAAAAACAAGTATTCAAAACAACTTGGGGCGGACGCCCATTAGAAGTTGAAATCGGACAAATGGCCAAACAAGCCAATGGCGCTGTTTTGGTTCGTTATGGTGATACAGTCGTTTTAAGTGCTGCTGTAGCTTCTAAAGAAGCAAAAGACACAGACTTTTTCCCATTAACCATCAACTATGAAGAAAAAATGTACGCAGTAGGGAAAGTTCCTGGCGGCTTTATCAAACGAGAAGGACGCCCAAGTACAGCAGCTACATTGACTGCGCGTTTGATCGACCGTCCAATCCGTCCGATGTTTGCTGATGGCTTCAGAAATGAAGTTCAAGTCACGAATATCGTGATGAGTGTTGAACAAGATTGCACCCCAGCAATGGCTGCAATGTTTGGTTCATCTTTGGCATTGTCTATTTCTGATATTCCATTCGACGGCCCAATCGCAGGTGTCGATGTTGGTCGTGTCAATGGCGAATACGTCTTGAACCCAACGGTGGAACAAGCAGAACAAACCGACATCGAGTTGACAGTTGCTGGAACCAAACAAGCCATCAATATGGTTGAATCTGGTGCCAAAGAAGTCTCTGAAGAAGATATGCTCGGCGCATTGCTTTTTGGTTTTGATGCCATCAAAGAATTGGTTGCTTTCCAAGAAGAAATCGTTGCTGCAGTCGGCAAACCAAAAATGGAAGTCAAATTATTGCAAGTGGATGCTGATCTGAAAAAAGAAATTTTCGATCGCTATTACCAAACAATGAAAACTGCGGTGATGACTGAAGAGAAATTGGCACGTGAAGATGAAATCGACCAAGTCAAAGATACAGTCAAAGAAGTTTACGCAGAAAAATTTGCTGGACATGAAGAAGAAGCACAATTCTTAAAAGAAGTGAAACAGATTGCGGAAGATCTTGAAAAAGATGTCGTACGTGAATTGATCACGATCGACAAAATTCGTCCTGATGGCCGAAAATTAGATGAAATCCGTTCATTGGCTTCAGAAGTTGGTTTATTGCCGCGCGTCCATGGTTCAGGCTTGTTCACACGGGGACAAACACAAGCATTATCTGCTTGTACATTGGCACCTTTAGGGGAGCATCAAATCATCGACGGATTAGGTGTCGAAGAATCAAAACGTTTCATCCATCATTACAATTTCCCACAATTTTCAGTAGGGTCAACTGGCCGTGCCGGATCACCTGGTCGTCGTGAAATTGGTCATGGTGCGTTAGGTGAACGTGCCTTAGCGCAAGTGATTCCTGATGAAACTGTCTTTCCTTACACAATTCGTTTGGTTGCAGAAGTTTTAGAATCAAATGGTTCTTCTTCTCAAGCAAGTATTTGTGCCGGTACGTTGGCATTGATGGATGCTGGTGTGCCAATCAAAGCGCCAGTAGCTGGTATCGCTATGGGTCTGGTTTCTGATGGTGAAAACTATACGATCTTAACGGATATCCAAGGCTTAGAGGACCACTTAGGGGACATGGACTTTAAAGTTGCGGGAACCAAAGATGGGATCACTGCTTTGCAAATGGATATCAAGATCCAAGGGATCACAGAACAAATCTTGACCGAAGCGTTAACACAAGCCAAAAAAGCCCGTATGGAAATCTTAAATGAATTGACTTCAACCCTAGCTGCACCACGTGAAGAGTTAAGTCAATATGCACCGAAGATCGAAATGATTCAAATCGAACCAGCGAAAATCAAAGATGTGATCGGCAAAGGCGGCGATACCATCAACGGCATTATTGAAGAAACTGGTGTTAAAATCGATATTGATCAAGACGGGAAAGTATCGATCGCTTCTGCTGATGCAGAAATGATCAAGAAAGCCATCAAGATCATTGAAGAATTGACCAAAGAAGTCAAAGTTGGCGAAGTCTATCTTGGTAAAGTTGTACGCGTTGAAAAATTTGGCGCATTTGTCAACTTGATCAAAGGCAAAGACGGCTTAGTCCATATCTCACAATTGGCCAATGAACGGGTCAATAAAGTCGAAGATGTGGTCAAAGAAGGCGATGAAATCTTAGTTAAAGTCACTGAGATCGACAAACAAGGCCGCGTCAATCTTTCAAGAAAAGCGCTATTGAATGAAGAAAAAACAGAACAAAAATAAAAGATAAGCGTACGTCGTTTTTCAATACAACAAAGAAACAAAGTCGAATTTGATTCGGCTTTGTTTTTTTTTGTGATTTTTGATTAAAAGGTTCTATATTTTTGAATGGTAGCGCTAGGTATGGACAGATTTATTCTTTGCGTTACGTGATAAAATAAGAGATAATTCAAAATATTCGCTATGAAGGGAGCCTATGATGAAAGCGAGTCAAGGGAGTGTCTACCGTCGTCGAGAAGCAATGATCCAGTATATTGAAAGAAGGGGACAAGCAACTGTTCATGAGTTAGCAGTCTTATTTCATGTGTCGTTGGTGACGATACGCAGGGACTTATTGTTTTTAGAAAAAAAACGATTGATTGAGCGATACTATGGGGGTGTGCGTATCAACAAAATCCCCCAACCATATCACCATCAAGAACAGTCATCTTCAATAGAAACAGCTGGATTGATCCAATTTTGCCAATCGTTCGTGCAAAGGAAACAAACGGTTTTTGTCGGTGCCAGCAAGCATTCAACTGCTTTGATCGAGGCATTGGTTCAATTGGCTATCACCATCATCACAAACGATTATCAGGCGTTGTCTATCGCACAAAGGGAGGACCCCGGTATGATTTATTTATGTGGTGGCGAGTTAGAAGCTGGAACAAATGCTTTGGTCGGAGATATTGCGACATGGACTTTTTCAAAATTTGATGCGGATCTATGCTTTTTGGAAGTAGTTGGGATAAATGAACATGAAATCACTAGCCGTTCTTTGGCAGAGTCGTTTGTTTACCGGACGATGCTCCATCATACGAAAGGAAAAAAAATCATTTATACAGACGGAAAACATTTGGGGCAGGTGCCGGGATTTATGATAGACAGAACGTTCTCAATGGACCATATGCTCGTACCTGGAGAAGTACCTGCACATCTTCATACGTACTTTACACAGGCCGGTGTGGTCATCGACTCGCTAGCCGCATCAAAATAAATCATCAAGTCAAGCAACCGTTCATAAAAAAAGATTCATGAACGGTTACAGGAGATGTCTTGAAATTAGCTTGGCAAAAGATTAATCTAAGGGTAAGAAAGCGCTTTACTAAAAAGAGATAGGAGAACGATATGACAGAAAGATTTCCAAAAGATTTTTTATGGGGGGCATCGATTTCTGCCCATCAAACAGAAGGTGCCTATGCAACTGATGGGAAGGGACTTAGTGTCCAAGATACCCGTCCCCGAGATAACCATGAGATTGCTGACTTTACCGTAGCAGTTGACCATTATCATCACTACAAAGAAGATATTGCATTGCTCGCTGAAATGGGGATCAAGATCTTTCGTTTTTCGATTGCTTGGACACGGATCTTTCCCAATGGCCGTGGGACCATCAATCAACAAGGGCTCGATCACTATAGTGATGTGATCGATGAACTGCTGAAGTATGATATCCAGCCATATATCACTTTGAGCCATTTTGATTTGCCGCAAGCCTTAGAAGATGAAGGTGGTTGGACGAATCGAGAAACAGTGACAGCCTTCAAAGAATATGCAGAAACGTTGTTTACAGCATACGGTGATCGTGTGACCCATTGGTTAACGATCAATGAACCCAATATCATGCTGTTGGTAGATCGCAAGATTTTAGGCAAAGAGATTCCTTTGCAGGAAAAATATCAGCAATTCCATCATTTGATGATGGCTGAAAAACATGCCTTTGACCGATGTCATGCATTGGTTCCTGACGGAAAAATTGGCCCAGTGCCGAATATTTCATTGGTCTATCCGGCAACGAGTAAACCAGAAGACAATCAAGCCGCCCTATATTTCAATAGTGTCCGTAATTGGGCTTATCTAGATTTTGCGTGTTTTGGTCGTTACAATGCTGTTTTCAAGGATTATCTTCAACAAAATCAGATTGCTGTCACGTTTGCGCCTGAAGATGAAGTACTGATGAAAACAGCTTTGCCTGATTTTGTGGCGATGAACTTTTATACGACAGTGACTGTAGAACAACCGACAACAACTGGGGATATGAAAAATGGCATCAGCGATCAGCAAAGTGAAGATATCATGGAACGTGGATTTTATAAAGGGTTCACCAATACGTATTTAAAAAAGAATGCCTTTAATTGGACGATTGATCCGTTAGGGTTGAAAACCACGCTGCAGACGCTATATGACCGCTATCATTTGCCTATTATCATAACTGAAAATGGTTTAGGTGCGGAGGATCAATTAACAGCGGACGAAAAAATCCATGATGATTATCGTATCGACTATTTGGCACAGCATACAGCGCAATGCTTGGCAGCGATCAATGCTGGCGTAGAACTGATTGGTTATAGTCCTTGGTCGGCAATCGATTTGATCAGCGTCCATGAAGGGATCAAAAAGCGCTACGGGTTTATTTATGTCGATCGGACAGATGATGACGAGAAGGCACAAAAACGGTATCGGAAAGATAGTTTTTATTGGTATCAAACATTAATCAAAGAAGGGTGAGCCCTTGGTTGGAGGAGTAAAAAATGAATAGTGTCTTTGGTTTTTTAGAAACACGCCTGATGCCGCCTTTGAATAAAGTGGCGAATCTGCGCTTTATCCGGGCGATCATGCAAGCCGGTATTATTACGGTGCCATTTACGATCGTGGGTTCTATCTTTTTGATTATCAATAATCTGCCCCAGATCATCCCACCGTTAGCTGGTTTTTTTGAAGGAACGATTTTGAAATTTTCCCCTTTGTATACGGTGGCGACAACGATGTCGATTGGCTCGATTGCGGTCTTTTATTGCTTGGCAACGGGCTATTACTTGACTGAGATCTATCGTAAAGAGGATAAGCTGGGTGTCAGCAGCTTTGTCGGGGCGATCCTGGGCTTGTACGCGTTCTTGATGACGATCATTCAAGTGGATATCACAGACGGGGCAGCGCAATTGCTTCAAACTGAAAGTGATACAGCCATTGTGTATAATGGTATCGCTGTTGGCGGTTGGATCACGCGTTTCAGCGGCGTTGGGATTTTTATCGGTATCATTACCGCTGTTTTGGCAACAACCGTCTATCGCTTGTGTGTCAAACATAATATCACGATCCAAATGCCTGAGGGGGTGCCGGATGGTGTCAGCAAGGCATTTGCTTCATTGATCCCGGCAATCTTGATTGCCTTTTTGATGGTGATCATCAATGGCGTCTTAGCTTTGTTCCATACGGATCTGCATGGCTTGCTTTCAAAACCGTTTGAATTTGTGAAAGATTTGACGGGGTCATGGTTAGGGATCATGGTGATCATGTTGCTGATCCATCTATTATGGGCAGTCGGTGTTCATGGAACGGCAGTGATCAAAAATAGTTTTATCAACCCGATTTTATTGGTTGCCTTGACGGAAAACATTGATGGCGCAAACAATATTTTTGCGGGGGATTTCGTGAATATGTATATTTTTATTGGCGGAGCTGGCAGTACATTGGGCTTGGTTTTACTAATGCTCTTTGTCGCCAAATCGCAGCAATTGAAAGTATTGGGGAAAGCAGCCATTTTACCAGGATTATTTAATATCAATGAACCGGTGATCTTCGGGGCACCGATCGTCTATAACCCATACTTGATCATCCCATTTATTGTGACGCCCATGATTACGGCATCCATTGCGTACTTTGCGTCATCCGTTGGCTTTGTCAGCAAAATCATCACAGGTATCCCTTGGATCTCTCCCCTTGGTATTGGGGCTTTCTTAGGTACTGGCGGCGATTTTCGCGCCGTATTGATCGCGTTGATCAATTTGGGTGTATCGATTGTCTGTTATTACCCTTTCTTCAAAATGTATGATGGCAAATTGTTTGCTGAGCAAGAAGGGCTTAAACAAAGTAAATAAAAGAAATGCAGCACATCCGTTTTTTAGATGTGCTGCATTTTTTGATACAAGACGCAATCATCACAGTGAGGGGTCGGCAGATGCTGCTCTTTTTTGAGGGGAATCAAGAGCCGCAAGCCATTGAGGATCACTAGGATCGTACTGCCTTCATGACCAATCACACCGAGGGGCAGTGACAAGAAACGTAAGAAGTTCGAGGCGATCAATAGAAGGATCACGCCAATGGAAAAAAGAATGTTCTGTTTGATGATCCGCTGTAATTTAAGGGCTAAACGATGACAGTCGACTAAACGCAACAGATCATTTTTCATCAACACGATATCAGCGACATCCATGGCCACATCTGTTCCTTCTCCCATAGCGATACCCAGACTAGCGGTGGCAAGTGCAGGGGCATCATTGATGCCATCGCCAATCATGGCATTGACTTGATACCGCGCTTTCAATGTCTTGATGGCCGTCGTTTTTTCATCGGGCAGACAGTCACTGAGATAGTCATCTATGCCGATTTCTGCGGCCACACGTTGGGCAGTGCCTTGATGATCGCCTGTCAGCATGGTTGTGTGGACACCTAGTTTACGAAAATAACGGATGCATGCTTGGGCATCTGTCCGAGGTTGATCTAATAATGCCAAATAGCCAACAAGTTGCCCATCTCGGTTGATATAGATCATCGTTTTTCCTTGGGCTTTTAGTTGATCCAGTTGCGCCGTTTGCTGCGGGGATAAATCGGCTGTAATGGCTTCTTTGCCTATTTGCCAATGGTGGTCTTGAACGTCTGCAGTCAATCCAACTCCTGCGTGTTCATTCACTTTCATTGGTAATGGCTCCGTGTCGGCGTAAAACTTTTTGATTGCTTCTGCTAAGGGATGCGCAGATTGGGACTCCATGCCTACGATCAAACGAGGCAGATCGGGGATGTCCTCAAAAAAAGCAACATCTGAAACAACAGGTTGACCATTGGTCAAAGTGCCAGTTTTATCAAAAGCGATCGCCTTCATGTGGGCGAAAGTATCTAATGCTTGCCCACCTTTGCAAAGGACACCGATCCGGGCAGCGTGGGAGATTGCGGCCAGCGTTGCGGGTGTAGCTGAAGCCACCAATGCACAAGGCGAGGCAACAACGAGTAATACCATACCGCGATAAAAACTTTCTTGAAATCCCCAATCCGTATATAACGTGCTCAAGATGATCATCAATGGCACCATACCCATGACGATGGGCACATAAATCTTTTCGATTTTTTCAATGAGTGTAGCGGTTTGGCTAGGGAGTTGCTGGGCTTCTTCGACAAGTTGAATGATCTTGGCAAAACGTGTCTGTTCACTCGTGTGGGTGACAGTGATCAATAACGGCTGCCCTAAATTGATCGTTCCACCATAGACTGTATCTCCTTGTTGCTTATCTACGGGCAATGATTCACCGCTGAGGGCTGCTTCATCGACAGTGCTGATACCATGGATGATTTGTCCATCAATAGGAATAGCAGTGCCTTTGGCTACCATGATCGTATCATGCACAGCCAATTCTTCGACGGCTACTTCTTTCAGTTGCCCATCTGACAGCACACGCTGTGCAGTGGTAGGTTTCAAAGCCATCAAGGAACTGATTTCACGGGTGCTTTTGTTGGTGGTATATTCTTCCAGTGCACCACTCAGGCAAAAAATAAAAGTCAGCATGGCACCTTCGAACCAGTGACCAATGGTACAGGCACCAATTGCAGCTAACGCCATCAACAAATCAACATTGAGTGATTTATCTGTCCACAACTCCTCGATCCCTGCCCATGTTTGTTTCCAACCACCGGCAAGGATCGCCAATCCATAGGCCGCTTCACTGAAAGGCAAGGCAAGATAGGATAAAGTAGCGCCTACAATCATGAGAATAAGGCAAATTAGGGTAGATATCATGGCTGAACTGGTTGATTTAAGCATCAGAACGCCTCCTTCTTTTTTTGAGCACTGTCTGCTTTATCTTCAGCATAGCATATTGGGCATTTTGATTGTAAAAAAATAGGCTACTTGATAATGAAAGTGATTATCAAAGCTATCGTTGGCTGAAAGGCCAGAAAAAAGAACGTCTGACTCAAGGAGAATCAGACGTTCTTCGTAAAGATAGGATGGATCAACGGAAACTATAAGTGGTTAAAGGAATACGTCTTGCTTCGCACCAGTCTTTGACAGGTCCGCTAAGTACCAAAGGCACATTCGTCAAGTCACTGGTCTGGGACTGCCCAACCATGGCATAAAGCAAGGTCAATTCTGCTTGCCAAGATTGAATGGTGGCAATCGTTTCCTCTTTGCCTTTGGTCAATAGAAGGTTCAGGATCGTACCAGATAAACCAACGCTTTTGGCGCCGAGGCAAAGGGCTTTGAAAATATCGAAGGCATCTCGTATCCCTCCCGACGCGATGCGAGTGAAAGTTTGATTGACTTCATTGGCTTCCAACAATGCAATCACCGTGGATTGACCAAAATGATCGAGATAAGCCATTTCGCGCTTTTTGCGACGGGCATTTTCGATTTGCGTAAAACTTGTACCGCCACTGCCTGCAACATCAATGGTTTCAACGCCAATATCCAGCAACTGCTGAATGGTTTCCCGCGACATGCCGAAACCGACTTCTTTCACGATCACAGGGACATTGACCTGGGCAACAGTTCTTTCTAATAAGGTCAACCATTGGCGGAAGTCACGATCCCCTTCAGGCATGACCAATTCTTGGGGGGCATTCAGGTGGATCTGCAAGGCATCAGCTTGAAACAAATCAATTGCCCGCTGCGCATTCTCAACAGGGCTGCCAGCACCGATATTGGCAAGCAAAAAGCCAGTGGGAAAAGTCTCTCTGACGACGGTGAATGTATCAGAAACAGATGAATCTTTCAGCGCCGCTGATACAGAGCCTGTCGCCATCATCAAGTCGCACGCTTGAGCAATCTCCGCCAAATCGCGATTGATCTCTTTGGTTTTTGGACTGCCGCCAGTCATGGCGTTGATAAAAAAAGGGCTGGTGAAGGAGCGGTCGAATAATGTGGTTGCGATGGTCACTTGGTCAACATCTACTCCCGGAAAGGAATGATGGACAAGCTGAACCGCATCAAAGTCATTGCTGCGATCTTTGTGAAACGCTTTGGCTAAAGATACGTGTTCATCTTTTCGATTCATACTTGATCCTCCCGATAGTGGTAGACATGTAATGGCAACGGTATGATAGCCGCTTTTTCCCAGGCGCTCATCAAAGGCAAAATCCCCGTTTTTTGATCGACGATCACGATCCCGCAGTCACCACCGCCGGCACCAGAAGACTTGGCTGCACCGCGATAGGTTTCTGCTAAGTCGCATAGTTTTTTGAGGGCGGGGGTTTCGATCAACACACCAGTCAGGGCAGATAATCCCACCAATAACTTGCGGTTTTCAGTGATCATTTTTTTGATTGTTCGGCTATCTTCATTCAAGAAGCCATCGATCAACCGATTGACACAAGATTTGCTGGCATTGAGAAAATCAGCATAGGCAGTTTCCTTGGCTTCTTTTGATTGATACACTTGATCGACTAAATCAGAAGTAGAAGCGGGAGAGCCTGTCCAACCAATCAGCAATCGCAATGTTTTCGGAACGGTGAGCGGGCGAATCGACAATCCTGGCCAGTCCGCTGCCAACAAATCAGTCAGCGAGCGTTGTTTCTGTTGCGTCAAGACCCAGTCATGGTCAAAGGTCGAAAATGCCAACCAGCCGCCATAACATGAGGCCGCGATGTCACCGCAAGAGCCATTGCCTTGTATCGCTAAATGAGCCAAAGCGGCAATTTTGAATTGTGTCAATCGATCCATGTTCAACTGATAAAACAAGTTCAATGCTTTGACGGTGGCCACCGTCACTGCACCACTAGAACCTAGACCATATTTCCGGCCATTGGAATTATCCAATTCACTGGTCACTTTTAAATCATAAAAGGACAAAGTAGTCCCTTTTTCTCGTGCGTACTTTTCTGTTAAGCGAATAGCGGCCAAAATATAATGGAAAGGATTGTCACGGTGATCTAAAACAAGTTCTCCTTTGCGTCTGGTCCAACGGATAGGCAAGTCACTATATTGAGCAGATTGGATACTGCCGTTTTTCTTGGCTTGCTCGATCGTGATATTGATAAATTGGTCAACGGCTACGATAATCGCGGGGTGACCAGGCTCAACCACCGCATATTCACCTGCAATAAATAATTTTCCCGGGACAGATAGTTCAATCATGTCGACACTCCTATTTGCTCATTTTTGGTACGTCATTCTCTAAGGGTAATGCAGTCAGTCCAGAACCAGCGTGCGCCAATACCAGCTGTTCTGGTGTGAAGTTGGCTTGCAATGCGTCTAAAATCGCTTGTTCGTCTCGCTTTTGGCACAGGACTTTGACATTTGGTCCGGCATCCATCGTAAAGTAACAAGGCAGACCTTGTTGGCGTATGTGTCGGACGCAATCCATCGCTCGCAGCGATTCTGGTGACCAGTATGTGAAAGGCGGCTGGGCAGCTAAGGTCGTCCCATGCATTTTCAACGCATTGGCCTCGGTGACAGCGCCCAAAGCAGCAAAATCTTTGTCAGCAATCGCTTGTTTGATCGTCACCAAGTCTTTTGCTGCAGCGGTCAGCCAACCATCATAAAAACTAGATGTTTCCACCGTCCGGCGCATCCCATCGCGGCTGGAGACTTCCTTTTCTTGGTCATTGATCAAGATGAAAATCATGCTCAAGTCATTTTCCCAATCATCTGATGCTACTTGCAAAGCGTAAGAGGTGTCATCTGTTCCTTGCTGCCACTCAGCAAAGCCGCCATATATACTGCGGCAGGCGGATCCAGATCCTTTCCGTGCCAAACGGGATAGTTCCTCCACTGAAAGCTGCATGTTCAAAGCCTCGTTACAAGCGCCTGCTAAAGCAGCTAACCCACTTGCAGAAGAGGCCAAACCAGCAGCTGTCGGCACGAAGTTGCGGCTGTCGATGGAGGCATAGAGCGGACAGTCTGCTTCGGAACGGATCATATCTAAGAATGCGCTGATTTTTTTGGTAGCTGCTGCAGATTGTTCTATGCCATCTAAGAAAAATCGGTCCTCTGCGAAGTCTTCTGCAAACGTGATAGATGTTTCTGTATAAAACGCATCTAACGTGAGAGACAGACTATTGTTCATCGGTAAAATCAGTGCTTCATCTTTTTTGCCCCAATACTTGATCAACGCGATATTCGTATAGGCACGTGCTTTCCCTTTATACATGTTCATAAACTCCTAATCCTTGTATCCAAGTCGCACGGGCGCCTTCGGACAATAAAATATGGCTGATCGTTTCAGCCTTTTCTCTGGTATCGGTCAAGACGATCAAACAACCGCCGCGACCGCCACCGGTCAATTTGGCACCATAGGCACCCTGCTGTCTTGCAGTGGCGACTAAATGATCCAGGCGATCATTGCTGACGCCCAATTGTTGCAACGCCTGATGGGCATGATCCATAGCCTGACCTAGGGCAGTTAGCTGATTGTTGATCACAGCTTGCTTGGCTGCCTTTGTTTCCTGTCCCAACTGCTGGATCGCTTGACGAGCTACCGTGGGTTCTGTATCGAAAAGATGTGCCACACTTTTGACTGCTTCACGGGTCTGTCCTTTGATTCCGGTATCTGCGACCAATAAGTAGCCATCGATCGTTAAGGGGAAAGAAGTGATTGGCTGACCTTTGATAAAATAGATCGCATCATGTCCGCTGGCTGCGGCTGCATCGATGCCGCTCGGATTGCCATGGGCGATTTTCTCAGAAAAATCAACATAGACCATCAATTCTTCTTTGGTATACGCATGATCGATCCAATCAAAAAAAGCCCGGGTCAAAGCAACTGCTACTGCTGCACTCGAGCCCATTCCTCGTTCAGAAGGGATGGTGCTGACGATCGTCGTTTGAAACGGCGCCGTCTGAAAATCCTGCTGCAACCGCAGTAACAATGTTTTGACATTCTTCATATGTGGAGGGGCATCCGATAACGAACCATGAAAATAGCTTGAAATCAATGTATTGGTTGTACTATCGATGATTTCGACTTGGACTTTTGCCCCCGAAAAAGGGAAGGCAATCGCTGGTTCTCCATAGACAACAGCATGTTCCCCCATCAAGATGATTTTACCCGTAGCTATGCCACTACCGACTGACATGTTTTTCCTCATTTCTTTAGGGAGCGTAGCCCACCTATGTCTTTTTTAACTATCATTATCGTAAAAAACGACTGACAAAAATTAAATTGAATGAAAGATCCTTTCCTATTCTACTAGAAGATGACTGATTCGTTAAGCATTCCGACAGAGATTTGCAAAAAAAGCAAAAATCTTTAAACTTTTATTGAAAAAAAACTTGATGTATGCTTCATTAATTTTAGTTGACGGTACAAGATATAGTGTTGTATAGTTGATATCGCAAAAGAAACATACAATATTTAGTGTAAGTGAGTTGGGGGATATGAGCGTGATCGTATTAGCAGGAACGATTGGTGCCGGCAAATCAAGTTTAACAGCATTGATTGCCAATCATTTAGGCAGTGAAGCCTTTTATGAATCGATCGATGACAATGAAGTGCTGCCATTATTTTATGCAGATCCAAACAAATATGCGTTTTTACTGCAAATATATTTTTTGAATAAACGATTTGATAGTATCAAGAAAGCCATGACAGACGACAACAATGTGCTGGATCGTTCGATTTACGAAGATTCATTATTGTTCCATTTAAATGCTGATTTGGGACGAGCAACTGATACAGAAGTTAAAGTCTATGACGAATTATTGGCCAACATGTTGGAAGAATTACCCTATGCGGCCTACAAAAAACATCCTGATCTATTGGTACATATCCGAGTATCTTTTGACACGATGCTAGAACGGATCCAAAAACGCGGCCGGGAGTACGAGCAGTTGACCTTCGATCCAACATTGTACGATTATTATGAAGAATTGAATAAGCGCTATGATCAATGGTATGCGGACTATAACGAGAGTCCCAAAATTCAAATCGACGGCGATCGTTTCAATTTTGTCGAAGATCCGGAAGCTGCACAAGCCGTGTTGACCATGGTAGAAGACGCATTGAAAGGCGTACGCTAATTGATCGATTGACCCAAAGACCGCTTATAAGTGGGCTTTGGGCTTTTTTTCTTTTATAATAGAAAGGAAGACTGGAGGGAACGCTTTGGAAAAGAAACATTTATTCAATGATGGCAACTACGAATGGATCCAAGTGGACCAACAAGATGCCGCGAGTATTACTGCTTTACAAAAAGAATACCACTTGTCAGATGAGATGCTGACCTATTCATTGGACAAAAATGAACGCGCACGGGTGGAATATGATACGGATGAAGCTGCCTTGTTGGTGGTGTACAATGTCCCGCAGCAAGACAAACGGGACAATCACTTTGAAACAAGTCCGATAACCTTTATTTTGAAAAAACAGCAATTGTTTACCTTCTCTTCACAGCATACACAATATGTGATTCCAATGATGGAGCGTCTGATCATGCAATCACCGATGCAAACACCCATCCACTTTTTGTTTCAAAGTCTATTTTTGATATCAGGGACGTTCTTCCCGCTGGTAGAAGAAGTCAATAGTGACCGTATTCGACTCAATCAAAGACTACGCGAAAAAACAACGAACAAGAATCTATTGCAGATGTCCGACTTAGAAGTGGGGCTTGTCTTTTTGGTGTCTGCTTCCAAACAAAATGCAGTATTGTTGGAACAAATCAAAGCCCTGTCGATATACCGCTTGATGGATGCTGACGAAAAAGAGCAACTGGATGATGCACTGATCGAAGCCAAGCAAGCGGTGGAAATGACGCAGCTGGCTTTTCAGATTTTGGAACAGCTGTCAGGCACTTACAACAACTTGTTGAACAATAACTTGAACGATACCATGAAATTTTTGACAGTTTGGTCCTTGTTGTTGACCGTACCGTCGATCGTCACTAGCTTCTTCGGCATGAACGTACCTTTGCCCTTTACCAATTCTGTATTTGGCTGGGGGATCGCTTTGCTGATCAGTTTGGTGCTGTCGATTTGGATGCTAGTAGCCCTTTGGCGGCGCATTCGCTAATCGATGACTAAGCCCAAACCTGCGGCAATGATCAAGGCTTGTTCTTGATCAACGACAAGTCCTTTCAGCTGCGCCATAGAAAGGGCGATTTTCTCAAAGCGATTGCTTCTGAAATCTAATGATGCCAATTTTGTATGGAACCAATTGCTGTTATTCAGCTGGTTTTCCTTTAGGGTCAGGTGCTTCCAATCGACTTCTGTAAATTCACTATCGTTGCACTGACAATGATCGATCAGCATGGTGCGTATATTGGTATTGCTGAAGGAAGAGAAGTTGGCGGTGCAATCGATAAAGGTACAATCGCGAAAGTAACTGTCCGCAAAATTGGTGCCAGTCAATTTGCATTGCTTAAAGACCACCCGATGAAAACTAGCGCCGTAACATTCAAGATTCGAAAAATCACACTGCTCAAACACGACATGTTGACATTCCCATTGTTCAAGTCGGGTTTTTTGCAGGGTGATTTTTTTGAGTTGGCATTGCTTTAAAAGCAAATTTTTGCACGTGTCATAACTGCAATCAGCGTCCTCAAGAAGCGCCCCTTCGAATATTTTTTCCTCTTCAAGATAAAAATCATCTGAAATGAGTGTCGGAAGCGATGGAGGGAGGGGTAGATTTTTTTTAGTCATAGAATGTTCCTTTCCTACTTTTTTTTCTAGTATACCATGAGGGGTGATTTGCGGGATGTATTCTTGCTGAATCTTTGTTTGAGATTGTGAAATTTATTCAATGGCAGTCAGGAATGCTTTTAAATTGGTCGAAACCGAGCATAAAATTTATTCTAAAATTCACAATCTTGTCTTCGGACGAGATTGTCGGGTCTATTTATCCATCAGTTTCATGCAATAAAGAGGGGGGAGTCTTGCGAAAACTGTCAATTTTTTTGAAAAACCCGAAAAAGTTGATAGTAGTTCTTTTCACAATCTAGCTATAATGACAATGTAAACAAAAGGAGGAAATTTTCCATGACAAAAACAGTCATCATCGGTGCGAACCATGCAGGGATCGCAGCCGCTAATACATTATTAGACAATTATCAAGATCAAGAAGTAGTTATGATCGATCGAAATACCAATTTGAGCTACCTAGGTTGTGGGACTGCTTTATGGGTTGGTCGTCAAATCGACTCATATGAAGGATTATTTTATACCAAACGCGAAGACTTTGAAGCCAAAGGTGCTAAAATCTACATGGAAACAATTGTTGACCATATCGATTTTGCTAAAAAAGAAGTTCACGCTGTGACACAATCTGGTGAAGAAGTCGTTGAATCTTACGATAAAGTTGTGATTGCAACAGGTTCTGTACCAATCTCACCTAAAGTACCTGGTCGTGACTTGAAGAACATCCATTTCTTGAAAAAATTCCAAGATGGTCAAACTGTGGATAAAGAATTGGCTTCAGATGAAGTCAAAAACGTAGCAGTCATCGGTGCTGGTTACATCGGTGTAGAGATTGCGGAAGCAGCAAAACGCCGCGGCAAAAATGTTCTATTGTTTGATGCAGCAACACGTGCATTGCCAAACTACTATGACAAATGGTTCACTGACGATATGGATGTCAACCTAGCAGACAATGGCATTGAATTGCATTTCGGCGAATTGGCGCGTGAATACAAAGGAACAGATAAAGTAGAAGCAGTTGTCACTGACAGTGGTGAATACCCAGTTGATTTAGTCATCAACGCGATCGGTTTCTTGCCAAACAACGAATTAGGCAAAGATCACTTAGAATTGTTTGCGAACGGGGCATACCTAGTAGACCGTCACCAACAAACAAGTGATGCGGACGTATATGCAGTGGGTGACTGTGCGACAGTTTACTCAAATGCTTTACAACAAACAACTTATATTGCATTGGCAACCAATGCGGTTCGGTCAGGAATCGTTGCTGCCCATAACATTGGCGGCACTTCATTAGAATCAACAGGCGTTCAAGGTTCAAACGGTATTTCAATTTTCGGTTATAACATGGTTTCAACTGGTTTATCTGTGGAAGCAGCTGAACGCAACGGGTTGAAAGTGAAATATTCAGATTATGAAGATACACAAAAACCAGGCTTCATGAAAGAAAATGCGACAGTGAAGATCCGGATCGTTTATGAAGAAGACTCTCGTCGCGTCGTAGGGGCACAAATGGCATCACGCACATCTGAAATTGCGATGGGTATCCACATGTTCTCATTGGCGATCGAAGAAGGCGTGACCATCGACAAGATGAAATTACTAGACATTTTCTTCTTACCGCATTTCAACCAACCATACAACTACATTACAATGGCTGCATTGAAAGCTGAATAATCTTAAGAGCCGAGGTGAAGTGCCTCGGTTTTTTTGTGTAAAAACATTGACAAGTGGTGTGGAAGACTGTATACTATAAGAGTTGAGAAATAAAAGTAGAAGCACCCGCTTCTCGCCTGAGTGATGATCTTGCTGGGCAGAATAGGATTCCAATCATTTATTTGTATGGAATACGTGCGGGTTCGTGAAGAACTCGTTTTTTTTATTGTCTGATTTCGAATCGACAAGCTTTTCTTTCTCTCAAAAAACTCGGAGGTGAATGACCATAGCAAAGGATATGATGGTAAACGACGGCATTCGTGCACGTGAATTGCGTTTGATTGATCAAAACGGCGAACAACTTGGTGTAAAGAGTAAAGCTGAAGCATTACAAATTGCAGAACGAGCAAACCTTGACGTGGTATTGGTGGCACCAAATGCAAAACCGCCAGTAGCAAGAATTATGGATTACGGAAAATACCGTTTCGAGCAACAAAAGAAAGACCGCGAAGCGCGTAAGAAACAAAAAGTAATCAGTATCAAAGAGGTTCGTTTAAGTCCAACGATCGATGTGAATGATTTCAACACAAAATTGCGTAATGCACGTAAATTCCTTGAAAAAGGTGATAAAGTGAAAGCTTCTATCCGTTTCAAAGGCCGTGCCATTACCCATAAAGAAATTGGTCAGAAAGTGTTGGATCGTTTAGCTGAGGAAACAACTGATTTGGCAACCGTTGAGCAAAAGCCCAAAATGGACGGCCGCAGTATGTTCTTAGTATTAGCACCAAAAAACGATAAATAATGACTCACTGAGTTTCAGTTTAAAGTCAGATAACGAAAGATTTTGAGGAGGAAATTAGTTATGCCAAAACAAAAAACACACCGCGGATTAGCAAAACGCGTCAAACGTACTGGCGGCGGCGGATTGAAACGCTTCCGTGCATTTACTAGTCACCGTTTCCACGGCAAAACAAAAAAACAACGTCGTCAATTGCGTAAAGCTTCAATGGTTTCAGCTGGCGATTACAAACGTATCCGTCAACAATTAGCACGCATGAAATAATTGCGTCACCAGTCTTTACGTCAACAAATAATGAGTGATTTTCAAATTAGGAGGAATTATACATGGCACGTGTTAAAGGTGGAACAGTAACTCGTAAACGTCGTAAAAAAGTGCTTAAATTAGCAAAAGGTTACTACGGTTCTAAACACACTTTATTTAAAACAGCAAAAGAACAAGTAATGAAATCATACAGTTACGCATATCGCGATCGTCGTCAAAAGAAACGCGACTTCCGTAAATTATGGATCGCGCGTATCAACGCAGCGGCTCGTATGAATGGCTTAAGCTACTCAAAATTGATGCACGGCTTGAAATTAGCTGAAATCGACATCAACCGCAAAATGTTAGCTGACTTGGCTGTAAACGATGCAACAGCATTTACTGCATTGGCTGACCAAGCAAAAGACGCTTTAAACAAATAATCAATCGTTGGTAACAACGTTAACCCCCGCTCATTGAGCGGGGGTTTTTGTTTTAAAAATGGTGATTTCCCCATTTTTAAAATATTCATCTTACTATTTATTATCTTTCTAAGCCCTCGTATCGCTAAATAATGATCTATTTCAATTCATGCAGTATGGATGGATATAATAAAAACTGTTCACTTTTAGCGTATGTTTTCTTAAAGCATAAAATTTTCAATTAAGGAAAGGCATTAGAATGAACAAGTCAATTTGCACGTTAAAGAAGGAAAGATTGCGACTATAATTTTTGTAGACATTAGTATGTAAGGAAGTTGGGGTGAAGAATGAAAAAAGGAAAGAGTACAGATGGTTTAATGAGACATATTCGCAATTCTCATGGCATAGATATCAACGGAACTACGGAAAAGCAAGACCTTTTAAATATGGGGTATTATCATGGATACAAAGCAAGTAGGTATATTAAGCGGAGTTCAAATTTGCAAAATTATCATACTTTTCAAGAAGTAAAAGCTATTTATGATTTTGATATTGAAGTGAAAACAATATTTTATCCTTTGCTCATGAGGATAGAAACCTCTTTAAAGAATCGCTTGATTGATTTTTTGGTTAAAAATAATGAATCCGATTTAGAAAGTATTTATCAAAAGAAATTAAATGATTATGAAGCAAAGTCTGTAGGCAGTAAGGATTTTAAAAAATATTTGAATAAGAAGTTAGAATTAAGAAATAAGATAGATAGTACTATTGCGTATAACTATTCTAAAGCCCATCCATGTATTCAGCACTTTTTTCACAGTAGTAAGCCACTTCCTCTATGGGCATACTTTGAAGTAACAACTATGGGAGAGTTTGGTAATTTTATCTCATGTATGGATGTTTCATATAGAATTCAGTTTACGGAAATATTGAATATGCATCACACTGGTTTTAATCAAAATGGAAGAATGCTGGAGAATATTATTTTCAGTTTAACTGGACTAAGAAACGCAACCATGCATAATTCTATGATTTTTGATTGCAGATTTAATAATAGAAATTTTTCTTCTCAATTTATTCGCTTTTTAGAAAGTGCAACTGGGATCAAACCTATTGATTTTGAAAGTATAGTAGACTTTTTAGTATTACTCATATTTTTAATGAAAATACAGTATACAACAAAAACAGAGTTGAAGCGTATTGTATCAAATTTTGATAAAAAAAGAGAACACCTGTATCTATCTATTCCAATGCATGCTTATAGTGAAATATTGGGTACTGATGCTAGAAGAAAAATAGCAGGATTACAAACCTATATTGCAATTGGATAATATAATTTTCTTTACTCTTTAAATGCCTCATGGTACTATTGGTTCATTAAATAGCGGTGTATTACTTCGGTTTGCACTTGAAAAAGTCGGATGCGTCTGGCTTTTTTTGTGCCCACAACGAAGTAAATCTTATTTAACTTTTTTAGCTGACCAAGCAAAAGACGCTTTAAACAAATAATCAATGTCCTCACTTCAGATGAAGTGAGGTTTTTTGTTTATGAAATTATCTGCCACACCGCGTTCTAGTTAGGAAAGTCCACTGAATCAATCAATAAGCAAAGCTATAGACAATGATCTCTGCTACAATAAGAGGCATCACACAAAAAAAACTATGCATTGTGCCATGGAGGGAAAATGAAAAATAATTTAGTCAAGGGCATTGTTATACTGACGATAGGCATCAGTATGGTTGGTTTTGCTTTCCTTTACGGTCGTGGAATGCAGCCAAATGCCGTACCGGGAGATATATCCGTGGCTGATTTCGAGGAGCTCGATGTCAAAAATACACGAGATGTTTATGTAGATCAAACGAGTCAAAATGACGGGGATGGCTCATTTGCGGCGCCGTACCAAACCATCCGTGCAGCTTTAGCCGCTGCCCAGCCTGGCGATGCCATCACCGTCAGGGGTGGGACATATCATGAACAATTGACTTTTGATCGTTCGGGAACGGCAGAAGCGTGGCTGACACTGACCAACTACCAAGATGAGGTTGTGACCATCGATGGCGGTGCCGTAATGCTTACAGATGATATGGAAGGATTGGTAAATATCAATGACCAGTCTTATATCCACATTTCAGGATTGTCTTTCAGCAATTTGACTTCTGATAATGATCAAGTCCCGGTGGGCATATTGATCACAGGAGCGAGCCATCATCTGAACATCTCGGACTGTGACGTCTCTAAGATCAGTACGACCAATCGCAATGTAGAAGCTGCCAATGCGCATGGTATCGCAGTTTATGGAACCGATAAAGATCACCCGATCCACGACTTGGTCATTGCTAATTGCCGTGTTTTTGAAAATCGGTTGGGTTTGAGCGAAGCTGTTGTCTTAAATGGCCATGTTGAGGAATTCTTGATTAGTCAAAATGAGGTCTATCAAAATGATAATATAGGCATTGATTTTATCGGGTTTGAAGGAACTGCCGCGGAAAACGATCGTGTGCGTAAAGGTATTTGCATAGGAAACCGTGTATGGCAAAATTCAACCAAAGAGAATCCGTCTTATATGGAAGCTTCCGCAGCTGGCATTTATGTCGATGGTGGGCAAGATATCGTGATCGAAGGCAATACAGTCTATGCTTGTGATATTGGCATTGAAGCTGCTAGTGAACATAAGGGCAAAACGACCAAGCAGATCACCATTCGCAACAACTTGGTCTACCGGTGTCAAGCCATTGCGGGGATTGCATTTGGGGGATACGATGCCTCTCGAGGGCGTGCAGAAGATATTGTGATCACGAATAATACGTTGGTAGACAATGCTGTCCATGTGTTGGTTCAATACCATGCACAGACCAACAGCAATCAGGTATTGAACAATATTTTTTATCAAGGACAAGTATTTGATGGCGATTTGACCCATATCGTTACAGCGCATAATTATACTGGTTCACCATTATTCGTAGATGAGGACAAAGATGATTTTCGATTACAAGCAAACTCCGAAGCCATTGGTGCAGCACAAGTCAATGCTTGGGTAGGCGACAAAGATTTTGCAGGGAATCCACGGGTTGTAGCGGATCAAATCGATGTCGGTGCCTATCAATCTTCCGCTTATTGATCAATCATGCATGCCGTAAAAAGAGTGAGAAGAGGATGAAAAAGCAATCGCAAGGAGCGGCGTGCCTCCTTGCGAGCATATTTCATCTGTTTGTGGTGCCATTTATGCTATACTCAAACTTTGTAACAAAGAATTTGCGTAAGGGACAGAGTGAGGCAAATGGTTGTATATCCTCTCTGTTCAACAAAAGGAGCGTATCAACAGTGAAGAAGTTAAAGGTACAAGATTTGATTGCAATTGGGATTTATACGGCTATTTACTTTCTATTGATGAGTGTCTGTTTATTGATCTTAAGATTCGTGATCCCTGGTTTTCATAATTTATTTATTCCTGCAGTATCGGCATTATTTTCGGGTGTGATTTATCTTATTTTATTGAACAAAGTACCAAAATTTGGCGCTATCACCATTATGGGTACCGTTGTCGGGCTCTTTTTTTTGATTTCAGGCCACTTTCCATTGGCATTTTTACCCAATATGCTGTGCGCACTTGCTGCAGACTTGATTCTCTATCGTACAAAATTGGCGGCACAAGTCAAGGTGATGGTCAGTTATATTGTGTTTAGTTTTGGCTTGATGGGACCGATTTTGCCGTTATGGCTGATGAAGAATGCTTATATAGATTCTTTGATTGCCCGAGGAAAAGATGAGGCCTACATCAATGGAGTCTTTGCTCATACGACGACGGCGATGTTTGTGTTCTGTGCAGTGGCTGTTTTGATAGGCGCCATTGTGGGATTATTTATAGGCAGCCGGTTATATGACAAGCATTTTCGCCCTGCCGATCAAGAATAAAAAGGATGACTTGTGGTGAATAAATCAGTTTTTGACCCCCGGACCAAATTAGCTGTGATTCTTTGCGCTAGTTTTACAATGATGATCCCCGTTGGCTGGGAAGAGGAATGTCTATTCGTGACATGTCTCTTCCTGCTATTTGTATGGAGTGGTTTTTGGAAAAAAGGGCTCGCATTGTATCTATTGTTTCTGTTTTTGACTTGGACGGACCAGCGATTGTTTGCCCAAGGTGATCATCTGTGGGTATTCATCCTTGATTTCTTTTCGGTCGGCTATCGGCGGTTGCTGCCCACGATCATGGCAGCAGTCTTCGCAGTCAGCGGCACGAGAAATAGCGAATGGATGGCGGCTTTGCAAAAAATCCACATACCCAACGTATTGTTGGTTCCATTGGCGGTATTGTTTCGCTTTTTCCCAACATTGATCCAAGATTTTAAACGGATCCGGCAAGCAATGCGCTTTCGGGGAATTGGCATGAATGGCGCTTCGTTGTTCTTGCATCCCATCCAATCCCTGGAATATCTGTTGATTCCGTTGCTGATGTCTGCGGAAAAGACCGCTACTGAATTATCTGCCACTGCATTGGTGCGGGGGCTGGCGACAGACACGCGGCATACAACTGTCTACGATCAAAAGTTGCAATGGCGTGATGCGTTTGTCTTGTTGGTCCTTTGCGGCTTTTTATTGGGAGGGGTGTGGCTTACGTGATTCGATTGGCAAATGTTCAGGTGATACGAGAAAAAAGAGCTGTTTTGACAGATGTCTCCGTGATGATTCCCTCTGGCGAAGTGATCGTCTTGTGCGGTGCCAGCGGGAGCGGTAAATCAACGATCTTAAATGTATTGAATGGCTTGATTCCAGAGTTGTATCCAGCAACGGTCAGCGGTGTGATCCAAGTGGACGATATCTCGTTGCCGGTAGCTGATTTTTCAGCCTATGCCCAAAAAATTGGGGTCGTTTTTCAAAATCCGAAGACCCAGTTTTTCACCACAGATGTTTATGCTGAATTGGCCTTCTCAATGGAAAATGCTGGCATTGCCCCTCATTTGATTCGGCAGCGAATCAAGGAAACGGCAGCACAATTTGCGATTGCCCATTTACTATCTGCTAGTGTCTTTGATTTGTCTGGAGGCGAACAGCAGCTTGTGGCACTGGCTGCGGCTGCGATGCTGCCCCACGATGTATTCTTATTGGATGAACCTTCAAGTAATCTGGATGATGGGGCATTGGCGAAGTTGGTTGATGCATTGATTGCCTTGAAGCAGCAAGGAAAAACCATCGTGATCGCGGAGCATCGCTTGGCGTATCTGACTGGATTAGCGGATCGCTATTGTTTGCTTGAAGAAGGACAGATCAAAAAGCTTTATCCAGCAAATGAAATCCTCTCCTTTAGTCCGCAGATGATCCATGATCTGGGGTTAAGGCAGCTGCAAGAACCTGTAGATTTTAATGAGGGTGGATACATTGATACAGAAAAAAATGAAGCGTTGGTGATCACAGGGTTGAAGATCAAACAAACCAGAAAAAAAGCGACCCGTCCTTGGGCTGTTTCGATCCCTGCGTTAACCTTACCGATGAAACAAGCAATCGGCATTACAGGACCCAATGGAGCGGGAAAATCAACATTGGTTCAAGTGTTATCAGGGTTAAAGAAGGCGTCAAAAACTGCCTTTCATATAAATGGACAAGCAATTTCGCAAAAACAATTGTTGCAAAATAGCTTTCTGGTGATGCAAGATGTCAATTTACAGTTGTTTTTTGAGACCGTAGAAAAAGAGTTGCTGATCAAAGCTGAGAAACAGGCGGACTTCGAAAGAATCGTTGCTTTGCTGGATTTGTCTGCATTGCTGCAACGTCACCCGCAAAGTTTATCTGGCGGCGAAAAACAGCGAGTGGCTATTGGCAGTGCCTTGTTATCAGGAAAACGTTTCTTGTTTTTTGATGAACCTACCAGCGGATTGGATCTGCGGCAAATGGAAGCCGTCAGTACGTTACTTCAGCAAGTTGCCAAAGAAGTGGATCTGCTTATAGTGATCAGCCACGATCAAGAATTTCTGCGAAGAACCTGTCCGCAAGTGATTCGCTTGGCCGAAGGTATGGTGGCAGACGATGAGCAAAGATCAATCTGATAGACCGTTCCTGTTGCAGAGGGAACGGTTTTTTTGTGATTCGATCACTATATGAAAAAATCTTCATCAAATTTTGGCACAATCGATTAGCGGCAAGAAAGATTATCCGGTAAGATAGAACAAAAGAGAGCGTTAGGAGGGAGCATATGTCTTTCAAAATCTTGATTGTAGAAGATGAAGAAAGTTTAGCTAGTTTTATCCAACAAGAATTGCATTTTGAGGGATATCAGACGCTGTGGGCCAAAGACGGTCAAGCAGCATTGACGATGTTTCAAGAAGAGGTGACTTCGATAGATTTGATTTTATTGGATTGGATGCTGCCTATTTACGATGGCATGACTGTTGCGCGCCGGATACGAAAAAACAGTGAGGTGCCAATCATCATGATGACAGCGCGAAACCAAACGGCGGATATTGTGACAGGACTCGATGTCGGTTTAGATGATTATCTGACCAAACCTTTTGATATCGAAGAACTGTTTGCACGAATTCGTGTGATTGAACGGCGCATAGCGAAAATGGCACAATTGCAGCACAGCAGCCAAACCCAATGGACGGCTGGTGGATTGCACTTAGATGCGGCCAAACATTTGGTCACGATCAAGGACGAACGCATTGAACTGACCCCAAAGGAATTTGGCATCTTATATGAATTAATGAAAGAACCAGGCATTGTCAAAACCCGAGATGATTTATTGAATGAGATCTGGGGGTATCACTATGACGGACAAACCAATGTAGTAGATGTCTACATTCGGACACTACGCAACAAACTGGCTGTACACATCACAGAAGAGGTCATTGAAACTGTCCGTGGTGTGGGCTATGTTTTGAGGGCAGCAAATGAGCAATAACAAAAAGACCCTGTGGAGGCATACCGCCCAGTTTCAGCTGACACGGCAGTTCTCGCTGCTGCTGGGCGCAGTGATGCTGTTTTTCAATGTTGTGTTTATTGTTCTGTCGATTGGCTTTTTGTATGAGCGGATCGAGGATCAAACAGACAATGTTTTTGAGGCTATTGAAAAAGGGCATGCTGCAACAAGCGGATGGTCGTCCTTGATCGATGCTTATGTATCTGCAGATGAAGAAAATGCATTGCGGGTACAACAGCCAGATGGCACAGTCTACGTATCCGAAGAGGGGCAGGAAGTGTTTTCTGCATTGGCTGCAGGCAAGATCACGCCTTTGCTAGAAGGCGTAGTTTTTAGTGAAGAAGGGGTTTATTTTTCGAAAACGGAAAGCATCAATGGAGACCAAGTCAACGTCGCGATGAATGCAGAAGCTAGTGTGGAATTGGCCTATGGGTTGTTGTGGATCAGCAGCTTATTGAATCTTGCCGCGGTTGTGATCGGCAGTCTGTTGATATATTGGCGAGTAGGCAAATGGAGTCGAAAGTTGACCTTGATGGCCAGTGAAATTACAGCGATCGAGTCGGGTGGGCAGGGAGAGTTAACAGTGGTAGACGAACCTGTTGAGATTCAATCAGTCGCTGTTTCTTTCAATCAACTGCTGAAAGACCAGCGGGAAACGATCGCCCGTGAAAAGCAGTTTATCGCTGATGCATCACACGAATTGCGCACACCTTTAGCGGCGATTCGCGGACACGTTCAACTGATTCAGCGCCGTAGTGAGGCACATCCGGAGATCATTCCATCCTCTCTAGCCTTTATCGATAAAGAATCCAAACGCTTAGAGGGCTTGAGCAATCAATTACTGGATATGGACAGGCAACAAGTGAAGAGAGAGACAGCAACGTTGAATGTTGGCCAGCTGATCCGAGAAATATGCGAAAAACAAGCGATCGTTAGTCCGCAAACCATCGATTATACGATTGACGAGCCACTGCTGATGAAAGGTGTAAAAACCGATTTTCAACAAATTGCGCAAAATCTGCTGGAAAATGCAGCCAAATATTCCCCGGATGATGGGATGATCCATGTGCGCTTTTGTCAACAAGGCAGTCAGGTATGTTTGACAGTGGCGGATCAAGGCATAGGGGTTCCTGATGATAAGAAAGAGCGGATCTTTGATCGCTTTTATCGTGTAGAGGATTCCCGATCGAGTGAGATCGCCGGTTCAGGGATCGGCTTAGCATTGGTCAAGCAAATTGCTGATCAGTACCACGCAACGATCACTGTGACGGACAATCAAGTGCAGGGAAGTGTGTTTACGGTTTGTTTTCCTTTGAGTAAAGAATAAATGAACATTTCTTCATCTAACCTTCAAGCATTTTTGATTCTTTTTGATCGCGTACTTGGTATGCTAAAGGTACAAACAAGAAAGCTTATAGGAGGAAACATCAAATGAAGAAAACAACGATTTTTATGGGGATTGCCTTTCTCGGATTATTGGCTGGATGCACCCAAAACACGACGCAAAGCAGCTCAGCACAAAGCACTGACAGCAGTGCGTCAACGGCAATGTCTGCCACAACTTCAACCGAGCAAAGCGCCAGCGGGGAGACGGCACATGCGACAGGGGACTTGCCTTCAGTAACTGTGGATGAAGCTATCCAAATCTTTCAAGATACGTATCCGGATGCCGTCGTCACTTCTTTGGAATTGGACACGACTTTCGGTAATTACTTTTATAAAATCGAAGGTGTAGACGATACCAACGAATATGAATTAACGATCGATGCAGAAACCAAATCGGTTTCTGATGAGCGGACAGAAAAACTAGATGCAGATGAACAAAACGGCGTCAAAAAGGCCGAAGATCAATTGGACACGCAAGACTTACTGTCCTTGACTGAAATATCCGATATCGCTCTCCAAGAAGTGGGTGGCGGCGAAGCCACAGATTGGGATCTGGATAAAGAAATGAATGTGACGTATTGGGAAGTCAAGGTGCAAGAGGGAAATACCAAAACCAATGTCAAAATCAATGCCCAAACTGGCGAAGTCTTAGAAACGGAAATCGATGACTAAACGCTTTGAAGATAACAAACAGCAGCTGGATTCTTTGATAAAAGAATCCAGCTGCTGTTTGTTTACGTATGTTGTTTGACTTCTTTCAACGGTTTGACGCGACCACCAATTTTAGCTGCAAATGCTTCGGACTGTTGCCGATCTTCAAAGACCCATAATTTGTCTGGAATTTTTTCACGTGTGCGACGACCATCTTTGCCTATGTACCCATGCAAAACTTTGATAACGTACATCGCCATCTTCCTTCCCTGAAATTACCTTTGATTATACGAAAGCAGTTTCAAAAAGCAAGTATAATGCCTCGATCAGGCCTCTTTTGCCGTAGTTTCAGACAGGGCAGCATAGTCAGCAAAGCGTTGATGGATCTCAGGGAATTGGCGTTTTAACTGTACCAGACGGTTTGTCTCTTTGGCTAAGAAGCAATGTTGAGAAGTACCGATCGTCGTCAATTGACCATCGCTGGTTTTAGAGATTTCATAGCGGAAATCCAAACGTGTACCTGTGTACTTATCGACCAATACCTTGATCAAAACTTCGTCTTCATAGTGAATCATTTGTTTATATTGCGCAGACACACCCAAAACTGGGACAATCAGGCCTACTGATTCAATCGTATGATACGGCAAATCTAAATAAGCCAAAAGTTCGACACGGGCTTCCTCGAACCAGCGGATATAGTTGCTGTGGTGAATGATGGCCATTTGATCGGTTTCGTAATAATGGGGTTTGCGGATATAGCCAGGATATAAAGACATAATCAGACTCCTTTTTTTAGCTGTGGTTGTTACTCAGCATAACCCAATTTGAACGAAAAGCAAAGCAAACTTGGCGCGCATTTTTTACTTGGTACAATGGAATGATCACCGCGTCCACTATTTACAAAAAAGGCTGAAAATATGCGATCAAAAGGTTTGAAAAAATCTTGAAAAATCTTGACATTTCACCTTGTTTCTTGTAGTTTATAGATAATATCTATTATCGATGAAGGATCGAGTACTTTGATTTTCCCCCTTAAAAGAGAGAACTGCCATGGCTGAAAGCAGTGAAGGAGCAAACAAAGGAAAGACAATCTGGAGATGAACAGAAGCAAAGCTGTTCCGTGACCGAGCGTTAATCGTGATGAGGAGAAAGCAATTTCTCGAATTTAGGTGGTACCGCGTGTGATAACTCGCCCTTGTGAACAAACAAGGGCGGGTTTTTTTGTTGTCAAGCAGTACGGACAAGAAAGCAATACATATAGAGCAGCAGCCAGAAGGTATATGACGAGCAAGACCCAAACAATAGGAGGATGAACGAGCATGAGTTACCAACGTCCAAAAGGGACCAATGATATTTTACCCGGTGAATCGGAGAAATGGCAGTTTCTGGAAGAAACGGCACGGTTGGTCTTTCGTGACTATCAATTTAATGAAATCCGCACACCAATCTTTGAACACTTTGAAGTGATTGCCCGCAGTGTCGGGGATACGACTGATATTGTATCGAAAGAAATGTATGACTTCCACGACAAAGGGGAGCGCCATATTACCTTACGGCCAGAAGGTACAGCACCGATCGCCCGTTCTTATGTGGAAAACAAACTATTTGGACCGGAATACACCAAACCGTATAAAGTATTCTATATGGGACCGATGTTTCGCTATGAACGGCCGCAAAAGGGCCGTTTGCGCCAATTTCATCAAATCGGTGTCGAAGTCTTTGGTTCAGCGAATCCCGCAACGGATGCTGAAACGATGGCCATGGCCATGGACTTTTACCGCCAACTTGGCTTGAATCAATTGCGCTTAGTCATCAATTCATTGGGAGACAAAGAAACCCGCCAAAATTATCGCCAAGCATTGATCGATTACTTGGTGCCTCATGAGGCAGAACTGAGTGAAGACTCAAAACGCCGCCTCCATGAAAATCCATTGCGGGTTTTGGACAGCAAAGACAAACGCGATCAAAAATTTGTCGCCGATGCCCCATCTATCTTGGATTATTTGACGCCTGAGGCAAAAGCCCACTTTGATACAGTGACGACCATGTTGGATGCTTTAGGGGTTGCTTATGAAGTGGATTCGACGATGGTGCGCGGATTGGATTATTATACCCACACGATTTTTGAAATTATGAGTGATGCACCCAAAATGGGCGCACAAGCTACGATTTGTGCTGGTGGCCGCTATAATCATTTGGTAGAAGAGCTAGGTGGACCAGCCACACCAGGTTTTGGTTTTGCTTTAGGGATGGAACGTTTATTGTTAACGCTAGAAGCAGAAGAAGTCGTGATCCCTGCATTGAATCAACTAGATGCGTATGTCGTTGGTTTAGGACAAGAAACCAATATAGAAGCATTGAAAGTCGTGCAAGCCATTCGCAACTTTGGTTTTTCGGCTGATCGGGACTTTATGGATCGCAAGGCCAAAGCACAATTCAAATCGGCTGATAAACAAGGGGCACAGTTGGTGCTGACTTTAGGTGAAACCGAGTTGGCACAACAAGTCATCAATATCAAATCAATGGCTAGTCGAGTAGAAAAACAATTTCCGCTGGTAGCACTTTATGATCATTTCGATGAAATCTATGACGAAATGACCACGACTATGATCGAACAAGGAGAAGAAAAATGAGTAAACGTACAGTATATTGCGGGCGCGTATCAGACGCCCAATTAAATCAAACAATCACCTTGAAAGGCTGGGTCCAAAAGCGTCGGGATCTAGGGGGCGTCATCTTTATCGATTTACGCGATCGTGAAGGGATCGTTCAAATCGTCTTTAATCCAGAAGTATCAAAAGAAGCATGGGAAATTGCAGATAAATGCCGCAGTGAATACGTATTGGAAGTCACAGGTGAAGTGATCAATCGGGCGCCAGAAGCAATCAATCCGAAAATGGTTACTGGACAATATGAAGTGATGATCACCGATATCACGATCTTAAACACGGCCAAAACACCGACGTTCTTGATTGAAGACGACCAAACCGTCAGCGACGAAATTCGTATGAAGTACCGTTATTTAGATTTGCGTCGGCCGAAAATGACGCAAAATATCGTGATGCGGGCGAAGACGACACAGTCGATCCGCAATTTCTTAGACAATCACGACTTTTTGGATATCGAAACGCCTTATTTAGCAAAATCAACGCCAGAAGGTGCCCGGGACTATTTGGTGCCATCAAGGGTCCATCCAGGCCATTTTTATGCGTTGCCGCAATCACCACAAATTTTCAAACAATTATTGATGGGGGCAGGCTTTGATCGGTACTACCAAATCGTACGCTGCTTCCGTGACGAAGATTTGCGTGGCGACCGTCAACCAGAATTTACGCAAGTCGATATCGAAACAACCTTCTTAACTGCGGAAGAAATCCAAACGTATACAGAAGAAATGCTGGCAAAAGTCATGCGAGAAGTCAAAGGGCTAGACGTGACATTGCCTTTCCCACGAATCACATATGATGAAGCAATGGGTCGTTACGGCAGTGACAAACCAGATACCCGTTTTGACATGGAACTGATCGATTTGTCTGACGTTGTCAAAGCGGTGGACTTCAAAGTCTTCCAAATGGCGCTTGAAAAAGGCGGCGTTGTGAAAGTCTTGAATGCGAAGGGTGCTGCGGACAAATATTCTCGTAAAGATATGGACAACTTAGGTCATTATGCAGGCCAGTTTGGGGCGAAAGGTTTGGCTTGGGTCAAAGTGGAAGCTGATGGGCTGAAAGGGCCAATCGCAAAATTCTTGACTGAAGTTACTGACGAGATCATTGCCGCTGCCAATGCTGAAGTTGGGGACATTTTGATGTTCGGTGCTGATTCTTTTGCTGTGGTATCAGCGACCCTAGGCGCGATCCGTAATAAACTGGGCAAAGAACTTGGTTTGATCGATGAAAGCAAATTTAATTTCTTATGGGTCACTGATTGGCCGCAATTTGAGTATGATGATGAAGCGGGTCGTTTTGTTTCAGCCCATCACCCATTCACGTTGCCAAAAGAAAGTGATATCCCATTATTGGCGACTGATCCTGCAAAAGTCTATGCTGAGGCGTATGATATTGTCTTGAATGGCTACGAATTAGGCGGCGGTTCTTTGCGGATCCATGATCGGGCTGTGCAAGAGCAAATGTTTGAAACATTAGGTTTCTCCCGACGTGAAATGCAAGCACAATTTGGTTTCTTGTTAGATGCATTAGATTATGGCTTCCCACCACATGGCGGTATCGCTTTAGGATTGGATCGCTTGGCGATGTTGTTGGCAGGAGAAGACAACATCCGCGAAGTCATCGCCTTTCCAAAAAATGGGAAAGCTGCAGACCCAATGTCACAAGCGCCAAGTACCGTATCACCAATGCAATTGTTTGACTTGAGTATCGATGTCACAACAGTTGAAGAAGACGAATAGATAAAACGATTTGAAGAAATGAGTAATGAATCAGAAACTGATGAAGGAATGAATATATTTCATGAGAATTTGTCGATTTCTTTCATTGTTCATTTCTTTTTTTGTTTGCTGACGTATAATAAGACCAAAATCACAAAAGCGAGGCTGCAAAATGCAATGAATCCCCTATTTAAATGGCTCCCACACCCAGACTATGCGAGTAAATTATCCTTTTCTGTCGTTTATGCATTATTGGCATCAATTGCCGTCAATTTCTTTTATCAACCAGGTCATATCTATTCCAGCGGTATTACAGGGGTTGCCCAAATCATTACCACACTATCGAAAGATTGGCTTGGAGTCTATCTGCCTGTATCTCTGACATTACTGTTGCTGAATATCCCGCTGTTTTTTATTGGCTGGTTCAAAATTGGGCACAAGTTTACGATCTTTACTGGTATCACTGTTTTATTGACATCATTGTTTGTCCAAGTACTACCGGAAGAAACGGTAACGACTGATCCAATGATCTGTGCCATTTTCGGTGGCGCCATCAGCGGTGTTGGGATCGGCTATGCATTAAAAAACGGCTTGTCTTCTGGCGGTTTGGATTTTATCAGTATTGCGATCCGCAAACGGACGGGCCGAACGATTGGCTCGATCTCGATCGGGTTTAATATCGTGATTTTGTTTGCTGCGGGTATTTTGTTCGGATGGCAATACGCATTGTATAGTGCAATTGCGATTTTTGTCAGCGGCAAAGTGACGGATGCTGTTTTTACCAAACAAAAGAAGATGCAAGTCACGATCATCACTAGAAACCCCGAAGAAGTGATCCAAACGATTCAAAGACATATGCGTCGCGGGATCACCATCATCAATGAAGCAGAGGGTGCTTACAAACATGATAAACAAACCGTCTTGTTGACTGTCGTGACACGGTTTGAATTGCCAATGTTGCGCAGTGCCATGAAAGAGTCTGATCCGAAAGCCTTTGTCAGTATTGCGGACAATGTGCAAATCTTGGGTCGTTTTTATGAAGAAGAATTATAAGATAAAGCATGAGAAAAGTATTTCGTTGATGAAATACTTTTTTTATACAAAAATTAATTTTTTTAGAAATATAACAAAAGGTGCTAGCTTAAAGGGGGTCATTTCTGGTAAATTATGAGAGAATGACATAAGCAGGTTTTTTTGTCATTTATTTACGAGAAAAGCAAATGGATCAATTTGAGAAAAGTGGTTGGATAATGAGCAAACGTTTAAGCACAAGCCGTTACATCACAGGTTTCGATGGTATTCGAACATTAGCAGTGATCGGCGTTATTTTATATCATTTATTGCCTACCCAAATGCGGGGCGGGTATTTAGGCGTACCAGTATTTTTTGTTGTATCGGGTTATTTGATCACGGACTTGCTGCGGCAAGAATGGGATCAAAATGGGAAAATAAAGGTGATTGATTTCTATGTTAGGCGGATGAAACGTCTTTATCCCGGCATGGTCGTGATGCTAGGACTGGCAGCTGCCTATATCACCTTATTCCAGCGTAATTTGTTGAACAATCTACGAGGTGTCGTGGTTAGTTCCCTGCTGTATTATAATAATTGGTGGCAAATCAACCATGGGTTATCTTACTTTGACCGATTTGGCAATGAGTCCCCTTTTACACATTTATGGTCTTTGGCAGTAGAAGGACAGAATTACTTGATTTGGCCGTTGGTGTTCATTCTGTTGATGAAGATCGGTAAGAAGCGAAGCAGGGTTTTCAATGTTGTAGCAGGTATCACCGTTTTTTCAGGTATTTTGTTCGCAGTGTTGTATACGCCGGGGGCGGATCCAACGAGGGTATATTATGGTACAGATACCCGTTTGTTCTCTATTTGGATGGGGAGTGCACTGGCTTTTATCTGGCCAACGACTCACTTGAAAAAAGAAATTCCTATCAAGGCCAAACGGATATTGAATCTGTCAGGGATCGTTTCGCTGCTGGGATTGGTGTTCGCCTTCTTCTTGCTGGATGATCATTTGACCTTCGTCTATTATGGCGGCATGTTTTTGATCAGTATACTGGCCACGGTACTCGTCGCGGTGACTGCCCATCCTGGGGCTAGTCTGAATCGGCTGTTGACCAATCCGTTGTTTAGTTATATTGGCAAGCGCAGTTATGGGATCTATTTATATCAATTCCCAGTGATGATCTTTTATGAATCAAAAGTAGGCAATATTGGGGAGAATGTTCTGCTGCACACGTTGGTTGAACTGTTCTTGATTTTACTTTTTAGTGAGCTGTCGTATCGTTTTATCGAGAACCCACTACGAAAATTCAAATACAAGCATACAGTAAGCACCGTGCGTGGATGGTTTACAAAGCCTATCTTTAGTTGGAAAAAGCCATGGGTGATTCCGGGGACATTGATCACCATGATTGCGTTAGTTGGGATTATCTCAGCGCCAACGAACTATGTGGATGCGCAACAGCAGCAATTGAAAGATACGATTGCTGCCAATAAGAAAGCGGCAGAAGAAACCCAAAAAAATGCCAACGGAGATAGTGCGCAAAGCAGTACGGACAGCAGTGATGCTGCCGATACTACTGAAGCTGAACAAGATATCATGACCAAATACGCGTTGACAGAAGCGCAACTCAAAAAGGCTGAATCACTGGAGATCACCGCTTTTGGCGACTCCGTGATGCTGGATGCCACAGCCGATCTTCAAGAATTATTTCCCCAAGCAGTTGTTGATGGCGATGTCGGCAGGCAGTTGTATGCCAGCCCTGATCTGATCAAATCATTGAAAGATCAAGGTTTATTGCGAGATACGGTCTTGGTTGGCTTAGGGACAAACGGCTCATTTACGGAAGCGCAATTCGATAGTTTTATGAGTGAGATCGGGGATCGCAATGTGTATTGGGTCAATGTGCGTGTACCGACGCAACGTTGGCAGAATGAAGTCAATCGCATGCTGGAAAAAATGGCGGATAAATATGACAATATGACGTTGATCGATTGGTATGACTTGAGCAACAGCCAAGAATCTTGGTTTTATGAAGACCGGGTCCATCCGAATCCAGATGGCATGGTTGAATACGTGAAGTTAGTTGCCCAAACGATTTTAGCGGAGGATTAAACAAACGAAACACCCAAGCAACAGATGTTAGCTGCGACAATTGGTCAGCAGCTTGCATCGTGCGTGCTTGGGTGTTTTTTTTGTAAAATGCGCTGTAATCGATCTTTGGTTATGGTTCGATCACCGTAAGCAAGGTTTTAAAAAGAATAGCGCTGGAAGCTGCCCCCGGGTCGATATGACCAATTGCCCGTTCGCCTAGATACGAAGCCCGGCCTTTTTTGGCTACAAGTTCGCTAGTATGAGCTTCAGCTGTGTCGATATCTGACTTGGAAAGGCCGCCTTTTTGCAAAGCCTCCGCGGCAGGTTGCCAGACATCAACCATCGTTTTGTCTTCGAATTCGGCTTTGCCTCGTTGTTTGATGCCGGCGAGTCCTTCGGCAATGATGTCCCCTAGTGCTTCATACGAAGTGATCTCATCTAATTCTTTGGTGGCTTTGGTCATGTTCATAAAGGCGGAACCGTACAAAGGACCAGAAGCACCGCCAACTTTTGAGATCAAAGCCATCGAGAGTACTTTGAAGGTATCACTGATTGTTTGTGGTGATTGTTTTTGAAAAGCCTCTTGATAAGCCGCGACGCCGCGGGCCATGTTGTTGCCATGATCGCCATCACCGATAGGGGTATCTAAATCACTTAAATAGGCTTTGTTGTCTTCAATGGCAGTTGTAAATGTGTTTAACCAAGTTTGGATCGATTCAGTTGTCAGATTCATTTGGTGGTTCACTCCTTTACCATGCAATAGTTGTCACAGGGGCGGTCAGTGCCTCTGTGTAGTCTGTATCTGTACAGTCGATCAAGGTCAAGGATAAGCCTTGCATATCGATCGAGGTCATATAATTACCAACTTTGTGGAAGCAAACGGTGACGGCTTTTTCGGCCAATAGTTGTTCAACGTCATTGGCAAAGACGAAGAGTTCCATCAAAGGTGTACCACCCATACCATTGATCAAGACGCCAATTTTTTTGGGTGTTTGTTCATAATCGGACAGTAGTTTTTCAACCAACTCTTTGGCCAAATCCTTTGAGGGCTGTAATTTTTCTCGCCGATAGCCTGGTTCTCCGTGGATGCCGACACCATATTCGATTTCGTCGTCAGCCAACGCAAAACCGGGTTTGCCAACTTCTGGGACTGTGGCAGCTTTCAAGGCAACACCAATCGTTTTGATTTTTGCAACGATCGTATCGCCGAGGGTTTTTAGTTCTGCTAAAGAGGTGCCGTTGCGGGCAGCATTGCCAAGAATCTTGTGTACAAGGATTGTCCCTGCAACACCACGTTTGCCAGCGGTATAGGTACTGTTTTCAACGGCGATGTCATCATCAACGACAACGATCTCTGTTTGGATATCTTCCATATCAGCCATATCCTTAGCCATTTCAAAATTTAAAATATCACCTGTATAATTTTTGACGATCAACAAGACACCCTGTCCTTGATCGGCGGCCTGGATACCATGCAAAATCTGATCAGGTGTAGGGGAAGTGAAGACATCTCCTAAAACGGCAGCACTTAGCATACCGTCGCCAACAAAGCCAGCATGCGCCGGTTCGTGGCCACTGCCGCCACCAGATACCAAACCAACTTGCGGCTGCTGATCATTTTTTGCAAGCACCCGTGTATCTTCAACTTGATGGATCAAATGCGGATAACTACCTGCCAATCCTGCCAACATTTCTTCGACGATCTTGCTTGGATCATTGATAATTTTTTTCATGCTGTGGGCCATCCTTTCTCTGCTGCTTTTTTTGCTTCTGCTGTGATTTGCGCTAAATCATCACTGAAACCGGCGGTTATGGCTGCCGCGAAGGCGCCTTCTACCAATGGTGCATCGATCAAATGATATCTCTCCTGCTGTTCAGGTGCTAACATATCGTAGGCAAGTTCCGCATTCAGCACGGCACTGCCTAAATCGGCAAAGACGAGGATCAGCGCCGTTTGATCGGATTCATTGACAGCGTCTATGATTTTTGTGGCATCAGAACCTAATGCGCCATCCGCGGTACCGCCAAGCGCATAAAGAGTTACCGTCTGCGTATCTGCCATATCTTCAATCATTTGTTTTAAGCCTTCAGTAAGTTGTTGACTGTGAGAAACGAGTAAAATACTTTTTTTCATGCATGATCACCAACGCTTTCTGAGCAAATTTGCAGCACAGTTCAGTCATTTTGTCCGCATTAAAAAATAAAAGGCACATAACGATTGTAACCGCCTACAAGATTAGTATAACAAATTTTCAAAATCTTGCATGGATTTCATTTGGTCAGTGGGGGATGGGCCTATCCATGAAAAAAACGTCCCCGTAAATATACGGAAACGTCTAAGTATGTCATTCGTGTTGTGCTTTTGCTAGGCGCATGGCTGTCCACTTTTTGGCCAATAAAGACAAGCCGGTGAACAAAATGATATTGATGACCATCAATCCTATGAAATAAGGCAATGTCACGGCTGTTAAGAAACTGATTTCCAATAAGTGATGGAAGAGCATCGCAGCCACATAGATGCCTATCGTGGTGGAGATTGCTAAGAAAAGACGTAGCGGATTTAACGGCAGACAGGCACGGATCACTGCCAAACAACTGATCCCAATCAACAAATAATACAATAATGTTGTGGTATCGCCTGCGTGCCAACCGTAATCGGTTTGCAAGAAGCGCACAGCGAAGTAATTCACGAGCACGAGCAAGGCATTAGGTAAAGCATGCAGCAAGGCAGTAGACAAGTAGTTTCCATGAATGCGTTGCTTATTTTCTTCGAAAGATAAAAAGAAAGAAGGATAGCCTTCGATCGCTAAATCAATCAAGGTGATTTGGATCGGCAAGAATGGAAAGGCACTGGAAGTCAAAATACAAATCAGGGACAAGAGAAAACTGTAGATCGTTTTGATAAAAAAGATCCCTGAGGCTTTGGTCACATTATTGACCACCCGGCGGCCTTCAAACAAGACATCTGGCAATGTGGTGAAGTCGGAGTCCAATAAGACAAAATTGGCGATTTGTCTTGCGGCACTATCCCCAGCAGCCATGGCAATGCTGACATCGGCTTCCCGCAAGGCCAACACATCATTGACGCCATCACCAGTCATGGCGACAGTTCGGTTGGCGGCTTTTAATTCTTCCACCAGTAATTTCTTTTGTTCAGGCGTGACACGGCCGAAAACTGTATAGCGCAAGGCTGCGGCGCGAACGTCTTCTTCTGAAGATAAAGTGGATAGATCAATGGCTTTTTCGGCATAAGGGACACCGGCACGTTGGGCAATCGCCGCGACAGCGATTGGATTATCCCCAGAGATCACTTTCAAATCAATGCCTTCATCGGAGAGATAAGCCAAGGTTTCTTGGGCGTTTTGGCGGATAATGTCTGATAAGACAATGACAGCTATCGCTTGTGCGTCAGTAGGATCAAACGCTTCTGCGGTGTGTTGTGCTGTTGATGAATGGGCCAAAATCAGTACCCGCAAACCGGCCATTTGTGCTGCCTTGACTTCAGGTAATTCCCCGCAGTCAGCGACTTTTTCTGGCGCCCCCAAATAGAGCGTACCTAGTGAATCGAAAGAAACAGCGCCCCATTTGCGTTCGGAAGAAAAGGGGAGCATGGTTACAGGGGTTTGTGCTGCGCTGACAGGCAAAGCTTCTCGCAAGGCTTGCATGGTCAAGTTATTATCGGTACTTGCGGCTAAATAATGACCAAGGAACACATGAGGATCGACTGTATCCTGCAATGGCAGCACGTCTTCTAAGCGCATTTTGCCTTCTGTCAACGTACCAGTTTTGTCTAGACAAAGGGTATCGACATGGGCCAATGTTTCAATCGCATGCATTTCTTGGACAAGGATCCTTTTTTTGGCAAGTTTGATCACACCTGTCGTCAAAGCGATGCTGATCAGCAGGACAAGGCCTTTAGGTAACATGCCCAATAAAGCTGCGGCAGAAACGATCACCGAAGATTTGATGCCTGTATCTCGCAAGAAATAAGCTTGCAAAAATAAGATGACGCCAAGAGGAACGATCACATAGCTGGTGAATTGTGACACCCGACGAATCGATGAAACCAATTCAGAACGTATAGGTTTGTGGACTTTGGCTTCATTGCTTAGTTTCGCTGCGTAATTATCAGCACCCACATGAAGAACTTCAGCCGTGACCTCGCCACTCACAATAAAGCTGCCAGATAATAAACGATCCCCTGCTTGTTTGACAACAAGATCGGCTTCACCTGTCAGCATGGCTTCATTGACTTCCACGCGTCCAGATTGAATCGTTAAGTCAGCAGGGATCTGATCCCCTGCGCCAAGTACCACCCAGTCGCCAAGTACCAATTCCTTCGAGGTGTGGCTGCTGATTTGACCATCCCGCCACACCCGCAAAGTTTGAGGTGCAATAAGCGAGAGCTTTTTGACCAGATTCCGCGCATGAATTTCTTGACTGATCCCGATGGTGATATTGACCAAGATGATCACCAGATAAAACATATTCGAGTAGGCACCAACTGCAAATAAGAAGATACCAATCAGTATATTCAAAAAATTGAATAAGGTGAATATATTGTCCTGAATAATGGCTGTAGTTGTTTTACTGGCAGTGGTTTCATAGTCATTATGCAAGCCAGCTGCTGTTTTTTTGGCTGCTTCTGCAGAAGTCAGCCCAATCGTTGTTTGATCCATAATCTTCTCCATTTCACTTTTTCTTTTATTAGTCTAGCATGACAGACCTTTGAAGTAACCAATGATAACGGTAACAAATCAAAGCTAATTGAAATCTTAAAATTTTGTACGCATTTTTCGATGTATACAAACCAAAAAGAGCTAGATATCGACATTCTGCATTTCCTTTCGTATAATGGGAGAATAAAAAAATATGCTTTGAACGGTCAGTTATCAAAAGAGGAGCAACTATGTCTTTAAAAGAAAAAATTATCGCTGAAAGCAAGCGGTTAGGCATCGATAAAATTGGGTTTGCATCTGCAGAACCTTTCACTTATTTAGAAGAATCACTGCGAGAACAAAAGGCCAAAGGGCATACCTCGGGTTTTGAACATCCAGTGATCGAGGAGCGTATCTATCCTGAGCGGACTTTCGAGAATCCCCAAACAATCATCGCCATTGCACTAGCTTATCCAACAAAAATCAAAGAAAAAGTACCTAGAGATGAAAAAAGAGGCATGTTTGCCCGTGCTTCTTGGGGAATCGATTATCATGATGTGCTGCGTGACCGTTTAGATAAGTTGATTGCCTTTATCCAAGCGCAAGCAGCATCTATGGAAGCAGCGGAAGACTGGCGATTTGCACCGCAAGTGGATACTGGAGAATTGGTGGACGTTGCTGCAGCACAACGAGCTGGACTAGGTTTCGTAGGACGTAATGGGTTATTGATCACGGAGGAGTTTGGTTCTTTTGTTTATTTAGGAGAAATCGTCACCAATATCACCTTGGCCCCAGACGAAGAAGTGCCTTTTGGTTGTGGAGAATGTACCCGCTGTATCACAGCTTGTCCCACCAAAGCACTGCTAGGAGACGGCCGGATGAATGCGCAACGCTGTCTCTCTTATCAAACACAAACCAAAGGGATGATGCCTGAGGAATATCGGAAGAAGATGCACAATGTGATCTACGGTTGTGATATCTGCCAACTGGTTTGTCCGTATAATCGAGGCAAAGATTTTCATTTTCATGCTGAGATGGAACCGGAAGTAGAGACTGTCTATCCTAAATTGAAACCGATGCTTTCGCTCTCCAACAAAGACTTTAAAGTACAATTTGGCCATTTATCTGGTTCATGGCGCGGCAAGAAGCCCTTGCAGCGCAATGCCATCATTGCCTTAGCCAATGTCGGCGATCGTAGTGCCTTGCCAGACATTTGGCGGTGCGCCACTGAAGATGTAAGGCCCGTGATTCGGGGGACCGCTTATTGGGCGATAGGTCAATTAGGGGTGAAAGAACCGGCGCTTTGGCTGGCCCGCTTGCAAGAGTGCCAATCCCTTGATCCAGAAGAAGAAGCCCAACAAGAACTAGGCCCGGCTATCGCCCGTTTGCAAGCTGTGTTAGACAAACAAGCACCATAAGCAATTTCCGCAAACAAACAAAGAAGAAGCGACCTGTAACAGGTTCGCTTCTTCTTTGTTAGTCTAGAACGTCATCGCTTTCAACGATTTCTTCTGCTTCAAGTTCAAAGTCAGGCGCTGGATGGACTCTTTCTGGCAGTTCCATTTCCAATTCGCCTTCGCCGCTATACTGATTGTCCGTGTCGGCGACGTCGATCAAAATGTCTTCAGGCAATTCTTGATCCAAGCGATACCCCTCTGCATGACGGGTATCTAATAAGGCCAACAGATGCTGCCATTCATCTTTAGAAATGACCACCACGTCGATACCTTCTGTATTTTGGATCTCAACGACAGAAGACAAATCAGTGCCGACAGTTTTAATGATATTTTCTAATGACCATTTGGTATTTTCTAAATCGATTTTTTGTGTCATAGTGTGTGCTCCTTTTTTGACTAAATTGGTTGCTCCTTTAATTGTAACGGGAAATGGGTCAAAATCAAAATAGGACGATTGGTCCTGTTAAAAAAATGCGTAAGAACATTTGCAGACTTGAAACAACCGCGGTAAGATGGAGAGAATAAGACAAAGGAGGAACAAAATGAAAGAAAAACAAACGTTTCATGTGAATGGGTATTTGGCATTGGTGGTTTTGATTGGGTTGTTGATCGGTGGTGCCTATATGTTTTATGACGGTGCGGTCAATGAACGCGCATTTGAGATCATCATCGGTGTGGTTTTGTGGATCATTTCTTTTTTATTCCTCAGCTCACTGACCATCGTGCAACCGAATCAAGCCAAAGCGATTTTGTTTTTTGGTCAATATTTAGGCACGATCAAAGCCAATGGTTTGTTCGTGACCACACCATTGACACAAAAGATCAATGTATCATTGAAAGTCCGCAACTTTAATAGTTCTTTATTAAAGGTCAATGACTCTGATGGCAATCCAATCGAGATATCGGCGGTGGTCGTGTTCAAAGTCGTTGATACCGCAAAAGCACTGTTCGACGTTGACTACTACCAAAACTTTATTGAGATTCAAAGTGAAACGGCAGTTCGCCATATTGCCAGTCAATATCCATATGACACATTCAATGATGACGACATCACCCTACGTGGGAATACCAATGAAGTGTCAGCCGAATTAGCCAAAGAGTTGCAAGAACGGTTAGCTGTTGCTGGTGTTGAAGTGATCGAAACGCGCTTGAATCATTTGGCATATGCGACAGAAATTGCCAGTGCAATGCTGCAACGACAACAAGCCAAAGCGATTCTTTCCGCCCGCCAAATCATTGTTGAAGGGGCCGTTTCAATGACACAAATGGCTTTAGAACAGATCGAAGATGGCCAAGACATCAATTTTACAGATGACCGTAAAGTGCAACTGATCAATAATTTACTGGTATCGATCATTACCGATAAAGGCACGCAACCAGTGATCAATACCGGAGATGTCAAAGAAAAAGGAGTCTAACAGATGAAAAAACTCTATATCAAGCAAAAGGTATTTAGTATTGGTGAAAAATTTACTGTCATGGATGAGCAACAAAATCCCCGTTACTATGTGGAAGGCAGTTTTATGCAAATTCCTAAGCGTTTTAAGATTTTAGATGAACAACGACAACCAGTGGCAGAGATCACCAAGAAAGTCTTTAGTTTGCTGCCAAAGTTTTTTGTTGAAGTCCATGGCAAAGAAGCCATTGTCTTATCTAAACAATTGACTTTTTTCAGAGCAAAATACGACATTGATGCAGAAGGGATCAGTGTTGATGGCAACTGGTGGGATATGGACTTTGTTGTCAACCGCCATGGCAAACGAGTCGCTGAGATCCACAAAAAATGGATCTCATGGGGAGATACTTACGAAGTCGTGATTTATGAAGAAGATATGGACGATTTGATCATTTCTTTGGTTGTCGCCATTGATCGTGTCAAAGCAGATGACAATGCAGCAAGTTCAGCGAGTTCTTAACAGAGAAAGATCTGCAGGATGCAGGTCTTTTTTTTGTCCGTGAGGGAAAAATAGACAAGTGAAAGTGAAACCGGTTAGAATCTTATGGTCATAGGGTTTATTCATGGGATAAGTTTTGTCGATTGCCTAGTATTTCCAATAAAAGTTAGTTAAAATGAAGTATCAACCAAAGAAAGAAGTGGAGCACATGTTATACGGTTCGATCGAAGCCGGCGGCACGAAATTTGTTTGCGGCATTGGCGATGAAGAAATGACGATCAAAGAACGGGTTAGTTTCCCTACCACAACACCTGATGAAACGATGGCGTTGGTGATTGACTTTTTTAAACAATATCAAGACCAGTTGGCGGGCATCGGGATTGGTTCTTTTGGACCAATCGATATCCATCATGAGTCACCAACTTATGGCTATATTACGTCAACGCCAAAGTTGGCATGGCAGAATTTTGACTTTATCGGCACGATGAAAAAAGCATTTCCTATACCGATTTCATGGACAACAGATGTCAATGCGGCAGCTTACGGGGAATATGTTTTTGGCAATGGCAAAGGCCGTCGCAGTGTTGTCTATTATACGATAGGTACCGGCGTGGGCGGTGGTGCGTTGCAAGATGGCCGTTTTGTTGAAGGGTTCAGCCATCCTGAGATGGGTCATGCTTTGGTCGTGCCTCATCCTGATGATGATTTCAAAGGCAGTTGTCCGTTCCATGGCAATTGTTTAGAAGGCATGGCTGCAGGACCAGCAATTGAAAAACGATTAGGCAAAAAAGGCCAAGATGTGTCAGAGGATGATCCATACTGGGCCATTGAAGCCAGCTATATTGCCCAATGTGCCTATAATACGACATTGATGCTCTCACCAGATGTGATCATATTTGGCGGCGGCGTCATGAAACAGCGGCATATGCTGGAAAACGTCCATCAAGCATTTCAAAAACTGATCAATGGCTATGTAGAAACGCCGGCTTTAGATAAATACATCGTTACGCCAGCACTAGAAGACAATGCGGGAACATTAGGCTGTCTGGCATTGGCAAGAGAAGCAGTTTTACACGCATAGGAAAGCGAAGACCATGCCATAGCTGGCATGGTCTTTTTCATGATAGGCTGACTAGGGGCGTACAAAGGGAACTTGCTTTGCAGAAAGCTGGACATTTCGTATACTTAGAAAGAGGTGGAGAAAATGAAAGTAGCAGTACGCAAAAGAAAAATCGGCAATATTCCTGTGTTAGAAGTGGTACCGGAGGCGTTGATCTATGAACCGTTACCACTGATCATTTATTATCACGGCTGGCAAACCAGCAAAGAGTTGGTTTTGACCCAAGGGAGAAAGCTAGCACGCGCCAACTTTCGAGTGATTTTACCAGACGCCGCCAACCATGGCGAAAGAAAAACTGCTTTATCGGAAATTCCGTCCCTAACGTTTTGGCAAAGTATTCAAACGAACTTGTTCGAGTTTGCATACTTAGTAGATTTCTTTGAAAATTTAGGTTTAGTCAATGGACAAATCGCAGTCGGCGGCGTTTCGATGGGGGGCATGACCACTTGCGGTCTTTTGTGCCAACATCCTGAAATCACTGCGGCTGCCTGTATCATGGGTTCTCCTTCCATGATCAGCTATCGGGCGCGCATCCAAACCCATGCAGGCGCAGCTGGCTTTTTTGTGCCAGACGATTATGCGAAGCTATTGGGTTGGATGGACGACTATGATTTACAATCCCAACCAGAAAAATTAGGTCAGCGACCGTTGTTGTTTTGGCATGGGACTCAAGATGAAAAGATCCCCTATCAAGATGTAGAAGCTTTCGTAGAGGCAAATCCTGATGCCAACCTACAGTTTATCTCCCGAGAAGAACGGCATTTGGTTCGCGGTGAAACAATGGATCAAGTCACAGCATTTTTCGTCACATCGCTGCAGTGAGCAATGTCGCAGCAACTGGCGAAATTGTGTGAAAAGGTACAAGCATAAAACTCGTTTTTTGTCACGAGATAACCTATACTGTAGTGTGCAAAAAAAGGAGGAATTATTGTGAGTTACCGTGTCTTATTGTTTTACAAATATACAACTATCGAAGATCCAGAAAGCTTCGCAAAGGAGCATTTAGCATTTTGTAAAGAAAACGACATCAAAGGTCGTATTTTAGTCGCAAAAGAAGGTATCAACGGCACGCTTTCAGGAACGGTCGAAGCGACAGATGCCTATCGGGAAATGATGGAAGCTGATCCTCGTTTCCAAGGCATTTTTTATAAGGTCGATGAAGTGGCAGACCACGCCTTCAAGAAAATCTTCGTCCGTCCAAGAAAAGAATTGGTTTCATTGAATCTTGAAGATGATATCGATCCATTAGAAATGACTGGGAAATATTTAGACCCGAAAGCGTTCAAAGAAGCATTGTTGGATGAAGATACAGTTGTGATCGATGCCCGAAATGATTATGAATATGATTTGGGTCATTTTCGTGGTGCGGTTCGCCCAGACATTCGCAGTTTCCGTGAATTGCCGCAATGGATCATCGACAACAAGGAACAGTTTATGGACAAAAAAGTGGTCACATATTGTACCGGTGGTATTCGCTGTGAAAAATTCTCAGGTTGGCTCATGCGGGAAGGCTTTGAAGATGTTGCCCAATTGCATGGCGGCATTTTTGCCTATGGCAATGATCCAGAAGTACAAGGAGAATTGTGGGATGGCAAAATGTATGTCTTTGATGAACGCATCAGTGTGGAAATCAATCACGTAGACAAACAAGTGATTGGCCGTGATTGGTTTGATGGGACACCATGTGAACGTTACGTGAACTGTGCCAATCCTGAATGTAACCGTCAATTCTTGACGTCAGAAGAGAATCAAGCTGTGCATTTAGGTGCCTGCAGCTATGATTGTGCCACGCACGAACACAACCGCTATGTTGAAAAACATGGCATTTCCGAAGCCGACAAGGAACGTTTATTGGCGAATTTTGCGGTAGAAGCTATGCACGCATAAGTAGTTTGGCGTGAAAAGATAGGGAGTGAAATACTTGTTAGTTGGACGGTGATGACCGTGTCGGCTAGCAAGTATTTATTTGTGGTTGCAAGCGGTCAACCGTTTACACGAGGCAGAGCGTACTGTAAGGAGTATTGTACGTTCTTTAATTATCAGAAAAATCAAACTATTCCAATTCGCTTTTTCTTAAATTTTCTTGCTTGAAACGCAAGCCTCTCGCATATTTGGGCAATTTAGAGTAAACTATACCTAATTGTCAGATAGGAAAGAGGAAGATAGATGAAAATTGTTATTGCTGGTGCTGGTGCGATGGGTAGTCGCTTTGCGATCATGTTGAAAAGAGGCGGCAACGAAGTGACGTTGATCGATGGTTGGCCGGCGCATATCGAAGCGATTCGGGCACATGGGTTGAGAGCCAATTTGAATGGAGAAGAAATCGCCATTCCATTTCCAATCTATGCGCAACAGGAAATCCCCTCAGACACACAAGCAGATTTGATTTTGGTATTTACTAAGGCGATGCAATTGGATCAAATGATGCAAACGATCCAGCCGATGATCGGTGAAGAAACGAAGATGCTTTGCCTTCTAAATGGCATCGGCCATGAAGATACGATTGAAAAATATGTAACTGCTGACAAAATTTTTCTAGGGAACACCATTTGGACGGCAGATTTGATTGGCCCTGGTCAAGTGCGCTTATTTGGAGAAGGCTCAGTAGAATTGCAGAATTTGAAACCAGGGTATGAAACTGAAGCGAAGGAAGTCGCGGCTGTCTTGGCAGCTGCAGGTCTACATGCTGCATATTCAGAAAATATCCGTTATTCGATCTATCGCAAAGCCTGCGTCAACGGGACATTGAATGGCTTATGCTCGATTTTAGATGTCAATATTGCCCAGTTTGGCAGTACCTCAACAGCTCGGAAAATGGTTGAAACGATCGTTGCAGAATTCGCTGCTGTTGCGCGACATGAAGCGGTCGAATTAGATATTCCAGAAGTGGTTCGGCATATTGAAGAAACGTATGATCCAGCAGGGATCGGCATGCATTATCCATCTATGTACCAAGACTTGATCAACAATCACCGAAAAACAGAAATCGATTATATCAATGGCGCCATTTCACGCAAAGGTAAGAAATACGATGTACCGACGCCTTATTGTGACTTTTTGACGCAATTGATCCACGCGAAAGAAGAAGTGTTGGAAGCGAAGTAACAGCGTTCGAAAAGAAAAACGGGTCTGCAGGATTGCTGCAGATCCGTTTTGTTGTAAATAGCCATTATGCTTCCGGCAAATCCGTCATCATCCGTTCCGTCCCTTGAAACACAGCCAATTCTGTCACGTCAAAAGAACGCAGCAGTTTGCTCATCGCAGCAAAATCCAGACGATAATCACTGGCTACATGCGCGTCAGAACCAAGGGTGAAGAGTTTGCCCCCCACGCTTTGATATAAAGGGATCGCATACTCGTACAAATGGGCATTCTTGTATGGTCCAAAACTTTTGGCATTGATCTCCATCGCCAATTCTCGCGCCACGATTTTCTTGAAGATCGTTGTCAATTCAGTTTCAAAATGCTGCGCCAATTCTTCTTGACTGAAATCAAAACGGCGCAATCCATAATCAAAATGGGTCATGATATGGCCTTCAGGAAATGAGTCGAGGACGGTTGACATCTGTTCAAAATAGATTTTTGCCACGTCGAATTTGTCTTTTTTCAAGACAGCATCATCCATATAATCAAAGGTACCGTTTTGATGGATACTGATCAGTTTCAAATCATAGGGATGATCATGGAGATAGTCGAGAATCTGTTGTTCTTGGCCGGGAACTACGCCAATCTCAATCCCTTTCAGCAAGTGTGTGCTTGTGGTATCTTGCAATTGCTGATGCTTTTCGACTAGACGCTGATAATCAGGAATATCATCGTGGAAATTCGAATAGGGATTTTTTAGATCAAAGTGATCTGTCGCTACAAAAAATTCAGGCTGGTACGCCAAATAATGTTCAAATTGTTCATTGGAATCGAAGGATAAAAAGGTGTGCAAATGTTGGTCATAGTAGTTCATAAAAAGCCTCCTTTTTCTGAATACGATACCACAAAAAGCCAGTAGAAACCATGCTCTTGCAGAAAAGGTTTTCTCTTCTATTCATTTTCTATTATAATAGACTACGAATAGCTGAGAAGGAGCCGTCAGTCGATGAGTATGTATCTAGAAATTCCGGAATTTGAAAGTGAATTTCGTTTTCGCACGTTTTTAAATGATGGATTAACGATCGTTTACCCCCACGTACATAAAGAAATCGAGATTATTTATGCGAAGCGCGGCACAGTCAATATTGGTGTTGATGATACGATCGTTGAACTGCGGGAAGGGGATTTGTATCTTTTTGCCAGCGGTCAGCCGCATTATTTTCTGGCATCACCGGAAAGTGAGCGTTATGTCTACCAATTTGATTTGAAACTATTTGAAGAAGCCTTATTAAGAGAATCTGAAACGTCTCTTTTACGTTTGTTTGAAGAAGGCGAGCCACATAGCCGTGAATGGCCTGATAGTTTTACAGAGAAAATCACAGGTCTGTTGACTGAGTTGTATCAACTAGAAGAAGAGAATGTCCGAGGAAAGCGTTATTTGATGATGGGCTTACTCTATCAAATCATTGGAGAATGTTATCAAAGTTTACCCAAACGTCAGAAAGTCCATGGTACGTTGAAGCGTTCTGCTGCCCAGTACAAAGAAACGTTGCAACGATTGAATCAAGTCTTCGAGTATATTGAATCACATTATCAAGATGTGCTGACGATGGAAGAAACTGCGCGCTATGTTGGGTTTAGTCCCCATTACTTTACCCGTTTTTTTAAGACCAATACTGGGAAAACATTTATGCAATTTTTGACGGAGTATCGGATCAATCAGGCCAAATTTATCTTGGCCAATCAAAAAATACCGATGGCAGAAGTGGCAGAGAAAGCAGGATTTGCCAGTGTAAAAACCTTCCATCACGTCTTCAAGGAAACGGTAGGTCAATCGCCATTACAGTACCAAAAACAACTGAATTTAAATGAATAATACACAACTTGCTGGGATCCACGGCAAGTTTTTTTGTCGCTAAAAGGCACCTGTTCCCAATCCGAAATAAGCACGTCCTGGCATATTTGGTGAGAATTCCATAAGATAAATTTCGGGAATTTTTTCCATGGAAAGCGGGAAGAAGTTCGTTTTCGGGTTCGTTATAATAAGCTTATAGAAAATAAAAAGCGTTTTCAGGAGGAAAGTTATGACAGTTAAAGTTGGAATCATTGGTTGTGGTGGGATTGCGAATGGCAAGCACATGCCTGCATTGTCACATGTTGAAGAAGTAGAAATGGTGGCATTTTGTGATTTGATCGTTGAACGTGCAGTGGAGGCAAAATCTGTTTTCGGAACAGAAGATGCACAAGTGTTCAGTGACTATCAAGAGATGTTGGCACAAGCGGATCTTGATGTGGTTCATGTGTGTACACCAAATGCCTCTCATGCAGAATTATCGATTGCTGCGTTAGAAGCAGATTGCCATGTGATGTGTGAAAAACCAATGGCCAAAACCACTGAAGAAGCCAAGGCGATGATCGAAGCCGCGAATCGTACAGGCAAAAAATTAACGATCGGCTACCAAAACCGATTCAGAAAAGATTCTCGCTACTTGCATGAAGTTTGTTCAGAAGGCCAACTAGGCAACATTTACTTCGGGAAAGCCCATGCGATTCGTCGTCGTGCAGTACCGACATGGGGTGTTTTTCTAGATGAAGAAGCCCAAGGCGGCGGTCCGTTGATCGATATTGGTACCCATGCCCTAGATTTGACCTTGTGGATGATGAACAATTACAAACCAAAATTCGTGGTCGGCAAAGCCTATCATGAATTATCACAAACCAAAAATGCAGCCAATGCATGGGGCGCATGGGATCCAGAAAAATTCTCTGTTGAAGATTCTGCCTTTGGTTTTGTTGTGATGGAGAATGGGGCAACGATTTTCCTTGAAGCAAGCTGGGCTTTGAACAGTTTGGACGTCAAAGAGGCCAAAACAACGCTGATTGGCAGTAAAGCCGGTGCAGACATGAACAATGGCTTGACGATCAATGGCGAAGACCATAGCTTACTTTATGAAAAAAATATTGAATTAGAAACTGGCGGCGTTGATTTTTATGAAGGCACTGGAGAAACACCTGAGATCCTAGAAGCCCAATCATGGATCCAAGCGATCATCAATGATACAGAGCCGGTCGTAAAACCAGAAGAAGCAATGGTCGTGACCGAGATTTTAGAAGCTATCTACAAATCATCAAATACAGGTGAACCTGTCTATTTGGGCTAGAGAATAGAAGCGCATGGGAGGAACGGACATGACGAAACCAAAAATTGGCGTACAACTATGGAGCATCCAGGATGCCTGTAAAGAAGACTTTGCGGCAGCGTTGCAAACGGTCAAACAAGCAGGCTATGACGGGGTTGAATTTGCCGGTTATTATGATCACTCTGCGGCGGAAATTGCCGCGCTGTTAACTCAGTTATCCCTTGAAGCAGCGGCTTCTCATATTCCCTATGAAGCGTTGCTGCCTGATAAGATCCAAGAAACATTGGCGTTTGAACAAGCAATTGGCAACACGCGTATCGTGATTCCTTATGCCAGTTTTGATACTGTTGAAAAATGGCAGGATTTTGCCCAATCACTGAAAGACATTGCCCAACAGGTCCAAGCGGCAGGAATGGCTTTATATTATCATAACCACGCCCATGAATTTACCGAAATTCCTGATCGATCCATGATCGACACGTTGCTGAAAGACAACCCATCTTTAAGATTAGAAGCGGATCTGTATTGGTTGGCATTTGCCGACGTGGATGTATTGCCGTGGCTGACGGCGCATCGAGAAACAGTTGGATTGGTCCATATCAAAGATATGCAAGCACAACCAAAAGAAAGCACCGAAATCAATCGAGGTATCCTGCCAATCAAAGACTATGTGGAGGCAGCAAAAGCCCTTGATTTGCCATGGTTGATCGTTGAACAAGAAGCGTTCCAAGCCTATGGCCCGTTAGAAGCAATTGCCATTGATTATTTACAATTGAAAGAGATCGTAGAGGAGGTCCACCAATGATTCACGTCACAGTCTGGAATGAATTTCGTCATGAAAAAACCGATGAAACAGTCCAAAAAATGTATCCAGAAGGCATACATGGTCAAATCGCTGCTTTTTTGGGCGCGGACGACTTTGAAGTGCGAACAGCAACATTAGATGAACCAGAGCATGGGCTGACGGAACAAGTATTAGCCGATACAGATGTCTTGATATGGTGGGGACATATGGCCCACGATGAAGTCGATGACACGATTGTCGCAAGAGTCCATCAGCGCGTGTTAGAAGGAATGGGCTTGATCGTTTTACATTCTGGTCATTTCTCAAAAGTATTCAAAACCTTGATGGGTACTTCTTGTGATTTGAAATGGCGTGTCGATGACCGCCATGCCCGGGTGTGGAATGTCAATCCAAGCCATCCAATCGTGGAAGGTGTCGGAGAATATATTGAATTAGAACAAGAAGAAATGTACGGTGAACATTTCGATATCCCTGCGCCAGATGAACTGATTTTTGTCAGCTGGTTCCCAGGGGGCGAAGTGTTCCGCAGCGGGTGCACATTCCGACGTGGAAATGGCAAAATTTTCTATTTCCAACCAGGACATGAAACATTCCCGAGCTATTATAACGAGAAAGTCCAAAAAGTCATCAAAAATGCTGCCCGTTGGTGTGCGCCAACGGAAAACAGCTATCCCTATTACGGGCACTTTCAAGCATTAGAGGAGGAAATCAAATGAAATTAGGCGTATTTACACCTTTATTCAACCAATTAAGCTTTGAAGAAATGATCGATGAAGTAGCCAAAAAAGGCTTGCAAACTGTGGAAATCGGCACTGGCGGTTCTCCAGGGAATGCCCATCTAGATATCGATCGATTACTAGAAAACGAAGCTGCACGCAAAGAATATTTAGCGAAGTTAGCAGACAAAGGATTATCGATTTCTGCATTAAGTTGTCACAACAATCCTATTTCGCCATTAAAAAATGAAGCCCAAGAAGCAGATGAATTGCTGCGCAAAACGATCAAACTAGCAAGCTTGATGCAAGTACCCGTAGTCAATGGTTTTTCTGGCGTCTCCGGTGGGAATGCGACAGACACACAAGTCAACTGGCCAGTCCTGCCATGGCCGACTGAATACGACGACAATTACAATTACCAGTGGGACCAAAAGCTAATTCCATATTGGAAAGGCATCAACCAAGAAGCTGAGGCAGCCGGTGTCAAAATCGGTATTGAATTGCACGGTGGATTCTTAGCCCACACACCCTATACAATGCTGAAACTTCGAGATGCTGCCGGTAAAGCGATTGGCTGCAATCTTGACCCAAGTCATTTATGGTGGCAAGGCATCGATCCTGTAGCCGCAGTCAAAATCTTAGGGGAAGCAGATGCCATCCATCACTTCCATGCCAAAGATACCTATTTGGATCAAGACAACATCAATATGCATGGGTTGACAGATATGCAACCATACAGCAATGTCAAAACCCGGGCATGGACATTCCGGTCAGTTGGATGCGGCCATAGCCTGCAAGTCTGGTCAGATATCATCTCTGCACTGCGCATCTATGGGTATGACTATGTCTTGAGTATCGAACATGAAGATCCAATCATGTCCATCGATGAAGGGCTGACACGAGCGATCAGTAATTTAAAAACGATCATGATTCGCGAAGAAGCCTCATCTATGTGGTGGGCGTAAGAACGGAAAGGTGGTTCAAAAAATGAGTGCAATCAACTTTGCAGTAATCGGCTATGGCGGCATGGGCGCTTACCATGTGCACAATATTATGCCGAATGAAAACGAACGAATCCATATCGTAGGTACGTACGATATTTCAGAAGAACGGCAGGCTATTTCGCAAGAGAAAGGCCATAAAATCTATAAAAGTTATGAAGACGTATTGGCAGACGCAGAAATTGAAGCGTTGCTGATCGCAACACCAAATGACTTGCATAAAGACTTATCGATCGCAGCACTGCGGGCTGGCAAACATGTGGTGTGTGAAAAACCGGTTGCTTTGAATGTCGCGGAATTAGATGAAATCATGGCTGTTGCAGAAGAAACAGGCAATACATTTATGGTCCATCAAAACCGACGATGGGACCCTGATTTCTTGATCGTACGAGAATTGTACCGCAACGGACAAATTGGGGACTTGTTCCAATTGGAATCACGGGTCCAAGGTGCTAACGGTATCCCTGGTGATTGGCGACATGTCAAAAAACAAGGTGGCGGTATGCTGTTAGATTGGGGCGTGCATCTGCTAGATCAACTGTTGTGGTTGGTGGATAGTCCAGTGAAGGATGTTAAAGCAGACTTAAGCTATGTCTTAGGTGAAGAAGTCGATGATGGATTCTTCAGTCTGATCACCTTCGAAAATGGCGTTAAAGCAATCGTCGAAGTCGGAACGTCCAACTATACACAGTTGCCACGCTGGTATATCAAAGGAACAGAAGGCACGGCAACGATCACGGATTGGTCATTGAATGGTGAAATGGTTCGGGCAACGGGTCGAGAAGATGTTGCCGCACCAAAACCAGTGCAAGCAGGCGTAGGTTTGACCAAAACAATGGCACCGCCATCCGAATTAGCAGCCGAGAAAGTCCCATTCCCAACGGCAGAAGCGGATTTCGATCCATTCTACAAAAACTTTTACCATGTCGTGCGTAATCAAGCAGAACCAATCGTGAAAAACGAAGAAGTGCGGCAAGTGATGTTGCTGATTGAGCGAATATTTGCAAGTGCATAGAGAAAAAGGATCACGGACCAAATTATTGGTCTGTGATCCTTTTTATTAATTATCTAAATAATAAACATTCACAAGGATATTTTGATTATGATTCCCGAATCCTTTACCAAATAAGGTGAGTCCGCCTTTGTTCTTGGCATGTTCTTCGATTTCCAACCGTAACTTGATAAAGGGAGAATCATGCAGGTGCAAATCATCGATCGTGACCTCTGAATAAGATTCACCATCAATTCCGGTGTCTAGTTTGTTGATCCGAATGTGTTTGAGCAAGCCATATTGACTAAAGCGATCATTCCACCAAAGGGGTGTATAGCGACCTCTGGTGTCTGAGAAGTTTCCAGGAACCGTATAGATAGCTACTTTGACATCGTTGACAAAAATCGAAATATCACTTGGCCAAATGTTATTGGATAGTGGGAATTCCGACGCCAATTCAAGACTGATTTCTAACAATTCTGCTGTTTCAGACTCTTGCAAAAGGTTTGGGATCTTGTACTCCACAAAGCCTTCGCTAAACCACAACAGCCCTGCGTTGACACGATTGGAATCTAAGAAATACTTAGGATCATCCGATTTGCCAACCACTTCTTTGACTGTTGCCAAACCACAGGTTGGGTTGACGGAAAAATCAGTGAAGTGACCAATGCTGAGATCAGTTGAGTGCAACTTAAAGGCTTGGTAGATTCTTTCGGGAAATGTGATATGGATATCGTCTACTTTTAAAAAAACCATTTTTTTATTGCGATTGGCGCCAATCCCTCTTTCCGAATCTAATAACCCAGCATCTTCCATTTGCTGTACATGGCGGGTGGTGATCGCATTGCTGATCTGTAATTCTTTGGCGATCTCACTGATGCTTTTCTTTTCGCTGCCGATAAAGTGAATCATTTTTAACCGTGTTTCGCTCGCTAATGCTTCATACACAGCAAGTGAGTGTTTCGTTAAATCAAGTTCCATTGCTTCATCTCCTTAACTTTTAAGTTAAACTAAATGCAGGGGTCTTAGGTAACATTTCTATGTTCATTAACCAATGAGTTGTTTTTACTAAATTAATATACCATAGCATTGACAGCGCTTGCAATAGATGATAATTTAATTTTTGTAAACGGAAACAACAAAATACTAATACTAATTAGTTAAAGTATAAGTCGTGTATAAAGATTAACGAATTAACTAATTGGTAAAATGGAGGATGGCAATGAAAGCGAATAAGATGGCAAAGTGGTTGGTGATGGGTGTCTGTGCAGGTCTCTTGGTTGGTTGTGGCAATTCGTCTAGCAGTTCGGGAAGCAGCAAGAACGAAATCACGTTTTGGAATCCATTTACGGGGGCAGATGGGTCAAATATGGTGGCCATGATCGATGCCTATAACAAAACAGATCCAGAATATAAAATCAAAAATGTGTCCTTAAAAGAAGGGGATATGTATGCAAAGATCCCAACGGTTGTCAATTCAGGCAAGAATATCCCGGATTTAACCATCGTCCATGCGGAACGGATCAAACAATACAACGATAATGGGATGCTAGAAAGTTATGATGATTTGCTGGGAGATTATGAAAACATCAATGCTGACAATTATGTTGCTGAAGCTTGGAACCTTGGAGAATTAGATGGCTCTCGCTACAGTGTACCGCTAGATATTCACAGTTGGGGAACTTATTACAACAAAGATTTAGTCGAAAAATATGCACCAGGTGCGTTGGATGACAATATTTTGACATTTGATGAGATCAAAGCAGCCGGAGAAAAAGCAGCTGCAGATGACGTTCGTGGTATGGCTGTTACTTGGGTCAAACCAAATTTCTTATCGTTGATGAAACAATACGGAGGTGCGTTGACTGAAGATGGCACAGAGCCAACTTTAGATACGCAAGCATCTAAAGATGCCATCGGCCTATGGAAAGAAATGTATGACGAAGGTGTGACAACAAAAGATGGTGAAGATCCAACACAATTATTCCTTGCAGGTAAATTGATTTTCTTCCCAGAAGGTATCTGGTTGCAAAACAATTTGAAAGACGCGGAATTTGAATGGGGATTGACCAATTCACCACAGTTATCTGATGATTTAAATGAAACAGTCAACTGGGCTTCTTCGCACCAATTTGTACGATTCAACAGTGAAGAACGTACAGATGAAAAAGAAAAAGGCATCATGGATTTCTTAGAATGGTTACGTACGAATTCACTTGAATGGGCGAAAGCTGGTCAAAATCCTGCCTCATTAGATATTTTGAATGATGAAGAATACCAAGAAATGCCGCAATCAATATTCATCTCAACACCAGAACAACAAGCAACATTGAGCATCTTCGATTATAAATACAACGGATATGTTGCAGAATACTTAGATGCCCATGGCTTTGATACGATTTTTGGCAAACAAGAAATCGATGACTTTACGTCTGGTATGCAAAAAGAAGTAGCAGACAAGATAGCAAAAGATAGTTCGAACAAATAAACATGAACGGTATCAGCTTGGTTCTGTGCTGATACCGTTTTTCTTCAAGAAGGGAGCATGATGTATGATCACGTCGATGGAAAAAACCAAGACGGTCAAGAAATCAACAACGAAAGAATGGTCTGCCTGGCTATTTGTCGCACCCCATTTAATTATTTTTGCTATATTCTTTCTCATTCCAGTTGTTTTTGGGATTTATATTTCCTTCACAGATTGGGATTTATTCAATGCGCCGACATTTGTCGGTCTGGATAATTACAAAGAATTGTTCTTTAATGTAGATTCGACGTTCTATACCCAGTTAAGGACTGGTTTGACCAATACCTTTATTTTTGTTCTTTGTGCGGTGCCATTTTGTATTATCGTTCCGCTGTTATTGGCAGCTGCACTGAATACCAAACCGTTTCTGAGTAAAGTATTTCAGTCTATATTCTATATGCCTTCACTTTTCGCCATTTCTGCCATCGTCATCATTTGGACATTGGTTTTTAACGTGAACTATGGCCCAATCAATTCAATCTTCAACACATCCACACCTTGGACTGGTACGCAGCCATATGCGTGGATTGCATTGGTTGTTGTCACTGTATGGTGGACGATTGGCGGAAATATGATTATTTATCAAGCTGCCTTGAATGGTATTCCAAAAGATTATTATGAAGCGGCGGATATCGACGGCGCTACTGCTGTTCAAAAGTTCTTTAAAATCACGTTGCCGTCCATTCGCGGACAAATCTTATATACCGTTGTGATGACGACGATCGCACAATTCAATGTGTATGGACAGCCCTTGATGCTAACTGGTGGCGGACCGAATAATTCGACGCGGGTATTGCTGATGTATATTCAACAGAACGCCTTCGGATCAGGACAATCGATTGCGGGGATTGCCTCAGCAATGGCAGTGATCTTAGGGGTATGTATCATGATCGTTTCTGCAATTCAATTCAAATTTCTACGTGTTAAAAGATAAAGGAGGTCCAAGCGTATGAAAAAAAGAACAATTTCATCAGTTGTTGCGTTTATATTTCTTATCATCATGGCAGCGATTTGGCTCGTGCCTTTATTGTATGGTGTATTGACTTCATTCAAGTCAGAGATGGAGCTGATGACTGCTGGTTTTAAAATTTTACCCATTGAATGGGTCTTGACCAACTATACCGAGTTATTAGTCAATAATACCAGTACGCCGCTTGTTAAGTGGTTCATGAATTCAATGTTTATATCAGTCAGCCACACCTTGTTGGTATTGGTTGTTGTTTCCTTTTCGGCTTTCGCTTATAGCCGATTGCAATTTAGAGGCAAAAATGTATTATTTTCTTTTTTACTGGCAACGATGATGTTTCCTTCAGTGGTGAATTTGATTCCCCTCTATAAAATCGTAGATATTTTTGGATGGGTCAACACACCTTTGGCCATGATCGTTCCGGGCGCTGCTGGCGTCTTCAATATTTTCTTAGTCAAGCAATTTATGGACAATATCCCCAAAGATTTTGATGAAGCTGCCCAAATTGATGGTGCAGGTGACTTGACCATTTTTATGCGAATCATCTTGCCATTGATCAAGCCAGTACTACTTGTTGTTGCTTTATTCTCATTTACGGGCTCTTGGAATGATTTCTTGTGGCCATCAATTGTGTTTAATGATATCGAGAAAATGCCGATCACTTCTGGCTTGCAGTTGTTGCAAGGTATGTACCAAGCCCAACCAACGCTCTTGATGGCAGGCGCATTGATTGCCATTATTCCAACGTTTCTACTATACTTATTTGCCCAAAAATACTTCTTGCAATCGATGTCTTTATCGGTTGGCGTGAAAGGATAAGACAATGTGCAGAAAAATGGAACAGCGTTTGGTGCTGATCATGGGGATTTGGCAAATCATTGACGGCTTGATCACGATCATTTTTTATGGGTTAGGAAACCAATTGAATCTCTTTGGATTCAATAGTGGGAATGTGACTTACTTGAAGCAGTTAGATGCAACATATGGCAATATCTTTTTGTTTGTCAGTAGTTTTGGCGTTGTGCTGATTGGTTTGGGACTCGTCAACATTCTACTGAGTAAAAAATATATCAAAGATGATCAAATCCATTTTAGGATGGGCATGTACATCATGATTCAGAGCTTGCTCTCTTATTTTATTTTGGACTTTATTAGTTTGATTTTAGGCATGACCGCAGGTGTCTTGTTGATTGCCAAAAATAAATCGATTCGATTGAAAAAAAAGCTGGCATAAGAGGAGGTAATTATGAACAGAACAGAATATCCAAGACCACAATTTGTCCGCGATAAGTGGACAAACTTAAATGGTGAATGGTTATTTATGTACGATGACCAAAATGTAGGTGTGGAAAATAAATGGCAGGACGACCCATCTCATTACCAGAAAACCATCCAAGTACCTTTTGTCTACCAAAGTGCGGAAAGTGGCATTGGTGATCGTACCCCACATGATATTGTGTGGTATATGCGGGAGTTTGAGGTGTCTTACAGCAAGCACGAACGAGTGTTGCTGCATTTTGGTGCTGTGGACTATGAAGCGGACATCTATATCAATGGACAACATGTCAAAAATCATATCGGTGGGCATACATCATTCGAGGTGGATATCACGCACCAGTTGCTTGACGGTGGTCCGCAGCGGGTAGCGGTTCGTGCTTACGATCGGCACGATGATGAGAGTACACCTCGCGGGAAACAATTTTGGGAAGCGGAATCCGCAGCGATTTGGTACACCAATTCTACCGGTATTTGGCAAACTGTCTGGTTAGAAGTGGTCCAAGATAGTTATTTGCAAAAAACAAAGTTAGTTCCACGATTTGATGCGGGGAAAATCGCCATCACTGCTGAAGTGAATCAGGTGATCAGTGATTTATCTTTGGCTTATGAGATTACATTTGGAGAGACTGCTATTGCAGCAGGTACTGCTGTGTTCACTGAAGCAAAAGTTGTCTTCGAAGTCGAATTGTTTCAAGAACATATTTTCAGGACGAATTTTCATAACAATGGTTGGTCCTGGACGCCAGAGAACCCTCAACTTTTCGATATCCGATTTACACTCAAACAAAAAGATAGATGTCTCGACACGGTGAACAGTTATTTTGGTATGCGGAAAATCCATACTGAAAACGGGATGGTTTACTTAAACAATAAGCCATATTATCAAAAATTGGTGTTAGACCAAGGCTATTGGCCAAGCGGATTGTTGACTGCACCAACAGATGAAGCGTTCCAACAAGACATCTTGCTGGCGAAAGAAATGGGCTTCAATGGTTGTCGCAAACATCAGAAAACCGAAGATCCACGCTTTTTATACTGGGCGGATCGGTTAGGCTTTCTTGTCTGGGGGGAATGTGCAGCACCAGCGATTTATAATGAACGATCCGTCTCTCGCTTGATGCATGAATGGACGGAGATCATTGATCGTGACAGCAATCACCCCTCGATCGTGACGTGGGTGCCAATCAATGAGAGCTGGGGTGTACCGGCGATTGGCCATGATCGCCAACAACAACATTTTTCGCAAGCCATGTATCATTATATCCATTCGATAGATCCAACGCGCTTGGTCATCTCAAATGATGGTTGGGCGATGACTGAAACGGATATATGCGCGCTGCATAATTACAGCCATGGTACAAAAGAAGAACCTGAGAAGTATGACTATTTCAAAAAAACACTAAGCACAAGAGAAAATCTGGTGTCGAGAATGACATCTGCCTGGCCTGTGTTTGCCAAAGGATTTGCTTATCAAGATCAACCTATCTTATTGACTGAGTTTGGCGGTATCGGTTTTGATGTGTCTGGGCAACCAGGATGGGGGTATACCTCTGCAGACAATGAAACAGACTTCTTGAAAGACTATCAACGCATCATGACTGCAGTCTATCAATCGGTCGGTCTTTGGGGTTATTGCTATACGCAGATCACTGATGTTGAACAAGAAATCAATGGCTTATTGACCTATGACCGTCAGCCAAAAGTACCATTAGCGGCGATCAAAAAAATCAATGACCAATTTCACGCCCCTCAAGTCGATTAGTCCAAAACAAGGACAAAAGGAGAGAGTGAATGAAGAAAAGAGGGTTTGTATGGTTGTGCATGTGCGGCGCTGCGTGGGTTTTGAGTGGTTGCGGACATGCTGCGACCCAAAGGACAGTTGTGGAAGATTTCACACCGATTATCGACAATGATGGTGCAGATCCTTGGATCTTGCAGACAGATGATGTCTACTATTATACGAAAACCACTGGCAATAATCTTACACTTTGGCGCTCAGAACAGTTGACGGATGTTGCTGCTGGCGAAGAAAAAGTGATCTGGGAAATGCCGGCGGATCTTGAGAATATTTGGGCACCTGAACTCCATTTTATAGAAGGACAATGGATCGTCTATTTTGCCGCCAATAAACCTTCAGAAACCCATCGAATGTATGCCCTCATCAATGATCAAACAGATCCTTACTCAGGTGAATGGGTGTTGAAAGCTGTGGATGGCATGGATGACACATTTGCCATTGACGGAACGGTGTTGACGTTAGGGGACGCCAACTACTTCATTTGGTCTGGTTGGGCAGGATATGAAAATGTGGCCCAAAATATTTATATCGCAGCAATGACCTCACCGACGTCAGTTCAGGGAGAAAAGCAGCTGATTTCTGCACCAGAGTATGCGTGGGAAATGAAGCAGACACCTTTGATCAACGAGGCACCGCAAGTCATCATCAAAGAGAATACTGTCAATTTGGTCTATTCTGGCAGCGGCAGTTGGGACAATGATTATGCCTTGGGTTTGCTGACAATGGCGACCGATGCAGATCCATTGGTCAAAGACAATTGGCAAAAAGAAACTGAACCCATCTTTCAGCAGACGGACGCAGTATTTGGTCCTGGTCATAACGGATTTGCCAAATCAAAGGATGGTACAGAAGATTGGTTGATTTATCATGCTGCCCGATGGGATCATTCTGGTTGGGCGCGGTCGATCCGGCTGCAGTCTTTTACGTGGGATGAAGCGGGCAAACTAGTGATAGATCAGCCGCTGGGAGATGGAGAAACACAAACGTTGCCTGCTGGTGAGCCAAGCCGATTACGTTTAGCAGCGAAAGATGCTGTCGCAACAGGAGATCTCACAACGATCGCCGATGAGACTGCCCTTACGAAGCAGATTGTTTCTGGCTTTGAGTCAACAAATGATCGGTTGACTTTCCAAGCAAAAATTGATCAAACCGGTGATTATACAGTGATTGCTTATGTCAAATCACCTGAGTATCTGACGCTATCTGCGCCAATACAATTCAACATGGGCAGCAAAGAAGAGGTAAAAACACTATTGGTGCCGCCATCTCAGTATTATCAGCCCATCCAAGTACGATTTTCCTTAGTAGAAGGAAGCGAAGAAATCATCTTATCATCCGAAATTGGGGTCGATACAGTGCAAGTCGACCGCTTGGAAATTATTCAAATAGACGAGGAGTAACTTTATGACAATCGATCGCAGTACACATCCACGCCCACAATTTATCCGAAAGGATTGGGCTTCACTTGATGGCAAATGGGATTTTGCTTTTGATGATGAAAACAAAGGCAAAAGAAACAATTGGTTTCAAGGGTTTGAGCCACAACACAAGATTCAAGTGCCTTTTACATATGAAACTGAGGCAAGTGGCATTCATGAGGAGAACCATCATCAAATTTTATGGTATCAAACAACCTTTCAAGCACAGGCCGATCAGCCAATAACACTTCATTTTGAAGGGGTAGACTACGTAACAGAAGTCTGGGTCAATGGACAAAAAATTGGCCGAAATCAAGGTGCATATAGCCGCTTTTCATTTTTGGTCGACAGTGAATTATGTAATGGAGACAATCGCTTGGTTCTTCGGGTAGAAGATTCATTGGCCACAGATCAACCACGTGGCAAACAGCGCTGGTTGAAAGATAATTTTGGTTGCTGGTACGTACAGACCACTGGGATCTGGAAATCAGTTTGGCTTGAAAATACGCCGACCCAGTATTTAGATCGTGTGAAAGTCACGCCCGCTTTCGATCAGGATCAAATGATTTTTGAGCCGCAAGTGAAGCATCGGGGAAGCTACAGGACAGTATCGGAAGAAAAGCTGTCTTTAGAAATCAAGTTGCTTTTTGATGGGTTATTAGTCAGTCAATCAATCACTGCATTGACGCATGACAATGCGCCCATTGCGTTGGATACGAGAGTTCGAGAAGACGCTTGTTGGGGGACTAAAGTATGGCACCCGCATCATCCAGATTTATATGATATCGAATACCGATTGCTTGATGAAAACATGCAAGTGATTGATGAAGTCCATAGCTATTGCGGCATGCGCAAAATAGCGATCGAAGAAGGGCAGATTCTATTAAACAACGAAAAACTTTATCAACGCTTGATTCTGGATCAAGGTTACTGGCCGGAATCTGGCATCACACCGCCTTCGATCGACGCAATGAAAACTGACTTAGCACGTATACTTGAAATGGGGTATAACGGATTAAGAAAACATCAGAAAATTGAAGATGAGCGTTTCTTATACTTATGCGATCAAATGGGGTTGTTGGTTTGGGTTGAAATGCCCTCGACGTATACCTTCAACGATACAGCAATCCAGAATCTGACAAAAGAATGGACATCGATCGTGTGGCAGCATTATAATCATCCTTCTGTCATTACTTGGGTGCCATTTAATGAGTCTTGGGGCATCAAAGGTATCCATTCGTTGGTGAAACCGCAACAACTGACAGAAAGTATCTATCACTTGACCAAAGCAATCGATAGTCAACGACCAGTCATCACGAATGACGGCTGGGAGCATACAGTTTCTGATATTTTGACATTACATGATTATGAAGAAGTAGGCGAGCGATTCAGTCAGCGCTATGCAGACAAAGAAGCGATCGTTACCAACCAGCAAATGTTCAACAACGATTGGTTTGCTTTTGCCCATGGCTATCACTATAATGGGCAACCAGTGATCATTTCTGAGTTTGGTGGAATCGCGTTTACGACCGACTCTGATGAAGATTGGGGGTACGGCAACCAAGTCAAAGATGATGCAGCCTTTATGGCAAGATTCGATGCCATCCACCAAGCAATCCAAGATTTGCCTTATGTCACAGGCTATTGCTATACCCAACTGACAGATGTCGAGCAAGAAGTCAACGGTCTATTAGATCCTCAAAGAGCACCTAAAGTTGATCTGGCGGCAATCAAAAAAATCAATCAACGCCGTATAAAATAGAGACGAATTTATAGTATTTGTCGAAGAAAGCTGAGAATCATATGGATTCTCAGTTTTCTTTTTTTGTGAAAAAACAATTGACCTATTGCGCACTGCGAAAACTATGTATAATAAAGTCAACATACAATACAAAGATGGAAGAGGTGCCAAATGAATCCTTTAAGAGAGTCTATCCAGTCGTCAAATGGACAAGATACATTGCATATCCTGTCTTGGATCCCAGAAGAAGAACCCATCGCTGTGGTACAACTGATTCATGGAATGATTGAACACATTGCCCGTTACGATGATTTTGCCCATTACTTGGTTTCTTTAGGGTATGTCGTGATTGGTCATGATCATTTAGGTCATGGTGAAACGGTCAAGGTGAAAGAGAAGTATGGCCATTTTGGAGAGGTTGATGGTGCGGACTTCTTGGTTGCGGATTGCGGCCTGATCCATCAATTAGCTGCTGAAAGATATCCTAGATGTCCGTATTTCATTTTAGGTCACAGTATGGGATCCCTGATTTTGCGCAATTATCTTTTTCAACAGCCGAAACCTTTAAACGGGGCAATCATTATGGGTACAACGATGGAGCCAGCAGCCTTGATGAAGAGTGGACAATTCGTGACACGAATGTTGAGACCCTTTGCAAAACAAGACTGGCCGTATCGTGTGATGGATCAAATGGTGTTTGGCAAACACAATCAGCGTTTCAGACCGAATCGGACAAAAAAAGACTGGTTATCTAGTGACGTGTCACAAGTAGATACCTATTTACGAGATCCTCATACGCAATTTCATTTTTCTTTGTCAGCTTATAGAGATTTATTTGTGCTGACGGAAACTGCTAGTGCGTCAAAAAATCTCCGTAAAATCGATCCTCGATTGCCATTGCTTTTGATCTCTGGCGACCAAGATCCCGTCGGGCATTACGGGAAAAGTGTGCGACAATTAGCAAAACAACTGGAAGGGAATGCTGACGTGACGATGTATTTGCTGGAAAATGGCCGACATGAAATTTTAAATGAGAAACAAAAAGACATTGTGTATGGGGAAGTCGCAAGATGGTTGTCAGTAAAACGCTGTAATGACGAACGTTAAGGAATTGCTAGTTTTTTCTGAAAATTCCAATTCATTTTTTCTTTTAAGGGTTCTTTCATCCAAGGTTATCTGTTATAATAATTTTCACATCTAACAATAAAGGAGAGATTTTTTGTATGACTGTTTATAATTTTTCAGCTGGTCCCGCCGTATTGCCCCGCACTGTATTGGAAAAAGCACAATCCGAACTTTTGGATTATCGTAACAGTGGGATGTCCGTGATGGAGCTGAGTCATCGATCCTCCTTATTTGAAGAAATCATTCAAGATGCTGAAAACTTGCTTCGTGAATTAATGGCTATTCCCGAAAACTACCAAGTATTGTTCTTACAAGGTGGTGCAAGTTTACAATTCAGCACAATTCCTTTGAACTTAGCTCGCCATAAAAAGGCGTTGTATGTCAACACTGGATCTTGGTCACAAAAAGCGATCGAAGCAGCGCAACAGATTGCAGACGTAACTGTTGACGTGATTGCTTCGAGTGAAGACAAGCAATTTTCGTATATTCCTGACATCGATCCATCTTCTATCGATCAAGATGCTGCATATCTACACATCACGACCAATAACACGATCGAAGGCACTGCGTTTCAGACGATTCCAAATGCTGGGACTGTTCCGGTCGTTGCAGATATGTCTTCTAATATCCTGGCCAATGATTATCAGGTGGAAGATTTTGGTTTGATCTATGCAGGTGCCCAAAAGAATATTGGTCCAGCAGGATTGACGGTTGTGATCATCCGTGATGATCTGCTAAATGATGAGGCCATTTTTGTGCCAATGTTGGATTACCGTCTACAAGCCAAAAATGATTCATTATATAATACGCCGCCAACGTATGCCATTTACATCGCCAAATTGGTGTTTGAATGGTTGCAGGAACTCGGTGGTGTCAAAGAAATCCTAGCACAAGACCGCCAAAAAGCAGCGTTGCTTTACCAAGCAATTGAGAAATCAACATTGTTTAGCAGTCCGGTTGCTGAAGATAGCCGCTCATTAACGAATATTCCATTCGTTACTGGCGATAAGGAATTAGATCGCCTGTTCAATGAACAAGCTGTCAAAGCTGGTTTTGAGAATTTGAAAGGGCACCGTTCTGTTGGCGGTATGCGTGCCAGTCTATACAACGCCTTCCCTATCGAGGGTGTTCAAGCGCTAGTTGATTTTATGCAAGCATTCGAAGCGGAGGTCAAATAAATGTTTCAAATCAAAACATTCAACGCGATTGCACCCGAAGGTTTACAACGATTAGAAGAAGCAAATTACGCGATCAACCAGAGTGAGCAGCCAGAAGGGATTCTTTTGCGCAGCCAAAAATTACATGACTACGATTTTCCTGAAAGTGTACTGGGGGTTGCTAGAGCGGGTGCCGGCACCAATAATATTCCTGTTGAGGCATGTACAGAAAAAGGGATTGTTGTCTTCAACACACCTGGAGCCAATGCCAATGCTGTCAAAGAATTGGTGGTTGCCAGCTTGCTGTTAAGCGTTCGCCCGATCATTCAAGGGGCGCAATGGGTCCAAACGCTAAGTGGACACAATGTGGAAGAACAAGCAGAAGCCAACAAAAGTCAGTTTGCTGGAACAGAATTAGAAGGAAAAAAATTAGGCATCATTGGTTTAGGGTCGATTGGTGCAATGGTAGCCAACGATGCGTACCGTTTAGGGATGGAAGTCGTCGGGTACGATCCTTATGTTTCTGTAGATACTGCATGGACGATTTCTCGACGTGTCAAACGTGCCAATGATATCGCAGAAGTATTTTCAACCTGTGATTTCATCACAGTGCATGTGCCTTTGATGGAAAACACACGTGGGTTGATTGGTGCAGCTGAAATCAGCAAGATGAAACCTACAACGAAGATTTTTAATTTTTCGCGGAAAGAAATCGTTGATACAGACGCCATCTTACAAGCATTGCAAGAAAATCGGTTGGCCGGTTATACGACAGATTTTGCGGATGAACAATTGCTGCACAACGAAAAAGTTCTGGTATTGCCGCATTTAGGTGCTTCGACTGAAGAAGCAGAAGTCAACTGTGCCAAAATGGCTGCTAGAACGTTAAAGAAGTTTTTGGAATTCGGGACCATCAAACGGTCAGTCAATTTTCCTACCGTTGAAATGGCCTTCCGTTCACCTTATCGAATCACGATCATCAACCGAAATGTGCCAAATATGCTCGGGCAAATTTCTTCGATCATCGCCGAAAGTGGGATCAATATCGACAATATGTTAAATCGTGGGCGGGATGACTATGCCTATACACTGGTTGACGTCGACTCTGAGGACAAAGACTTATTGCAGGCGTTGGCAGGGAAGTTACGAGACAATGAAAATATTATTCGGGTGCGGGTCATCCAAAACCAGGAGGCTGGTTATTAATGGTGAAAGTCTATCCTTTTAAAGCGATTCGGCCACAAGCAGCATTGGCGGCACAAGTCGCAGAGTTGCCTTACGATGTGGTCAATTCTCAAGAAGCGGCCGCTTATGCTGCGGACAACCCGTACAGCTATTTTCATATCGATCGTTCAGAAATTGATTTGCCAGGTGTAGATCCCTATGAGCCAAAGGTTTACCAAAAAGCGGCGGACAATTTGACGGCCTTTAAGGATGCAGGCTGGCTTGTGCAAGATGAACAACCTGCGTATTATTTGTATCAATTGACTATGGATGGGCGCAGTCAAACTGGATTGGTGGTTTGTACATCGATCGATGATTATATTTCTGGTCAAATCAAGAAACATGAATTTACCCGACCGGAAAAAGAAATTGACCGTATCAACCATGTCTTAGCGTGCGATGCCAATACAAGCCCGATTTTTTTGAGTTACCGTCAACCGGCTGCTTTGAAAGAACAAATCGATGCGTGGCAAGCAGCGCATCCACCAATCTATGACTTTGCTAGTTACCATGATGTTCAGCATCGCGTGTGGCTGGTGGATGATCCAGCATTGTTGGAGATCATAAGCGGCGCCTTTGCCGATGTGGATGCATTGTATATTGCTGATGGCCATCATCGTACAGAATCAGCGGTGAAAGTTGGACTGCAAAAACGTGAAGCTGGCCAAAGCAGCGTGGAAAGTGAACGATTCCTGTCTATTTTGTTTCCTGAAAATGAATTAGCGATTTGGGAGTACAATCGTGTGTTGCGATATTCTGTACCAGAAAACTTTTTTGAGGATTTGTCTGTCAACTTCACAATCAAGCAGACAACGGACAAAAAACCAGCGCAAGCAGGTACGATCCATCTCTATCTTGATCATCAATGGTGGGCATTGACGATCAAGCCATCGGCTGTTCCAACGGATGCAGTTGGGCGTCTAGATGTTTCTTTGCTGCAGACTTATATTTTAGAAGCAATTTTCGGCATCAAAGATATTCGTACCGACAAAGGGATTGACTTTGTTGGCGGGATTCGCGGGCCAGAGGAGTTGGAGCGTTTGGTGGATAGCGGTGATTGGTCGTTAGCATTCTCGATGTATCCGACACAAATGAGTGACTTGCTGGCTGTAGCAGACGCCGGCGAAATCATGCCGCCTAAATCAACCTGGTTTGAGCCCAAATTATTGAGCGGGTTGTTCCTGCATGACTTAGAAACCAAATAAAATTGAATCGCTAAAAAAGATACCTTAGAGACAGATCGTGTCTAAGGTATCTTTCTTTTGTAGTCAATATAACAGGAGTTTTTATCTTGTGTTAGAACAATCCTGCCAGTGTATCGATGATTAGCCGTGCGTTCAAGATCGTCAAAGCAATCACACAAATCCATCCTAAGACAGACACCCATAAAGGATTTTTGAAGCGATCGCCCATGATTTTTTTAGAGCTGGTGAACAAGACCAATGGGATCATCGAAACCGGAAGGGCTACACTGAGAAATACTTGTGAATAAATCAATAGACTATCCAGCGATTGTTCATTACCGCCGAAATAAATCGTACATAGCAGTACGGGAATGACAGATAAGCTGCGGGTGATCAAGCGTCTGGCCCAGGTAGGAATCTTCATGTGAATAAAGCCTTCCATCACGACTTGGCCGGTCAGCGTACCAGTGATCGTCGAGTTTTGGCCAGAAGCCAAAAGGGCAACTGCAAACAAGACGCTTAATACAGGACTTGCGACAGCCCCCGCGATCGTGGAGTTTTGCAAGGCATCAAAGAGTGCAGAGAAGGTACCAACTTCTTCGCTATGCCCGAAAAAGAGGGCACTCCCTAAAATCAACAGCAGACAATTGACCAAAAAAGCAGCGGACAATTGAATATTTGAATCCCAAGTGGCAAAACGAACCGCTGTAGCTACTTCTCCTTGGTTTTGTCGGTCGATTTTTCTGGATTGCGATATCGACGAATGCAAGTATAGATTGTGGGGCATGACAGTGGCACCAACGATGCCTAAGGCCATCGTTAATTGCCCGTGGTTCAATACTTCTTTTTGAGGAATGAAGCCTTGTAGTACGTCAGGCATATTTGGTTGTGCGATCGCTACTTCATACAAAAAGACCAACATGATCACCAATATCAAGGTCATGACAATCGCTTCGATTTTTCTGAATCCTAATTTCATCAAGAACAAAAGCAATAACACATCGAAAATCGTTAAGATGACACCTATCAGCAAGGGGATCCCAAAAAGCAGGTTCAAGGCAATGGCACCACCGATGACCTCGGCGATATCAGTGGCCATGATCGCCAGTTCCGTGACGATCCACAAAACAAATCCCAGTCCTTTGCTGGTATGTTTGCGGGTCGCTTGGGCTAAATCCATCTGTGTGACGATCCCTAGTTTTGCAGCCATATATTGCAAGAGCATAGCAATCAGACTCGAAATCAGAATCACGGACAGCAGCAAATACCCATATTCGGCACCGCCACCGATGGAAGTGATCCAATTACCTGGATCCATGTAGCCGACAGCGACTAATGCGCCTGGACCTGAAAAAGCCAGTAAATTGCGCCAAAAATTACCGTTTTTTGGAATGGTGACTGTATTGTTTATTTCTTCTAAGCTAGGCCCGTTGGCTGCTTGGATCAATTTTTTTTCTTCATTCATTCTTTCACACCCAATCTTTTTAGGTATACCTAAAATCAAATCAATTGTAGTCCTCATTTATGAAAATATCAAGTGAAAATAACTGAAAAACCATAATAATTTAAAATGGCAAAAAAAAAACCACACAGCAGGATGTGTGGTCGAGTAACGTTATCGTTTAATCGGCACGTAAAGCGATAGCGGCATCTTTTTTGGCTGCCATCCGTGCAGGAATGTGTCCGCCGATCATGGTCAAAACAGTGCTGACGACGATCAAAATCAATCCGTGAAGTGGATTTAATTGGGCCACATTTTCTAAATCTGTCATATTGTATAAAACAGCATTGATTGGGAAAGTTGCCAACCATGCGATGAAGACACCTAATGCGCCGGAGGCGATACCTAAAATACACGTTTCAGCATCGAAGACACGAGTAATATCTTTTTTACGCGCACCCAATGCCTTTAGTACACCGATTTCTTTGGTTCGTTCTAAGACGGAAGTATAGGTGATGATCCCGATCATGATCATGCTAGTGACCAATGAAATACCAGCAAAGGCAATCAATACATACGTGATGGCATCCATCAATCCACCTGTTAATTGGGTCATCGTCCCTGCTAAGTCAGAGTAGACGATTTGATCTTCGCTGTCTTTTCCTTCGTTGTAAGCATCCAAGTAATCTAGGATTTTTTCTTTGGCATTGAAGTCATTTGGATAGATCATAATGCTGTTTGGAATATCGCTGCCGCCAAGATAAGCAATCAATGAATCTTTGGTACTATCATCAACTGGTTCATTGGTCATCACGTTTGTATCGCTGTCTTCTTGTGCTTGTACGATAGCTGAATCTTGGTTTTCCTTGATGACTTCTTGGGCCAAAGTATCGCTATAAGCAATCCCAGTTGAGAGCAAGTTCATCGTTGAGTTTTGCTTGATGCGTAAAATTCCGCTGATCGTTAATTCTTTGTTGCTGTCATTTTCATATACGGCATCTAAATCTTGGTTAGGAATGAAGTTGCCGGTAGGTAATTCCGTATAGTAGGCATCATTTGTCGCTAAAGTGATTGTTGTGCCGACTACATCATCAAAGTTTACAGTGTCGCCATCTTCGATATCAAAGCCAAGATTGATCAAGGCGTTGACATTGGTGACATTGTTTTCATCTACGATCAATACAACGTCTGTGCTAGCACTTGGATAACGACCATCTAAAAGATCATAATTGTCTTCTAAGAAATTGCCATTGCCTTCAGACAGTTGCTCAGGAAATGTAGATACACCAATTCCTGTTGAAGCACTCATCGCACTCATCATGGTGCTGGTTTGGTCATTGTCTGCAGAAGCATTTGAAAAGCTGACTTGTTCAACCGTATCATCGATTTTACGGAATAGGTTCAATGAAGTAGAACGGGTATAGCCGATGTTGTTGCTTAGTTCAGGGTCGATATCATTGATATAGTCAATAAAATCTTGGTCAATATTGTTGATGTGTGTGGCACGATCAGCATCACTTAATTTTGCTGTGATTTCTTTATCTGCCGGAAACTCTTCTTTTGGGGTACGGGTAAGAGCTGTTGGATCTTGTTCTGTCGCGACTTGTGAAATCGTGATTGGGAAACGGGACAATGTTTCAGATTGTGTATCGTCGATTTGTTTTTGGAAGCCAGTCGATAAGGCGAGTACGATGGCAATCCCGATAATCCCAATACTTGAAGCGAAAGCGGTCAAGAATGTCCGGCCTTTTTTGGTGCGGATATTATTGAAAGACAGGCGCAATGCAGTCATAAAGCTCATTTTTGTATGCTTTAAGTGGAACTGGTCCTTCTTTTGTCCTTCAACATGAGGGTTGGAGTCGTGAACGATTCGCCCATCTTTAAATTCAATGATACGACCAGCATATTTATTGGCCAATTCAGGGTTATGCGTCACCATGATGACGAGTTTTTCTTTCGACAATTCTTGGATCAATTCCATGATTTGCACGCTGGTTTCGGAGTCCAAAGCGCCTGTTGGTTCATCACACAATAAAATGTCTGGGTCATTGGCCAATGCCCGGGCGATAGCCACACGCTGCATTTGTCCGCCAGAAAGTTGATTTGGCTTTTTGTGCATATGATCCGCAAGGCCCACACGTGTCAGCGCATCAGAAGCTTTGGCTCTTTTTTCTTCCTTTGATACGCCGCTCAATGTCATCCCAAGTTCCACATTGTCAATAATGCCTAAATGGCTGATCAAGTTATAACTTTGGAAGACAAAGCCGATGGAATTGTTTCGGTAAGCATCCCAGTCTCGGTCTTTAAAGGATTTTGTTGATTTTCCGTTGATGACCATATCACCAGAATCATAATTGTCTAAGCCGCCGATCACATTCAACATGGTGGTTTTTCCGGAACCGCTGGGGCCTAAAATGGCCACGAATTCTTGTTTACGGAAAGAAACAGATACACCGTCTAAGGCTTTGGTGGTACTTGAACCTACCGTATAATACTTTTTAATGTCTTTTAATTCTAACATGCTGTCACTCTTTTCTTGCTGTTTTCACAACTTTTTTCATCCTGTATCCACGCTATCACAATGGTTAACAAAAATCAACGATTATCATTGTTTAATTGAAAGATTTATACTAAACTAAAAGATAGAAGAGAGGGAGCAAGATGGAGAAACAAATCGGGGAATTCAATATTGCTGTGTTTGCAGAGATTTTTTCATTGATGGGAAACATATTATTTGAAGAAATCGGGTTAGAGGATTTAAAATTGACAAAAATGGAAATGCTGGAGCTGGTGATCATTTCCAGTAATGAAGGGTTGACCATGTCTGAACTGGCGAACCAAATTGGTACATCGAAAGTTCAAATCAGCCGTTCTGTATCTGGTTTGGAAAAAGATGGTTTTGTGCATCGTGAAACCAACGGGCTGAATCGACGGAATGTCAACGTCTATCTTGATGAAGCGGGCAGACAATTGTTTGTCCAAAAGAAGCAGCAAGTCGAAGAACGTTTGAATAGTAAAGCGGCTGAAATGTCTCAGGAGGATTACAACCAGTTAACAGATGCCTTAAGCGATGCCGTTCGATTGTTGCGCAAGTATAATATTTTGAAGCGTCCATAAACAAGCGGCTTGAGATTGATTTGTCAAAGCAATCGATTGCTTGGTTGTTTTTATTCGATGGCGGGTACATCGATTATATAGTTAAAAAACAAGAGATAAACGAAAGCAACCGATTGCGTTTATCTCTTGTTTTTGTGCAGATATTGTGGGAGAATGGAAGCAACAAAACAATCAAAAGGAGATCTGTATGAATACAACTGCTATTTACCATCGTCCCGAAAGCGAATTTGCTTATTTATATGAAAAAAACCAGATGCATATCCGTCTACGCACTGCCCGCCAAGATATCCGCCATGTCCAATTGTTGTGCGGTGATCCGTATACGCTTTATAAAGAAGCGTGGTATCAAAAGAGAATCCCAATGGAAAAAGTATTGTCAACAGACTTGCATGATTATTGGCAAGTATCTGTCGGTGCGGAGTTCCGTCGCTTGGCTTATGGCTTTTCCATTGAGAGTTTTGACGGGTTACATGTTTTTTATGGGGACCATGGGGTCTATCCCTTTGAAGAACAATATTTAGAAATGAACAACAACTACTTCCGGATGCCTTATTTTCAAGAAGCTGACCGTTTCAAAGTACCTGAATGGGCCAAAGAAACTGTGTGGTATCAAATTTTTCCAGAGCGTTTTGCAAATGGTGATCCATCTAATGACCCTGAAGGAGTTTTGCCTTGGGGATCGAAAAATCCTGATCGACAAGATTTCTTCGGCGGTGATTTGCAAGGGGTCATCGATCATTTGGATTATTTGGTCGATCTTGGGATCAACGGCATTTATTTCTGTCCTATTTTTGAAGCTTATTCCAACCACAAATATGATACGATTGATTATTTGGCGATCGATCCTGCCTTTGGAGACAACGATACCTTTAAACGACTGGTAGAGGCGTGCCACAAACGTGGTATCAAAGTGATGCTGGATGCCGTGTTCAATCACATGGGGGATACCTCTCACCAGTGGTTAGATGTCATCAAGAATGGGCAAGACTCACCCTTTGCCGACTGGTTCCATATCAATGAATTTCCTGTTGATTACAAAGAAGGGGAGAACTTTGAAGATGCCTACGATATTACGTATGACGTATTTGCTTTTACCCCGCATATGCCAAAATTAAACACAGAGAACCCAGACGTTCAGGCGTATTTGTTGAATATTGCCCGTTACTGGATCGAAGAATTTGATATTGACGCATGGCGATTAGATGTCGCAAATGAAGTCAGCCATTCCTTCTGGAAAAAATTCCGACAAGTCTGTGACAATGCAAAAGATGATTTTTATATTCTCGGTGAGATATGGCACTCATCACAACGTTGGCTGCAAGGCGATGAATTCCATGCTGTCATGAATTATGCCTATACTGATGCGATCATTGAGTTCTTTGTCAAAGACGAGATCTCCATGACCAAAATGGTATCGGAATTGAACAATCAGCTGATGCTCTACCGGGAACAAACCAATCAAGTCCAATTTAATATCCTAGACTCTCATGATACCCCGCGTATTTTGACGCTGGCACAAGGGGATAAAGATTTGATGCGGCAAGTCATGGCCTTTATGTATCTCCAACAAGGGGTTCCTTGTTTGTATTATGGAGATGAAATCGGCTTGACTGGAGATATGGATCCTGACTGTCGAAAATGTATGATATGGGAAGAAGAGAAACAAGACCGCGACTTGCTGAATTTTACAAAGAATCTAATCAGCATTCGCAAAGAAAATCAAAAGGTCCTGTCTGAAGGGGCCCTGCATTGGAATTGGGTTTCAGAAGATGATGGATTGATTATTTTTGAAAGAGAATTAGAGGCGCAGCGCATCATCGGTATTTTTAATACCGGCGATGAGCAAATCACTTTATCTAAACCAGAAAATGTTCTGTTGCAGCAATTTATGCAAGAGGAAGAAGAAATCATCGTGATTGATAAAAAAGGGTTTGCGATCGCTAAAGCCGATCAAGAAGATACTATCGAAAAAGAATAGAGTAAAAATGAGGCAAGATTCCCGTGGAATCTTGCCTCATTTAAGTTATTGGGTTTTTTTAATTTCCCCATGCACGTTGGAAAGAATCTTCCCCAAAATTCCTTCTGCGGCTATTATAGCCTATAACATATGAATGTGACAAATGATATCTATTCAGAATGAGTGGGTTTTTTGAAAAAAAGTGCGAATTGCTGAAAATTCTGATGATTCACAACATTTTTCATTGCTTCTTTCATAAAGGTCTTTTCTTTTTTGAGGGATATGATAAACTAGGGAAAATAGTTGAATATTTGAGGAGTGATTTGATGAGTACAGGGTATCACGTAGCGGTTGTTGGCGCGACGGGCGCAGTTGGCACAAAAATGATTGAGATGTTGGAGCGAACCACGCTGCCTATTCAAACGATCACATTATTGGCGTCTAAACGCTCTGCTGGCAAGACCCTTGTGTTCAATAATCAACCTATTGTTATTGAAGAATTGACCCCAGACTCTTTTGAAGGGATTGACATTGCGTTGTTCAGCGCTGGCGGGGGGATCTCCAAAGTCTATGCACCAGAAGCTGTCAAACGCGGGGCTGTTGTTATTGACAATACCAGTCATTTTCGTATGGATCCTGAAGTGCCTTTAGTGGTGCCGGAAGTCAATGCCCACGCACTGGCGCGGCACAAAGGCATCATTGCCAATCCCAACTGCTCAACGATTCAAATGATGGTCGCTTTAGAACCGATTCGGCAAAAAGTTGGGTTGAAACGGTTGATCGTTTCAACATATCAAGCTGTCTCTGGTGCGGGTGCCAAGGCCTTGGCTGAGTTGGCGCAAGAATCAGCAGATTTATTGGCGGGCAAGCAGCCAGAAGAATTGAATCCAGAGATTTTACCAGCTGGAAGCGACAAAAAACATTATCCGATCGCTTTCAATGCGTTGCCGCAGATCGATGTCTTTGCTGAAGACGATTATACGTATGAAGAGTGGAAAATGATCAATGAAACCAAAAAGATCATGGAAGATGAGACGATCCAAGTGGCAGCCACTTGTGTGCGCATCCCGGTATTTAGCGGCCATTCTGAATCGGTGTACATTGAAACAGCTGACCATGCCGATGTCGCTGCGGTCAAGCAGTGGATCAGCGAAGCACCCGGCGCGGTCTTGCAAGATGATCCGAGTCAGCAAATCTATCCTCAAGCCTTAAACAGTGTGGGGAAAACAGAGACCTTCGTTGGGCGGATCCGCAAAGATTTAGATGTAGCCAATGGTTTGCATTTATGGGTGGTTTCTGATAACTTGCTCAAAGGTGCAGCCTGGAACTCTGTACAAATCGCCGAAACCTTGCACCAACAAGGTTTGGTCCATGTGTAAACCATAAGAATTTCGGAAAAAGTGTGGTGAATGCCACGCTTTTCTTTTTTTTGTTGTATAATAGAAAAGACGGCTTATGCTTGGGATATAAAAGATAGAGAAAATTATAAGAGGTGAATAGAAGTGGAAACAATAAAAATCATTCCTCTTGGCGGCGTACGTGAGAACGGAAAGAATATGTACATTGCTGAAGTAGGAGAGGATATATTTGTGCTGGATTGCGGTGTCCGCTATCCAGAAAATGAATTATTAGGAATTGATACAGTCATTCCTGATTTTACGTATTTAGAAGAAAATGCTGACCGTGTTGCTGGTGTCTTTTTGACCCATGGACATGCGGATGCAATTGGGGCCTTGCCTTACTTCTTGGAGAACATTCAAGTACCCGTATTCGGGACGGAATTAACGATTGAATTGGCTAAGTTAACAGTGAATAAAAATGAAGCTACCAAGCGTTTCAAAGATTTCCATATTATTGATGAACATTCAGAAATCGATTTTGGTGATGCAACGATCAGTTTCTTTAGAACGACCCATTCAATCCCTGATTCAGTCGGGATCAGTGTCAAGACAAAAGCTGGCAATATCGTTTATACAGGGGACTTCAAGTTTGATCAAACAGCGATTCCCATGTATCAAACAGACTTTGGTCGTTTAGCAGAAATCGGCAAAGAAGGCGTCTTAGCCTTATTGAGTACTTCTTCTAATGCAGAAAATCCTGCACCAGTTGCTTCTGAGTTGACCATCCAAGACGAGGTTTATGACAACATTCGTTACTGGGAAGGCCGGATTATTGTGGCTAGCGTGGCCAGCAATCTGCAACGGGTCCAACAAGTGTTAGATGCAGCCTTTCGTTCAGGCCGTAAAGTTGTTTTGACTGGCCAAGATTTTGGTCGAATCATCAAAACGGCGATGAAATTAGGCAAGTTGAAATTACCAGCTGAAGATTTATTGATCACACAAAAAGAAATGAAGAAATATGCACCGGAACAACTATTGATTTTGGAAACAGGACGTATGGGTGAACCAATCAGAGCCTTGCAAAAAATGGCGAATGGCACACATCGTTCGCTAAAAGTGCAAGAAGGGGATTTGGTGTATATTACGACGACCCCAACAACTGCGATGGAAACGATCGTTGCTAAGACAGAGGATATGATTTATCGAGCAGGCGGAACGGTCAAACAGATTTCGGACAATTTCCGCGTGTCTGGTCATGCCAATCCCAATGATCTGCAACTAATGCTGAACATGATGAAACCGAAGTATCTGATTCCGATCCAAGGCGAATATCGTCAACTGGCAGCGCATGCTGATTTGGCGCATGAAGTCGGTATTCCAATGAAAAACATCTTCATCACTGCACGGGGGGATGTGCTGGAGTACAAAAAAGAGCACATGCATGCTGCTGGCAATGTACCTGCTGAAAACGTCATGATCGACGGTATCGGTGTGGGGGATATTGGCAATATCGTATTGCGCGATCGTAAAGTCCTATCAGAAGATGGCATCTTTGTGGCTGTGGTGACGATCAATCGTCGCGAAAAGAAAATCGTTTCTGCACCGCAAATCACTTCTCGCGGCTTTGTGTATGTCAAAGCGAGTCGTGACTTGATCCGCGAAAGCGGTGAGATCGTAGCTGAAATCGTTGAAAAACATTTGCACGATGAAGAGTTTGAGTGGAGCAAGTTGAAACAAGATATCCGTGATCGTTTGAGCCGTTTCTTGTTTGAACAAACCAAACGTCGTCCGGTGATCCTACCTGTGATCATGGAATCAAGTCAAAGAAATCGTCACCGTAAATAAACCGTCATTTGCTGTAACTAAAGCCAATGAGTGCCCAAAAGCAATTCCGCTGACTGAGGCCTCGTTGCGCTTCAGTTACAGTTTTTTTTTAGTCTCTGTTCCGTGCTGAATCAATGATAAAAACTGTGTCATTTCCTTTTTTTAAGAATACATTGGTTTTATGGTATAGGGACCAGCGGATGGCTATAAAGGGGATTGATCAGGTGTTGTCGATTTTCCTCTTTGGGTATCCTGTATTTATCTGTTATAATAAAAAATATTAGACTGTATCAATGGATAGGAAAGGAGTTTTTTTACATGAAATTGACATACCATGGACACTCCGTCGTGACAATTGATTTTGACAATGGACAAAAAGTGTTGTTTGATCCTTTTATCAACGGTCATCCTGCAACGGATCTGAAGGCAGAAACAGTAACAACAGACTGGATCTTGATCACCCATGGTCATAGTGACCATATCGGGGACATGGTCGATATTGCGATGCGCAATGAAGCGCCGGTCATCAGTGTTGTAGAAGTCTGTCAATATGCTGCGCGTAAAGGCGTTTCAGAAACACATGGCATGAATATTGGCGGGTCCTATGACTTTCCCTTTGGCCAAGTGACTTTCGTTGACGCAAAACATAGTTCGGGAATTGAAGAAGACGGCACAACAATCTATATGGGAAACCCTGCAGGGATCATGATCCAAGCGGAAGGCAAAACGATTTATCATGCGGGTGACACAGCGCTGTTTGGCGATATGGCTTTACTTGGCGAACAATTTGACATTGATGTGGCTTTCTTGCCGATTGGGGATAATTTTACGATGGGGCCGCAAGATGCTGCAACGGCTGCAGGATTATTGCAAGCAAAAAAAGCAATACCGGTCCATTACAATACATTTCCGCTGATCAAACAAGACCCGCAAGCATTTATTCAGCTGCTGCCAAAGGGTGTAGGACAGATAATGACGATCGGTGAATCGATCACTTTATAAAAATGAAGATGGTTCGTAGAGGGGATAGTTATGGCAACAAAACATGATTTGATTTTAATGCATATCGAGAATTTACCGGTTGGCGACCGCATTTCTGTGCGGGGCATCGCAAAAGATTTAAATGTTAGTGAAGGAACAGCGTATCGGGCGATCAAAGATGCTGAAAATATTGGTTTGGTATCAACGATCCAACGAGTGGGAACGATCCGCATCGAACGAAAATTAAAAAAACATATTGAAAAACTGACCTTTGGTGAAGTGGTTCAAATCATTGAAGGCAATGTGCTTGGCGGTGCCAGCGGGTTGGATAAAGATTTGAACAAATTTGTGATTGGTGCCATGAAAGAGTCTGCGATGGAACGCTATATCACACCAGGTTCATTGGTGATCGTCGGGAACCGAAATGAAGTCCACAAATTAGCGTTAGAAGATGGTGCAGCGGTTTTGATCACTGGGGGATTTGAAACGACACCAGAAATTTGTCGCTTGGCAGATGAGCTAGCGTTGCCGATCTTACAAACGACCTACGATACATTTACCGTAGCAACGATGATCAACAGAGCCTTGAGTGACCAACTGATCAAGAAAGATATCATGTTGGTGAGTGATATTTATATGCCTTTAGAAAAAACAAAATATCTCCATACATTTGATACTGTCAAAGACTATAAAGTCCTCTCAGAATCAACCAACCATTCTCGCTATCCTGTGGTCAATAAAAATATGCGGGTCGTGGGGATCATAACTGCAAAAGATGTGTTGGAGAAACCAGATACACAAATCATTGAACGGATCATGACCCGTGATCCGCGCATCGTCAAGAAAGAAATGAGTGTCGCTTCTGCCAGTCATCAAATGATTTGGGATGGCTTGGAAGTCATGCCTGTAGTGGCAGATGATTTATCATTGATAGGGATCGTGACGCGTCAAGATATTATGAAAGCCATGCAAATGGTCCAAAGACAAACGCAAATCTCTGATACGATCTCTGATCAGATCTCAGGACAGATGCAAGTGATCGATCAAGATTTTGAAGGCAATAAACTGCCGCAACCGCATTTCAGCTTTGCAGTCACACCGCAAATGGTCAATGAAGTCGGGACGATTTCTTTTGGTGTATTGAGCGAAGTGATCGCCAATACAGCCAAACGAACGATGCAACTCAATCAAAGACGAAATAGTTGGATCGAACAAGTCAATCTGCATTATTTCCGCTTGATTCAATTAGAAAGTGAAATTATTATTCAACCAAGAATTTTAGAATTGGGTCGGCGCTCAGCAAAAATCGATATTGAGGTAACGATCGAGAATTCTTTGGTCGCTAAAGCAATCGTCGTTTGCCAAGTCATGGAGCGGCCATAATCAAAGTAATCGCAGGAGATATCAAACGGCAAATCGAAGAGAGAAAGTTGTGACAGACATGAATGTACAAGAAGAAATTTTACAGACGATCCAGCGTTATCAAACGATTATTATCCATCGCCATCAACGCCCTGATCCAGATGCCTTAGGGTCTCAAGTTGGCTTGGCAGAGATATTACGCAACAGTTTTCCGGATAAAACCATTTATCAAGTCGGTGGTCCGGTAGAAGGTCTAGATTATCTGGCACAAATGCACACTGTAACTGACGAAGATTATCAAGGTGCCCTGGTGATCGTTACGGATACAGCCAACGCACCACGGGTCAGTGATCAACGCTATGACAAAGGCGCCAAATTGATCAAAATCGATCATCATCCAAATGATGAGCCCTATGGAGATATTGTCTGGGTCAATACGCAGGCCAGCAGCTGCAGTGAAATGATTGCTGCTTTTTGGTCAGATCATCAAGAAATACTTAAAATGAATAAAGAAGCTGCCCGTTTACTTTACGCAGGCATCGTTGGTGATACAGGCCGCTTTTTATATCCTGCCACCACAGCAACCACCTTACGGCTCGCTGCTGATTTATTGGACTTTGGCTTTGATGCACCAAAAATAAATCGTCAAATCGATCAAATATCTTCATCAGTCGCACGGCTTTCCGGGTATGTCTATGAACATCTGGAAGTGGATGAGATAGGTGCTGGAAAAGTGATTCTTTCACAAGAATTACAGCAATCTTTCGGTGTGGTCGATTCAGAAACATCAGCGATCGTTTCTTTGCCAGGGAAAATCGAAGATGTTTTGGCTTGGGCGATTTTTGTCGAACAGCCTGAAGGCTATTATCGCGTGCGGATGCGTTCGAAGGGACCTGTCATCAATGAGATTGCCAAGCGCCATCATGGCGGGGGGCATCCATTAGCTAGTGGCGCCAATGCAGCTGATTTAGAAGAAGTCGCAGTTATTTATCAAGAAATCCAAGAAGCGATCCGACAAGCATAAAAAAAGAAGCAGCCGACAAGCTGCTTCTTTTTTATGCTGTTCAACACCTAGTAGGCGACAGGAGCATAGGGAGATCATCCCCGCAAGTCGTCTAAGAATTCGGTTTTGCTTTTGGTTTTGTCATCTTTCATTTTGATGACCTTTGCTGGGGATCCGGCAACAACTGCACCAGCGGGCACGTCTTCAGTCACCACAGAACCGGCGGCTACGACGGCACCTTCACCTACACGCACACCTTCCAAAACGACTGCGTTGGCGCCAATCAATACATGATCTTCTACGAACACTGGACTTGCTGAAGGTGGTTCAAGGACACCAGCCAAGACGGCACCAGCACCAATATGGGCTTTCTTGCCCACAGTTGCCCGAGCGCCTAAAATAGCCCCCATATCGATCATCGTTTCTTCACCAACGACGGCCCCAATATTGATGACTGCGCCCATCATAATGACAGCATTTTTCTCAATGATGGCTTGATCACGGATAAAGGCGCCTGGTTCGATCCGCGCATCCACAGCGGTTAGGTCTAAAAGCGGAATGGCTGAATTCCGGCGATCATTTTCCAAATAATGATCGGTGATCTTGTCTTGATGTTCCGTGAGAAATGCAGCGACTTTTTGACTATCGCCAACAACGAAGAAAAACTTCCCGCTGCCGAATAATTGAATGTCGTCAACCGCAACGTCTGACAGGTCGCCATTGATATATACTTTGACTGGGGTTTGTTTGTTGGCGTCTTTGATATATTTTGCTAATTGATACGGATCTGAAAATTGTAATTCTGACATAAGATACCACCTTTACTTATCGAGTAGATTTTGCATAGAATAGAGTCCTGGTGCTTGATCAGCCAAAAAGACTGCTGCTTTTAAAGCACCGTTTGCGAAAATGTCGCGTGAGAGCGCGGTGTGTTTCAGTTCAATGATTTCATCTTGTCCCGCATAGATAACAGTATGTTCCCCAGAGATCGTACCGCCTCGTACAGCGTGGATGCCTAGTTGTTGTCGATCGTTGACAAGGTCGCTGCCAGAACGGCCATAGAGATAATCCTTCTTGTTCTCGCAACTGTCATTGATGGCGTCGGCCAACAATAGTGCGGTGCCACTAGGTGCATCCAGTTTCTGATTGTGGTGTTTTTCAATGATCTCGATATCGAAATCAGCTTCTAGTGCTGGGGTGATCGACTGGAGCGCTTTGATCAAGACATTGATCCCCAATGACATGTTGGCGGAATAAAAAACTGGAATGACGTTGGCCGCTACTGGCAGCATCATTTGCGTTTCTTCCGTTAATCCTGTGGTTGCTACCACGATGGGCAATTGCTGATCAACACAGTAATTCAACAGCTCAGGGACATTGCTGTAATGCGAAAAGTCGATGACGACATCGATCGATTCTTTGATGTCAGCGGCTGAATCATAGATCGGAAAAGCACCGTTAAGATCTTTGTGGCGATCCAATCCAGCTGCAACTTCAAGGTCTGGGTGCTGCCCAATCAGTTTTTGCAACACCTGACCCATGCGGCCATTGGCGCCGCTTAATAAAATGTTTTTCACCATGCTGCCTCCTTAAAGCAAACCGTATGCAGTCATTTCTTCTTCTAAATGGACCAAGGTCGCATCTTCCGGCATGCCAAGAGGCAACCGGTAATGCAAATCGCATTTTCCTAGTAAGGACACCGCTGCTTTGATCGGCACTGGGTTGACTTCACTGAAGATGGCATCGATCAATGGTTTTTGTTTCAGTTGTTCTTGAATGGCAGGCTGAAGATCGCCTTCTAAGAAATCAGCAACCAATTTCGCCGTTTGTTTAGGTGCGATGTTAGCGATCGTTGAGATGACGCCAGCGCCGCCAAGTGCGAGGATCGGTGTCACTTGATCATCATTGCCGGAATACAGTGCAAAATCATCATCTGCCAAGCGTGCGATTTCAGCGATTTGTGAAATGTCGCCGCTGGCTTCTTTGATCCCTTTGATATTTGGAATCTTTTTCAACTCAGCTACAGCGTCAGGGGTTAAATTCAAGCCTGTGCGGGAAGCTACCGAATATAAGATCACGGGTAAATCAACACTTTGACAAATGGCTTCATAATGCGCCACTAAACTTCTTTTTGTTGCTTTATTGTAGTAAGGTGTCACCACCAATAATGCATCTGCACCAACACGTTGCGCTTCTTGCGAAAGGTAGATGCCATGCTGGGTGTTATTCGAACCAGTACCACCGATCACGGGAATTCTGCCAGCGACTTGCTGCACCACAGCTTCGATGACTGCGATGTGTTCTTCATCGTCCAGTGTGGAGGCTTCTCCGGTCGTACCACAAGCAATGATCGCGTCAGTTCCTTGTTGCACATGCCACTCTGCCAACTCCTTCAACTTATCGAAATCCACCGAACCATCTTGAAGCATAGGGGTGATCAAAGCAACGCCAGAACCTTTGAATATTGTCAAAATACGACACATCCTTCCAACCAATTTTATTTTTGTCTATAAGATAAGTGTACCAGAAAAGTTTGAATAAAAATCGAAAAATTTAGACAATTTATCTATAGATTATTCGAATTATATACTATAATATTAACCAATATCAATGAAAAACCATGAAAAACTGAATATCCAGCCACTTTATGGATAATTTATTCGGATGAAAGAAAGGTGTTTTTACATGCAAGTATCTCAAGCTGTCAAAGATTTAACTGAGGATGTGGTGCGTTATCGACGTGCGTTACATCAAATTCCTGAATTGGGGTTGACCGAGTTCAAGACAAAAGAATACTTGCTGCGCCAGTTGCAATCTTTTGGCATGAAGGAGATCTATCCTATTTTAGATACAGGTTTAGTGGCGGTTTTCCGCAGTGAAGTACCAGGGAAAACACTTGCTTTTCGAACAGATATTGATGGATTGCCGATCCAAGAAGAGACTGGGGTCGCGTTTCATTCAACCCACGAGGGGCGCATGCATGCTTGTGGCCATGATGGACATATGGCCACAATGTTGGGTTTTGCTAAGTATTTGTCCGCACACCCAGAGGCGATCCAAGGAACGATCATTCTCATTTTCCAACCAGCAGAAGAAGGGCCGGGTGGTGCACAACTGCTGATCGATGAAGGTGTTTTACGGGATTTTGCGGTGGAACAAATCGTGGGCTTGCATGTCTTTCCGGATTTCCCTGAAGGTGTGATCGCTTGCCGCAAAGGGCCGATGATGGCTCGCAATGGCGAAATCAATATCGCGATCCATGGCGCCAGCGCCCATGGGGCACAACCGCAACAAGGAAGTGATGCGATCTTGGCAGCTGCGGCTGTGATCCAAGGGTTGCATTCAGTGATTTCTCGGAACATCAGTCCGTTGTCCTCTGGTGTGATCACGTTTGGCAAAATCCATGGTGGAGATGCTGAGAACATCATTCCGGGCAAAGTTGTCTTGAATGGGACGATGCGCGCGTTTGATGATGATGTGTATGATACGATGACACAGCGTGTGACTTTGTTAGCGGAAGAAATTGCTAAAGGCTATGGTTGTCGTGCAGAAGTAGACTTTGAGCACCTGTATCGTGTCGTAGATAACGATGCACAAATGGTGGATGTTTTGGCGAAAGTCGCAGGAGATAGTTATCTTGAAACCCCACCCTATATGTTGGCGGAAGACTTTTCGATGTATCAAAAAGAAATTCCTGGTGTTTTCTTTTTCGTTGGGATACGGAATGAAGACAAGGGGTATACGTACCCGCTGCACAGCAATAAAATGAATTTTGATGAAAAAAATCTCTTGCAAGGGATTGAGTGTTATGTCCGACTGATCCCTGCATTGAATGAAACGAAAGGAGCTGCAAAATGACAAAAGAAATCAAAGAAAACCATTTATACATCGATGGTGTCGATACGGTGTCATTGGCGCAAACATTCGGGACCCCCTTGTATGTCTATTCTGTTTCTGACATTCGGGAAGAATGTCAGAAAATCCATGCGGCCTTTTTGGCTCGCTATCCGCATACGCGAGCGGCTTATGCAGCCAAAGCATTTTGTACAACTGCGATGTTGCGGATCATTGCTGATGAAGGATTGTCATTGGATGTTGTGAGTGGCGGTGAATTATATACGGCGATCCAAGCTGATTTCCCTGCAGAACATATCGAGTTTAATGGCAACAACAAATCAATCGAAGAGCTGACAGCGGCCATCGAGTATGGTGTTGGCCGGATCATTGTCGATGGAATACAAGAAATCGGCTTGATTCGGGCGATTTGCCAAGAGATGAATCAGGTGGCGAAGATTATGTTGCGGATCACACCAGAAGTGTCTGTAAAAACGCATCAATTTATTTCTACTGGCCAAAAAGATTCTAAGTTCGGGATTCCATTGGATGAAGACATCTTGTTTCCGCTGATAGCCGAGGTCATCGATGCGCCTGAACTCGATTTTTATGGGCTGCATTTTCATGTTGGCAGTCAGTTATCCGATAACCAATCACATCTAGGCGCTACGGATGCAGCCCTGCAGTTAGTCAAACAAATTTTTGATCGGTTTTCTTATTGGATCAAGGAGTTGAATGTTGGTGGTGGTTTTGGTGTCCGTTATACTGAAGCGGACATCCGTCAGCCTTACAGCTTCTTCCTTGACCCAGTGATGGAAAAAATCGATGCATTTTATCAACAGCAAAACCAAGAACGGCCAACGATCGTTATTGAACCTGGGCGTAGTATTGTTGCAGAGGCCGGTATTAGTTTGCATACGATTGGCAGTATCAAAACACTTCCAGGTATACGGACGTATGCCAGTATCGATGGTGGGATGACAGACAATATTCGTCCGGGTTTGTACCAAGCAGCTTATACAGGTATCTTGGCTAACCGCGCCAATGAACCAGCAACAGAAACCATCACGATTTCTGGCAAAGCGTGCGAAAGTACCGATATATTGGTGAAGGACTTGGCGTTGCCGCCCGTTAAAACCGGTGACATCTTTGCGACATTTTCAACGGGGGCTTATGGCTATTCAATGGCCAGCAACTATAACAATTTGCAAATCCCGGCTGTTGTGTTTGTCAATGAAGGCCAAGCAGAATTGGCTGTCAAACGCCAAACCTATCAGCAAATGATCCAAAATGAAGTGATTCCTTCATTTTTAACGAAATAAATCGGCGTTTGTCCAGATTAAAATAAGAAAGCAGGTGAGCAACCATGAAGATTCCCTATACCAAAATGCAAGGTGCCGCTAATGATTTTATCGTGATCGATAATCGGTCATTGAAGTTGACCCATGAACAACTCTCGGCACTAGCGATCCAAACTTGTCGACATAAATTCTCGATTGGTGCCGATGCCGTGATGGCAGTGGACTATCCAGAAGGCACAGCTGATTTTCGCATGCGTTTTTACAATGCAGATGGTACGGAAGCTGAGATGTGCGGAAATGGCGCGCGTTGCATTGCGCGTTATGCCTATGAACAGCAAATCGCTGGTGAAGCAATGACCATTGAAACAGTGGCTGGGGATGTACCCGCTTGGCGCTTAGACAAGAAAGAATACAAAGTTTTGTTAAATCCGCCAACAGTGACGCGTTTTGCTCAATCCTTCCCAGGAACAACGGTCACCACACTTGATTATGTGGAATTAGGCAATCCAGGGATCCCCCATGCTGTCGTCCATTATCCAGGTTTAGCAGATGTACCTTTAAATGAGCTGACAGACACTGCAAAAGCGATACGCCATTGGGCTGCTTTTCCGAAAGGCGCCAATGTCAACTTCTATGATGAGACGCCAACAGGTGATTTAGTCGTCAGAACCTTTGAACGCGGGGTGGAAGACTTCACGTTTGCTTGCGGTACGGGTTCGGGTGCTACTGCCTATGCAGTGTCACACCATCAAGGAAAAACCACGGCAGAAGTCTTGCTGCAGGTACTAGGCGGTACCTTGACTGTAGTCGTTGACCATGAAAACCTTGCGTTGATTGGTGATGCCATCATGGTGTCAGAAGGGTTGATCACAGATGAGAATTTACATCTATAAACTAGGTGAAAACACTTGTAAATGAATTGGATTTTCATGAAAAAAAGATTGACAATCAAATCTGCGTATCGTATAGTTAAGCACAATTAAAAAATGCGCAACGATAAGAAAAGTAAGTCATTGCTGCTTGTTTCAGAGAGCTCGGTCTGGTGGGAAAGAGCACAAGCAATTGATCGAAGATGGTCTTTGAGCGTTTGTATGTGAGCTTTAGGCTAGCCTACAACGGGATGCCCGTTACAGCAAATCAGTGAACTGATAAGGTTGATTTCGATCAACGAATAAAGGTGGTACCACGAACTTGGTTGTTTCGTCCTTTCTCTATGCTTATAGAGAAGGGACTTTTTTTATTTTAAAATAAAGGGGAAATGAAGAATGATAGGGTTAAAAAAATTAACAGTTGGGTTGGCGGTAACAGCCGTCTTGTTCACACTAGCCGCTTGCGGAAACGGCAGTACCAGTGAAACAGAAGCATCAAGCACAACAGCAGCGCTAGAAGAAAAAGTGGTTGGTGTTGCACCTGGTCCTTATGGTGACATGGTAACAGATGTGATTTCACCATTATTGGCAGATAAAGGCTATACTTTGACAACAAAGGTCTTCAATGATTATATCCAACCAAACAATGCCTTAGCCAATGGTCAAATCGATGCCAATTTATTTCAACATACGGCTTATTTAGAAAAATTTTCAGCAGACAATGATTTAGATTTGACAGCATTACAAAAAGTACCAACCTTAGGAATGGGGATCTATTCCAATAAACTGAGTAGTCTGGATGATCTAGCAGATGGTGCAACAGTATCGATCGCCAATGATGCCTCAAACTTGGCACGGACCTTGCAATTGTTAGCCGCCAACGGCTTGATCACGATTGCAGAGGATATCGATGAAACCAAAGCCACTGTAACGGATATCAAAGACAATCCGAAAAACTTGACCTTCAAAGAACTGGATGCTGCACAATTGGCCCGTTCTTTAGATACCGTAGATGTAGCCTTGGTACCTGGGAATTTTGCTTGGGCGGCTTCCTTAGATCCAGCGGATGCATTGGCGCTAGAGTCGTTGAAAGAAGAATATAAAAATGTTTTTGTTGTTCGCACAGAAGACAAAGACAGCGACTTTGCACAAGCTGTGACTGAAGTGTTGGAAAGTCAAGATTTCAAAGATGCGATTGCTGATTCAGCTTTCAAAGATTTCAATCAACCAGATTTTTGGACAGAGTAAGAAGGAATAGCGATGGCAAAAATAGAAGTAAAACAGGTTTCGGTTTTATTCAAACAAAATAAGCAATTCAAAAAAGCGGTGGACAGTGTGGACTTTTCTGTACAGGCAGGAGAAGTGTTCGGTATTGTGGGCTTGAGTGGCGCGGGGAAAAGCACCCTCGTTCGGACGTTGAATTTACTGCAAGTCCCTTCAAGTGGTCAGATCTTGATTGATGGACAAGATATCACGAAAGCGCGGGGACAGGAATTGCGGCAAATCCGCCAGAAGATCGGCATGATTTTTCAGCATTTCAATTTGATCCATAATCGAACGATCAAAGACAACTTAGCGTTTGCGCTAAAAGCCGGCAACTACCCCAAAGACCAGCGGGAAGCTAGGATCATGGAATTACTGGAAATGGTGGATTTAACAGATAAATTGCATGCGTATCCCAATAATTTGTCTGGTGGCGAGAAACAGCGAATCGGCATTGCCCGTGCCATTGCTAATCAGCCGGAAATTTTGCTCTGTGATGAAGCAACGAGTGCGTTGGATGTTGAAACCACCGAAGAGACCCTGCAATTATTGACGAAAATCAAAGAACAAACCGGTATCACGATCGTCTTTATTACCCATGAATTAGATGTTGCCCGCAAATTTTTTGATCGCGTAGCAGTAATGGAGAACGGCCGAATCGTGGAAGAACAAACGACCTATGGGCTGTTCAGTCAACCCAATCAACCGATCACGCAAAAGTTGGTTGGCCGTTATTTAGATTTGACACTACCGGAGGAAATATTAGCGCTCTTTACACAAGGCGATTTACTGGAATTAAGATATCAAGGAGAGTATACGTTGGAACCCTTGATTTCAACAGTAGCCAAAGCGTATGATGTGGCTGTCAATATTATTCATGGCAAAATTGACTATATCCAACAAGATGTGATCGGTATTTTGTATGTATATTTGACAGGACCGCAAGAAGAAATCGACAAAGCCCGCGCGTATATTGCGGCCAATGTCTTCTCTTTGAGGAAAGTAGGTGCAGCCAATGACTGAAACGATCGAGATATTGAAAACCAATTTGCCTAAGGCCCTTTGGGAAACCTTCTTTATGGTAGGGACTTCTGCAGTGATCGGCGTTGTTTTCGGCTTGTTGATAGGGCTCGTGCTGTTTTTAGTAAGCAGCCGACTTTTTTATAGAAACAAGGCTTTGCACCATGTAGCTGATTTTATTGTCAATGCGATTCGTTCACTGCCTTTCTTGATCCTCTTGATCACATTGATTCCTGTATCGGCGTTGTTGATTGGTGACCCATATACACCAGCAGGAGGGGCTATCGCATTGTCGATCGCGGCCATCCCATTTTATGCACGAATCGCGGAGTCGGCCTTCACAGAAATCGACTATGGTGTTCTAGAAGCGAGTATTGCTTCTGGCGCATCTACAGGTCAGATCATCCGTGAGGTGATTTTGCCGGAAAGTTTGCCAGCTTTGATCCGCGGCTTTGTTTTGACACTGATCAGTTTATTGGGCTACTCCGCCATGGTCGGTACGATTGGCGCAGGTGGGATCGGCGATTTAGCGATCCAATACGGGTATTACCGTTACGAAACGGCAATCTTGATTTTTGTGATTGTTTTGCTGATCGTTATCGTGCAAATCATCCAATGGATTGGCGATGCCTGTGCCAATTATTTTTCGAAATAAAGACATATGTATGGTAGGAAGAATAGGGGATTCCCCCCTCATGGCACCATAGACAGCATGCACTGCAGAACGGACACATGAATGTTCGAATGCAGTGCATGTTTTTTTTACAATTTTTATGACGAAAATAGTGGTTGCATCCGGTATCAATTTTGGGTATGCTGAAGTCGAATTGTTTTTTTTACAACTATACTATTTTATCAAAGGAGCAACAATATGACACAAATGCCTCATTGTCCTACGTGCCAATCAAGCTATACATATGAAGATCGGGGGTTCTATGTTTGCCCTGAATGCGGTCATGAATGGGAAGACGCGCAAGCCACAGAAGAGCTGCCGGTTTACAAAGACGCCAATGGCAATCTTCTGGTTGATGGTGATACCGTGACTGTGATCAAAGATCTCAAAGTCAAAGGTGCAACAAGTGCCATTAAGCAAGGTACAAAAGTGAAAAACATCAAATTGGTCGAAGGTGATCACAATATTGATTGTAAAATCGATGGATTCGGTGCAATGAAATTGAAATCTGAGTTTGTAAAAAAAGGTTAAATACAAAATTTTCGTTTCATCTTCACCGTTTTTTCACGACTTTAATGGTAAAATAAGGTCAAAGATTTAAAGGAGGAATACACTTATGTATGGTATGGGTGGATATGGTTTTGGTTGGTTTTACGACCCTACGTTTATTTTAGTGATCATCGGTATGGTTATTTCGATGGCTGCTTCAGCATATGTCAAAAGTACCTTTAACAAATTTGACAAAGTCAAAAGCCGCAACAATATTACTGGAACGAAAGCGGCACAATTCATTTTGGAAAGCCAAGGCATTCATGATGTTGGTGTTCAAGCCATCGCTGGTGATTTAACAGACAATTATAATTCAGGCAATAAAACACTGAGTTTATCGCAAGCTACGGCGCAATCAACCTCGGTTGCGGCGATTGGTGTCGCAGCCCATGAGTGCGGACATGCGGTCCAAGATGCTAAGGGTTATTTCCCGTTGCGTCTGCGCCATGCGATCGTTCCGATCGCTAATATTGGCACTTCGATTTCGATTCCCTTGATTTTGATCGGTGTGTTGCTTCGTGGCTCGTTTCTTGTCAACTTGGGATTGATTGCTTTTTCATTGGCTTTTATTTTCCAATTGGTGACGCTGCCTGTCGAATTTGATGCCTCAAAACGGGCAATCAAAATTTTGGCAGACGGAGGATTATTGACAGAGGAAGAAGTTCCCCAAGCACGACGGGTACTGTTTGCCGCTGCATTAACCTATGTCGCAGCAGCGGTTGCTACATTGTTACAATTGCTGCGTTTGGTTATTTTGTTTGGAAATAACAATCGTCGGAATTAAACTTTCTGATAAGAAAAAAAATCTGCAGAGTAAATTTCTGCAGATTTTTTTTATTCAACGAGCGCATAGATATAAAATACAAGATCTAAGGTCTTAAGGTTTTCTTGGGCAATATTAAGTTTGAAATCAGCATAAATTTTCAGCGCATCTCCACTTGCTAAATAAAACAATGGAATCTCCTGCTTTTTTTGAATCTTCACTTGGTTATTTTCGATGCTGATCACACCACCAAATTGGGGTGAAGTTTCTTCATCTTCTGTCGGATACCCGTACTGTGTTAAATCTGTGATTGTGTTAGATTTGGCTCCATTGGAAAATATTTCTGTCAGCAGCTTGCCTTCACCTTTAGGAAAACCGATGTTCATGTAGCCGCTGAGATCTGCGTCTTTCTCATAGGTGAGAGATGCGGCCGAATCGTGACCAACTCTATCACCATAATGATATGTGTCGACAAACACTGTGATCGAAGTTGCATGCGTGTTGAACATGAGATGAGAGCCGTAATCAAACAGTAAACTGCTAAGTCCATTATCATTTTCTGATTGAATCAAATGATTGTCTGGAACACCAGCCATTTTGTCTCCTTGGAAAGGACCGTAATTATAGTAACGCAGATACCAGGTAAGTGGGACACCTATAAATAGAATCAAACTGAATATAATAGTAAACATGATTTTTCGATTATTTTTACGTCTAGCTTTTTTCACGATAGCTGCTAATTCTTTGTCTTCAAGTGTCATTTTTCCTTCTCCTCCACTATCATTTTAAGTTGCTTTCGGCCGCGATAAAGAGATGTTTTGATACTGTCTTCAGATCTGTTGAATAAAAAACTGATTTCTTTGATGCTACGTCCTTCGCTATATTTCATGTATAGGAGCGTAGCTGTTGTTAAAGGCAATTGCAGCAACGCACCATACAGTCGATCATCTGATTCCTGCCATTCCGTGCCTTCATTGACAGGGAGATATTGTCTGAGAATACGATTGCGACGCTTTGTCTGGTTATATAGATTGAAATAACGGTTGATGCCTACACGAAACAACCACGGACGGATAGCATCAGCGGATAAGACCTGCTCGATCTCAAGTATTTTGACGAGGGATTCTTGTGCAATATCCTCAGCATCTTGCAGACTAGCGCCAATGGATTGAAGATACTGAATCAAATCTTTGGTCAATGCAAAAAGATACTGTTCATATTGATCTAACTGCATGTCGGCCCTCCTCTCATCAATACAACAAACCACTTGAGAAAAAGTGAACAAAAGAATAGAGAAAAATTGAAAAAATGCTTTGTTTGTTGTTTATAGCTATTGTCGCAAATCTTTTCGTTAGAATCAACCAACCGTCCATTCTGGAGAAGCGTATGAGACAGAATCGGGAAACCCACAAAAAAACAAGATACATCTCAGTATCTTGTTCAGGGGCAAACCATAGCGTAGAAGGCAGGAATCGAACCTGCACCTCACATTTGCCAAAAATACCTAGAATGAACCTTCCAATCATTTTTAGCAAAACGAGTAAAGCGCCAGTCTTCATCTACAAAAACGATTATGACAGGTAAAAATCAATAAAGTAGGCGTAAAAATAGATATTCTTTCGAATAGATATGGTGAAATCGTGAAGAGTAGTTAAGAATTTTTAATTACGGGTGGGTTCATGAAACCTCATGGAAGAACCACCTTCGATTTGAAACTCAAGTCTTTTTCTGAAAAAATCCGATAAAGTTTTCTTGACATTTATTAGGTGAGATTGTATCATTCTGTTTGGGCACTCTTTACAAGAGTCAGAAAGTGATTTAGAATTTTCGCTCCCTATTCATTCGATGGATAGGGAGCTTTTACTATTTTCTAAGTGCTTTTCCTGTAAAATAGATTAAAGGAGTTTTTCAGTTTATGACAAAATATATTTTTGTAACCGGCGGCGTGGTTTCTTCAATTGGTAAAGGTATCGTTGCAGCGTCATTGGGCCGTTTGTTAAAAAACCGCGGCTTGAAAGTAACGATCCAAAAATTCGATCCTTACATCAATGTCGATCCGGGCACAATGAGCCCATATCAACATGGGGAAGTATTTGTAACAGATGATGGCGCAGAAACGGACTTGGACCTTGGTCACTATGAACGGTTTATTGATATCAACTTGAACAAATACTCAAACGTAACAACTGGAAAAATCTACTCAGAAGTTTTGCGGAAAGAGCGAAAAGGGGAATATCTAGGCGCGACTGTCCAAGTCATTCCACATATCACCAATGAAATCAAAGAAAAAATCATGCGGGCTGCCAAAATGACAGACTCAGATATTATTATCACTGAAGTCGGCGGTACAGTTGGGGATATCGAGTCATTGCCTTTCTTAGAAGCGTTGCGTCAAATGAAGGCCGATGTAGGTGCGGATAACGTGATGTACATCCATACAACCTTGATCCCCTATCTAAAAGCTGCAGGAGAAATGAAAACCAAACCGACACAACACAGTGTCAAAGAATTACGTGGCTTAGGCATTCAACCGAATATCCTAGTTGTCCGTACAGAACAACCAGTTTCCCAATCAACCAAAAACAAATTGGCGCAATTTTGTGATGTGGCGCCTGAAGCAGTGATCGAATCTCGCGACGTTGAAACACTGTATTCAATCCCATTGGCACTACAAGCGCAAGGCATGGATCAAATCGTTTGTGATCATTTGAAATTGACGGCTCCAGCAGCTGATATGACAGAATGGCAAGCATTAGAAGAGAAAGTCTTGAACTTGAAGAAAAAAGTCCGGATTGCACTTGTCGGAAAATATGTTGAATTGCCAGATGCTTATTTATCTGTGGTTGAAGCGTTAAAACATTCTGGTTTTGCTTTTGACGCAGATATTGAATTAGATTGGATCAAAGCCCAAGACATTACCGCTGAAAATGCAGCTGCTTACTTATCAGATGCAGACGGTATTTTGGTTCCCGGTGGCTTTGGTGACCGCGGCATCGAAGGGAAAATCGAAGCCATTCGCTATGCCCGCGAAAACGATGTGCCATTCTTAGGGATTTGTCTAGGGATGCAAATGGCATGCGTGGAATTTGCCCGCAACGTAGTTGGTTTAGAAAATGCCAATTCTGCAGAAACAGATCCTGAAACAGCCAATAACATTATTGACTTGATGGCCGATCAAGAAAATATCGAAAACATGGGTGGTACATTACGCTTAGGTCTATATCCATGTAAAGTGAAGAAAGGTACCAAAACAGCTGCGGCTTATAACGATGAAGAAGTGGTGCAAGAACGTCACCGTCACCGTTATGAATTCAACAACCAATACCGTGAGATTTTTGAAGCACAGGGAATGGTCTTCTCTGGTGTATCACCGGACAATCGGTTGGTTGAGATCGTGGAAATTCCAGAAAACAAATTCTTTGTTGGCTGCCAATTCCATCCAGAATTGATCTCACGTCCAACACGTCCACAACGCTTGATCAAAGCGTTTGTTGGGGCATCATTAGACAATCGCCAAGCCTAAATAAAAAACGCTATGCCGCTACTGTCCTTTCATGTGAAAGACAGTGGTGCATAGCGTTTTTTTCTATGGTGACCCCTGAGGGAGTTATTCTTCTTTTAGTTCATATCCTTGATCCAAAAGCATTTCTTCTGTCCGCTCCATACTGATACCATTGTCCGTGTCGCCTTCAAAGCTGACGCCAGGCAATTGTTTGGCGGCGTCATAGTCCAACTCATCGTAATTGATGGTCAAAGATTCAGTGGCTTCGCTGTCACTATAATCTAGAGAGTAATCCAAGCCCTGAACTTGCTGGTATTGTTCTGCGATGGGGTCCAGTAATTCTTGTGCTTCTTCTTTCGTTGTCGCACCGATCGCTTCATAAGGCATGACATTGTTCGCTGTCTGACTAATGACTTTATCGCCATCATAATGGAACACCAATTCCATCGAAACCCCATTTTGCGCCATTGTGAATGTTTTTGTCTCTTCAGATGACCCTGTACCATTGCCGCAGGCTGCCAAAAATAAAATACCAATCAATGTAAAAAATCCAAGTAATGCTTTTTTCATTTTATCCCTCCTTTTTTAATATGATAGTATAGGCGCTTTCACAAGGCTATTGATATGCTCAAAAATGCCTGGACTGAGAATTATGATAAAACAGCGAAAAAAATTGTGAAATTTTTCGCGAATTTTCACATGTGAAATAATGTGATAAATGCAAGCAGGCAGGAAAGAATTGCTTATAAAACGGCAAGTTTTCTGAAAACCGTTTGAAAATAAGGTTCTTTTGACTTTGTGCAGACTTTTTTTGAAAAGATAAATTCTTCTTTTTAGTAGCAAATACCGCAAATATTTGCTAAAATAGCAGTGTCGGTTAAGCATGGCTTAACAAATAAAGTTTTTTAAAACTTAGGAGGAATTTTTTATGCCAGTAGTATCAGGAGCTGAATTCTTAAAAGCTGCTCGTCAAGGCGGATATGCAGTCGGCGGATTCAACACAAATAACTTAGAATGGACACAAGCGATCTTAAAAGCCGCTGAAGCGAAGAAAGCACCAGTTTTGATCCAAACTTCAATGGGCGCTGCGAAATACATGGGCGGTTACAAAGTTGCTAAAGATATCATTACTAACTTAGTTGATTCAATGAACATTACTGTTCCAGTTGCGATCCACTTAGACCATGGTGATTACGATGCAGCAATGGAATGTATCGAAGTTGGTTATACTTCAGTTATGTTCGATGGCTCTCACTTACCATTCGATGAAAACTTGAAATTGGCTAAAGAAGTTGTAGAAAAAGCACACGCAAAAGGCATTTCTGTTGAGTGTGAAGTTGGTTCAATCGGCGGAGAAGAAGATGGTATCATCGGTTCTGGCGAATTAGCTGACATCGAAGAATGTAAACAAATGGTTGCAACTGGTTTAGATTACCTAGCTTGCGGTATTGGTAACATTCACGGTCAATATCCAGAAAACTGGAAAGGCCTTGCTTTTGACCACTTACAAGCAATCGCTGATGCTGTAGGTTCTGATGTACCTTTAGTATTACATGGTGGTTCTGGTATTCCTCAAGAACAAATCCAAAAAGCAATCGCTATGGGTGTTTCTAAAGTCAACGTAAATACTGAATTCCAATTGTCATTTGCTAAAGCTACACGTGAATATATCGAAGCTGGCAAAGATCAAGAAGGCAAAGGATTCGACCCTCGTAAATTATTGGCACCAGGTGTTGCTGCAATCGTTAAAGATGCAGAAGAACACATTGACTGGTTCGGTTCAGCTGGTAAAGCTTAATTCGAATAACTGCCCAAAACCGTTAGAAAGATGTCTTTCTAGCGGTTTTTTTATGCTTTGGATAGGATTAGAAAATGAATAAACTCATTTTCCGCAAGATATACAGCCATCGGCTGCTACACCTTCAGTAGGTGACAACGTCGCGTGAGAAGATGGTTCTTTTTTCTTTGCTGATTTTATGCTAAAATCAATTTAGTATACACAAATTTAAAAAAAGTATAGGTGGATATAAATGAAGAAAATTGTCATCGAAGGCAATCGTCCCTTAAAAGGGGAAGTCACCATCAGCGGGGCAAAGAACAGTGCTGTGGCGTTGATTCCAGCTGCGATCCTCGCAGATTCTCCTGTTGTTTTAGAAGGAGTGCCAGACATCCAAGATGTGCACTCATTAATTGAAATCCTCGAAATCATGGGTGTCAAAACCCATTTTGCACACAATACCCTCGAAATTGATCCAACCAATATTGTCTCGATCCCAATGCCAAGCGGAAAAATCAATAGTTTACGTGCGTCCTATTACTTCATGGGTGCTTTGTTGGCCAAATTTGGTGAAGGTGTCGTTGGGTTGCCAGGCGGCTGTTTCTTAGGACCACGCCCTATCGATTTACACATTAAAGGATTTGAAGCACTGGGTGCTACTGTGACGAACGAGCATGGTGCAATGTATTTGCGTACCAGTGAAGAAGAGCTTGTTGGCGAACGCATCTTTTTGGATATGGTGTCAATTGGCGCAACGATCAATGTGATGCTGGCCGCTGTCAAAGCCAAAGGCAAAACGATTATTGAGAATGCTGCACGGGAACCGGAAATTATTGATGTTGCTACATTGTTGAACAATATGGGCGCTAAAATCAGAGGTGCAGGCACCAACGAGATTCGTATCGAAGGCGTAGAAGAATTGCATGGATGCCGACATTCAATCATTCCTGATCGCATTGAAGCTGGGACTTACTTGTCCTTGGCTGCAGCTGTCGGGGAAGGGATCGTAGTCAAGAATGTGATTTATGAGCATCTTGAAAGCTATATCGCCAAATTAGAAGAAATCGGTGTCCGCATGGATATCAGTGAAGATGAAATTTACGTTCATCCTTCGAAAGACCTGAAACCTGCTGTCGTCAAAACTTATCCATATCCAGGATTTGCAACTGACTTGCAACAACCAATCACACCTTTGTTATTGAAAGCCCATGGCAAGTCAGAAATTTTAGATACGATCTATGCGAAACGGGTCAATCATATTCCTGAATTGGCAAGAATGGGTGCCAATGCGACAACCGAAGGCAATATGATTTTTGTGAGCGGACCAAGTCAATTACAGGGCGCAGAAGTTGTTGCATCAGATTTACGAGCTGGGGCTTGTCTGGTGATTGCTGGATTGATGGCACAAGGTACAACGACCGTCTTCAATGTTGAATATATTTTGCGTGGGTATGACCACATTATCGAAAAACTGACTGCATTGGGTGCGGATATCCAAATGATAGAGGAGTAACTATGAGCGATTATTTAACAATGGCTGAACTGGAAAACAAAACGTTGAAAGAAATCTATACTTTTGCCAAACAGTTCCGGATTCCGTATTACAGTCAAATGAACAAAAAAGAATTGTCTTTAGCGGTGATTCGTGCACAAGCGGAGAAGCAAGGCTTCTTCTATATGGAAGGTGTTTTGGACATCGTGGGGCAAGAAGGCTATGGTTTTTTGCGGCCCATCAATTATGGTCCTAGTGCAGAAGATATTTATATTTCTTCTTCACAGATCCGTCGCTTTAGTTTGCGTAACGGAGATAAAGTTGCCGGCAAAGCAAGACCGCCGAAAGAGTCGGAACGTTACTATGGCTTGATGCATGTGGAGTCTGTCAATGGCAAAGACCCAGAAGAGGCCAAAGAACGTCCGCATTTTCCAGCCTTGACGCCACTGTATCCGAACCGTCATTTGAATTTGGAAACCACCGCTGGGCGCTTATCTACCCGAATGATCGATATGTTTTCACCGGTTGGTTTTGGACAACGTGGCCTGATCGTGGCTCCGCCAAAAGCTGGGAAAACAAGCATTTTGAAAGAAATTGCCAATGGGATCACCGATAATTATCCAGATGTTGAATTGATCGTCTTGCTGATCGATGAACGGCCAGAAGAAGTCACTGATTTAGAACGCAGTGTCAAAGGGGATGTGGTGTCCTCAACTTTTGATTTGCAGCCGAGCAATCATACCCGAGTAGCGGAGCTTGTGTTGGAACGGGCGATGCGCTTGGTGGAAGACAAGCGGGATGTCGTGATTTTGATGGACAGTATCACGCGTTTGGCACGGGCATATAACCTAGTCGTACCGCCAAGTGGGCGAACGTTGAGTGGGGGGATCGACCCTGCTGCGTTATATAAACCAAAGAAATTCTTTGGGGCGGCCCGCAACATTGAAGAAGGCGGTAGTTTAACTATTCTGGCGACAGCTTTAGTTGATACCGGCAGCCGCATGGACGATGTCATTTATGAAGAATTCAAAGGAACCGGCAATATGGAATTACAACTATCACGCAGTTTGGCTGAGCGTCGTGTCTTCCCTGCTATAGATATTAGAAAATCAGGGACCCGCAAAGAAGAATTGTTGATGAGCAGCGAGCAGTTAGAAGAAACATGGCGTTTACGCAACAACATGACCGGTGACTCATTAGAATTCACGGAACAATTCATCCAATTCCTGCGAAAAACCAAAAACAATCAAGAATTCCTTGCTGCGTTTCAGGAAGTTCATTTCGGCGACAAACGTCCAAAAAGAAATATCAAAAGATAATTGCATCTGTAAATCAAACATGGTAAGATAGTCATGTTGTAAATTCGACAAAATCAACTCTGGTGAAGCAAATGAGCCAGGGCAAAGGAGAGAAGAAGAAATGAAACAAGATATCCATCCAGATTATCATCCAGTTGTATTCATGGACTCAACTACTGGTTTCAAATTCTTATCAGGTTCTACAAAGAATTCTCAAGAAACAGTTGAGTGGGAAGACGGCAACACGTATCCATTGATCCGTGTCGAAGTAACTTCTGATTCACATCCATTCTACACTGGACGCCAAAAATTCACACAAGCAGACGGACGTGTGGACCGTTTCAACAAAAAATACGGTCTCAAAGACGCAAACGCTGCGGAATAATAGACATATTGATTTATCAATATTCAGCGACTTTCTTTTCGAAGAAAGTCTTTTTTTTTGTGCTTTTTGTCAACAAGAACTGATGGAAAAATTTAAGTGAAACCCAACCAGTTGATAAAAAATCTATTTAGTTTTTTATATTATTTCACTTAATTGATTGATCATATAAATATGCATTTTACTTATTTCGTTGGTACTTACATAATAACATTTACGACTTGACGCATCATGAGAGAAATCAAAGTGCTGGCAAAAAATTTCAATAGCAAAGGAATTCAGAAAGAATTCTTTTTAGCTGCTGAAGTGATCCAGTTCTATCTATCATAGGCGACTGCCGTCTTATTGTCATTGATCATCACATGTTAACTAAATTCCATTTATTCAGACACAAATGTGAATGTCCATCAATAAGATTTCCTAGTTGGGTCAGGATGAATTGGAAGTGAAACATATATAAGATAGCGTAATTAATGACATCAATCATGTTTTACTGGTAATCACTTGGTGCAATTTTTCAATAAACAGTTCTGCAGTCGGCGAAGGCGGCAGCGATTGGTGTAATAAATAGCCGATTTGATGCTTGGCTAAACTTTCGATTGGAACAGAGACTAGCGTTTGAGCAGTAAGCATACTGCTCATGATCCCAGATCCTATCAAATAGCTGTTTGTACCTGTCAAAACATTTATGGCACTGGAACGGTCACTGACAATGACGACTTTTGCTTGTGATTGTAACTCCATTGGTTCTTCAGAATAATGGATCGTTGAATCTGTCGACTGCTCAAATGTGATGACAGGAAAAGGTTGTAAGTCATGATAAGATAAACTTTTCTTTTCTGCTAAAGGATGATATCGGTTCAAAAAAGCATGAGGTTGAAAGGTGAGTAAAGGAACAAAGGTCAGTTGGTTTTTTCGGAACGCTTCGTGCAACGGAATCGCATTGAATTCACTTAGATAAATAATGCCGATTTCACTCATATGGTTTGCGACATCATGGATGACTTTTTTTGTTTCAGTTTCCAAAAAACGATAGGTAAAACGACTCTCAGCCGAAGTGTTGATCAATTGCACAAATGCTTCGGAAGCAAAATCATAGTGCTGACTAGATATCGAAAAACGTTGTTCTGGTTCTTCTGAGGAGAGAAAGGTCGCTTCTAAGTTGGTTAACTCTGCCAAAATTTTTTGGGCATATTCAATAAATGCAGCGCCTCGCTGCGTTGCACGCATACCAGCGGCAGTTCGGTCGAACAATCGGAATCCGAGTTCTGTTTCTAATTCTTTTACAGCCACAGAGATAGTGGGTGCAGTTACGTAAAGGTTTAAGGCCGCCCCATTGATCGTTCCTTGCTTACTGATTTCGTTGATATATTTTAATTGCTGCAGATTCATAGGCAAAACCTTTCTTTAGGAACAATAGTTTAAAATGGAATCTTGGAGATAAATTTAAGTTAGCATAACAGAAAGAACGAACATAGAGCAATAGGTGGTTTTTTATTGTGATAAGATCAATCTCTTAAAAATGATAAGCAGAAGATACGCGAATAAACAGAAAAGCATAGTCTCATTATCCCGTTGACAGCAACAAAAAACGCAAAACTAGATTGAATTCTTATTCCTGGTTTCTCAATATGAGTCGATCTGGATGACTTGTTTTTTCTTCTTGTGATTAGAAAAAAGAATCGCCAATAATTTAACTGCATGAAAAAAAGTACCGACTATTTATCATACAGTACCTTCACCAAAAATACATTTTTGGTTGGCACTGAAAAATAGCAGGTACTTTTAATGGTTTATTGTACTGGAAAAGGGTTGTCTAATACGTTTTGGATCGGAAAGGCGTGTTCTTCTATTTGATATAGATGTAAAAGGGAACTAGCGATGCCAGCAGCACCATCATAGTAACCAATTGCTGTAGTTATTTGGTCAGGATCGATTCTTGAGTAAGCTTGGTACCATTTGGTTCCTATGATTTCACTATCCGTTGGCTCATCTCGGCTCCAGCCTAACAATTGAAGACCGCTGCGTTTTGCTGCTGCTAAATACAATGGGTCTTTGGTATCAAGGTAAGCCCCAATAAATGTATCGACTAAACCTGAAGTGCCGCAGCATTGTGTATGGGTATGCCAATAGCCTTCAGAATGAATATCAGGTGCCCCAGTTTTCAAGACGCCTTTGAGTAGTTTTTGATAAAAGTCACGGTATTCTTCATTTTTTGTCAACGTATAATAATAGTAGAAGTAACGAACGATTCCAGCTGGTCCGCCGCAATAACCTAGATAGTAAATATGGTCATTTGGCACATTGTGGGGAATCAGCAAGGCTTCTTCATCGCCTTGAGCGATGGCTTCATAGTACTCTTTGATGCCGTCAGTAGCTGCAAGAAATTGGTCATCGCCGCTTGCTTTATAAAGTTTCAAAAGTGTATAACCGACACCTGCCGAACCGAGAGGAAAGCCAGGGAAATGACTGCCTTCTGGACCAAATTTCACACCTTTATAATAGATTCCACCATCAGGATAAGTGATTCCTTTATTCAATAAGTATCGTCCTGCTTCGATAGCAAATGTTGTCCATTCAGGGATTGAAAGTTTTTCAGCTGTATCTAATAAGAATAATAATGTGCCAGAGTCAGCGATAACACCGATTGCTCCTGACCAGTAATAGCCGTTGCCTGCTTCGTCTTTCACCGCTTGATTGATGATTTCTTGGCCAATTGCTGTGACAAAGTCTGAATACGAAGTATCTTTGGTATGCAAATAGAGTTCAGTCAATACATAGCCGATACCACTATATCCACTGGTATACGCCCAATTTGAAATCGCTAATTGTAAGTCACGGTCAGTTTCCCAACGATGTTGAATGTAGCGCAATGCTTCTTTAGCATCCTTTAAATAGCGATTATCGTTTGTTACTTTACTGAGTTGCAAATAGAAATAGAGAATACCGGCACTTCCTGCGTAAATACTTGTTTCGTCGAAATAAGCACCATTATCTGTTGACTCATCTAACGACCAGTATATGCCATATTCGGTTTGTACTTTCTTAGACTCGATATAGGTAAATGCTTTTTTTGCTGTTTCTAGATAGGTAAGACTTGTTTCTTCTAAAAATACACTCATTCTTTTCCCTCTCTTTCAGTTGAATAACGCCACTATAGCAAGTAGAACCACAAAAATAAATTAGCTTTTTTCTAAAGGATTGTATTAGTTATTTCCAAATTGACGAAAAGTTTTCTGACCGCTAAGCTAGGAGCTACCACAAATCAAAATAATGGAGGAATAAGTTATGACCTTACTGATTACAGGTGCTACTGGAGATCTCGGTGCACGTATCATAAATCAATTATCCAAACTTTTACCAAATGAATTATTGGCAGTTAGCGTACGAAACCCTGAAAAGGCGTCGGATTTGGCTGCAGCAGGTATAGAGGTACGTCAAGGGGACTTTGATGATCCGGCTCATTTAGAGCAGACATTTGCGGCTGTTGATCGTTTACTGATTATTTCGACAGATGGCAGTACTGAGGAACGTATTCGGCAGCATGGGCAAGCCATAGAAGCCGCAAAAAAAGCCAATGTCGGCTTCATTGCTTATACAAGTGTAGTGAATGCGCAGGAAAGTACATTGAATCTAGCAGAAGTCCATGCTTATACTGAAAAAAAAATCGCAGCAACGGGTATACCGTATGTTTTTTTCAGAAATAATTGGTATTTAGAGAACGAGGAGACAGCAATCAAGACGGCTCTACAAACAGGGGTTTGGCAAACAGTCATTTGGGAGGGGAAAATTGGTTGGGCCGCAAAACAAGATTATGCTGAAGCCATCGCAACTGTTTTATCACAGGAAAAAATCGATCAACAGATCTATGAATTTTCTGGCAATCCATTATCTCAATCAGATTTGATCAATCAAGTCAATGAGGTTCAGCAAGCCAATATTGTTATTGAACAACTTGCCGAAAAAGAGTATATTGCTCAATTACAATCATTTGGGATCGATGAGGCCACAGTTGCATTCATAGCGAATATTCAAAAGGGGTTAAGAGAAAACCAGTTGAATGTTGTATCAGATGATTTGACCCAGGTATTAAAGCGTCCCCCATTGACTATCTCTGAATTTTTAGGGTCAATCGATTTGACGTAAGAGGTGATTGTTGATGGCAGATTTTATTCATTGGGATATTGTTCAACGCTATTTTGTTAGTATTTTGAAGGCTTTTCCTCTTACCGTATTGATTGTCGCAGTTGCTTGTTTGATAGGTTTTTTTCTAGGTGCAATAGTTGCGATCATCCGTGTTGAAAAAGTACCTATCGCCAATCAGATTGTTATTGTTTTTGTATCATTTTTGCGAGGAACACCGATTTTGGTGCAGTTGTTTGTTGTCTTTTATGGATTACCGGTGTTATTGGAAACAGTCGGTTTATCCATTGAGGGATGGAGTAAATTGACTTATGTATTCATTGCTTATGGATTGAACTGTAGTGCTTTTTTTTCTGAGATTATCCGCGGTGCAATTTTGGCCATACCAAAAGGTCAAATAGAAGCAGCGCGATCAATTGGTTTAAGTCAATGGAGGTGCTATAGCCGCATCGTATTACCCCAGGCATTCAGAATTGCCATCCCAAATTTTGGGGTTGCTTTGGTTGGCTTGCTGCAAGATACTTCTTTAGCTTTTTCTTTGGGAATTGTCGAAGTTATGGGGAAAGTCCGTTCAATTGCAGCGTTGACTTACCGCAATACAGAAGTCTACTTGATTGCTGCAATTATTTTTATTGTTGCTAGTTATTTATTAAAAGGAATCTTTCAATGGATTGATCAACGGATCATATATGAATATTAGGAGGAAAAAACGAATGAAGAAAATAAAATGGACTTTATTCATCGGTAGTTTATCATTGGTGACATTGGGTGCTGCGGGTTGCGGGAAGACAGAGGCAACGAGTACAGAAACAGGTGCACAAGAAATTATTGTAGGTACTAGCGGAGCGGGACAACCCTTCACATATTTAGATGAAGAGGGGGAGTTGACTGGTTATGACGTTGAGGTACTTCGGGCCATTGATGATAAATTGCCAGAGTATACATTTAAATATGAACAATACGAGTTTGCCTCATTGTTTACGTCTCTTGAAAGCAGCAAAATCGATTTAATTGCCAATCAGCTAGAAACAAATGAAGAACGACAAGCCAAGTATTTATACGCCACTGAAGGGTATACCAATTACGATCTCTATATTGCCCAAAATGATGATCAGAATTACCAGAGTTTGTCAGATCTAAATGGCAAAAATGTACCTGCCGTTGCGGGTGGAAATGCACCGACCTTATTAGAAAAATTCAATAGTGAAGAAGAAGGCGACATCAATATTGTTTATTTATCTAATGGTTTTGAAGAAATTGTAAGAGGCTTGCAAAAAGGTTCTTATGATGCCACATTATTGACTAAATTCGACATCAATAAGTACAACGAAGCATATGGTACGTCATTAAAAGCTTCTGACAAACCAGTCAATGAGTCATCAACTTATTTCTTGTATCGTAAAGATGATGAGAAAGAAGCCAAATTGCAGAAAGCGATTGATCAAGCACTAAAATCATTGAAAGAAGAGGGGGCGTTACAAGAATTATCTAAAAAATGGTTAGGCGATGATTATACAGAATAATTATGTTTGTGATAGGACGGATAATATATGACGATTGACACTAACTTCTTATTTCAGACAATACGTACTTCATTAGGCTATCTGCCTGTGACAATCAATATTGCTGGTATTTCTTTTTTGCTTTCATTCATGATTGGTCTTTTATTTACATGGTTTCGGATTTTTCATGTCCCTTTTTTGAATCAGTTCGCGACGATTTATATTACTATTTTTAAAGGAGTCCCAGTTGTACTTGTATTGTTATTTTCCCAAACAGTAATCGTGAATTATTTAGATCAACTGATAGGAGAAGGACATTCATTTTTGAATATTTTCGATAACAAACCTGAACATGTTGCGATATTTGCTTTGACGATCGTTTCAATCACAGGAACTGCCGAGGCTCTAAAAGCTGGAATCGATGGTATCTCCAAAGGGCAATGGGATGCTGCGCAATCCATTGGTTTTTCACAGTGGCAAGCTTTTTCTCGTATTATTTTGCCACAAGCGCTTTTGGGTGCGATGCCTATTTTGGGCAATCAATTAATTGGTTTGGTAAAAGCCTCTTCTTTGGTTTCAATGGTCGGTGTGATAGAAATTTACAACGCCGCCATTATTAAAGCAGGGCAAGGATATAATTATTTAGAAGCATATCTGGCAATCGCAGTGATATATTGGTTTTTAAGTGTGTTGATTGAACAAGGAATTCGTCTAGCAATGCAAATAAGTAAAGTAGAGGTTTTGATATGATCGAGATCAAACAAATTAAAAAAAAGTTTCATCAAACATCAATTTTGAAAGGTGTCGATTTAACCATTCAAAAAGGCGAAGTCAAAGTTATCATCGGACCTAGCGGCTCAGGTAAAACGACTTTTTTGCGATGTATCAACTGTTTAGAATCTGCAGAGTCAGGAGAGATTCTGCTCAAAGGTAAAAAAATCGACTTTAGCAACCTTTCTAAAAAAGAACGTTTATTTTTAGGACGTCATACGTCGATGGTCTTTCAGCATTATAATCTTTTTCGAAACAAGACAGCATTGCAAAATATTACCGAAGGGTTGATTATGGTCAAGAAAACTAAAAAGGATGAAGCAGTGGCAATTGCGGAGGTATTGTTGACTCAAATTGGTCTATTGGAACAAAAAGACAAGTATCCCAGTCAGTTATCCGGTGGGCAACAGCAGCGTATCGGCATCGCAAGAGCGCTAGCATTAAATCCAGAAATTGTGTTGTTTGATGAACCGACTTCTGCTTTAGATCCTGAATTGGTAGGTGAAATATTGGCAATAATTAAGACGTTGGCACAAGATAACCGTACAATGCTTATTGTGACGCACGAAATGAGTTTTGCAAAAGAAATTGCAGACGAAGTGATTTTTATGGAAGATGGACAAGTGATTGCCAAAGGCACGCCGAAGCAGATATTTGAAGAGTCAACCAATGAACGGGTCAATCGATTTTTGACACGGGTGTCGAATCAGTAGGTGAAATTGAAAGATGATATTCACCGAGGCATATCGTAAAGGATGATCAATGTTGCCGGGTCTCCTTTGTTCTATAAATTATAGAGCCAATAGTATTTATATTTCTTATATCATTAACAAAAAAAATCCTCGTTAGAGGATTTTTTTTGGTGCACGCAAAATTTTGCTCAATTCATCATATGTATAAAAAAATTGATCAACTGTGGTAGTACCACAATCGCAAACAGGGTACGTGTGATTTGAATACTAGCAATAGAAGTTAAATCACCGCCTAAATCAGCAGCAATCAGAGAGATATCTGTTGCACCAGCGGGGGATGAAGCAAAAATTGCAGACTGGGTATCAAGTATGTCAAAATGGCTGACAATCAATGTAAAGGTTATGTTGACCAACAAGAAACCGATAAACAAGATAATGATTGGAAAGACTAAGGTTTTCATTTGTGAAAGACTGTGCATCGTAAAAGTGCTGCCAATAATTGAAGCCGCCAATATCTGTGCACCATATCTTACATATGGTGAAAGAGAGAAAGGATCCACTCTCAATTTATACATAAAGGAGAAAAGCAAGGCAAAAATTAAAGCGCCAACAGGAATACCGAGGAACACACCAAGGGAGCCGCCAATAAAAGCAATAAACAAGATCTTTATATCGTTGGTCATTGATTTCTTGGCCACGATCGTTACTGAAGGCGCAGATTGATTATCCTTATTAGTACGGGATTTTTGTTGTTTATTTTTTTTAGCAAAAGTAGTCAAAATCAATTTTGACCATTGAGGCAAGATGATCAACATACCTACAAGTCTTGCCAATTGCATCGTAGCAACGATTTCAGCATTCGCCCCCATATCAATACTGATGAGGGAGACATCCATGATACCTCCGGGTAAGCAAGATAAGAGTGCAGTTGTCCAATCCATTGAAAAAAAATGAACAAAAATAGCACCCAAGATAAAGCTGTTGATAGTAAATAAGGACATCAAGAAAATAATTGGCAAAATCAAATGCTTTAATTGTAAAAAAGTATTTCTAGAACTTTGTTGGCCGATATAAGCACCGCTGATAACTTGAGCGAAAAACTTCATAGAACGAGGCATAGCCATTTGATTTGTCAGAATCGAGAGGATGGCGACTGCAATCATACCACCGGTCATAAAAGCAGCTGGTATTTTCATTCTTTTAAATATCAAACCACCAATCAAGGCGATAAGAAGTGTGAAAACAATTTGGATTATCACAAAGGCCTCCTTTAGATGTCTGTTTTTTTATATCGTCGATTGTAAAATTAAGCTAGACAACTAAAAAGATCATTTGTGCTACACTCAAAATAGTTCCGACCAAAGAATTATTAAGGAGTGAGTACAAATGACCTACACCCATCTTACAACAGACGAACTA
>NZ_LHOX01000020.1 GCF_001297065.1 Enterococcus sp. RIT-PI-f | reverse complement strand
CGTCGATTGTAAAATTAAGCTAGACAACTAAAAAGATCATTTGTGCTACACTCAAAATAGTTCCGACCAAAGAATTATTAAGGAGTGAGTACAAATGACCTACACCCATCTTACAACAGACGAACTGGTAATCATAGAGTCTTATTTCAAAAATAATCAATCCGTTGCCAAAACTGCGCAATGCTTAGGACGTGCGCGACAAACGATTCATAACGTGTATCAATTTTTGAAAACTGGTGCTACGATACTGAACTACTATCAACAATACAAAGAAAACAAAAAACGCTGCGGTAGACGCTCGATGGCTTTACCAGAGGAACAAAAAGAATATGTTCAAAAGAGGGTTGTTCAAGGGTGGACACCGGATGTGATTGTCGGCCGCTCGGAAATGAAACTTGATTGTTCAGTCCGTACACTGTATCGAATGTTTCAAACTGGCGCATTTAATGTGCGTGATTTGCCTATGAAAGGCAAACGAAAACCAAATGGACACCAAGAAAAACGTGGGAAACAAGCTTTTCGGCGCAGTATACATGAGCGAATCAAGGAGCACCCAGAATTTGAAAACGAGTTTGGCCATCTTGAAGGAGACACTATTGTCGGTCGAAAACACAAAAGTGCTGTTATTACATTGGTGGAACGTTTGTCAAAAGTGATTATTACATTGAAGCCAGCCGGTAGACAGGCAATGGACATTGAAAATCGAATTAATCATTGGTTTCAAACGGTTCCTAAACATCTGTTTAAATCAATTACGTTTGACTGTGGGAAAGAATTTTCAAATTGGAAAGCTATGGGAAATCAAAATGATATTGATATTTATTTTGCGGATCCAGGCACCCCGTCACAACGCGCTCTAAATGAACATTCAAATGGATTATTACGTCGTGATGGATTAGTTAAAACCATGGACTTCAATGAAGTATCAGAATCATTTATTCAAGCTGTTGCTTCCAAACGAAATCACATCCCAAGAAAATCTCTAAAGTATCAAACACCGATGGAAATATTTTTGAGAAATATAAAACCAGATGATTT
>NZ_LHOX01000013.1 GCF_001297065.1 Enterococcus sp. RIT-PI-f | reverse complement strand
ACCTCTCAAAACTGAACAAAGGCAAACGATGTGTAGTCTTCCGAAATATTCCTTAGAAAGGAGGTGATCCAGCCGCACCTTCCGATACGGCTACCTTGTTACGACTTCACCCCAATCATCTATCCCACCTTAGGCGGCTGGCTCCAAAAAGGTTACCTCACCGACTTCGGGTGTTACAAACTCTCGTGGTGTGACGGGCGGTGTGTACAAGGCCCGGGAACGTATTCACCGCGGCGTGCTGATCCGCGATTACTAGCGATTCCGGCTTCATGTAGGCGAGTTGCAGCCTACAATCCGAACTGAGAGAAGCTTTAAGAGATTAGCTTAGCCTCGCGACTTCGCAACTCGTTGTACTTCCCATTGTAGCACGTGTGTAGCCCAGGTCATAAGGGGCATGATGATTTGACGTCATCCCCACCTTCCTCCGGTTTGTCACCGGCAGTCTCGCTAGAGTGCCCAACTAAATGATGGCAACTAACAATAAGGGTTGCGCTCGTTGCGGGACTTAACCCAACATCTCACGACACGAGCTGACGACAACCATGCACCACCTGTCACTTTGCCCCCGAAGGGGAAGCTCTATCTCTAGAGTGGTCAAAGGATGTCAAGACCTGGTAAGGTTCTTCGCGTTGCTTCGAATTAAACCACATGCTCCACCGCTTGTGCGGGCCCCCGTCAATTCCTTTGAGTTTCAACCTTGCGGTCGTACTCCCCAGGCGGAGTGCTTAATGCGTTTGCTGCAGCACTGAAGGGCGGAAACCCTCCAACACTTAGCACTCATCGTTTACGGCGTGGACTACCAGGGTATCTAATCCTGTTCGCTCCCCACGCTTTCGAGCCTCAGCGTCAGTTACAGACCAGAGAGCCGCCTTCGCCACTGGTGTTCCTCCATATATCTACGCATTTCACCGCTACACATGGAATTCCACTCTCCTCTTCTGCACTCAAGTCTCCCAGTTTCCAATGACCCTCCCCGGTTGAGCCGGGGGCTTTCACATCAGACTTAAGAAACCGCCTGCGCTCGCTTTACGCCCAATAAATCCGGACAACGCTTGCCACCTACGTATTACCGCGGCTGCTGGCACGTAGTTAGCCGTGGCTTTCTGGTTAGATACCGTCAAGGGATGAACGTTTTACTCTCATCCTTGTTCTTCTCTAACAACAGAGTTTTACGATCCGAAAACCTTCTTCACTCACGCGGCGTTGCTCGGTCAGACTTTCGTCCATTGCCGAAGATTCCCTACTGCTGCCTCCCGTAGGAGTCTGGGCCGTGTCTCAGTCCCAGTGTGGCCGATCACCCTCTCAGGTCGGCTATGCATCGTTGCCTTGGTGAGCCGTTACCTCACCAACTAGCTAATGCACCGCGGGTCCATCCATCAGTGACGCAAAAGCGCCTTTCAACTTTCTTCCATGCGGAAAATAGTGTTATACGGTATTAGCACCTGTTTCCAAGTGTTATCCCCTTCTGATGGGCAGGTTACCCACGTGTTACTCACCCGTTCGCCACTCTTTTTCTTTCGGTGGAGCAAGCTCCGGTGAAAGAAAAAGCGTTCGACTTGCATGTATTAGGCACGCCGCCAGCGTTCGTCCTGAGCCAGGATCAAACTCTCATAATGATTTGTTTGAACGATCCAAAGGATCGTTAAGCTCATAAAA
>NZ_LHOX01000006.1 GCF_001297065.1 Enterococcus sp. RIT-PI-f | reverse complement strand
GGTTACCGTTGGTAGCTCGAAAACCGACAATTAGGGCATATTGCCTTTTATTTTTTTCTTATGTTATAATCAGTCTATATAAGAAATGAGCTGATATAACATGGAATTAGATACAAATAATCATTCAGTATTTCTTCTTCATTACCATCTTGTTTTAGTAACAAAATATCGTAGGCAAGTGATTGATGATGAAATATCTGATTATGCTAAAGCAACTTTTGAAAGAATTTCAAAAGCGTATCATATTACTTTAGTTGAGTGGAACCATGATAAAGACCATATTCACATGATGTTCAAAGCTCAACCAAAGACAGAATTGACAAAATTCATTAACGCCTATAAAAGCGCCAGTTCACGTTTAATAAAACGCGACTTTCCAAGAGTCAAACAGTTTCTTTGGAAAGAAATGTTTTGGTCTAAAAGCTTCTGTCTTTTGACAACCGGTGGTGCACCAATCGATGTCATAAAGAAATATATTCAGAATCAGGGGAACAATCATAAATAGAAAGCAGGGAAGCCTTATGGAACGACTAAAAGCATACAAATTTAGATTATATCCAACAGAAGAACAAGAGATTTTCTTTGCCAAATCGTTTGGTTGTGTCCGTAAGGTCTACAATCTCATGCTTGATGACAGAAAAAAGGCGTATGAAGAAATGAAGAATGATTCTTCTAAAAAGATGAATTTTCCAACACCAGCTAAATACAAGGAAGAATTTCCGTTTTTGAAAGAAGTTGACAGTCTTGCTTTAGCTAATGCTCAACTCAATTTGGATAAGGCATATAAGAATTTCTTTCGGGATAAATTCGTTGGATTTCCACGCTTCAAAAGCAAGAAAAATCCTGTTCAGAGTTATACAACAAATAATCAAAATGGCACAGTTGCTTTGATTGAGAATAAATTCATCAAAGTTCCTAAATTGAAATCCTTAATCAGAATTAAACTTCATAGACAACCAAAAGGAATTATCAAATCTGCTACACTATCACGTCATTCTAGCGGTAAATACTATGTTTCTTTGTTATGTAAAGAAGAAGTTAGCGAGCTACCTAAATCTAATTCTGCAATAGGTATTGACCTAGGTATTACGGATTTTGCGATTCTTTCTGACGGTCAAAAATATGATAATAATAAATTCACGTCTAAAATGGAAAAGAAATTCAAACGTGAACAACGCAAGTTGTCAAGACGTGCATTATTAGCTAAACAGAAAGGTATCAATCTGTTTGAAGCTAAAAATTATCAAAAACAAAAGCGAAAAGTGGCTAGATTACACGAAAAAGTAATGAATCAACGTACTGACTTTTTGAATAAGTTGAGTACAGAAATTGTCAAAAACCACGATATTATCTGTATTGAAGACTTAAATGCAAAAGGTATGTTACGAAATCATAAACTAGCAAAAAGCATTTCTGATGTGTCTTGGTCTAGTTTTGTAACTAAACTACAATACAAGGCTGACTGGTACGGACGTGAAATCATCAAAGTAGATAAATGGTTTCCATCTAGTCAACTTTGTTCAGAGTGTGGACATAAAGATGGCAAGAAATCTCTCGAAATTCGAGAATGGACTTGTCCTATTTGTCGTGCTCATCATGACCGAGACATCAACGCTAGTATCAATATTCTGACCGAAGGTCTAAGAATAAAATCGTTAGCTTAGA
>NZ_LHOX01000007.1 GCF_001297065.1 Enterococcus sp. RIT-PI-f | reverse complement strand
TAGAATTTACACGTAGGTCTTGAAATGCTTGATTCATATGTTTAACGATATGAAATCGATCAATAACGAGATTGGCATTTGGGAATACCGTTTTGGTTAATTGAAAATAAGCTGCGTTCATATCAGTTACTAAATATTTTACTTGATCATTGTTAGAACAGTTCTGGAAGTAGGCGGTTAGTCGAGATAGCTTACGTGTTGGCAAAATATCAATCAACTCTCCACTCTCTCCATCTGCACAAATAAAGCTCATTTTGTCTTCAAGTGAAGCATGTGATCGAAACTCATCTACCATCAATAATTTGGGAAGAACCTTTTTAGCGTTTCCTGGAAGATAGCTTTTGAGTTCTTTTAGTATTCGAATCACTGTAGTTAAGGACACCGTGCAAAGCTTAGCAATAAAACTCAAAGAAACTTTATCCGTTAGTAAAGAAATAATTTTGTATCTTAAATGATTGGCAATAGAATGTTTTGGAAGAACAAAGTAAGATTGTGCAGTCCAATAGGTTTCACAATTTTTACATTTGTAGCGCTGCTTTTTTAATTGCATAACCATCGGCATATGGATATATTCATCAAAACGTACAGTAGTTTTTTTCTTCCCATTTCTTACAATTATTGTTTTACCATAACAGTCTTTCACTGTGGATCCACTGTTTATTTTGCGGTGATTTAATCATACTAGAGAACGATATGTTTTTTAATACCTAAACTGAAAATGGACTGAAGAATCAATTCTGATTCATCAGTTCCATAAATTATAGAGCCCTTTATTTTTTACTCTTTTTTTGGGAGTTAATCAGAATTTACTTCTTTATTCCATACATACTAGTTCTGATAATGAGCTGCGATTTTTTCCATAGATTCTTCAGTAATATTAATACTACTTCTAGAACCGATCAAAGGACTCACTTCGCATAAATCTTCATAAGTTATTCTGTGTACTATTGGCACTAGCAAGTCTCTAGCTAATAGTGCTGATAATGCTTATCAGCGACTCCTTCTCCAGTAATACTCTTAAGAAATGAAGAAGTGACTAGGACTATTCCAAATCTATATTTTACATCGTCTTTATCAATTTCGCGAAGTAAGTATGACCCTAATATAACATTTTTTCACTAACTAAACAGACAAGCCTTTTTTTCTAAGAGGTCATGTAATTCTTTAGCAGACTTTTTACGATTATCCCATGTGCGGCAAAGAAATACGTCTCTTAAATCAGGCAATTTGGAACGTTACTCTACTCTTTTTAGAACCGGAGTAAGTGTACGAACTTTTTCAGTTGTATATAAAATAGTAGAATTCGATGGAGCCCAACGTACCCGTTTACTTTTAATTCTTTTAGAACGGGTGTGGTTAGTAGTTGAGGGTGTTTATGAGTGTGACATGAAGGATATGAGTTATAAGAGCTGTAACCTCGATAACATCCTCCACATGATCTTAATGAGGCAATAACAGAATGTTATTAACTGAAGTTACATAAATGTAAGGTTTATATTTTTTACTTTTATTGTTAAATAAACTTGAAAGCGGTATAATATGTGTTGTTAATAAAAAATAAAGGAGATGTATTATGAAAAAAAAGCTTTTAACTTTAGCACTAGCTTCATCTTTCATCATTTCACCAATTTTTTTATCAAGTTCAATAGCATCTGCATCTGAGGTAACAACAACTGAGGAAAGTGATGGTGTAGTTGTTACAAAAAATGAACAATATTTGAAATTCGAAGCAGAATTATTAACATTACAAAAACAACAAAAAAACGAATTTTCATCAAGGCTATATACGGATTCTACAAAAGAAGCTGCAACGAACTTAATTGAAAAATATGAAGGTGCCGAAATTTCAGTAGCGAAAGCATCAGTACAATATACTTGTAAGTTTGTTAATGGAGGGTTAAATTCTTTTGCAACAACCAAGACCGGATTACAACAGTTACGCACAGATCTTGCAACAACCGCTACACTTTTACTTACTAATGGAACTCTAGGAGGAGCTACAATCGCGGGACCATTAGGTGCATTAGTAGGATTAGTAGGTGGAGGAATCCTGGGTCAAACAGCTAGAGGTGCAAGCAACACAATGCAAAGTTGGATTAACGCGGGGTCTTCTAAAGGTGGGGTTCGTATTACAATAGTCGAACAATTTGCTATTTCAAATATAAATTCTCAAACGCAAGCAAAAATAAAAAAATTGTAAAGAATGAAGTGATTCAATGAATTTAATTCTAGATAGTAAGATTTTTAAAAAGGGTACAATAATAATATCTTTATTATTAATTTTTGTAAGTTATATTATAAATTATCGTTTAATAGGTATTAATTTATATGAAAATTTGTTAACTGGATATGGTCCTCCTGTAATTTTAATTTTATTGTCTCTATATTTTGAAAAGCCAAATA
>NZ_LHOX01000019.1 GCF_001297065.1 Enterococcus sp. RIT-PI-f | reverse complement strand
GTATTGTTCATTGAAAACTGGATATTGAAGAAATCAAAACAAGTAACACACACCGAGTTGAACAAAAAAGAGTTTTTTAATAAGTTCAACGCTTATTTTAGTCAAGCAACCTTCTATCGCTAGAAGAAGTACTTGAAAAACCGACCGTAAGGTCAAAGGTTAAGTGAATAAGGGCGCACGGTGGATGCCTTGGCACTAGGAGCCGATGAAGGACGGGACTAACACCGATATGCTTTGGGGAGCTGTAAGTAAGCTATGATCCAGAGATTTCCGAATGGGGAAACCCAGCATCTTTTATAGGATGTTACGTCTGTGTGAATACATAGCACAGTCGAGGTAGACGCAGAGAACTGAAACATCTAAGTACCTGCAGGAAGAGAAAGAAAATTCGATTCCCTGAGTAGCGGCGAGCGAAACGGGAAAAGCCCAAACCAACAAGCTTGCTTGTTGGGGTTGTAGGACTCCGATATGGTAGTCCATTCAGATAGTCGAAATACTTGGAAAAGTATGTCAAAGAGGGTAAAAACCCCGTAGACGAAATTTGGATGACACCTAGGAGGATCCTGAGTACGGCGGAACACGAGGAATTCCGTCGGAATCCGGGAGGACCATCTCCCAAGGCTAAATACTCCCTAGTGACCGATAGTGAACCAGTACCGTGAGGGAAAGGTGAAAAGCACCCCGGAAGGGGAGTGAAATAGATCCTGAAACCGTGTGCCTACAACAAGTTAAAGCCCGTTAATGGGTGATAGCGTGCCTTTTGTAGAATGAACCGGCGAGTTACGATAGCATGCGAGGTTAAGTTGAAGAGACGGAGCCGCAGCGAAAGCGAGTCTGAATAGGGCGATTGAGTATGTTGTCGTAGACCCGAAACCATGTGATCTACCCATGTCCAGGTTGAAGGTGCGGTAAAACGCACTGGAGGACCGAACCCACGTACGTTGAAAAGTGCGGGGATGAGGTGTGGGTAGCGGAGAAATTCCAAACGAACTTGGAGATAGCTGGTTCTCTCCGAAATAGCTTTAGGGCTAGCCTCGGAATTGAGAATGATGGAGGTAGAGCACTGTTTGGACTAGGGGCCCATCTCGGGTTACCGAATTCAGATAAACTCCGAATGCCATACATTCATATCCGGGAGTCAGACTGTGAGTGATAAGATCCATAGTCGAAAGGGAAACAGCCCAGACCACCAGCTAAGGTCCCAAAATATATGTTAAGTGGAAAAGGATGTGGGGTTGCACAGACAACTAGGATGTTGGCTCAGAAGCAGCCACCATTTAAAGAGTGCGTAATAGCTCACTAGTCGAGTGACCCTGCGCCGAAAATGTACCGGGGCTAAACATATTACCGAAGCTGTGGAGTGCACCATTAGGTGCATTGGTAGGAGAGCGTTCTAAGGGCGTCGAAGGTAGACCGTGAGGACTGCTGGAGCGCTTAGAAGTGAGAATGCCGGTATGAGTAGCGAAAGACAGGTGAGAATCCTGTCCACCGAATGACTAAGGTTTCCTGGGGAAGGCTCGTCCGCCCAGGGTTAGTCGGGACCTAAGCCGAGGCCGAAAGGCGTAGGCGATGGACAACAGGTTGATATTCCTGTACCCGTTGTTTTTGTTTGAGCAATGGAGGGACGCAGGAGGCTAAGAGATGCAGACTGATGGATATGTCTGTTCAAGCAGTAAGTCTTGATAGGAGTCAAATGCTTCTAACTACACGGACAAGCTGTGATGAGGAGGGAAATAATAGTACCGAAGTCTCTGATGTCACACTGCCAAGAAAAGCTTCTAGTGAGAAAACAATGGCCCGTACCGCAAACCGACACAGGTAGTCGAGGAGAGAATCCTAAGGTGAGCGAGAGAACTCTCGTTAAGGAACTCGGCAAAATGACCCCGTAACTTCGGGAGAAGGGGTGCTGCTCTAACGAGCAGCCGCAGTGAATAGGCCCAAGCGACTGTTTATCAAAAACACAGGTCTCTGCAAAATCGAAAGATGAAGTATAGGGGCTGACGCCTGCCCGGTGCTGGAAGGTTAAGAGGAGTGCTTAGCGTAAGCGAAGGTACGAATTGAAGCCCCAGTAAACGGCGGCCGTAACTATAACGGTCCTAAGGTAGCGAAATTCCTTGTCGGGTAAGTTCCGACCCGCACGAAAGGCGTAACGATTTGGGCACTGTCTCAACGAGAGACTCGGTGAAATTTTAGTACCTGTGAAGATGCAGGTTACCCGCGACAGGACGGAAAGACCCCATGGAGCTTTACTGTAGTTTGATATTGAGTGTCTGTACCGCATGTACAGGATAGGTAGGAGCCGTAGAGATCGGGACGCCAGTTTCGATGGAGGCAATGGTGGGATACTACCCTTGCGTTATGGCCACTCTAACCCGCAGCCCTTATCGGGCTGGGAGACAGTGTCAGATGGGCAGTTTGACTGGGGCGGTCGCCTCCTAAAGAGTAACGGAGGCGCCCAAAGGTTCCCTCAGAATGGTTGGAAATCATTCGAAGAGTGTAAAGGCAGAAGGGAGCTTGACTGCGAGAGCTACAACTCGAGCAGGGACGAAAGTCGGGCTTAGTGATCCGGTGGTTCCGCATGGAAGGGCCATCGCTCAACGGATAAAAGCTACCCTGGGGATAACAGGCTTATCTCCCCCAAGAGTCCACATCGACGGGGAGGTTTGGCACCTCGATGTCGGCTCGTCGCATCCTGGGGCTGTAGTCGGTCCCAAGGGTTGGGCTGTTCGCCCATTAAAGCGGCACGCGAGCTGGGTTCAGAACGTCGTGAGACAGTTCGGTCCCTATCCGTCGCGGGCGTTGGAAATTTGAGAGGAGCTGTCCTTAGTACGAGAGGACCGGGATGGACTTACCGCTGGTGTACCAGTTGTCTCGCCAGAGGCATCGCTGGGTAGCTATGTAGGGAAGGGATAAACGCTGAAAGCATCTAAGTGTGAAGCCCACCTCAAGATGAGATTTCCCATTTCTTTAAGAAAGTAAGATCCCTGAGAGATGATCAGGTAGATAGGTCAGAAGTGGAAGGCTAGTGATAGTTGGAGCGGACTGATACTAATCGATCGAGGACTTAACCAAAATTAAAGTAAAACTCGGAAGAGTTTTGATTCTTCAATCCAGTTTTGAGTGAGCAACACTTACTCAATTGAATAGTGTGGTGGCGATAGCAAGAAGGATACACCTGTAACCATGCCGAACACAGAAGTTAAGCTTCTTAGCGCCGATTGTAGTGAAGGGTTTCCCTTTGTGAGAGTAGGACGTCGCCACGC
>NZ_LHOX01000015.1 GCF_001297065.1 Enterococcus sp. RIT-PI-f | reverse complement strand
AACAACGATCAATCAATTTATTTTTGCGACTCAGTTATAATATCATCTGTTTCAGATTTGGTCAAGCACTTTTTCAATGTTTTTTGAAAAGTATATTTTGACCTGCTGGCGTTTTGCCAACGTTGATAAATTTACCATGCTTCATCGCTTCGGTCAAGGAAATATTTCATCTTTTTTACAAAAATCGTTTCCATAAAAAAAAGACCGCTGCTGCGGTCATATGATTGATCATTTGTCGATTCATTTTAGAAAAAAGGAACACCTTCAATATCGTAGTCTTCAATGATTTTACGGAAGATGTTTGGTTCTTCCCAGGCATAGCCTGTTGGCAATTGTTGGGTTTGTGCTGCTTCTTTTGTTTCAAAAACAAATAAGGGAATATTTTGCATACCAATATTTCCATTTGTTAATTCAACCAGTTCAATCGCTGTCACATCTAAGTGAATCTGCTCTTTGAACAATTGTAGGATCGTAGCCAAGCCGGTTTTATCCTCTGAAAAATCTGTTGACGCTAGTTCTGCATTGCCTTCATTCATTTGCATCAAAAATCGTTTCGAACCATTTGCTAAGTGCATCATAACTGTACCTGCTACTTTTTTGGACCCCAAAATACCCACCTCAGTTATTCATTTGTTTGCAAAGTAATTTTAGCACATTTTCAGAAAATATGCACGATTATCTGCGGTTGCTTTCTTTTTCTAGCATTTGTTTGGCTTCACTTGTCCAGACTGGGAGAATCTCTTCGATTGTGCGAAATCCGATGCGTTTATTTTTGTTGGTAAAGTATCTTTTTCGTTTAAAGGGCGGTTGCACAAATGTGGATTCCAGTGTCCTTCTAGACAGGCTGATTTTCTGGCTGTATTCATCGATATCAATGATTTGCACACGAATCTTCTGACCAACCTGTAATACTTCATGGATATTCTTGGTAAATCCCGACTGGATCTCTGATACATGGATCAAACCTTGCGTTTCTTTATCTAAAGAAACAAATGCACCATAAGGTTGGATACCAGTGACTGTTCCTTCTATAATGTTGCCAATTTGATAGCTCATATTCATTCCTCGCTTTTCCTCTTTTATTATACTTGAACAAGTGGTAGATTTGAAGTATCAGAACCAATCTTGCACTATATAGGAGGGAATTAGATGATCGATTTTGATAAAGTACAACCTCGAACAGGTACCAACAGTGTGAAATGGGATGCCATCCAAGAGATGTATCATCGGGAGGGGTTGTTGCCATTATGGGTAGCAGATATGGATTTTTTGGCACCAGAAGCTGTCACCAACGCCTTACAAGATGCCGTAGCGAAAGGGATTTACGGCTATAGTATTTTTCCAGATTCCCTTTATAGCGCTATCATCGACTGGCAACAAACACGCCATGGTTTTTCGTTAGAAAAAGAAGCGATTTTATTCAATAGTGGCGTGGTCCCCAGTTTAGCCTTGGCCTTGCAAAGTTATACCGCAGAAAATGATGCTATCTTGATCCACGATCCTGTCTACCATCCTTTCGCTGACGTGATCAAGCGTAATAATAGACGATTGGTCCGCGCCCCATTGCTTGAAAAAGCCGGACATTTTGAAATGGATTTTGCAGCTATGGAACAGGCGATCGTTGAAAACAATATCAAACTCTTCATTCTATGCAATCCGCATAATCCTGGCGGACGGGTTTGGACCAAAGAAGAATTGACTACCATCGGTCTATTGTGTCAAAAGCACCACGTCTTCGTTGTCAGTGATGAGATCCATCAAGATATCGTCTTTGCGCCACACAGATTTACTTCTTTCCAAACTGTTGATCCAAGTTTCACCGCATTTTCTATCGTGTTGACTTCAGCAACCAAAACATTCAACTTGGCAGGAATCAAAAACTCAATGGTCTTCATCAAAGACCCTGCCTTACGTAAACGATTTGTTGCTGCGCAAGAACGAAATGTACAAGGTGAAATCAATACTTTTGGTACGGTGGCTACAGAAGCCGCTTATCGAGAAGGCGCGCCATGGCTAGAAGCTTTACTGCCGTATCTTTCCGATAATGCTGCTTTCATTCAATCTTTCTTACAGACACACATGCCAAACGTGCGTGTTCAAATGCCTGAAGGGACGTACTTGATGTGGCTTGATTTCTCCGCCTACGGATTGTCAGACCAGCAATTGCAGCGCATTTTGATCAACGAGGCCCACGTCGTCTTGAATCAGGGAACGATTTTCGGTCCCCATGGCAGTCAGCACATGCGTTTGAATTTCGCTTGTTCTCGCAGCATTTTGGAAAAAGTATTACACCAGATTGCTGAAGCTTTTGAAACGATTGACAGAAAAAAATAAAAGAAGAACCCACTTGCCCGGACACACCATGTCTGACAAGTGGGTTTTGTTTGTTATTCAGTGATATCGATTGTTTCGATCACAACATCATGCACTGGACGGTCTTGTGGGCCGCGTTGGACGCCAGCGATTTCATCTACAACAGATAAGCCTTCAACGACATGACCAAATACAGTATGACGGAAGTCTAACCAAGGTGTGCCGCCTGCTTTATACGCTTCGACTACTTCTGCTGGATAGCCAGCACCTTCTAATTGACCCAACATATTGCTTGGTACATTCTGATTATTCACGATGAAAAATTGGCTGCCATTTGTATTTGGACCAGCATTCGCCATTGACAATGCACCACGAAGATTGAACAATTCTTTTGAAAATTCGTCTTCGAAGCTGCCGCCATAAATACTTTCGCCACCCATACCAGTTCCGGTTGGATCGCCGCCTTGGATCATGAAATCTGGAATCACTCGGTGGAAAATAATCCCATCGTAGTACCCTTTTTTCGCCAATTCGACAAAGTTTTTGACTGTCTTAGGGGCTAATTCAGGGAACAATTGAACAGTGATATCCCCGCGATTTGTTTTGATGACTGCTTGATGACCAGTTTGATTTTCTAATGCTAACTGTGGAAATTCAGACACAACTAACTCCTCCTTCTCTATACTAAATCCATGATAGCAGAAAATTGAAAAAATGCTAGTTTCAATAATCTTTGCTATAATGAGTTTGTCCGATGAATGGAGCAAACAATAGCAATACAAGCGTAGAAAAGAGGAATGACATGGACATTTTTGATATTACGATCATTGGTGCCGGTCCCGCCGGCATGTTCGCAGCCTTCTATGCCGGTATGCGCAACGCCAAAACCAAATTGATCGACAGTTTACCGCAACTAGGCGGACAACTCGCCACTTTGTACCCCGAGAAATATATTTATGATATCCCTGGGTTCCCAAAAATCAAAGCTGGTGATTTGGTACAAAATTTAGAAAAACAGTTAACGACCTTTAATCACCAATATTGTTTGGAAGAAACTGTTTTACATATAGAAGAGCAAGAAGATTATCTTGAGATCACTACCGATAAGACGACCCATTATTCGAAAGCTGTCATCCTTGCATTGGGAAATGGCTCTTTTCAACCCAGAAAACTGACCTTGCCAGATGCAGAACGCTTTGAAGGATATGGACTGGATTACTTTGTCACAGATTTGATGAAGTATGCTGGCCGCAAAGTGGCGATTGCCGGCGGCGGCGACTCGGCAATCGATTGGGCATTGATGTTAGAGCCAATAGCAAGTGAAGTGTACTTGATCCATCGCCGTCCCGAGTTTCGCGCACATGAACATAGTGTCAGCAAATTAAAGGACTCCTCGGTCAATGTCTTGACGCCTTATGTGATCGAAGCCATCGAAGGAGAGCACAAAGTCACCGGTCTTTCCTTGCAACAAGTCAAAGGCGAAGACACCGTTTCCTTGAATGTAGATGCTTTGATCGTCAACTATGGGTTTTCTTCCACACTGAATATCAAAGATTGGGGCTTAAAAAGTACGCGTCAAGGCGTATTTGTCGGTTCTGATATGCGGACATCGATCCCTGGTGTCTATGGTTGCGGTGACATCGTATTATATGATGGAAAAGTGGATCTGATTGCCACTGGTTTTGGGGAAGCTCCTACCGCTGTCAACAATGCCTTGCATTTTATTGACCCTAAAACACGCACGCAACCTGCCCATAGCACAAGTCTATTTAAGGAGTGAGGCCTCATGGGATCGGCAGATTTTGGTCTTTATTTGTCCCCTGTCCAAGGAAACGATCTAACCTTGCAAATGATCCATTATTTACAACAATTTGGCGCAGACGATACCGCACAACACAATCTAGATGTAGCCGAAGCCGCACAGGAGCTGGCACTTCGATACCACATTGATGCCCATAAAGCATATGCAGCTGGTCTACTGCATGATATTAGTGTGGTGATTCCAAATGCTGATCGACTGGCCTTTCAGCATCATATGCTGGCGCCTGTTTTGCCTGCTGAAGAAGCGGCCCCTTTTTTGCTGCACCAACAACAATCTGCTCTGTTGGCTGAGTCAGTCTTTTTCGTGACTGACCCCGAGATTTTATCGGCCATTGCCTGTCATACGACATTACGGGAAAATTTTAGTTCACTGGATTTGGTTGTTTTTTTGGCGGACAAAATCAAATGGGACCGCAAAGACCAAGCACCCTTTTTGACAGATATCCAAGCAGCCCTAACAGACTCCCTTGAACAAGCCGCGAAGGTTTATCTGGACTGGCTTTTCGCAGGAGATATGGTTGTCCCCCATCCATGGGCGGTCGCCGCGCTAGCGCAGTTGAATCATGAATGATTGTGAAAAAAACGTCTGACAAAAAAAGATATTGGAGGGAAAGAGATGGTATTAGAGAACAAAACGTTAGAAGATAAAGCTCGGGAATTATTGGCTGACCGCGGTGTATCCATGCAGGACATCGGTGAACTCGTCATGTTTTTACAAAAAGACTACATTGCAGATATTACACTAGACATGTGCATCGACAGTGTCAATGCAGTCTTAAGTAAGCGGGAAGTCCATAATACGATATTGACGGGTATCCAATTGGATATTCTGGCAGAGGAAAACCAGCTACTGCATCCGCTGCAAGAAATCGTTAAGGATGATGAAGGACTGTATGGTATCGATGAGATTTTGGCATTGTCGATCGTCAATGTCTATGGCTCAATTGGCTTTACCAATTATGGCTATATCGATAAGGTAAAACCGGGGATCCTGAAAGAACTGAACCGTCATGACGGTCCAAGAGTACACACTTTCTTGGATGATATCGTAGGCGCGATCGCCGCATCGGCTGCTAGTCGTTTGGCCCATCAACATCCTAGCAAATCTCACTATATTACCCAATAAACAAAAACACTTCAGTTGCGACCGCAACTGAAGTGTTTTTTTACGATAACGTCTACTGTATTAGCGAACAGATTGCTTCAAACTTCTCTTGCCCCAGAAATAAAAAGCAAAGAAAAAGAGTTCGATCAATACAAAGAACAAAATAAAACAGTGCATAAAGAAGCTTTCCGGCAAAACATTGATGATTGGATCAGTTCTAGGATCAAACAACCAGTCATCATTGCTGAAAAAAATCTCATGAAATGTCACAAAGAAACGATCAAATCCAATGGCCATCAAAAAGCCGAAAAAGACCGGGATCAGCATGCCCCATTGAAACGGACGGATCAAACGCCATTGTTGCTGTTGCTTCCTCAAGCGTCGTTTGAGCCAAAAGCTCGGGATCACCGTCAGAAACATGACTGCATAGTTCAGCATAAACAGCTTTTTGACATCATAGAAATGACCGGCCCCAGCTGCCGACATTGGAAAATCCGGTAATGAGAGGGTCTGATTAAAAGGATTGTTCAAAAAATCTAACAACAAGCCATAATTCTTGTGCAACACTTCTTGGGAGACCGTTGTCTGCTCTAAAATATTCAAGTAATGGACATCAAACCAATATAATGGACGGAAATTGATCGTGATCGTAATCGCAAAACTGATCAAGAACAAGAACAAACAAACAAATGCAATGCGTTCAAGCCACAGCTGCTGCTTCATTTGTCAAAATCCCATTCATCTAATGAATCCAACACATACGTAGGTGCGACTGGCAGCAACGGGACGGCTGCTTTCGGCGTAAAACCTGAAAGCACCAGCAATGAATCAATGCCATTGCGGATACCAGAGCAGATATCGGTATCATAATTGTCTCCAACCATGATCACATCTTCTTTTTGTAAGCCAATATGATCGACTGCTTTGTCCATGATGATGGCTTCTGGCTTGCCAATAAAGATCGGCGGCGTCTGCGTAGCTGTCTCTACCATCGCAATCAATGAGCCAGCGCCTGGCAATAAGCCACGTTCTGTCGGAATATTTTTGTCCGGATTGGTGCCGATAAACGTAGCGCCTTTTTGGATCGCCAATGTGGCCAAAACAAACTTTTCATAGGTCACATCATTATCTAAACCAACAACAACGTAATCAGGGTTGGTTTCATCCCACTCAAAACCAGCTTCTAGAATCAAATCAATCAAGCCAGCTTCGCCGATCACAAAGACTTTCTTGCCTTTGGCATCATCTTTCATAAAATCGATCGTAGCTAAACTAGCTGTATAGATTGTTTCAGGTCCCACATGAATATCGAATTCTTGTGCCAAACGATCTGCAACGACTTGGGGGGATCTAGTCGTATTGTTGGTCACAAATAAAAAGGGCAAGCCTTTGGTCTGCAATGCTTCCACAAAACGTTTGCCTGCAGGTATGGGTTCTTTGCCTAAATAAATCGTCCCATCTAAATCAATCAAATATCCTTTATAACTCATGCTATTCTTCCCTTTGTCGAATCGTAAACTCTTTTTTGCTGCTTTTCACAACGGTTGCAGTTTCTGCCGTTTTTGGTTTATTTTCTTTTGGCTTACGATTTTTGATTGTCGGTTTTGTTTTTTTGTTGACCACTGGTTCTCGTTTTTCTTCAGTATGCGCTGTTTGCGGCTGCGTTTTTTGGCTGGCAGGTTTTTTCTTGCGGCGACGTGTGGTACTTTTTTCTTTCTTGCCGCCGATTCGTTGAATCACAAAATAGGCACAGCCAAAATTGCAATACTCATACAAATAATCTTCTAACATATCGATTCTCTGGTCTGGCAACGATTTGCGGTTGTCCGTTTCAAAGAAACCTTTAAGACGCAATTGTTCATAGCCCCAATCTCCTACGATATAATCGTAACGCGCCAGTACTTCACTATACCGTTCCCCTAGTTTTTCAGGATCAAAGCCATCGCGATAATTGACCACGATTTTGTACTGACGGGAACCAATCATGATTTCTTCTTCATTTAGCAAAGTGACCAGTTCGCCTTTTTTAGGCTGCTTTTCTGGTTCTTCTATAATTTCTTCAAGTACAGATGTGATTTCATCTGTGATCGTTTGTTTTTCGGTCATCTTTTCACCACCTGTTGCTTATTATACCTTGTTTTATGCGCCAATGATAGTCGGGGATTTGCGAGAAATTTGCCAAAGGTACTCGCTTTCACAGTAATGGATAACGCGCGCTTAAATAATTCCCTACCACAGTGCGGATAAAGTCTGGAAATAAGAAGGTCACGCGCCCTGCAATCTCAATCGTCGGGAAAAACGGAATAAAGAGATAGTGATCCACTAGTGTGATGGTATAGCTTTGTTTGGGGTCGACTGGATGCTGCTGCCATAGCACTTGATGGTTGGTTTCATCATATTGAATCCCCTCATAAACCAGTTCGCCGAAAATCTGTCCGCGAAAGCCCATCCCAACAATGGGGAAACGACGTAGAAATGCGCGGTTTTTTTCCATCTCTAACACCATGCGGACAAGGTCGTTGCCAGCCAAGGTTACTTTGATCAAATGCATCGGATGGGGCAAAATCGTATGCAGCTGATCCTGATCAACGATACCGGCAGGTAAGTCGCCAAGAAATAAGCCAGTATTCAAGACCGCAGCTTCCGTGTCTCCCGCTTTGCACAATGCCAATAATGCGGCTTTGATCAATGAATGATCCGTTTGCTGCTCCGTCAAAGCATGGGGCAGCAGCGCCACTTGATTTGCCCGCAACAGACGGTGGCCAATCGATAAGTAGCTGTCGATTTCTTCTTCATCTTGGGGAAAGGCCATCAAGCCGAGCGTCGGTATGACTCTGGCTGATTTTTCCATGATTGTGTGGTCATCTGTCAATTGGAGTTCGACTTCACCAATATACATCCCAAATTTCCCTGCTGCAGCGATCTGGACGCCATTCACAGTTTCCCCATGTTCAAATAAGTGGTGGGTGTGGGAACCCAAAACAACATCTAGTTGCGGAAAGTTCAGGGCGATCTCTCGATCTGCGTTGATTCCTAAATGGCTCATCAAAACCAGCACGTCCACTTTTGGACGTAGATGCGCAACCAAAGAAGGCAAGATTTCCATCGGCTCACGTATATCCCAACCGTTGGGTGCATACGTCAATGGAAACGGCGCGGTAAAGGCGATCAAGCCAATTTTTGTCCCCGTCTTTGTTTCGATGATCTGATACTCTTTGGCCCAAGTCGGCGGTTGCAGGTCTTTTTTATCAAACAAATTCCCTAAAATCACTGGGAATTCAGCCAAATCGTACAAATGCTGCAAATCTTCTTTCGGGTTGCCGACGCCTTCATTGTTGCCGATCGTCACTGCATCATAATGTCCTTGATTCATCAAATCCACGTTGGCCTGTCCATTCGTTGCCTCAGTCAGCGGATGCCAACGATCCACAAAATCTCCCAAATCTACCGTCACCACTGATTCATCAATGGCGATGGCTTCTCGTTGTCGCTGGTCCAGATAACGGCGAATCTTCGGCCAATTTTCTAAGTGTGAGTGAATGTCATTCGTGTGGATGATCGTGATTTTTTCCATCCTCTGCCTCTTTCCTATCGTCCTTTGTTGATTCGGTTCAACGATGCTTGTTTTGTTGCCTCTGCCTATGGGGCATATTTCTTCCAATTTTACTACAAAACCCAGATAAATTCTTTACTGGTAGACTCCCTATGCCACAAAACTATTTCTGACGATGCCGATGCACTATGCTATAATATTTTTTTGACTGAAACGAACCATAAGAATAAGAGAGGATGAACTGCTTGAAAATATGCGGCTTAACATTCGGCTTACGCAATGTAAAGACAGGCATCAGTGTCTTTATTTGTATTTTGCTTAGTTTTCTCTTGCAACGAGAAACATATGTGGTCTCAACGATCACAGCTGTCTTTACTTTACGAGAAGACCACCAAAACACCCTTAAATACGGCAAACATCGGATCGCCGGCAATACCTTCGGCGCCATGGCATCTGTGCTGTGCATCGCGATTTTTAAATACTTTGGCTTCACGCCCCTTGTCCAAATCATCGCCATTCCATTGGTGATCATGTGCATGATTGCACTATTGGTTCGATTTGATTATAACGAAGGCACTGTTGGTGCGTGCGCAACCTTGCTGACGATATTGTTTATGGTGCCGCATACTGAATCTTATGTTTATGCCTTCAATCGGGTGATTGATAGTTTTATTGGGATGGGAGTAGCAATCTTGGTGAATCGGTATTTGCCGATGCGAAGTAGAGAAAAATGAGTTCCTCATGATCAACAAAAAAAATTTCTTAGAGATACCTCTTCATCTATAATAAAACAGAACAAACCTGAAAATGAGAGTAAGTCGGTTCAACTTTCTCTTTTTTTTTACAAAAAGTGGTTACCCCTGAAAATACCACTCTGAAGATATACACTCATGTAATTGAGAAGTAAAAAAAATATTTGAGAGAAATTAAATAACCTAGGGTTATAAACCCTAGGTTTGAACAATCATCATTAAATTGTAAACGAATACCTCTTTTGCCCCATTTCTTGTTATGGACCATCATCAGAGTTGATAAAAAGCTATTCTATAGGCATTCAATCAGACACATGAAGGACCCTGCTTAGTGCTGCTTCCTTCCGGATCTGACACGCTTCACAAGACCTTCATTGTCCTAGCCTTACGGCAGTAATTAGTATAACGTACTTTACTCAGGATTACTAGTCTTTTTTTGTTTTTTCTTTTCTCTTAGCATGTGGAAGAAATCTGTCAGCATCTGGCCGCAAATATCTGCCAAAATCCCACCCTCAACATGTGCCCAATGGTTGAAGCGTTCATCCGTTAATAGGTTCATCAATGTGCCTGCGGTACCGCCTTTGGGGTCATGAGCACCGAAGTAGACTTCTTCTACTCGTGATAGAAGCATTGCGCCGCTGCACATCGGGCAAGGTTCCAATGTCACAAACAATTGTGCGCCTTCTAGACGCCAACTGCCGACTTTTTGACAGGCTTCTTGGATCGCAAACATCTCTGCGTGGGCCGCAGCTTGTTGCTGATGCTCTCTTAAATTGTGCCCACGGCCGATGATCTCACCATTGAGAACCACTACCGCTCCAATGGGGACTTCAGCGATGGCAGCAGCTTTTTCTGCTTCTTTGATGGCTTCTTGCATGAAACATTCTTTTTGTTCGGTAGTCATTGTACTTTCTTTTTCCACGTGGGGCTTCACTCCTGCTTGTTTACTCATGCTCTCATTATACCGAAGGCAATGAACAAAGACGAGAAAAAAACCGCAACGCGTTGATCGTTGCGGTTTTGGTCGATTATTGGATCAAAAGACAGAGTCAATCAAACTAGTTAATTTATCTTTGACATGTTCCGTAGAGTCTTTGATATTGTCGCCATAGACCGAGATTTTATCGCGGCCATCTTTTACTTTTCTCATGACGCCTAATAATGAATCTAGTTCATTGTCCGACAATCCATCTACAACATCCAATAGCTTCTCATTGCCATTGAATTTGTCATCGACAAACTTCTTCACTTTATGGCGGTTGCAAGCGAAGCGTACTTTATTGAATACTTTGTCTGAAACAACGACTGCAGTGGTGATGCCAGCAATCGCTGCAATACTTAATCCAACCGTTACTTTTGATGATGTTTTCATATCGATCAGCTCCTTTGATTTGCTACTTACATGATAGCACGGCGCTCCAGATATGAATACTATTTCGATCAATCTGCTTGAAATCTTAACCCTTTAGGAAAGAAGTTCTTTACGATGCCTTGGACTTGTTTGCCAATGCCTACTGGCACCTCATCGACCTGTAAAATCACCCAGCCGGCATTTCCCGGTACAGAGATGGTTTCCCCTGCAACATATTGCTTCCACTGCTGGATCGTGATCGGCAGCGTCGGTCCTTGACTACCGGCAAGAAATGCCAGCGCCACAGCATAACTTGGTTCGATCCGATGCTTTTTCATCGTTCCAAGATGCAATCCGGGGCGCATTACTTTGAGCCCTTGCAATGAGGGGAGCGCTTTTGGCACAAGCCATAGCTGATCACCCAGCATGTGCAATTTACCATCATCAAAAGGCAAATAAGGAAATTTTGCTTGAAAGGTCTGCCATAATTTGCTGGCTTCTTGCTCTAATTTAGGCTGTGCCTCTTTATGTTTGCCTTTCTTTTGCTTGATCGACTTAGCTTCACCTTGATAGTGCAACTTTGCTGCAAAATGGCCTTCGCCTTGATTCAAATGCGGCCATAGACGAACCGTTTTGTCGATATCGGCTGCATATCCCCACTCAGCGCGTCCATGCGCCACATTGGGCATGTCGATAGCTTGGATCACGAATGGATAGTTCTCTACAAGCCAGCTAATGATCGCTTCGTTTTCTTCTGGAGCAAAGGTACACGTGGAATAAATCAATTGCCCGCCTGGCTTTAACATTTTCACAGCCTCTATCAAAATAGCTTGTTGCCGGTTGGCGCATTGCTCCGGCGCACCACTGTGCCATTCAGCGACCGCTACTGGATCTTTACGAAACATTCCTTCTCCTGAACAAGGTGCATCAACGATGATTTTGTCAAAAAATTGCGGAAAATGACGACTCAGCTCATTCGGCGCATGATTGGTCACGACGACGTTCGCAAATCCCCAACGTTCGATATTTTCAGACAGAATCTTCGCTCGCTTAGGAAAAATCTCATTGCTGACTAACAAACCAGCACCTTGCAATTGACTCGCCAATTGCGTTGATTTGCCTCCCGGTGCTGCACAAAGATCCAACACGCGTTCCCCTGGTTGGACATCTGCGATTGCCGCAACGATCATGGCACTTGGCTCTTGACTATACACATAGCCAGCCTGATGCAGCAGCGACTTGCCTTTGACTTCTCCAATATAGGCATTCGGTGCATAAGGTGCTTTCTCGTGCGCCGGTCCATACTTTACCAACATAGCTTCAGCTTGCGGCTTCACAATATTCAAGCGAAATCCCTTCACAGGATGGCCAGACGTCAACGCAGCAAAAAATGCCGCTGCTTCTTCCCCCAATAAATGTTGGTATTTTTCAATAAAAGAAATTGGTAAGTCCATACGTGTTCCCCCTCGGTTTTTTTATTTTAGCGATTGAAGGGGCAATATGCAAGCAGAAATTATCGAATGAATGGCGCAAAAATGTTTGTGTTAGTCACGGGAAACCTGTGGCTATTTCCTGTATCATAGCTCCTCGCTGCCAGAACGCAAAAAAAAACGTGAGACAGATGACGACCTGTCTCACGCAGCAGCCATGTTTGCTTATTTGAATACAGCTTTTTTTACGCTTTTTTCAATAAAGGGCACTGAGATGAAATCATCCCAGAATTTGATGAGCGGGCCAACCAAGAAGGCACAGATAAATGTCCCAATTCCGATCGGTCCACCTGTAAATAAACCAATCAAAGCAAACGAGACATCTTGGATCACCCGAACCACCCGATATTTTGCTTTTGTTCTATCAACGATCGTCGGTGCCAATGCATCGTAGGGTGCACTGCCAAGGTGCGCCGACATATAAAAGGAGGCCCCAAAAGTAAAGAACAATACGCCTAGCAACAAAAACAAGCCTTGCTGCAGCCAACCATCAGGGGCAACTGACAATCGATCAAAAATCATCGTATAGAAATCAATAAAAAAGCCTGTCAAAACCATATTGATAATAGTTCCAATGCCAATATGACGTCGGCCAAAGATAAAAATCAACACAAGTATCACCGCATTGATCATTAGTTGATAGGTGCCTAAAGACAAGCCCAAGACAGCACCTACACCAATATTGGCTGCTGTATATGGATCAAGACCCACACCGCCTACCCGTAACAATGCTGCACCAAAACCTAGAATGGCTACGCCAATCAATGCATAAAGAGAACGCAAACCCGTTTCTTTGTTCATTTTATCCCACCTTCTTTTCCTTCAGTATAACGAGAAACACAAGAAATGGGAATTGCGATGCTTAGGGCGTACTTGCCGTTTTTTTTGCTGAAACGACTTTTGTAGGCAAAAAAGTATTCAAAAGATAGACAACAATAAGAAATACAACCTGTACATCGGATAGAATACTTTGGTTTGCTTATTCGTCCCAATGAATAGTCTCCAATTTTGAAATATTTGTAAGTTCGTTGATATTGTAGTTCCTATATGTGATTAAATATTTTTTATTATCCACAGACAATTTCTCGTAATCATGCTTGCTAACTTCTAAGCTAATCGGCTCATTGGATAAATCTCCAAAATTTTCTATTTTAATCATATATTTCTGATTATTCATTTCAACTTTTGAAATGATACTCGCATAAACATCTATATGTTCAATATTGTTGTTATTTTTTTCCGTCAAAAATAGTGCGCATGCTATCAACAATAAAGAAGTTACAATAAACTTTTTACTCAAAATGATCTTAATCATTAAGAAACCCAGAACGATGTTTATGCCAATATTTAGTATAAATATTGATATGTATTCCTTGTTAAAGTAAAGAAAAGAAATAGCATAAAAGAGTAATAACGCAATATTGATTATCGCTAAAGCAAAAAATATCTTATTCGTTTTTAACATGAATATCCCCCTTTCAGTTGAACAAATCCTTTTGGTCTAAGTGGTTTAGATATTGTGTAATCATATAGATTTGATTATTGATTTGATAAATCATATTCAGACTTTACGTCATCTATATAAGAATCATCTATTTGATGATCCACTGCATCTGAATATTTTTGATATTCTTCTGTTGATTCCAGATTTTCCTTGTTAGTTAAATTTTCAGCTGATTCATCAAAAAGAATATTCGAATTTGCTCCGGAAACAAGCAGAGATCCATCTTCTTGAGTATATGCTATAAATACATAGACTTTACCAACTTCGGGTAATTGATCATTTTCAAATATATCATAAGCGGATCCATCTTCTCGGATACCACCGTGTTTTGCAATAGGTATCTCCTTATTTAGTACCAGCTCGTTTTTAATGTTAGATAGAACGCTTACCTTATACTGTGTATATGCGTCTCCAACATATTCAGTTGTGCCATCTCCTCTTTCAACAGGAACATCATCTTCATATGTTGTACCAGTTAATTCAGTTACTTCACCTACAAACACATAATTTCCTGATCCAACTACCGCTTCTGGATTTTCAACATCAATATTATAGTCAGCATGAATAGCATAAATCGGTATTTCTTTTCCAATAGCTTCTTCATAGGTCTGTTTGTTTTGATGCATTAATGCTGCAGCTCCGATCAAAATACCAATTCCTAAAATGCCGCCAAAATCATGCAAAGTTCTCTTGATTTATGACACGAGTTTAGGAAACACTCATAAGCCTATCATACCGCGAATTATCCCGTGTATCAAAAAATATTAAGTTTTTGATTTCTTAAAATGAATTGCTGCAGTTACCAGTTTTACAGCAACGACTTTAAACGCGTTATCAAATGAACGTCTTGTCATAATCTAGATCCCCGCTTTCCCTTAATTTTTAGTCTCGTTTATTATGCCAAGTTCTGTTTACGCCCTATTCTTCTGATAACCATTCCAAAATCCTCTATACTAAACATAGCCTATCGAATTGGAGGAACAATCATGACAGAAAAAATTTATGGGTATGCCCGTGTGTCTACGCGGCAACAAGATTTAGCACGTCAATTAGACCTGCTGGATGGCTACGGCTGCCACAAAATATATACCGAAAAAATCAGCGGTGCCCATACAAATCGAGCAGAATTAAACAAATTAAAAAAGCGGGTCAAAGCGTCAGATCAGGTCTTGATTGAAAGCTTTTCTCGACTTGGTCGTAGTACGAAGGACTTGATCGACTTGGTTTCCTTCTTTGAAGAAAAAGGCGTTAAGGTTATCAGCATCAAAGAAAACTTCGATACCCAAACGCCGCAAGGAAAATTAATGATGACTGTTTTCCAAGCTTTTAGCCAATTTGAACGAGATATTATTGTGGAACGAACAAGAGAAGGACTGGATTCGGCTCGCGCAAGAGGGAAAATCGGTGGACGGCCGCGCGTCGATCAGCAACTGGTCCAACAAGCGGTGACGATGTATTATGAACAAGCGTATCCCGTTGATGTGATTTGCGAAAGAACCGGCTTAAAGAAAGCAACAGTCTACCGCTATTTACAAGAAGTGAAAAAGCAAGAAGCCTTCACAACAATCGAACACGCGCTTCCTTAGCCTTATTCCCTTCCACTAGACATATCTCGCATCAAGGGAATCGTTGGAATATTTTCAACAATGCGCATAAAAGCATCCGCACGCCCCCTGTATCGTGTATAATTGTGCCATCACCTCAAGCATACATCACTAGAAAAAAGGGTTTGACTTGGAAAGGACGTACCACATGTATCTATCTAAAATGTCTATAACTGACTATCAAGACTACTTGACATATGCTACTCACGAATATGCCCAAGATAAAATCCAAGCTGGTACTTGGTCACCAGCAGAAGCCCAGACGCTTGCTGCAGAAAGTTTCCAACGACTTTTACCAGATGGACCAAACACCCCAGATCATTACGTCTTCTCACTCATGCAAGAAGGCATCGATCAGCCGGTCGGTATACTCTGGATCCATGCGCAAGATCAAAAAGCGTTTATCTATGATTTTGAGATCAATTCCGCTTACCGTGGCCAAGGGTATGGCAAAGCTGCCCTGAAAGTTGCTGAACAATGGGCCCATACCCAAGGGATTCGGGAAATTGGTTTACATGTCTTCGCCCACAACCAATCGGCCTATCATTTATACAAAAAAATGGGCTATCTCGAAACAGACATTTCGATGGTACGACAGATAGATGCCGAGCCCCAACCAACGCAGGACATACCCGCAACAACATTTTCGGAAAAACTTGACTCCCTGATTGCCTTAAGAGAGTCCGGACGTGCATCCCAAGACACCACAGTACTGAAAGAAGCGTTGACGGGCTTTCAAGATTTGATACACGCACACCCTCAAGAGCCAGTCCTTCACTATCAAATTGGCATTTGCTTTGACAATCTTGGGTTCACCAATGATGCGATTCCGCATTATGAACGAGCCATCTCTCTAGGTCTGGGTGAGGATGATTTGCGTCGTTGTTATTTGGGATTGGGCAGTTCCTATCGCGTGACTGGTCAATATACACGTTCGCTCGCGATTCTAGAAAAAGCGGTCGAACAATTCCCCGACTACAAGCCATTGCATCTATTTTATGCACTGACATTATTCAATACCCAGCATTATGAACAAGCCGTAGAGAAAGCGTTCCTTACTTTGTTGCCTGACAATCAAGATCCTGATATCCGCTATTTCGCGAAGGGGCTGCATTTTTATGCCACTCATTTAGATGACACTTGGTCACCTGCTTTTTACCAAGAGCAAGACTGACCGATCCCCAAAAAAGAGATTGACGAAAAACGATCGATTTCATCCGAATCGGTCGTTGTGTGTCAGATGGTATCCAACTTTTTTTCTAACTGCTCACGCTTGCCCTCCATAAATTGACACAGCAATCAAATCTCCCTTGCTTATTGCCTCGTCTGCGCAGTCTTGAAAATCAGCTTCCCTTTTGTCGAATCATTTTTTCCATACGCTGTGGCGGGGCCCTATCTATCTTAAAATCGACTTGAACAAAAGCCAGTCAAACCAAGTGAAAACACTTGATTTGACTGGCTTTTCAAGTAGAATTACATACATATCCACGGTTTTTCGAAGGACAAAAAACAACGATGAGGAGTTTATCTATGTTAAAAAAAGTACGGTACACAGCAGCAGGTCTATCGCAAGAATATCCATTTCATTTGCCTTGGCTATCTGCGATTGAGGACTTGGATTTTCATCAGCCTTTGACTTTTTTGGTTGGCAATAACGGTGTTGGCAAATCAACTTTGATCCAAGCATTGGCCATTCAAACGCAGATTCCGCAACTCACCAATGCACCCTATGAAGATGACCCGAGTTACACTGCACTGCTGGCCTTTGCCAATCGCTTAAAAACGGAATGGGATGTGAAATCCAAAAGCGGCTTTTTCTTTCGTGCGGATGATTTTATCAGCTTTGTTCGCGAAAATGAGCGTTTGCGCCATGAGTTGCAAGCGGAGCTTGCGTCGTTGGATCAGCAAGGGGTACCCAAATTATCTTTCCAGCGCCAACCGTATGAGAACTCTTTGGCTGCATTAAAACGCACATACCCCAAAGCGCTGCATACCTTGTCACACGGACAATCCTTTCTGGCACTCTTCAAAAGTCGGTTAGCCCCAAACAGTTTGTACTTATTGGACGAGCCCGAGACACCATTAAGTCCCCAAAATCAATTGGCTTTGCTGCAAATGATCGATGATCAAATCAAACAAGGGGCACAGTTTATCATCGCTTCTCATTCTCCGATCCTGACTGCCCATCCAGAGGCGGTCATTTACGAAATCAGCGATACACACATCGCCCCAATCGACTACGATGAGATTGAAAATGTCTCTTTTATGAAGCATTTCATGTCAGATCCACAACGATTCATGTATTACATGTTGGAGAATCAGTGACGCGGTCCATGCAAAAAAAGAGCGGAAACATTCGTTTCCCGCTCTTCTCACCAACAATTTCTTTAAATGAATGAAAGATGCTTTTTGGCTTAATGGTGTACGTTGATCTGTGCCAACAAATCTGTCAGATCTGTTATCTTTTTTTGATCGATCTGCTGGATGGTCTCCGCGATTTGTGCCGCTAACGTGCCATCGATGTGTTTGGTCAGATTTTGATACTTTTGCAACAACTGATCCCAGCTGGCAGGACTAGTCGTGAACCCTGGATAGTCGTGTTTTTCTACTGAAAAGATTTGGCCATCGTTGGTTTCGATGGTGACTTTGCACACCATTTCTTGAGGAAAACGTGCGCTGTAGTCTTCTGAGCAGTTGACGTCTACTTTTTGCAGCAACGATTGTATATCTTGATGATTGATCCTTTGTGGTTGATATTGCTCTGGCATCACTTGTCCATCCAGAAAAGCTGCCGCCAGCATATAAGGCAGCGAATGATCGGCTTCTTCTTTGGTCTTGATGGTTTTCTTTTCTCCTTCTTCGCCACCGCCGATAATGTTATACGCCACATCGAAGGTATCTAAGCGAATCTGCTTGATTGCTGATGGCGCAATGTTTGCTTGTTTTTTTAGTGCTAAAATCCCTTCAATTGCTGATTGAGAATGGATTTCTGCATTATATTTTTTGATGATCGTCCGGGTGACGCCTTCATAGTTTTCTTGTGCCCAATCAATCGCAAAGGTGCCTGCGATACTCTCCATGAAGCCTTTATTCCCTTCGAAGACTTCGCGAGGACCAGTAATACCATATTTTGCGAGTATCGCTGCATGCATCGCCCCCATCGCCGTGTTGGGATAGGACAACCCTTTCCAATTCGACAATTGGCCCGTTCTGGTTACCCGCAAGGCATTCTGCGTGGTACCCGCAATAGCGATTGCCTGTGCAATGCCCTGCCCATCTAAGCCTAACGCACGCGCTGTACCTGCTGCGGCGCCATACGCCCCTTGGACTGTATGATCAAATCCATGCTTTCTAACAGGTGCCGCTTCAGATAACCTGGTCTGCACTTGATAGGCAATGGCCAGTGCCACCAAAAATTGTTTGCCGCTGATTTGATTGTATTCCGCAGCAGCCAATACCGGTGCGATGTTGTCCGAGGGGTGACACGTTTCTTCTTTGGCTAAAAATGAATCATTAAAATCAAGATAACGAATGGCTGCACCATTGAAGAATGTGGCATTGACTGGTGAAGTCTTCCCGCCGCCAATCAGAGTCACTACTGGCTGACCACCTAGGTCTTCTGTCATTTGACGAATCGCTTGGATAGGTTGCCCCTCTATTGCCCCAATCGCCACCCCGATACTATCTAATAAGCGCCCTTTCAATGCAGTGATCGCTTCTTGTGATAGATCTGACCACGCCGCTTTTTCTACCCAATGGGCAAGTGCTTCAACCATTGTTTGTTGTGTTTCTGTCATTGTATCTGCCTCCAGTCTGCAACGATTTTGGTTATCCTCAGGCGCCCATTAGTCATTCTTGCCATCATCAAGGGTCAGCACGCGGCCAAATAATTCATTGTTCCCCCAAATCCCTCTGCGCAATCCTTCAAGTTGGACGATTTGACTGTGGTCAACGAAGAGATTGATTTCAGGCCCGTAGTTTTTGATGTACCAAGCAAATACATTCGGATCTGCTGCTTCAAACATCACTTTGTCTGTCCCTAACTCCTTGGCAAATTTAGAAACCACATCTGTTCGCCAGTTCGTCACACTTTCTGTGATGCCTTCTGATTCGATCATCAGCATATAAGCGCCTGCTGCCAAACATTTCTTCCCGGTCTCGATTGCTTTGTCAATATCGGTCAATCCCGCTGCTTCATTTTGAGCTGCTGTGTTGGTGCCGCCAGAGCCAAATTGAATCCCAATCTCAGGTTTAGCAAGCAAACCGGCTTTTTGAACACGTTGAGTCAAGCGGACAATGTCATCGCTCGGCATCGTCAGAAAACCGGTAGAGATCTCAATGATGTCAAACCCCACGCGCTTACACTCATCAATGTAATGATCCACTGCATCGATTCCTTGGGTCAATACATATTCCATCCAGCCGCCGGTATCGACTTTCACGCCATATTCGTGACAGATATTGATAAATTGTATCAATTGGTCTTCTGGCATCAATGAAAAAGAGCCGCCAGCAAACTTGATGATATCTACATGTTCGCCCATTGTCTCCATAATATCTCTCAAGTAACGCTCCCCCATGACGTTGTAATAAGGACCGCGTATTTCGGTCACACCATATTGTCTGGGCTTTTGCGGCCTGCTGTTGTGTCTGATCTTCGAAAATGCTTGTTTATTGGTCATAGTCTTTCATTCCCCTTCTCTTCGCTTTTCAAACCGCTGCTGCGTCCTATCGGTTGCGTCAGCATCGATTTGTTCCTATTTTTATTTAAACCGTCTTTTCCGTTTTTTCTATACAACGCCTATTCCGGAGTATCCATCTCTTTACAGCGCAGCAAAATCGTCATACTATAGGTAATAGTTGCGTGTATGTTTTTTACAAAACATAGATGACCGTTTCGTTGGATTCATACTAGCATGGTTGCATACGGAGATAAATACAGATTTACGGTAGACCTATCGGTAAATCCGATCAAAAGGAGAATTGAGATGAATGTAAACCAAATCAACGCCTTTCTATCAATCGTCGAAACGAATAGTTTCACGAAAGCCGCAGAGAAGTTGTATGTGAGCCAGTCTACCCTATCTGATCGGTTGTCTTCTTTAGAAGAGGAATTAGGGATTCGGCTGATCCAGCGCCGATCAGGAAACAAGCATTTAAGTTTGACCGAGAAAGGCATCGCCTTTTTGGATTATGCTGCCCGATATGTTGAATTGGAAAAAGAAATCGACGATTGGAAACAAGAAAAAGTCCTGCCGCAAGTGAAGATTGGTGCACCGCAAAGCGTCAATACGTATTTATTCAGAGATTTTTATCGACAATATTTAGAAGCGACCTATCACTTGCATGTGAGCGCCCATTGGAATCGAACGATTTACACGATGATCAATGCCTTTCATCTAGATATCGGGATTGTTTCTCGGCCCTATCAATCAAAACAAGTTACCACAGTGCCTTTACTGGACGAGCCGTTACTGATCGTTTATGATGATCGTTTCGCACAATATGAAGACATGGCGGAATTGAACCGCGGGGATCAAATCTATATTGGTTGGGGACCCGCTTATAAAGAGTGGTACCATCGCCATTGGGACACAACGATTCCCGCAAGAATGACGTTGGATTCCCCCGAATTGCTGATGGACTATTTGACAGCACCCCATACTTGGGCAATCGTTCCTCTATGCGTCTATCAAGATATTGCTGAAAAAAATGCCCATATCCAAACCTTGCCCACAAAAAGTGCGGTCTACCGCCGTTTATATGTCATTTATCAATTCGGACAAGGAGAAGCCCGCAACCAAAAAATACGCAACTTTATTACTGATATGCAGACATTTATTCGAGAACTAGCTGCAAAAGAACGTTGCACATTGCCTAATGCGTCAATTGAAGCACTAAATCAGCCTTTGCGCCAGCATGAATAGACCACAACCAACTTAAGCGAGTTGGTTGTGGTCTATGTGTCGAAGGATATTTTCTTGCTTGCTGCCTCTCATGCTTTTGACCTATCTCTGGTTAGGACGCTTGGATAATCTGCTTGAAGCCTTCTTTCAACTTCGCATTCTCTGTTTCCGTGAAATACAAATAATCATTTTCGTTCCCTTGGTTTTGACTAGTGACCAATACAAGCGGACTGCCATTGTGTACCGTAAAGAAATAGACATGTTTGTCTAGATAATCTTGTGTTTCTGCGTCAGAATAGACCGCCACTAGATTATATGCCGCACTTGATTCTCCTGTATCAGACCAGGCAATGTCGATCGGTGTATCATCAATCACCGCTTGCCATTTGTCTGACCCGCTGAGGACACCATCTGGCAAAGCCAATCCGTATAAATCAACGTTGTTCCCAGGGCTGTAGGCTTGATACGTCTGCCCCATCTCTGCCCCCCAGTCATCCATAAAACTACGCAATTGCGCTGCCTTGTCTTCATTCCACAGTGTAGCTTGCGGGTTTGTTTCTGCCCCTGAGGTTTGCGTCGTACTCGTGCCATCTGTTGTACTGGTCACGGTGCTCGTTTCGGTAGATGATTGACTCACTGTAGTCGATGAAAGGGACGATGCGCTACTTGTCTGACTGCTGTCGCTAGGGGAACTTGTTGCCGTATCACCACAGGCAGCTAACACGAAAAGAGAGACCAGCAGCCATGTAGTTGTCATTTTTTTCATTCTACTCACCTCGTTTTTATTTACTATATCAATAGTGTACGACACTATATGGGATTGAACAAATGATAACAATGATGCTTTTATTGACCTTCTGTTTTAAACGTGCAATAATAGCCTCATTATAAAAAAATCACCACCGGGTGATCCCAGTATGTAGACAACTCTTTAGGTCTTAGTAGAGTTGGCTAGATGCTTTTTTTTATGTGTAAGGAGGAATGTCAGATGACATGGATATATTTATTATTAGGTGGGTTATTTGAAGTTGTTTGGGCAAGTACGATGAAATTGAGTAATGGATTTAGTCAGCTTTGGTATAGTGTCCTCACAGTGATTGGCATGGTCTTTAGTTTTGGCTTCTTGGCTTTAGCTGTCAAACAATTGCCTTTGAGTATCGCCTACCCTGTATGGACAGGCATTGGTGCAGTGGGCTCGATCATTGTTGGGGTTATCTTGTTTAAGGATCAGTTGTCACTGTTGACTTGGTTTTTCGTGGTATTACTCATTGTCGGTATCTTGGGCATCAAATTTACGAGCGGGCATTGATTGATATCCGGTATGGCATGAGCTAGCTATAAACACCTCGTGGATGTATTGGGATTCACCTAAAGGTCTGTTCAGGCTTTTTTGCAGTTCACTTCATATGCTTAATCAAAAAAGGGCGAAGATTCGCCCTTTTTTTCTGCTATTTCAGCCCACGGCTTTGATCTACAGGGTATTTCAGGTTGTTTTTGATCAGCTTCTCTTGGATGATCTCATCGATATCCAAATTCAAATTATCAGCCAGCATATAGCTATAGATCAGCACATCTGCGATTTCTTCTTTCAAGTGTTCAAAGTCTTTCAACGCTTCCTCCGACGTTTTCCATTGAAAAATCTCCAGCAATTCTGCTGCTTCGATGGAGATCGACAAGGCTAAGTCTTTTTCGTTATGGAACTGTCGCCAGTTGCGTTCATCTCGAAATTGATTGATGCGGTCCATTGACCTATTTTTTTTTTCCATGAAAAGTACTCCCCCAATTTAAATTCATTCATCGAACTATTCTTAACTAAGAGACATATCCGTTAATGACGAATCATACCTCAAATTTGACCGAAAGGTTTCTGTTATCTCCTCTACCCTAGAGTCAGATCGTAAGCCAAAACTCATTCTTAGGATATACCCATTTAGATGCTTGCGCCATTTCCCGTATTCCATTACTAGTTTACTTTCCATTTGATACACATGCTGAACACCAAAAGAAGCATCAAATAAAATAACTAAAAGGATATCAAAATCATCAGCATCTTTTGCTCTAATAGGCGACAAGCATATCTTGTTGAGCGGACCTCTCACCCAACGACTTTTTATTTGAAAACGCAATCCACACTTTGGATCAATCGCATCAAATCCTTTATTTGAGTTATTTGCCATCTGTAAGCCTAATGTATTACAAACAAGCCACTCTGCATAATCCCCTACAGGGCTGTTATATGTTCTAACTACTTTGCGGTGATTTAATTCAGTTAATATTTCACTGTACAACATAAGTAATTCTTCATTTGATTTGGTTTCGATCTCATTCGTATGTTTCCCCATCCCAGCGGACTCCTTTACTCTCATAAACAAATATTTTCATGCGCCATTTATTTTTTATCATAGCATATTTATAGGTATTTCAACCTGTTCATTTTTTGTTACGCATATCGTCACTTTGATTCTAACGACCAAGTGACAAAAATGAAACGACTTATTCTTGCCAGGATATGCTATATTTTACACAACACATTTGATTCACCCCAACATGAATCATGCCCTATCCGGGACTCAAGACTGATTACAGTCGCTAGATATATTTGTACACTATATAATATATTATTCAATAAACAGAGAGGATGAGAAGAATCGACATCAAAACCATAAAAGGATTGACAGCATCTGAGGTCAAACACCGTGTGCAGCGCGGCGCTGTCAACAAAACAAAAAAAGACCATGCCAATTCTTATCCAAAAATCATCTGCAGCAACATTTTTACTTTCTTTAATTTGATCAACACAGTGCTTTTCTTACTCGTCTGCCTCACAGGTGCGTATCAGAATGGGCTGTTCGTCTTCGTGGTATTCAGCAACGTCATCATCAACCTGTTCCAAGAAATCCGTTCGAAGCGAACTTTGGATAAGATGGCTCTGTTGAAAGTCGCTAAGGTCGATGTGTATCGTGACGGCACCCTAACGCAGCTACCGATCGAAACACTCGTCCTTGATGACCAAATCCTACTTAAAAATGGGGATCAAGTCCCTACAGATGCGCAGGTCATCTCTGGGACGCTAGAAGTCAACGAGTCCTTGTTGACTGGTGAAGTAGATAGTATTTATAAACAAGCAGGTGATGCCTTATTTTCAGGGAGCTTTGTCACTTCAGGTGAAGCTGTCTGCCAAGTGATCCATGTGGGTGCAGACAACTATATCGAAAAAATCAATAAAGAAGCAAAAGCCAGCAAGCGCCAGACTTACTTGATCCAAGGGAGTTTGAATAGAATCATTCGCTGGATCAGTTTGATCCTGGTTCCACTATGCAGCCTGTTGTTCGCGAAACAATACTTCTTTTCTCACGCCCCCTTCGATACAGCGATTTTACGAACAGTAGCTGCAGCTGTAGGCATGTTTCCTGAAGGCTTATTCTTATTGACTAGTGTGACATTAACCATCAGTGCTGTCTATCTCGCACGTCGCAAAGTATTGGTCCAAGAATTGAACTGTATTGACGCGTTGGCACGGGTCGATGTGCTTTGTTTGGACAAAACAGGCACGATCACCGAAGGAAAAATGACCGTCGAAAAAGTGATCCCGCTGACGGATTCAGCAGATATCCCGCTGATCACACAAAATCTATTGGCACAGCTACCTGACCAAAACCCGACTGCGCTTGCGTTGCGGGCGCATTATGACTCCGTTTCAACTTTTTCGATGCAGCAAGTGACGCCCTTTTCTTCCGACCGCAAATATAGTTGTGTGACATTTGCAGAACAAGGCACTTACTTTATAGGTGCGCCCTCGATTTTACTCTCGCAAACGGACAAACAGCTTTTGCAAAATGAAAAACAATTTGCCGAAGAAGGCTATCGCGTGATACTCCTGGCCCATAGTCCTCATGCCTACGAGATCGATCAATCCTTGACAGACATAGAAGCGCTGGGCTTTTTTCTCTTATCAGATACGATTCGCTCAGACGCTGAAGCTACTTTGGACTACTTCCGATCTCAAGGCATTCAATGCAAAGTCATCTCTGGGGATGACCCAGTTACTGTCAGCAAAATCGCCAAGAAGGTCAATCTGCCCGGAGCTGCAAACTACATTGACGTATCTACTTTAACAGCTGTCGAATTGAAGGAAGCTGTTGGCAGGTATCAAATTTTCGGTCGTGTTACCCCACAGCAAAAGAAGGAAATGGTGCTTTATCTCAAAGAACTTGGTCATACAGTGGCGATGACTGGCGATGGTGTCAACGATGTCCTGGCATTGAAAGCAGCGGATTGCTCGATCGCGATGGCATCAGGTGTTGACGCTGCTCGACAAGTAGCGAATTTGGTGCTATTGGAAAACCAATTTGCGGCATTGCCATCCGTAATGGATGAAGGGCGCCGCGTCATCAACAATATTACCCGCTCAGGTTCATTGGTCTTGGTCCAAGTATTGTTCTCGATCATCATTACCATTGGTACCTTGCTTTCAGGGACTACCTATCCATTTGAACCGATTCAATTAACGATGATCAATGCCTGCTTTGTCGGCATCCCGACTTTCTTCTTGAACTTCGAACCAGATTTCAAGCGGATCAAGGGAGACTTTATGACAACGATTTTCCAACAGGCTTTTCCGGCAGCGATGACCATCTCGATCGGCACCTTGCTGATCATCAATGTCGGGTATTGGTTCAATAGCAGCACGCAAGCCCTTTCGATCATGAGTATTATTTTTACGGCTTGGAATTATAGGTTGTTGCAAAGAAAAGTCTACCCACCTATCAATAAATATCGAACAACGATATTCTTTTGTACCCAATTTTTCTATTTTGTTGCTTTGATCATCGGGCAAAACCTCTTTAATTTAGGCAACACAACCTACATGAATCTCATCTTGCTGATTGCTTTATTGAACTATGCCACGTATATGCAGCGATTTGTTGAACGATGGATGAAACAGTTGATGCGTCAATACAAGAAAAAACGTGCGCTGCCGAAGATATCCAAAGTATAATCCCCAATGAAAAATAGTCCGATACGCCCTCATATTTGAGGGGGATCGGACTATTTTTACGTACAACTAGGTGTTGTGTGCCACCAGTACACTTTCGATACCTGCTACCACTTCATCATAGCCTAGATAGCGCAAAATCGATAATTCCTTTTCAACATCGTGAATCGTAAATTGGGCTTTCTTATCGACGACTTGTTGGAAAATATTGCCGCAAATTTTTTCATACATATAAGTTGTATCATTGGTATATTCAAGCAATTGAGCCAACAGCTTAGGCCCGTAAGTATAATCTTTTCTGATCGCTACCAGCAAAATCAACGCATTCAATAAAATATGAGAGAACTCACTATGGATAGTCGACTCTTTGATCAATGAATGGATTCGACGATTCAACCGATTCAAATTACCATAAATATAATCATTCGTAAAAGCGAACATGCAACTGCCAAAAATCGATATTTCAAATTTCCCCCATGTGTCGATACTATTTAAATAGGTTTGGATGTACGCAATCCCTGATTGACTGCCCTCTATTGTATGATGCTTCATATAATTGTATTCAATCGCAAATTGTTCTTTTTTGATCTGAAAAAAAACATCTGCTGTTTCTGCATATTGCGTTGCTAATTGTTGCTGCAACGCTTGGTACTTCTCATCAGTTGGATGCATTAAAGCTTGACGAAACAATCGATCATACGCTTTTTTGCTATCCATACTTGGCATATCTAGACGACTAAGGTATTCTTCATACGTCACATTGAGTTTTGACAAAATTTGCGTCAGCTTTTCTGAAGACATTGATGTCCCTCTGAGTTCAAATTTGTTCAACGCTTCTCGACTCATGATCCCCTCTGCCAGCTTGGCAATCGTAAACCCGCGCTCTTCCCGTAACGCTTTCACCACTTCATTACTTTCCATTCTGCTGCTCCTTCATTTAAGGTACATTTCATCACATTTCGAACCAAGTATACCTTAACTTACGTATCCTTGGTATATAAACAATACAGTTTGTGTGGGCGTATAAATGATAACTGTTATTTCATTGGGAAATTTGTTCCTATAAATGGATAGTTTAAGAGGGGTCTTAGGCTATTTCATTTGGTAAAACAATCACTTATTAACCATTTCTAAGTCGTATATCTAAATAATTTACTGTTATAAATTGTTTTGAATCGTTTAGAAAAACTTCTCGCAATCCTGGTTTATTGTTTACAACTATCATCTATACCAAAAAAGCCGCAACCTTTGATTACAGGATCAAGGAAGCAGCTTTTTTGTGTAGGCACATGTATTCATTTTTCAGTCTGCAGGTCTTACGCAAACATCTTCTTCGCCGCACGAGCCAACGTTTTCAAATCTTTGTCATAGCGTGGTGTAGGTACCAACCGTGACATTGGTATGCCGGCAAAGTGGAATGCCGCAATTTCCCCAGAACGGACAGCACTTTGTTCTGTGAAAATCATTTGATAGGGTTGTTCCACAAATTCCCCAGTGAAAGCCAGATTGGTGGAATGAGCTGGAATCACTTTTGGCCGATCGCTTTTGGCACGATTGTTGAACAATGCAGAGGCATACGGCATATACACAGGAATATTGTTGATGACACTATCCATGATCAATGCTTCTTTGTCTCGAATATTGCCCGGTCCGGGATCGACTTTAGACAACTGGCCAATCAATTCTTGCACCATTTCTTTCCCAGTCATTTCGATATACGGTTTAGTCACAAATTCCCCTACCCGACGCGGATATAAGAAGTACCCCCAAATGACGGTTTCATTCGGTTTTTGACTGGTGAAGTGCGGTTGGTGATGGACCACGATCGACATATTGACATCTTTTTGATGCAAAGGCGAAATCGGCGTTGTGGAAATAAATGAATTCAAGGCATTTCCTGGTTCTTGTGTAGTGATACGTGTGATTTCATTCAGTAATAGATGGTCTTTGGTCGTCAAAGTAAAGCTGACCCACTCGCTCGCATCACGATCCGCGAAAAATTTATCCGGGGTACCCAGATTATAAAACTGCTCAGCCGCTTTTTTCCAAAGACTAGAGGCTGCACCGTAATCCATATTTTCTGCAGCGGGTGTATCAAAATCACCTAATGTCGCTGAATCAGTGATTGACCCATTGGTAAAGATAACAGCTGTATCATCATCAACTGCAACATACTCTTCTTGATTGGTCGTCACATTCAACATGTGTAACCCAGTCACAGTGATTTCATCTTGCATCGTGGTGTCTTTGAACGACCAATCTGTAACTAACCGATCGAGGACGATGTGGCACCCTTGTTCTTTCAAGTAATTGATCAAAGGCAGCATGATGCTTTCATATTGATTGTAGCGTGTCCGATTGACCCCCACTAAATGCTCGATTTGTGTAAATTCGTAAATCATTTGGTGCATATAGCGCCGTAATTCTTGCGCGGAACTCCGGGTCCGAAAGGCAAACGTTGTTTCCCACATATACCAAAAATTGGATTCAAAAAAGGCTGGATCTTCTTTGAAGTATTCGGCAATGGTGACATTGTCTAATTTTTCTTCTTCACTGTCAGGCATCATGATCATTTGTGTCAGTAACATACGACTTTTATTGTTCAAGCCTAAATGACTGCCATCAATGATTCCCTTGCCGCCTTCCAATAATCTGGCTTTATCAAATGTCCGATGTTTCGCATCAAAATCGCGGGTATCTTCTGCAGCGGTCATGTTTGGTTCCGTAACAGAAGGAATCCGATCCAACAGATCCATCAAGTCCACGTAGGTTCGATAGTTTAACATCCGGCCGCCTCGAGCCACATACCCTTTTTGATTCTCCATAGGATGATTCTTGTTCCAGTATTCATCTGTGACATCCCCAGTAGGTGCCCCATCATTTGATCCATGATCGTCGAGAGAATAAAACGTGATTTGGTCGCCTTGCCATTTGCCTTCTTGAATCAGGTAAACTGCGGCTGCCATATTGGATAATCCTGCACCGATCATGATTGCTTTTTTCTTTTGCATTGCGCTTCCTCCTATTTATACATCTTGCTCAACTTCCAGTTAATTCAATGTTGAATCATATTCATCGTATAACCAAGCATCATCTTCAAAGAAACCTGTCTTCTTCGCTAGATATCCTGCACCAGCTGCAGCGATGCCTAAACCGATACTTAATAAGATCATTTTTTTCTTCATGTGATTTCGCTCCTTCGTGATTATTCTATGTCTTATTCAACTTACGGGTTCATCGTAGTCCTTAGGAGGAAATAGTTCAAATGATAGCCTATGTGATTTTATGGTTATTGGACATATTGGGTGATTTGTCAAAAAAAGACTGCAAAAATAAAGGAGAGAAAGAAATGATGTAACATTCCTTCTCTCCATACTATTCCTTATATATACATCTATATTCCCTTTTTTAGCTTTATTCTGAAAGAAATCTTCAATTGTCATTGAATCTATTTAAGGTAACAGTAATTTTAGTTCCTTTATCGATTTCACTTAAAACTGAAAGATTGCCTTCTTCTTGTTCTATGATTTTTTGAACAATAGATAAACCTAATCCACTCCCTTGATTTTTTTTGGATGTGTTTCCTTGGTAAAAGCGGTCAAAAATTTGAGGGATATCACTTTTCTCGATTCCCGTTCCAGAATCTTGTATGGTAACATCAATTTTCTCATTTTTTATTTTAAGCGATACACTCAATCTCCCCCTCAGGTTTGAAAATTTGATGGCATTCTGAATCAAATTCAGCCATACTTGATAAAGCAATTCCTCGTCCCCCCGATACTCTATTGAATCCAAATCAATACTCAAATCCATTTTCTTTTTGGACCATTGTGGTTCAAGGGTTAAAATAGCTTGTCTAATTTGCTCGTCAAGAGAAAATTTATTCGTAGAGCGGAATACTTTGTTTTCAATTTCCGATAATCTTAAAAGATTTGTTGATAAATGGGTAAGTCTATCACTTTCTGCTAAAATTGCTTGTGCGTATTCCTTTGTTTCCATGCCACTAGAGGCGCTCATTTCTATTAACTTTGCATATGCACTTATTGATGTAATTGGCGTACGAAACTCATGAGATACATTTGATACAAAATCTTTTCGCATTTTATCAATGCTATTGATTTCTTGGACCATTTGATTAAATTCTAGGGCAAGTTGACCAATTTCGTCTTTATTTTTTAAATCAACATTTACCTCAAAGTCACCATTAGCTACACTTCTTGCAGCTTCAGATAACTGCTTGATTGGTTTGACGATAGTTCGTAAAGCCAAGAGTAAAACCAATGTACCAATGACAGCATTATTAATAAAAATAAGCCCAACGAATTGATGTAATTCCTGCCTACTCTCCCCGGTCACTACGCCTATAATCATTCCTAATGTGATCAAATTAAAAAACCACCATATACTCAGAAATACAAACGCCAACTTTGAATAGATTGATTTGTTAATTATATTACGAAGTTTCATCTTTTTTCACCGACCTATATCCTAATCCTTTGACCGTTTCTATAGAAAAATCAGGCGTTTGGCCAAATTTATCTCTTAAACGTTTGATATGTACATCAATTGTCCTATAATCAGTTTCGGAATCATAGCCCCAAATATCTTCCATTAATTCTTGCCGTGTAAATATTTTCGACGGATAACTTAATAATTTAAACAATAACATAAATTCCTTTTGCGGAAGATTATATGTCTGATTTGCCGTTCTAACAACTAGTGATTCTTTATCCAGCAAAACTTCTCCAAATTCAATTTTATTATCCGCGTTTATTTTGGCCCTTCGCAAGAGGGCAGAAACCCGCAAAACCATCTCTTCTAAATCAATCGGCTTAACCATATAGTCATCTGCACCGGAAAGAAAACCTCTTTTTTTATCCTCAAAACGTTCCTTAGCTGTAACCATCATAATTGGAAAGTCGTAATGCGCATCTCTTATAGACTGAGTCAATGAATAGCCATCTATGCTAGGCATTGCAATATCCGAGACCATCAAATCAATGTTAGTATGTGCCAACATTTTCAATGCAGCTGAACCGTCATTGGCTTCTATTACTTGGTATCCTTCACGATTCAAATACATTACCATCAGTTTTTTAATATTCTCATCATCTTCAACAACCATTATTACTGCCATTCTTTATACCCCTTTCCAAAAAATGATAACTATGACAAAATACAACCAAGTATTTATAAAGGCAAATCTTTCTTTACAAATATTTGACTACCTACAAGGATCCCCATAAATCCAATAACTGCCAAAATCACAAAATTTGCAATATAATCACTGCTACCGGAAATAATTGTTGGTGCGTCAAATAATGCGGATAAGCTAAAATTCTTAAGAAAATCAAATTTATCACTAAACATACTGATAATCGGCAGAAGTAAAGAGACACCTACAATCCCTCCACCTACTGCAATCGCATACTTCGAAAGATTAAATACACATGACGCCAGATAGCAAATTCCACCGTAAGCCAAAGATAGCACCCATACACCCAAATTCAACTTAACAATAATGCCGAAATCATCACTCGAAAGTCCGCTATTCAAAAATTGTGTCGCAATCAAATGCGTACCTGCGCTTATTATAGACATAAAAAACAAAGATCCTACAAGATAGAAGGCTTGTGTAATTGCAACCGTTGTTCTCTTGATTGGCGTAGATAGCACATATGCAAGTGTTCCTTTATCTACTTGAGCGGCAATTAACTTATTCCCTGTAATGATAACATAGATCGCCGATAATATTTCAGGTAGCATGTTATAATATGCAACTCCCGTTGCTGCCACATTTGCGATTGCACCTAGTATCAATAATAATACTGCTTGAACCAGAGTCAGTACAAGCCACAACATCCAATTTTCTCTAATCGTTTGTTTCAGTAAAGGTTTGCTTATCATTATTTTTTCTCCTCCGACTTGTTATATTTTTCATTGAAATAACGCTCTAATGTTTGTGGGATTTGCGTAATAAATTTAATATTTACTTTTCTCAAACACTGAAACAATTCGCCAAGATCATCATCTGAAATTCGAATAGTAACCTGATTGTATTCATCTTGGGTTCTCTTGATTTCAAAATCTTTTTGTATAAACTTTAGATAGTCTTCTTTTTGGAAAAATTCAATCTTATATTCTTTTATTCGCTCATTTCCCTTAATTTCCGACATTTTTACGACATCAATAATGCGACCATTTTTTAGAAATGCGACCCGATCACAGGTTTCTTCCAGTTCATCAAACATATGGCTCGACATGAAAATAGTCTTCCCTTTATGCTTTTCTTCTAAAATTAAATTTGTAAATACTTTTTGCATAAGTGGATCCAACCCTGTTGTTGGCTCATCCAATAGAAAAATATCAGCATCTGACATAAAAGCATTCACAATTGCAGTTTTTTGCTTCATCCCTTTACTCATGCGCTTCAAATTTGCAGACGGGTCTAGAGCAAAACGGTCTGTCAACTCTTTTATTTTTCCTGAGTGCGGAAGATGGAGGTATTCCGCTTGTAATTCAAAAAAACGATTACCACTTCCAATATCCGGAAATGATATTTCTCCTGGAATATAAGCTACTTCTCTCTTTAAGTCTGCTGCTTTATTCCAGCAATTTTTACCTTGAATGAAGCAAGTTCCTGCATCTGCATGAAGAAAACCCATTAGATGACGAATCATAGTTGTTTTCCCACTTCCATTAATACCGACTAAACCAAAAACTTCTCCTTTTTTTACTTCTAATTCAATATCAAAAATACCTCGATTCTCTCCATAATCTTTCGTCAATTTCTTTATTTGAATCATATTTGTCATTATTTGTCCTCCTGTTCTAAGTACAGCCTTATAATTCAGTTATGACAATCTGCGATATAAAAACTTAAAGTGTTTGCTCTTTTTCATAAAAACGCATAAAGTGATTCTTTAATGTAAATTTTTCTTCTTTAAAACTAACTACCTTGTACTTAGCTAAACTCCTTATCAACTGATTCATTTCACTATCTGAAGTAAGATTTTTAGATTCATTGATTTTCACTAAGAGCACCCTTTGTTCCTGATCTACAATATTTGTTTGCAAGACTCTCTCTGTTTGAAATGCTTTATAATCTTTGTCATTACCGAATCGAATGACAAATGTTTTTTCTTTCTTATGACGTATATCATCTGCTACGACTGTGGAGACAATTTTCCCTTCTTTGATAATAGCGATGCGATCACAGACCGCATCAACTTCGCTAAAGATATGACTCGATAGTAAGATTGTTTTTCCACGTTTTTTCTCTTCTTTCATAAAATCGATAAATCGCTCTTGCATGACAGGATCGAGTCCACTCGTTGGCTCATCTAATAACAAAACATCTGGATCTGCCATAAATGCAGCCACAACAGCTAGTTTCCGCTTATTCCCTAAACTCATTCGTTTAGTTTTTCCTCTTGGATCTAATTCGAACAAATCTAGCAGATATTTCAATCGGGAAGGATTTGTTTTTTTTTGTAGACCTTGCATCATTTGTATAAACTCCGCCCCAGTTAATCCTTCTGGTAAGGCTATTTCCCCAGGAAGATAGCCTACATTTTTTAATATTTCAGCAGACTGTTTTCTAGCATCCAGTCCATTTATATTTGCCCATCCTTTCTGCGATGCAGAAAAACCCATAAGGTGACGAATCGTCGTCGTCTTACCGGCACCGTTAGGACCCAAAAAACCAAATACTTCTCCTTTATCTATCTGAAAAGATACATTAAAAATACCTCTTCCATTCCCATAATCTTTCGTTAAATCCTTTACATCGATTACATTCATTTCTCAATACACTCCTTAATATGCACAAAATATTTTGTTCCACTCAAACACATTTGATCAAAGCCATGAAATCGTTAGATCATCATGTATCCTATTTTTTTAATTATTTTCTGTATACTTCCATTTTAATTTCCATATATGAACTGAATATGAACTATTTTAAACAAGAAAAAGCAGTATAATACCACTTGAATGGCACTACACTGCTTATCTATTATCGATTATCATTCTTGGAATTTTTCTATTTCTAAGCGCACTACTTTATCGCCCCTGATTTTTGACGCAAACTATTATACAAGCGCGATCTGTTTTTTTGATTCATATCAAAGTTTTTCCATAAACATTTGAAAATCGTTCTTCAATTTTTTTAACTTCTCTGCCGCATCTTCTTCCGTCTGGGCATTGACCGAATAATAAATCTTGAACTTCGGTTCAGTCCCTGAAGGTCTTAAGCAGATCCAAGAACCATCAGTGAAACGGTACTTTAAGACGTTCGATTTTGGTAAGGTCAACGGTCTAACCACACCTGAGGGTGCAAAGCTTTCTGAGAGCAGATAGTCTTCTTTCTCTGAAAGCTCAAACGAACCTAGCGCTTCAATAGGATGTGCACGCAACATTTCAAGCTGTTGATTCATCGCCTTAAGACCGTCTTTTCCTTTAAACGAAATGGTTTCCAAATGCTCTTGATAATAGCCGAAAATGCGCGAGATGCCATCCAACCGGTCAATCAAATCTTCACCTGATAAAGTGCAATCGAGGGCAACTTCTGCCAACAAGACTGCCGCTTGGATCGCATCCTTATCCCTTACGAAAGGTGCAATCAAATAGCCATAGCTTTCTTCAAAACCTAACAAAAATGTTTTGTCATGTTCCTCTTCAGATTTTTGGATTTGTTCGCCAATAAATTTAAACCCAGTTAATGTGTTTCTGGTTTCTATACCATAATGTTTGGCGATGTTTTCGCCTAAATCAGAAGTTACAATCGTTTTAGCAATAAAATAATCAGATAGTGCTTGTTTTTGTCGTTGCTTCTCTTTGATCAAATAATCTAATAACAGCACCCCTATTTGATTCCCATTCAAAAAGTATGGTTCCCCTTCTCTCATCACAACAACACCTAACCTATCGGCATCCGGATCAGTCGCAAAAATAATTTTCCCTCTACACATTTGCGCATCCTTGATAGCCAAGTCAAACGCCTTTGGGTCTTCTGGATTTGGTGAAAGAACAGTTGAAAAATCAGGGTCAGGTAATGCTTGTTTTGCAACAACATGCACATTGGAAAAACCTATCTTTTGACATGCTTCTTGCATCAAATGATTTCCTGCACCATGAAGTGCTGTGTAGACTATAGAAACCTCTGCACCGTGTTTTTTCACTTTTTCTTTGCTCTGTGTCACTTGCATCAAATGTGTTAGATACTTTGCATCCATTTGTTCAGTGACATATTCAACTTGTTGTTCTGTCAGAAAGTGCGACAAAGATGGTGTCTGAATCATCAGTTCATTTGTGATCGTTGTTAAAATATCAGTCAGGCGATCGGCTGTTTCCAACGTGATTTGCCCGCCATCTGCGCCATAGACTTTAAATCCATTATATTGTTTTGGATTATGACTTGCTGTAATCATCACTCCTGCACATGCCTGAAGCTCCCGCACCATAAATGACAGTTCAGGCGTCGGACGCAATCGATCTGATAAAAAGACTTTGATTTTATTACTAGCCAAAACACAAGCTGTCCATTCAGCAAATTCCTTTGAAAGGTGTCGATTGTCATACGAAATCACCACGCCGGACTCTGTCCCATTTGATTCAACAACATATTTGGCTAATCCCAGCGCGACGCGTTTGATCGTGTATTCATTGATTCGGTTGATGCCGACACCGATCTCTCCACGCATTCCGCCTGTTCCAAAGTCTAAATATTTGTAAAATCGATCTTCCATCTCCTTAAGATCAACCATTGTTGCTAGTTGATTCTTAAAGTCAGGATTTAATACCGGATCCACGGACCACTCTTCACATTTCTCTTTCCACATCATCATTAGTCCTCGTCAAGTTGCCGTAAAACAGCTTGAATCGATAATGTACATCCCGCCATAGACGTATCAGCTACGCCATAATACATGGTCAATTGATCCCCTTCAACGATCCCGCCACAGCCAAAAACAACATCACCAAAAAAGCCATTTTTTTCATATGACGCATCAGGTTCCATAATTGGCTTCTTGCTGCGTTTCAATACGATCGTAGGGTCATCTAAATCTAGCAGCGCTGCACCCATGCAATATCGGTGCTCAGGAGTTGCACCATGATAAATGACTAGCCATCCCTTATCCGTTTTGATTGGGACTAACCCTCCGCCGATACGACCACTTTCCCAACTATCTTCTCTCACACTCAATAGATGTTCATGGTTTCCCCAATTCTGCAAGTCTGGTGAAGAGGCAATCCAAATATCATAGTTTCCAATACTTTTTAATGAGGGACGATGCAACGCATAATATTTACCATTGATCTTCTCTGGAAAAATCAAAACATCTTTATTTTCAGGTGCAAAGATATTGCCTAAATCCTCATAAGCGTTGAAGTCTTTTGTCCTCACCAAAGAGTCGCAGACACCTACAGGCGAAACAGAACTAAAATTGATATAATAATCATCTCCGATTTTCGTACAGCGCGCATCTTCAATACCATACGTCTGATAATCATTGAACGGATAGAGGAATGCTTTGTCATCGATCGTGAACTGATGCCCATCTTTACTTCTTGCAATCCGAATATAAGAAAGTGATGTCAAATAGACAAAACTATCTAGTTTGTCTTTTTTGCGAATCATTCTTGGATCTTCGAAGTCGTATAAATGATTCTGACGATCAAAAGAATAAATGTTCACCGATTTTTTCAAGGAATCATATACAGGTATTTTAATCACATTGTCTTCTTCAGAGATTGGTCGTTCCGCGACGCGTAATAATAATAGTATTTCTTCTTTATACACAGCAACACCTGCATTAAATGTACCAACAACTTCAAACCCTTGATGAAGTGGTTTTATATCCGATGGTGTGATAAATGGATTATTGCTAAACCGTTCTATTTTCATATACTTACCTTCTATCTAAATGGATTTTCTATTGTTAATTTTTGGGCACCAGCGTCACTGATTCCGGCAAAAATCACTGTTTGTTTATCTACGAACTGAATCCCTCCGCTAAACACAACATCTTCTAAGTCGGTTCTCTTCATAGGCCCATCTGTAAAATCTTTTCGTTCGGCAATAATTTTAGGAGAAAGAATCTCAAAATTTTCCAGATCTAATTCAAACGTCATAGCATAGTAATGACGATTTCCCATATCATCGAAATTCGCAATATGTCCCAAAACAAAGACTTTACCATCTATACAATGAATTTCATTTGCGCCGCCCCATTCATCGTCTGAAAACTGGTTATTTAGTAATGGTGCAGCTTCAATGACTTGAATGGTTAGTTGATCCAAATGATTGATGACACATCCACCAATTTTGCCACGTCCACCTTTAGTTCCTTGTGGTCGCGTTAAAACTAGAATTTGATTATTTTCTAATTGCTTGATGCGCAAATCTTTCATTCCCCAGGGTCCAGAAAAAACTTTTTCTACTTCACGAATCGTGACTAGTCGATAAAAGACTGTACGCCATAGTGCATGATCACTTTCAAATTGAACCTCAACGCCACCTAAGATCAATTGGTTATCAATAAAAGTAATAAACGGATCTTGTAATGGTAAACAAATTGATTCTGGTATCAAATTCCAGATATTTTCTTCCTCTTCTATAAATAGACCAATCATCGATTGTTCATCACATCGAGATTCGATACGACCCGCTATTAGTTCTTGATGATTAAATTTGAAAGGTGCAGTAATATTGTAAACATCTTTGTCTCCCACACCTTTAAAAGTAAGTTTTTGGGGATTACCTTGTTTATTGTTCAACCGATGTTTTTCTAGTAAAGCAGTGATTTGAATCATTTTTATCTCCTTATTTGAGTTGTTATTGAGGAACACCATTCTTCGCTTGCTGTTGCTTATCAATTTCTTCGGCGAAGAAGCAAGCAACTTGCGCATTGTGACAATTCCTTAGCAATGGTTTATTTTGACTGCAAGTTTCTTTCGCATAAATGCAGCGAGGATGAAAAATACAGCCTTGAGGTAATTGTTTGATATTGGGGATATCAACCCCTTTTAGTGGCAATGATGGCATCTGTTGGTGGTCGACATTGATTCCTTTTGGTACAGCCGCTATCAAAGCCCGAAAATATGGATGCAGCGGATTACTTGTTGCAGTTGCGATATCTGCTGATTCAACGATTTCTCCTAAATACATAACGACTAATTTTCCGTGGTCCGAAATATACCGTGCTGTAGCCAAATCATGCGTGATATATACAAAAGAAATACCATACTTTTCATTCATCTTACGAAGTAGCTTTAACAAGGAAATTCTTAATGACACATCGACCATGGATACTGGTTCATCAGCAACAATAACTTCTGGTTTTACAGAAATCGCACGAGCAATCAAGATGCGCTGCCTTTGCCCTCCACTTAATTGATGCGGAAATTTATCGATAAAGTGTGATGTAGGCGTTAACCCCACATCCTCTAATAATGCTTTAACAGTCTGACGTGCTTCTTTTTCATTTTTTACGATTCGATGTACAAGAATTGCTGCCTTTAACGATTGATAGATCGTCTTGTATGGATTAAGCGCTGCAAAAGAATCTTGCTGTACCATTTGAACCTTTAAGCGGAATTCACGGTACTCTTTCTTATTCATATCTCGAATATTCTTTCCACGATAGGTGACTGTGCCTTTCGTTGGTTGATGAATATCGACAATGATTTTCCCGAGCGTGGTTTTTCCGCAGCCGCTTTCGCCAACGATTGCAACACTTTCACTTTCTTTAATCGACAAATCGATTCCTCTCAAAATCATTTCTCCATCATGAGAGAATGACTTGTATAGTTGATGGATTTCAAGTAGATTACTCATCTTGCATCACCTCTTCTAAACCATTTGCATGGATACACCTTGCAAAATGCCCTTCTGATACAGAAAATAATCGATGACATTGATTAGGTAATCCTTCACAGTTTATTTTCCTAGCTAAAGAGCACCTAGATTTAAAGCGACAGCTCCCGTCTGCCTCTAACATATCAAATGTCGTTCCCTTAATAGACTGCCTGGATTCAATCGAATCCTCTAGATTGGGAATTGCTTCTAATAAAGCCTTTGTATACGGATGACCAGGGTGCCGTGCAACCTTTCCAACTGGACCGATTTCAACAATTTGTCCAGCATACATAACAGCAATCCGATCTACCATTGAACTGACAATGGAAATATCGTGTGTCAAAAAAATAATTGTAATCTTTTTTTCACGATTGATTTTTCTCAAAATTTCTAAAATATACCATTGTGTGATCACATCTAAAGCCGTTGTCGGTTCATCCAAAATGATAATCTTGGGATCTAATAGTAGACTAAGTGCGATTAAAACACGTTGCTTCATGCCCCCGCTTAATTCAAACGGATACATTTTTAAGACACTTTTATCTAACCTCACATAATCGATCAGTTCTGCAATATGCGCTTGAAGTTGCTCTTTTTGCCAGTCTGTTCTGTGGGCTGCATAAGTTTCGATAAAGTGTTCTTCGACTGTAATAATTGGATTTAATGCACTTTGTGCTGCCTGAAAGACTGTGGCAATTTCTTGCCAACGATAAGTCATTTCTTCCTTAGGGCTTAGTTTTAATAAATCGACTTGTTGTTTCTCTCCATCTATAAAACAGACTTCACCTTCAGTAATTTCTCCCGGCTGATCAATCAAGTTTAATATCGCAAATGCCAAAGTTGATTTCCCGCTACCACTTTCTCCGATAATACCTAGGATTTCACCACGTTCAATTGCTATAGAAACATCTTCGATGGCTTTCACCTGAAGCAGTTTCTTATTTTTTTTCAAATTAAAACGAACAGTTAAGTGTTTGGCATCGATAATTTCATCCATTCATTTCACTCCTAACTCTGGGATTAAAAGCATCTTCTAGACCTTTCGCAAGCATGAAACATGATGATTGAAAGATAACGATCCCTACAATAGGTGTTAACAGATAAATCCATGCAGACGAGCCAAACATCGCGCCTGTTTTTGTCATCGCTAGATTTAACATAATTCCCCAATGTTCACCTTTGAATGGTGCTAAACCAAGTAACATCAACCCTACAGAAGCAAGGACAGAAGCACGCATGATCAACACAAAATTGATAACAATAAATGGAACGATACTCGGAAATATATCTTGGAAAACAATATATTTATTACTCATTCCTAGCATTTGACTAGCAAGTATATAATCACTATTTCTCAGCGTCATTACTTGACTTCTAATACTTCTGGCCAATCCAGCCCAATTCCAAATGGCCAATAAAAATCCAAATGCTAAAACATTTCCAGCGCTAATGACTAATGACAATGCCATCAACACAGGAAATGATGGAATCGTCAACACCACATTTGTCAGCAACATCAATACTTTATCTACATATCCACCGATATATCCTGAAAATATACCCACAAGTACACCAATCAAAATAGAAAAGAACCCTGCGCATGCAGCAATCGTAATGACATCTTTGGTTCCTAAAATGAATTGAAACAAAGTATCTCGACCTGTGAAATCTGTTCCCAACCAATGATTCCAAGAAGGTCCCTGCAAACGATTCACATAGTCCGCCGGTAGATCACCAATCAACCACTCTCCAAATACAGCACACACAATCAATACGAAAAGAACATAGAGGCCAAACGCAGCTTGTCTATTTGCTAAAATCACTTTAAAGAAAATTCTTAGCTCATCCAACATTATTTCCCCTTCCTTAGTCTTGGATCCAATAGTCCGTAAAGGCTATCTACTATAAAGTTTGCGCCTACGACCGTGACAATAATCATGAAAAACATTCCTTGCATCAAGGGGATGTCACGAACAGCGATCGCCGTATTGAGATAATAGCCCAAACCAGGATAAGAAAAAATATTTTCAATCAACGGTGCACCACCAAGAAGCATGCCAAAGGTTGTCCCTAACGTTGTTATCATTGGTAATCTTGCATTTTTCCCAACATATTTTTTCCGAATGATGTTGTTACTCAGCCCACGTGCTCTTGCATATTTAATATATTCTTGATGCATAACATTCATCGCACTTCCACGCATATTTAAAATCCAATTTGCCAAATATACGATAAAAATCGCAGCAATCGGTAATAGCCCATGTATAAGCACGCTCCAAAGAAATGGCACATTGAAACCCACCACTACCCGAGAAGCATACGCCCCTCGACTTGGTAACCATGCCAATTGAACAGCAAAAACGGAAACTAAGAAAAAACCGATAACGTAATCTGGAAAAGAACCGATGATCGAGGTTAACATTTCTGTAATAGTATTCATCTTTTTGTTTTTTGACCATGCCACAAACAAGCCGATTTGAGTACCAACCATATAGGATAAAATAGTAGCAGTCCCGGCTGAGAACAATGTCCAAGGTAATGCGCTCAAAACGATATCTACGACAGGCGTTCTAAAACGAATAGAGGTACCTAAATCTCCACGGATCAAATGACTGATGAAATGCCCAATCTGCTGAATCAGCGGTTGTGAAGGATCATAGTTCAACATAGCAACAGCACGGTTGATTGCATCAGCTTCTGAAATACCTAAGGAACTTCGAAGCTCATTGGCTAAAATCATTACTGGATCCCCCGGCATGATTTTAATGATTAGGAATGTCATAAAGACTCCCGCAACAATCGTAATGAAAACATTTGCTAGCTTCTTTTTCATTTATTTATCCCTTCCATAAATATGATGGATTCAAAGCACTTCGTTAAACATCGCTAATACTAGGCAACTTCAATTCTGCCACCTAGTATTAGCGTCTGATTGCTATTCAGCAGTTATTGCCATGCTATCTTTCATTGTTCCTTCAGCAATCAATGAAGAAAACATTGTTTCTCCAACACCTATAAATCTAGGATCTTGAATCAACGCATTTGGTTCAATGTCAAAGTTGATGGCTTCATTTAGGACACGCACAGGAAACCCTTTTTCTAGATAAGGAATAAACAAAATATTGTCGTCAGTAATCTCCATCAGTTCTTTCGTCACTTCAATAAATACTTCATCTTTACTATCAAACAGTTTATTGGTCAAACCAATCACATCAATTTGGTCACCATTTTTATTTTCTAAAAATAGTTCACCTGTTTCTTCAGCAGCTAGCCCAAAAAGCCAACTTCTTCCTTTATATAATTGCTCGTATGTTCCATACGGGTTGGCATAGAGAATATTAGACGGCGGGGCAAATTCAATTGCTACAGTATGTTCACCATTTCTCAGATATGCATCATAGGAAGCGCCCTCCATTGGTAGGAATGTCACATCAAAACCAAAATTGTTGAGTTCATTCACAATAGCTTCCCCAGGTAATAAAGCTGAACCCCAGCCGTTATTACAAGAAAAATCAAAAGCAACTGTATTCCCTTGTGCATCTATCCACGCGCCATTTTCCTTCTTCCAGTTAGCAGCAAGCAAAACTTCTTCAGCTTTAGCCACATTATATGATCTCGCATCTAATGTTTGCGACGCCCATTCTTCAAGGCCAAATACTTTTTGCAAAGATAACGGCAGTCCCGAGCTACTCTTTTCACTCTCCATACTTCCCACTTCTGCCAGTGGCAATATTTCTTCCGGATTCACTAAATATGCAACGGCTTCTCTAAAGGCTTTTTCTTGCGCAAACGGCTGATTAAGATTAAATACTACAGACATTTGAGAATACTCAGGTAAATAAAATTCTTGGAAAAACGGCACTTTAGCTTCAACTTGGTTGATCAAGTCTTCTGTCATTCCACCACTATGCATATCCAAAGTGCCATCAATCATACTATTTGCTGCAACTTCAGGTGTTACCGCACGAACAATCGTTAATTCATCAATTCCTGTATCAAAATAAAAATGTTCATTTCGTGTAAGTATCGCTTCACTAGTCGATAGATTACTGATTGCGAATGCGCCTGATCCTACCATGTCTGTGATATTAGGCATATAAGTTTCTAGTTCCTCGTTGATTGCTTGCAAGGTTTCATTCCCAGCTTCGGAATACCAAAACGTATTCGTTTCGTCATGCCATTCTCTCTCGTTATCCGCAACCTCTTGATAACGTTCTGCGAAAGTGCCATATTCAGCACTTTTTGCAGATATTTTCACATCTACCAATAAGTTCATCATTAGTTCACTCTCGTTCTTAAAGTGGAAAGTCAACGTATCATCTGAAATAGGCTCAATTTTTTCTAAAAACTCCCATAATTGCTTTTTCCCTACCCACATTTGATAGCTAGTTATTACATCTTCTAGTGTTAAATCAGTGCCATCACTCCATTTAAGATCATTTTTTAACTGAACCGTGATTTGATTGTCATCAATTTGATAGCTTTCTGCCAGACGTGGCTTAAAGTTTTCACCATCTGTCCCAACAGGTGTAAAAGAAAATAAAGGTTCTTGTAAATATGGTTCGGCACCACCACCTATATACCCACCTATATAGGGATTTCCGTGGGCTGTTGGTGGTACAACATAATCTCCATTGATGACAAGTTTTCCGGTTTCTGAGACATCTGCCGCTTCTTGACTTTCCCCGCAGCCACTTAATAAAATAACAAACATACACAAAACAAAGGCTTTTGCTTTTTTCATATATAAAATCCTCCTTTTTAATTTAAAGCAATTTTGTTTCGATAATAAAAAAATTACTTTTTTTAAGACAAAAATAAACCGCTTTCTCGATGAAATTATAAATTACTGAAAAAACAAACACAATAATTACTTTTCTATTTGTAATTCCATGCTATACTAAAATAACCAAAATCAACAAAGGGGATTTTACAATGACTAAGATTACGATGCAAATGATTGCTGATCAACTTAGCATATCCAAAAATTCAGTATCTCAAGCGATTCGAAATAAACCTGGCGTCAGTCAGAAAACTAAAAATCTTGTTTTGCAAAAAGCCGAAGAGTTAGGCTATAAATACAAAAAAAGTAATGCAACAGTCATGCATTACTCTTTCCTATTGATCGCAACTGAATTTGTTTTTTCTCAAACTAGCTTTTTTGGAGAAATATTAAAAAGTATTATAAGCGAAATCCATACTCTAGATCATCAAATAAGCACGTACACTATTACAGAAGAAGACATACAGATAACATCTCTACCTGAGAAATTTGAATCCTATGATGGTATTATCATTCTTTCCCATAGTGACGATGACTATTTGGAAAAGCTAATTCATTCGGGTATACCTGTCATACTTGTTGACCATCATGGACCAACATTAGTTGCTGACACGATTTTAACAAATAATACAGATGGTGCTTATGATGCCGTCTCTCTGTTGATAGAAAATCAGCACAGTACCATTGGTTTTATTGGTGATATCCGTTTTTCTCCAAGTTACTATGAACGCTTTGTTGGTTATCAAAAAGCTTTGTTTAATCATGAGAAAAATTTGAATCCACATTTTGAAATTACTGAAATAGAAGAATCTCAAGGCGCACTGTTTCATATTCTGAAACAATTGGACACAATGCCTGAAGCATGGTTTTGCGTTAATTCTGGCTTAGCATTTATGGTGAATACTTTCTTACAAACGGCCGGATATACGATTCCTAATGATATAAGCATATTGTGTTTTGATGATACAGAATTCACTAGAACGGCCATTCCTCAAATCACAAATGTTGCTACAGACTTACATCATATGGGAAAGCTGACTGTTAGAACATTGATAAAAAGGATTGAGGAATGTCATACTCCTTTTATCCAACAAAAAATTTTGCCACAACTTACGATCCGTGGATCTGTTCGTAGGATTGATGAGTGATGTTTTTTTTATTCAGCTACCCCATAGTCAGTTATAATATTGCAAAAGACATCTAAGACAATCAGTTTTACTTTACCTCTTGTCTTAGGTGTCTTCACTTAGTCACCACATATTTATGCTGCTTTCCTCTTATTATAAATATCAAAAGCCACCGCAAACAATAGTACTGCACCTTTAATCGCTTGCTGCCAGTCAACACCGATCCCTAAAAGAGACATGCCATTATTTAAGACACCCATAACCAAACCGCCAACGATTGCACCTAAAACAGTCCCAATACCTCCATAAGCTGATGCACCACCAATGTAACAAGCCGCGATCGCATCCAGCTCAAATCCGTTTCCCGCTGTTGCCGTAGCAGCATTTAACCTAGCCGAAAAAATAAGACCAGCAATGGCAGACAAAATCCCCATATTGATAAACATAAAAAATTTGATTTTTCTTGTGTCAACACCTGATAAAGCTGCTGCTTTTTCATTTCCTCCGGTCGCGTAAATGTATCGACCAATGGTTGTCTTATTCGTCAAAAACCGATATACCACGACAAGAAAAGTCAAAATAATCAGCACATTGGGAAAGCCCTCATAACTAGCCAAGACATAGGTAAACCATGAGATCATCAGAGTAATCAATCCGATTTTTGCAGCAAATATTGACATCGAATCTACAGGAAAACCATAACTTATTTTCTTGTTGCGATTTTTCAGCATAAACAATGTAACGATAAGAATAGCCATCAAACCAAGAAGTAACGTCGATAACTTTAACCCTGACACTACGGCTATCTGCGGAATAAAGCCAGCACTAAGCATTTGAAAAGCGGCAGGAAAAGGTGATAGTGATTTACCGTCTAAGACAACGATTGTCAATCCACGAAAAATCAACATACCCGCTAATGTAGCTATAAATGCCGGCACCTTCACATAAGCAATCCAAAACCCTTGAAATGCGCCAATTGCTGCGCCGACAAATAGACACAGCAAAATAGCTAATGGTGTAGACATGTTCATATTGATTGTAAAAATTGCAGATAAGGCGCCTGTAAACGCGACAACTGAGCCTATAGATAAATCAATATCACCAAGAATAATCAAAAGTACCATGCCAATTGCTAAAATAAGGATATAGCTATTTTGCAGAATGATATTTGTAATATTCAGCGGTCTTAGCAAAACACCGTTACTTAATAGTTGAAAAGCAACCATGATCAGTACCAAGAAAAAATACATGCTATATTTTTGAAAGACTTTCTTAATGACAGCAAAGACCTGTTCTGTTGCCATCAACTGTTTATTTTGTGATCCTTTCTTTTCCAACCTTAGACCCCCACCTTATTCGTCATTTTTTCCATCAATGTTTCTTGTGTCGCTTCTCCTCTTTTGGACTCGCTCGTAATCCGTCCATCATTCATCGTATAGATACGATCACACATGCCTAGAATTTCCGGCAGTTCAGAGGAGATGATACACACTGCTTTCCCTGCCTTGGCCATTTCTTGTATGATCAAGTAAATGTCATATTTTGCACCCACATCAATGCCACGGGTTGGTTCGTCTAAAAATAAAACATCTGGTTCAGATAGTAGCCATTTGGCAAGAACGACTTTTTGTTGATTGCCGCCACTCAAGCTTCCTACTTCCTGAAATACATCACGGCTTTTTATACTCATTTTTTCTTTATAGTATTCTGATTGCTTGATTTCTTGGTTCTCATCAATCACAGTGGCTTTTGCACGTTTATTCACACTTGCTAAAGAAATATTTTCATTGATCGTTTCTATCAAAACCAGACCGTTTCCTTTTCGGTCTTCCGTCGCGTAAGCAACGCCTGCGTCAATTGCTTTTTTTACATTAGACAGCTTGATTTCCTTACCATCTTTGAATAATTGCCCACTGATCTTTGCTCCATAACTCTTGCCAAAAATGCTACGGGCAAGTTCTGTTCTTCCTGCACCCATTAACCCGGCAATACCGATAATTTCGCCTTTTCGGATAGTTATATGAATATCATCAAGAATTTTGCGCGCTGTATGTGTTGGATGATACACAGACCAATTCCTCACTTCAAAATACGTATTTCCAATCACTGGCTGATAGTCTGGATAACGATTTTCTAAACTTCTGCCTACCATTCCTTTAATGATTCTCTCTTCGCTCAAACCGCCTGTCTCAGCATGTAACGTTTCTATTGTTTCTCCGTCCCGTATGATCGTGACTGAATCAGAAACTGCCATCACTTCATTTAATTTATGAGAAATAATAATACAAGTGATCCCTTGTCTTTTAAATTCAAGTAATAAATTCAATAAGTTTTCACTATCATCTTCATTGAGCGCTGCAGTTGGCTCATCTAAAATCAATATTTTTACATTTTTTGAAATCGCCTTGGCTATCTCTACAAGTTGTTGCTTCCCTACCCCGATATTTGTGATCAGCGTATTCGGCTGTTCGCTCAAGCCAACGCTTTCCATTATTTCTCCAGTTTTTTTGATGGTTTCATCAAAATCAATGAATCCATGACGGGCTATCTCATTCCCCAAAAAAATGTTATCTGCAATAGATAAGTAAGGAATCAGTGCTAATTCTTGATGGATAATCACGATGCCCTCTTTTTCACTATCTTTGATTCCCTTGAACTGACAAAGCTGCTTGTTAAAAACAATTTCTCCTTCATAATCATCATAAGGGTACACCCCGCTAAGCACCTTCATCAGTGTCGATTTTCCTGCGCCGTTTTCACCACATAATGCATGGATCTCTCCTTGTTTGACTTTCAAATTCACTCGATTCAGCGCTTTAACACCAGTAAATGCTTTCGTAATATCCTTCATTTCAAGTATAAATTCTGACATGTTCTTCCTCCTGCTAAAGATGACAAAGCGAATAACCATGATACATGAACGCCCTCATTTCTTTTCACTGAATATCTGATTCAAGCAAATAACCGCTATCGATCAAAATTTCTTGGTAATTCTGACTATCGACAGCAATAGGAATCAATAAATTTGTTGGCACGATCTTTGTATTGTTGTCATATGTTTCACGATCATTCACTTCCACTTCTTCACCCATCAGTATTTGATCAACCATTTTTGCGGTCACATCTGCTAATTTTTGCGTGTCTTTGAAAACAGTCATAGACTGACCACCTTCAATGATTGATTTAACAGAAGCTGTTTCCGCATCTTGACCAGTAATCACCGGCATTGACCGTTCATTGGTTCCATAACCGACACTTCTTAAAGAAGAAACAATGCCCATCGCTACAGCATCATTCGGTGCTAATACAGCATCCACTTGATCTTCTGTATAATTTGCACTTAGTAGATTGTCCATCCGCGCTTGTGCAGTAGCACCATCCCAGTTTTGTATGGCGATTCGACTAAATTCAGTTTGTCCACTCTTAACATTCAAAACACCTGCGTCAATATAGGGTTGCAACACTGATAAAGCCCCATTGTAAAAAAAGCGGGCATTGTTATCATCTGGTGCACCGCCAAATAATTCAATATTGAATGGACCTTCTTGGTTGTCTAAGTCTAATTCATCCACAATATAACTACCTTGTAAAATCCCAACCCCAAAGTTGTCAAAAGTTGCATAATAGTCAACACCTTCTGCATTCATAATCAATCGATCATATGCTATGACTGGAATGTCTTGACCTTTTGCTTTATCTACGACGTCCGTCAACGCTTCACCGTCAATTGATGCGATGACGATCACATCTACCCCTTTGGTAATCATGTTTTCAATTTGTGACACTTGGGTAGGTACTTGATCTTGTGCATACTGGATGTCGGTTTCATAACCAAGTTCTTTAAATTTCTCGACCATGTAGTCCCCATCTTTTTCCCACCGTTCCAACGCTTTAGACGGCATGGCGATCCCTATTGTTTTCGTGGTCTCCTCATTGGAGCTGCATGCTGCTAAAAAGATCAATAAGCCAGCCAAGAATAGCCCTAAGATTCGTTTGTTTCCCTTTGTCATTCGTTCTTGACGATTCTTCATATCGGTCATTTCCCCTTTTCATCCTTAAAATTTTCTATCATTGTTGCTCACATGCAGAATCCTATTGACGTATAAGGTATGCATGTTTTTAAAAATTTGCCACTGCCGAAAAATAGTGAATAGAAACCAGCGACTTGCCATCTTCATTACCTAGGAATGAAGTGTCTTCCCCGTTCGTCCTCATGAAAGTTCGTTACGACTTGTTTATAAATGGTCAACTATGACTGCCTATTCTCGTATGGCCCATTTCATGTGTACGTTTCAGCCTATTTTTGCGTCCTTCCGCGCATAAAGGAACACAAAGAAAAAGGCATCAGACAAGATTGTCCAATGCCTTTGACATAGCAAAATAAGCGTCTAGCATCTCGTGAAATTTTCCTCATAAAATACCGATTTCGCCTTGATGCTACTAGAAATCACGGGTATTTTTAGGTACAATAAACACGTTGATGCTTTGGCGTCAACTATGGCAACTTGATTGGTCAACCGTTTTAGGGTGGTGACTGATCAGGGCCTCGTAACAGTATTCCCGTACTGTTATGAGGTGCCTATTTTTTTTGGTTTCTATTCGGTATTAGTGTAGCTGATTTTGGAAGGGGTTGCAAGCGAACAAGAATGGAAATCCAATATATTTATCAATAAAAAGGTTTATACTATTTTTAATTTACGAAAATTGACTTTGCGGATGGGAACAGCGTAAGTTGGGGGAAGTGACTGAATCGTTCGATGGAAAGCGTATTCCCATTGATTCGGGCCTTCGTGTTTTAGGCGAATACCCTTATTATGGCGCTACAGGAATTATTGATTATGTTGATAATTATATATTCGATGGTGAATATGTTTTACTTGCTGAAGATGGAGCAAACATAATTATGAGAAATTATCCAGTAGCGTATTTAACTCGAGGGAAATTCTGGTTAAATAATCATGCTCACATTATGAGAATGATAGATGGGAATAATTACTTTTTAGTTCAAGTATTGGAAAAAATAGATTATATGAAATACAACACAGGGACAGCGCAGCCCAAATTAAATAGTAAAATAATCAAAAATATCGAATTTAAGCTTCCCAATATTGGTGAACAACAAAAAATCGGTACCTTTTTCAAACAACTAGACGACACTATCGCTCTTCATCAGCGTAAACTAGAGCAGATAAAACTGTTGAAACAGGCTTTTTTACAAAAGATGTTTGTCAATCAAGGGAATGTTCCTGAGTTGAGATTTGCTGATTTTAGTGAAAAGTGGGAACAGCGTAAGTTCTTTGACAACATCAAAAAAACGATAGACTTTCGAGGACGGACTCCTAAAAAAATGGGTATGGATTGGAGTGTGTCTGGTTATCTCGCTCTTTCTGCTCTTAATGTAAAAAATGGTTATATTGATCCATCAGCTGATGCACATTATGGTGATCAGAAGTTATATAACAAATGGATGACCGGAAAAGAACTTTATGAGGGACAAGTATTATTTACTACAGAAGCACCCATGGGAAACGTTGCTCAAGTGCCTGACAGTAATAAATACATTCTCAGCCAACGAACAATAGCTTTTGATGTCTATTCAGATAAAATTACTAATGATTTCTTGGCTGTATTGTTATGTTCACCGAAATCTTTTAATGAATTATCATCGTTAGCAAGTGGAGGAACTGCAAAAGGTGTTAGTCAAAAATCTTTGTCGCAATTCAAGGTAACAATGCCTACTGATTTAAATGAACAAAATAAAATTGGAGCCTTCTTCAAACAACTCGATGCTACTATTACTCTTCATCAAAAAAAGCTGACTAACCTTAAAGAACTAAAAAAGGCGTTTCTACAATTCATGTTTATCTAAAAATAAATCTTCACATTCACCGAAAACTTCCCAATAATTAACAAGTACCATCAAAATTATTAGGAGGTTTTTGTATTGAAAAGAAAGAGAGCACAACTATTTCATAAGTATTTTGAAGAATGGATTGAACTATACAAAGTAGGATCAATTCGATCGATTACGTTAGAAAAGTATTATATGAGTTTACAGTGGGTAACTAAACTAGCACCTGGTCTAAAAATTGGAGATCTAGATAGACGAAGTTACCAAACGCTTTTGAATGCTTATGCGGAAGATCATGAAAAACAGACTACAATGGATTTTCATCATCAGATTAAAGGCGCAATCTTAGATGCAGTGGATGAAGGTATACTGACTCAGAATCCGACCAGAAAAGTCATTATTAAAGGAAAAGCACCTAGGGAAAAGAAACCCAAGTTTTTAAATCAACATGAGGTCCAATTATTGTTGCGTGAATTAGATTTGAAACCGGAAATAAACTGGGATTGGTTTATTTTACTGGTAACAAAGACAGGATTACGTTTCTCTGAAGCATTGGCACTCACGCCTGATGATTTTGATTTCTTTAATCAAAAGATAACTATTACAAAAACCTGGAATTATAGAAACTCTATTGGAGATTTTCAACCTACCAAAAATGCTTCCTCTGTTAGAAACATCCAAATGGACTGGCAATTAGCCATGCAGTTCTCTCAATTGGTTAGAGAACTAGAGATGGATCAACCTATTTTTGTAAAAAAACGCGTTTTTAATTCTACGATAAATAATCGATTAAAAGTTTTATGTACAAATGCAAGTATTCCTGTCATAACGGTTCACTCTTTAAGACATACACATGCTTCATTACTACTATTTGCTGGTGTATCGATTGCAAGTGTGGCGAAGAGACTAGGTCATTCGAGTATGACGACTACTCAAGAAACGTATCTCCATATTATTCAGGAACTGGAAAATCAGGATAATGATAAGATTATGCGGCATTTAGCGACATTGGTATAGAAAAAAGGCGCCGATCGGCGCCTTTTTATATAAACATTTTTTGTAAGAGAGATTTTTTTAATTGTTTAAGGTTATCTAACTTTTTTTGATGAAGGGCGATAGTGTTGTCGAGTTGTTTTAAGAAGGATCCGATTTTTTGTTGCTCATTACTACTTGGTAAATAAACTGAAATAGAATTAATTACTGATTTCGAAAGACTTGGAACACCTGTCGATTCATCTTTAGCTTTCCAATTTATTTTTTGGAATATAGAGTAAATAAATTCTATATCATACTTAACTCTAGGAATTGCATAGAATAAGGTGTCTACTGTCCAAAATGGAGATCTTAAAATATAAGGTCTATCAATCGTTCCTTTTCTCCCTATTCCTACCGCATCCTCTTCATATGATAGAGCTTTATCAACACTTAACATATAGCCCCCAGTACCATAGACAGGAATATTACCAATATTTAAATGCTTATAATCTCTACCTGATTGGATATCTATTACTTTCCCAAGCTTACGTTGCTTCCATTCTTCACCAAAATCAGCGAATCTCAACTCAGGAACAAATCCATGATTGACAAACATCTTTTGCAAAAAAGTTTGTTTCAACAGTTTTATCTGCTCTAGTTTACGCTGATGAAGAGCGATTGTATCATCAAACTCTTTGAAAAAGGTTCCGATTTTTTTTTGTTCAATGTCTTCTCTAGGAACAGTATACTTCCATTTTTTTAATTTTGTAGTTGAAATAAATGGTTGGTCAGAGCCTTGTGCTTCTTTCAAAACAAATTTATAGATTTCTTTATTTAATAGCTGATAAGAAAAGTTTATATCTGTATTATTAACAATTTTGATTTTTCCAGCACGTTGATACAATAGAGATCCATTAAGATAACTTGGTATTTGAGCAATTTTTAATTCTCCATTTGTAATTGGACGATTTAAACCAAGAACAATATCATCCGTATGAAGTATAAAATTTGAATATTTTTTTCGAAAATGTTCTGGTAAATAATTCCAATTCACTGAAGAAACATTACCATTATTAATAGATTCCCCATTAACAATTGATATCCCAAACTCAACATAATCACTTAACTTGAATGCAAAACCAGACATAATATCATACATTTCAGATAACTTACGCTGTTCCCAATCTTGATCAAAACCATCAAACCGCAATTTCGGTGCTTTCTTTTCTCCCACTATTCAAACACTCCTTTTGCAGCTTCTATCAAATCTTTGGTCTCAGGAGTGACGGCTAACTCGTTTAACATAGAAAGAAACTCTGCCTCTGCTTGTTTGATTTCAGCATTGATTTTAGTAATTTCTTGGCTCACTGCTACGATATCAATAGGTTCTTCTTCTTCGAAAGTATCTACATAACGAGGAATATTTAAGTTATAGTCATTTTCTTTGATTTCTTCTAAAGTTGCCACATGCGCATACTTTTCAACTTCTTTACGTTGAACGAACGTTTCAACAATTTTTTCCACATCTTCTTGCCTTAATCGTTTCTGATTTTTCAGTTTTTCGAAGTCTTTACTTGCATCAATAAACAGGATATCCGACGCTATACGATTTTTTCTTAAAATCAAGACACAAACAGGGATAGATGCATTTAAAAACAACTTATCAGGGAAACCAATCACGGCTTCTATTTGATGTCGGTCGATCAAAGCTTTACGGATGCGACCTTCTGCTGCACCCCTAAACAACACGCCATGAGGAAGAATGATCGCCATTCGCCCATTGTCTTCTAAGTGATATAAACAATGCAATAGAAAAGCGTAATCTGCTTTGGTTTTCGGGGCTACACCATACTCGCGCCATCGAGGATCATCTTCCCGATCTTTACTATTCCAATGGGCAGAATAGGGTGGGTTCGCCATGACTGCATCAAACATACGAGGATTATCTCTACCATCAACGACACCATCTGGCCAGTCACTTTCTAGTGTATCTGCATGGTTGATGCTGATATCGTTATATTCCACACCGTGCATCATCAAGTTCATGCGCGCTAAACGATAAGGCGTTGCATCCTTTTCCTGTCCGTAGTATTTGATCATTCCACGATTATGGGAATGCTTCATAAAACTCGCTGTAGTCAATAACAATGATCCTGAACCAACAGTTGGATCGTAGATGGAAAATTTCTCCTCCTCTTCTCTACCGTGGGTCAAAATTCTTGCCATAATGGTTGAGATTTCTTTTGGTGTATAGTATTGCCCCATATCGGAAGCCAATACTGTAGCAAACTGTGCTACCAAGTATTCGTAAATATCTGAGATGGCATCATCGCCACCCGACAAATCAAACTCTTGGGCTGATAGTAACTCAATCATTGAAATCATTACGCTTGCACGTGCTTGTGCATTTGCCCCTAAATCAGCACTATCAAAGCGCATCCCGTCGAAGATCCCTTCAAAATCCCCCTTTGCTTCCAATGCTATTTGTTGATTAAAGTGTCCAAACGTATCAGTCATCAAACCGATATTAAACTGATCTTCATCAATCGCAGCTTTCCAATCAGAAAAGAAGTTGCCAGGTTGAATGGCATAACCTAGATTTCGCTTCATATAGTCTAGACTTTTCGCCGGATCTTGGGCATAAATTTCTTCCCACGTCTTTCCCCGTAAGACTCCTTCTAACCATTTTGTCGCCTTTTCAGATAAGTATTTATAAAACAAAATACCAAAAATATAATCTTTATAGGCTGTTAAGCCAATTTGTCCCCGGGTTTGATTAAGCATCGCCCACATCTTTGTCTGCTGTTCTTTCGATAATGCCATCTGTGCTTCTCTCACTTTCTACTTATAAATCAATTTTTAAACCCTTCAAAAAAGGACATTAACGCGTCTTCAAATTCTGAAGCTTCAAAGAAACCAATATTTTCTTGATCTTCGATACGGTTAACTATCTCATGGAGTTTTGGATTTTCTATCAACGAATGTCCTGGCATATAGGTATCGTATGCCTCTAAAATCATATTACTATTCACATTCTGGTTGGCAGCCCATCGACGTATTTTGAGTTCACGGCGTTCTGTTCGATATTTCTTGCGGGTATTTTGCAGCGATTCTGTTGTAAAATGTTTTGTAATTTCTCCTGCTTCAATATCTTGAACAATATCCTTAATTTCTTGGCGATTCTCATCATCCAATGGCGTAATATGTTTTTCAATTGCTTCTTTGTTGGTTGTGCTTTTGTCATCTATAAAGGTATTCAGTAATTCAACCAACATGTCATAATCAATAATTTGATGATTATAAAACTCAAGCCCAACTTTAATCTCTGTTAAATCTGGACGATCCTTTTCTGGTAACCGTTCACGAGCATCATTTAGCCTTGCCTGCAACGCACCAAATTCCTCACTACTAGAGATATCCAAACGAACCATCTCACCTGTTGGATCTCTTTTATCGTCTAATAGCTCTATTTCACTTCCCAATTCATATCCTTGTTGAACTAAGCGTTGGATTTTGTTTTGCGTTGCAAGTCCTAGATTGACGAATTCTTTTAAATCATTTTCTCCGCGGGGTGTTTTGCCAAATTGCGCATCAGACAGCTCTTTTAAGCGAACAACAGCACTTTCTAAGTCAAGGATCTGATGGCTTTGCGGTTTTGCCAAGATGTCATCATTTTCCAAATCTTTGGTTTCTTGCTCTGCTGTTTCTTGTTCCGCTTCTTCTAAGGTATCATTTCCACCTTTGGTATAAATGCGTAATGCATTTTCAACATATTCTTGCATCTCATCCCCTTGACGATAGAAACGGACTTTTCCATGGGGTTTACTGTTGCGATTGTATGTCCGATTCGTTCGGGACATTGCCTGAATCAACATACCTTCTTTAAGCATCTTATCCATATAGATCATATTGACAAACTTAGAATCAAAGCCCGTCAAAAGTTGGTCTGAGACGATGACCAAGTCTAATCGGTCTTCAGCTAATCCTTTATTATACGGTTTTTTTCGTGCCAAACGTTTCGTGATATCCAGCATATATGCACGAGCAGGATCTTTGGCATCTAATATACTTGGCACATTGAATTTCGCTGTATAATCATGAATGGCTTTCTTTAAAGACTCATTAAGTTCCTTCGTTCCTTGCTCATTGGACTCATCACGAGAGAAAGTCATGGCTACATTGAGATGAGGTGCCTTCTCTTTAAAAATATTGTAGTAATGTGCTACCGCTTGTTTCCCAGACACAGCCAGCATCGCTTGAAACACATTTTCTTCTCTGATTCCTGATACCAAAGCTCCACTTGAGGTCTTCTTCCAGTTTTCAAGAATGTCTTCTACTACTTCATGTCTATACACAGCACTTTGGTAAATCTCTTTTTCATAGTCTTTCTCTGAAAAATTATCCGTAGGGTTTTCGATCACCCAATGCGGCCGGAAATAAGTTATATCGAAACCAAGCACATTACCATCACCAATTGCATCTTTGATTGAGTACGTGTGCAGCCGTTTGCCAAAAATATCATGGGTTGAAATCTCACGTGATGTTTTGATATCGTTTAATTCATCGGAATAAAAATTGGGTGTTCCAGTAAAGCCAAACCAAGTCGTCTTCTTGAATGCTTGCTTAATCAATTGTACTGACTCACCGCTAGCACTGCGATGGGCTTCATCCATAATGATGACATTCCAATCTTCATTCTTTAAGCCATTTTTAACTGCCTTAGTTAATCCTTGCACAGATATCAACAATATCTGTGAAGCACCTTTATGCTTCAAAGCCTGTTTTAGTTCCCGACCATTCACCTTTTTAATCCGTTGTTTAAAATGGATATAAGCAAAATCTTTGAAATTCTCTAATGTCTGATCAATTAGATCAACACGGTCAACAATGAATAGCACGTTTCTGATCCTTGGCGCGGATGCCAAAAGTTGTGCCACTTTAAAAGAAGTGACTGTCTTGCCCGATCCGGTAGTATGCCAGATATAGCCGCCTTCTTTTTGAATTAAGCCGCTAGTTTCCATTTCTTTCATTCGTTGCAAAATTTGACGCGTCGCTTGAATTTGATAGCTGCGCATCACCATCAAATTATCATTTGATGCATCGGGAATCATATTTACAGTGATTAATCGATGCAACGCTGGTATCCCCATTACTTGATGGACAAAAACAAAAGCATCCGTTATATCATTGTTTTTTTCATCACGCCATCCAAATACATAGGTCTTATTATAATGTTCAAATGCATTCGGTCTCGCAAAGTAATGCGCGGAATGTTGACTCAAAATAAACTGAACTTGAACAAATGCGAATAACCCTTGGTATAAACCATCACCGTGGTATCCTTTTAATTGTTCAAAGGCACTCCACTGATTCTGCAAATGCTCATCTTTTTCTTCGATATGTGCAACAGGTATACCATTAATTAATAATGCAAGATCAATGATGCGTTTAGTAGTTAACCCTTGAGGCAATTCGGTAAAATTGATTTGACTAACTACCTCATATCGTGAACGTCCCCCTGCGACATCATCTTCATAAAAAATTTCAATTTCAATATTTGATCCATCATCTCTTGTTAGCGGAATTGATCCGACACCACCCGCGCCAACCAATAGCAACTGCGCATCATAAGGTGTCCGAATGCGTTGTAATTCTTGCAAGATTAAGCCAAATTCAATATCAGATAATGGTATACCATCCAACTTATGCGCATTTGTTTCATTTAAGACTTCTCGCCAGTGCTGTTCAATTTTTTTGATGCTGACATTAGACAAATCTTCTCGATAAGTCCACCCTTCAGCTTCAAGTTTTTTAATCAATGCTGCTTCAAACTTTGCTTCTGCCACCTACATCTTTCCTTTCACATTATCTAATTTTTAAAGTTGCTTTTTTTTAAACTCATGCTGATTTACTGCGTAAGTTTAATATAGTCAATATGATTATATCATGGTTCAATCCTGATCTTTTGAGATATTTCTGAAAGCGTGGTTTATTTTAACTGCAGTTTTACTGACTCGAATTTTTGACAATTGATTCCAATGCGCATTATGCGTATAATAAAAATACAAAGGAGTTACCCTTAAGCTGCTGAAGCAACTTGGACTGCGCTAACTCTTTATCAAAAATCAAAGGAGTCGATACAATTGTTAAAAACCTATCCAGCTATTTTCCACACCGAAGAAGACGGCTATTCTGTAACATTTCCAGCATTCAATGGCGGTACACAAGGCGATTCATTAGAGGAAGCAATGGAAGAAGCCAAAGATTTCTTGTCTAGCATCATTGCTTATTATATAGATGAAGATCTGACCTTACCCGATGCCCCCGATATCCGCGCCATCATTTTGGCGGATACCAACGATTTTGTCACCTTGGTCCAAGCAAATTCTATGCCTTACATTCGCGGAAACAAAACGATTCGCAAGAACGTAACGATTCCAGAATGGTTGGCAAAAAAAGCTGAGAAAGAGCAAATCAATTTTTCTGAGACTTTGACTGAGGCGCTTTATAAGAAGTTTGGCTGATATGTCATCTAATCGACAAAAAAAACAGACCCCATCGTAGTAATGTGGTCTGCTTGCATTTTTCATACGCTATTGTTTGGCATACCCGTTTCCGTGGCCTGGCGTATAACTTTGTGCTTCTGTTGCAGTAATCAATGTAAAGTTACTAGGAATCTTAACTTGTCCATATGTCTTACCACTTTCAACCTTCAAAAATTTATATCCGTCAGGCGCTTGATACCATTCTCCTACCAATGAAGGTGAAGGTGTGGATTGATTCGAACTTGTTTGGTTACTGCTGGCTTGACTTGCTTCTTCCGCTGCTTTGGCTTGGGCGGCTTGCTCTTTTTCTTGTTTTTCACGTTCAGCCTGTGCCGCTGCTTTTTTCTTGTCAGCGATTCGTTTGTCACTGCTTGTTTTCGCGTTGGTATACTGATCGTCCAAATCTGTGAAGCCTGTTTTTAAATTTCCAGGTGTGTAGTCTTTCAACACTAAACTGTCTTCTAATTGGGTTTTCGCAGAGGTCAGTTCTGTTTTCTCGTCGTCGGAAAGATCGCCATTGCTCAGGAGCGATTTGGTTTCGTTGATCAGAGATTTCGCTTTGTCTTCATATGATTTGAAATCTTTAGCAGTAGCTGCTTGCTTCTGACTGACCGTTTCGATCAGCTTAGATGACGCTTCTTGTCTATCAACTACAGCTTGCTTTACATCCGCATCTTCAAAGAATTGTTGATTGTCTGCTTTATTTTGGTTCAACTCTTTTTTTTCACTATCTGACAGATACGGTTTCTTTAACAGTGTATCACTTGATTCGTTATCTGCCTTGAGTGTATCAACTAGAGAAATCAGTTCTTTTTGATTATCTGTGACTGCTTCCGTCAGTGTCTTTGCTTCATCAGCTAGTGCACGGACTGGTGTGATTTCTTTTGTGTCACTAACTGTCTGATACTTCTCTACTAGGTCCTTGATTTGGTCTTGGTCTTCTTTACTTATAAATGCTTCATCGCTTTTTTCAGCTAAAGCGTCGATTTGTATTTCTACTTGTCCTAGTTCGGTTTGAATCGCATTGGCTTCCATAGAAGCGACACTTTGCGAAACCTGTGAAACTTGTTCTTCACTTTGCGCAATTAGCGACAATAAGCCTTGTCTGTTTTGACTATTTTTTGCTTGCTCAAAAGTTGAAAGTTCATTTTTTAAAATACTTTGCTCATCTGCTGAAATAAATTCAGATTCGAGTAATGTTTTTATTTTTTGTTCTTGTTTTTCTTGTTGGTTATATACTTCTTGATAGGCATTGGCATTTGCAGAAGTCGCAATGATCCCTGTCATTGAAAATGCCAATACAATCCCTAATAACTCTTTTCTTAATTTCATCCTCATTCTCCTATTAAACCAACTCTTTATGACGATTCGTATCCAACGCCCGATAGGTATCAAAAGAGATTTCCCCATTCTCTTCATCACCAGTCATTTCATTCAAAAACAGATAATAGGCTCTGAGTTCATCTATTTTCCCATGAAAATCTTTACGTATTTCTTTATCTTGCCATTTTTTATCATCGGCCAGCCAAGCAAATAAGTCATTTGCCTCATCCATTGGCAGTTTATTCAGTTGCTGATCAATAAAAAAGACGAGTGCTTCTTGTTTTGATAAGGTCGGATTTGCCTTTCGCAAGTATTTTTTCAGTTGTGGATAGGTTGCCGTTTCAACCCGTGTTTTAGTAGCATAAACAAGAGCGATACCCATTCCTGCCAAGTAGATCAAGAAAGGACTGATTCTAACAAGATCCAAATAAACAATGATGCTTGCTAAAACAATCAACCCCATCGATACTGCGAGAACTTTCCTCTGATAGTCTTTGTATTTCTGATAGCCATTCATAATATCTTGATACTCTTTCATTTTTTTACCACCCTATATTTATTTACTAACACTATTATGATAGCCTTTACTTTCAGTAGTGACAAGAAGAAAATGGTTATTTATTTATATTTTTTATCAAGTGATAAAACAAGAGGTGAAAGTAAAACTTCCACCTCTTGTTTTGCAATCACTATCTTCATTTGTTCTTTTTGATCCATGCGCAAAATGGTCGCTCTATTCATTTGCATACATGTTACCTCAACTTGACTATCGTAATCAAGATTTCAACATCATATGTCTATCCACATACATCCGTATCCACCCCAAACACCCCACGACAAAACAAGCCAAAAACAGCCAAAACCCAGAATCGATGGCAATCCTACCATTTGCCAAAAAAGATTGTGTGCCGATTATCGTATCCCGAATATACAACGTCAGACCCAAAATACCTAGAACAGTCACAGTACCCAAAACACCATACCGTTCTTTTTTCGATTCATTCCATGCGAATAGACTTTCTGTGATGATTTGATACCCAAAGATGATCATCCCAACCACACCAATAACAAATAATGCAAATTGAGTGGTGTCTCTGAAGTAATTGGGTGCCAAATATAATAACAGACCGCCAATAGACAAGCCTATTTCATAACTCCTGCTTTTTAATTTCAATTGTCTTTCATCATAGGTCTTTTTTCCAAGTCGCGCCCCGCGTGTCAGCCAAAGCATCAAAGCCAAAATGAGATAAAAGACAACCAGAAAGATTAGGCCAATATACCACTTACCTAACCACGCAAATACCACTAGATTGCCAACGGTCCAAATCATCAGCACAATTTTTTGGATGATATCCGAACGAAAATGTTTCATTTAGCATTCCCCCCAGTCAATCTAAAAATATCCTCGATAGGCAGTTGAAAATAATGAGCAATACGTAAAGCGAGTTCCAAGGATGGATTATACTTATTGGTTTCGATAGCATTGACGGTTTGCCTAGAAACACCGAGGATTTCAGCCAGTTCGCCTTGTGATAGTTTAGCTTTTTCACGGATCATCCTTACTCTATTCATAACGGGCATTGCTTTTCTCCTGTCAAGTTTACTTTACAACTAGTGTATCATAATAGAAGGATTAGTGTAAAGGTACCTTTACACTAAGAACGCGTCTTGCGACTTCATTTGATACTCTTAGACATAAAAAAATGCGTGACGAAAGCTACTACTTCCATCACGCGTATCCTTTACCTTTTTGGAACCAACTGCCCGAATTTCCCTGCTATTTTTTATGATGCTGCAGCAAATCAGGTTTCATATCCAACATCGAATAGCCTTTCACATCATAGCGATTACGGCTATACGAGTAATCGATTGGTCGGCCAGATTCTAAATAAATGATCTGCTCCAACTCCAATACTGGGTCATCTTCTTTGCAATCAAGATAAGCCTGATCGTACTGATCGCTTTTCGCTGCTTGAAAGGTCCGATAAGCGCCGGCAAATCGATGGCCTAAGTCTTGCAGGATGTAATCATAAACCGAGTCTTCCAAAATATCTTTGGTCAACCCACGCACCAAATCGACAGGCATATACGAGTGCTCAAGTATGTATGGATTTCCCTCAAGAACCCGCAGTCTGATGACATGATAGACAGGTTGTTCAGGCGTCACTTGCAACATCTCTTGGATCCTAGTCGTAGGAAAGCAGACTTCAAATGTAATGACTTGACTTGTCAACTGCCGTTTTTCTTGTTTCATTTGGTAACTTAACCCTTTGTATTCTGTTACTGAAGATGTATCTTTGCCTGCAAAAGAATGGTTCAACACCTTCGTACCGGATCCTCGTTTCGTCAGCAGCAGCCCTTCCATGATCAGGATATTGACCGCATTCTTGATTGTCATGCGACTGACACCAAATTCTTCCACCAGCTCTGTTTGATATGGCAACAAGCTGTCTTTTGGGTAAGTCCCATCTTTGATTCTTTTACGCAGTACATCTGCAATCTCCAAATACTTCGGCATCTTTGCCACCTCCGAAACGGTTTCCAATTTTTTTCCAAAACGACTAAAAAAGAACCGGCTTGACGATAGTGTGTCAACACCTGCTGCAACTTGATTTGTCACACAATGAGGTGGAGATGCACACTTTACTCGCAGCCGGTCAGTCTGTTTTTTCTTTATTTAGCTGAAATGAACTATTTGTTTATTCTGCGTTTTTTAAACGACGTGTTTCTTGAATTTGCGCCATTTTAACAAATGGCAGGTAAATCACAACGGATAAAATCAAGTTGACTGCTGCTAGAATCCCACCAGCAATACTTTGTGTAGATAAAATACCGCCAATAATCGGTGGTGTTGTCCATGGTGCAATCACGGTAGCCGCAGGAACAAGCCCGGTGGCCGTTGCGAAATACGCTGTTGTGACTAGAACCAATGGTGTCAACACGTATGGAATGAACAAAATCGGATTCAGCACAACTGGCAACCCAAACATTACAGGTTCATTGATCATGAAGATACCTGGCGCAACTGACAATTTTGCCACAGTCATATACGCTTTATGATGACGAGCAACTAAGAAAATCGCAATCAATAAGCCTAATGTTGCACCTGTACCACCGATATTGACAAATGAATCAAAGAACGGTTTGTTGACGATGTAAGGCAGATCCGTTCCAGCTTGCAATGCTTTTGCATTGGCTTCGATAGCTGGTACATTGATCGTTTGCATAAATGGATCGATGATATTGGCACCATGTAAACCAAAGAACCATAAGAATGCAGAAATGAAACCTAACAATAGCGCTGCTGGATATGAATTTGCCAATCCCATAAATGGTTGTTGCACCAACTCATAGAATGAAAGAACGATGCTCGTCACACCAAGCGCTTGGAAAATTGCTGTAAACAAAGCAAAGATCGACACTGTAATCATTGCAGGGAACAAAGCCGCAAATGAACGAGACACTGCAGGTGGCACCCCATCAGGCATATTGATGACCAAACGTGGATTGCCTGCCAAACGACGGAAAATCTCAGTTGAAATAATTGCAACGATCAAAGCCAAAAATAATCCTTGAGAACCTAATCCAGCTGCTGTCAGCAAGCCATCGGCATCGGTAGCAATTGCACCCAAAGCGAAGAAACTTGCTACTGAGATAGCGCCGGCACCTAATGCGTCTTGATTGTAGCTCTTAGCTAAATTATACGACACCGTGAAAGCGATTAAAAGTCCTAGTATTGAAAAAGTACCAGCTGATAAATTATTCCCAAATGCCTGCCACGTACCTTCTCCGAAAATCCCATTCATGAAATCAATATATGCAGGAATTGGCAAATTATTGATCAATACCCCAAATGATCCTAGAATCATCAATGGCATCGTCACAATAAACCCATCCCGAATTGCAACCAAATGTCGTTGAGACCCAATTTTAGAAGCAATCGGAATGAAATGCTTCTCCATAAATCCTATAAATTTATCCATTATTTTTCTCCTTTCAAACCCTTAACAAAATAGTGAAACCGATTTCTAATAAAGAATAGCACGGAAATAATTCCATGTCTAGTCTTTTCTTTTTCGGAATCAATCTTTTTATTAACCTAGCTTATCATTTGATTAGAGTTACTTTTAAAGATGACGAAACAGATTGTTTTAGCTAACCATTGAAAAAAAGCCATCAGAGAGAGAACTATTCCTCTGATGACTTAAAGACTTTAAAATGATCACAATAGCGATAAAACAACATCACATTGCAACGCATTGATTTCAATTAACCTGTTCTATTCATCCAGCAGCCAATCTGCAATATAAATAATGGGGATTCCATCAATTTGTTCAACCTCATAATAGCGCCCAGTCAAAACAATTTTTTTATAGTTGTCTTTAATATTGAGTAAATTATCTGTTTCACGCGTATGATGAGGTAATTGATAAGCAACCTGAACATAAAGTGTCTCATCTAATTTTCGCGCAATAAAATCAATTTCTTTTTGCTCTATTTTGCCAATATCAACATGATATCCTCTGCGAAGCAGTTCAACATACACAATATTTTCTAAACGATTACTGTAGTTGCCATCTTTTCGTCCCACCGCATTTCTTCTCAGTCCTGTGTCCACTATAAAGTACTTGCCATTCGTCCTTAGATACTCTCGACCGCGTATATCATATTGTTTTGCACGATAAAATAAATACCCGCTCTCCAATAAATCTAAATACCTATTTACTGTGTGACTGGTGGTTTCAATCCCTTCACTCTTCAATGTATGAACAATTTTACTCGTGTTCACAAGTTGTCCAACATTATCTGCTAAAAATCGAATCACTGATTTCAAAACAACAGGGTCCTTTATGCCGGCTCTTAATGCAACATCATTCAAAACAATTGTATCAAATATACCTGATAGAATTGTATCTTTGATTCCTTCTTCCGCAATCACAACACTTGGGAATCCGCCATACTTTTCATACTCTTCATAGGCTGGATCTACTTTTCTTGAATCGGGATGGATCTGTTTTACCGCTAAAAACTCTTGGAAGGACAAAGGATACATAGGGATTTCAATATAGCGCCCACTTAAAAGCGTTGCTAATTCGCCAGAGAGCATGTTGGCATTCGAACCTGTAATCACAATGTCACTATTAAAACTCACTCGAACGCCATTGATAACCCGTTGCCAGCCATCGACTACTTGGACTTCGTCTAGTAACAAATAGACTTTTTTCCCATCTTTAGGCAACAGTTCCTGGAACTTTTCCCGCAGCTTCTCCTCTGTCGTAATGGTTTGGTAGTCAAAACTCTCAAAGTTCATGTAAATGATATGATCATCCGGAATGTCCTCTTGCTTTAAATATTCTTTGAATAAAAGTAGTAGAACAGACTTCCCCGAGCGTCTGACACCTGTAATCACCTTAATAAAGTCAGTGTCTTTAAAGTCAATGAGCCGTTGAAGATATGTAGGCCTTTCAAACATCCATTTCCACCTCGTTTCTAAACATCATATTATATTAAATTTTATCATTATTTGAAGTTAACTTCAAATTTATGTCGTAATTACGTTTTAATGAAGTTTAGTTAGCATTTCTTTCCTCTTTTGGTTCAGATTTTCACGTTTCTAACGAAAGAGTCAATCAAAAAAGCGCCCATTGGTGCTGTGATCAATATGGCGAGTACGGACACGGTGAGTATCATTTCTCCAGCTGGCAAGCCTAATGACAGCGGAACTGAACCAACAGCTGCTTGTACAGTTGCTTTTGGTAAATAGGCAATCATACAAAACGATTTTTCTTTTAATGTTAATCTTGTTTTGGACAGAGAAAGAAAGACACCACTCATGCGTATTGCTGCTAAAACTAGAATCAGAAGTATCGGCATAAAGCCTGCAGCTATGGCATAGTCTATATTCACACTAGCGCCCACTAACACAAAAAGAAATATTTCTCCAATGTTCCATAAATAATTGAATTTTTGGGCTAGCCTTTGTGCGACTATTTTGTTTTTATATAAAATAATGACATTGATTCCTAGTACACTAAGCATTCCTGAAAAAGCCACGAGACCTGCTAACCTAGATTCTACAGCCATAAATAGCAGCGAAATTGATAGAAGAAGCAGTACTTTCATCGAGTCGAAGATGCGATATCTTTTAAATAACCATACGAGCAAGTTTCCAACGACCAGACAGGCAAGTGTGCCTAAAATCATTGAAACTGGAATATCAATCAACTGCAAAAATGCGCTATCAGCACTTTGATGCAACCCTAACAATGATGAAAAAAGAACGAGAACAATAACATCTTCAACTGAAGCGCCTGCTAGAATAATCTGCGGCACACTATGCTCTTTCCCATAGCCTTTCTCAATACATTGAACCATACGCGGCACAACCACTGCAGGTGAAACTGCCGCGATAATACTCCCAAGTAAAGCTGACTCCAGAAGTGACAAACCAATCAAAAGAGGCACAAATAGCATCGTGCCAATGATTTCAATCATTGCCGGCACAAAACACATGCGTATTGCCGGACCTCCGACATGTTTAAAATCAGAAATATTCATGGCTAATCCTGCCTTGGATAAAATAATGATCAAAGCAATCGTTCTTATTTCTGATGACCTATTTAATAAGTCGTCCGATAATACATCCAATGTGAATGGCCCCAAAAATATACCTATACCTAAAAATCCTATCAATGGCGGAACATTTACTTTTTTACATACGTGCCTGATCACCAAGCCTCCAAGTGTGACAAATACTATACTACCTATCATCATTTCCTCCTAAAAAAAAATGACTTCTACAAGCTTAAAAAAGCCTGTAGAAGTCATTAGCAATCATTTGCGGTTCCAGCATCACTGAGGGAGACATTCATTCCCTTATTTACGTTATATTATGATATATATTTTATTGTTGGTCATTAGTGTTTTTGGTGAAACCTTAAATGAACATAAATTGACTTATGTTATATATACTTCACGAAAAGACTGCCCTTAACTTTTTCTCGTTGATTATGGCAATTGTAAGATAACACATATCGTGTTGGTCATATATTGGATATGGCCAACACGGTTAAAGCAGCTACCACTTTAAGTGGGAAGACTTTAGGACTGCTCAAATTGTTGAATAAATAAAAAAATTTTATCTGTCTTGAGTTTAGCAGATTTACCGAAAAAAGCTAGAAGTTTTATATATCAAAGTTTATAGCTTTTAAATAGGCATTACCCCACAGACCCTTCCAGCAGAAAGTTAGCTTTTTTTGAGGGCTCTAAGGGACTCTAAACGTTGATATAACAGTATTCTGTTTTCCTAGTGAATACTGTTGTATCCCGTTAATTTTTGCTAATTGTAGTTAGTTTTGAGTTAGTTTCAAACTGTTTCAACGAAAAAAATATGGATATTTCAGATGATTTTTAGTAAGAAAATTACGAGCTAGAATAAATACTAATAAAACACCTTAATACAAAAAACCTAAAAATCTTTGATCCATATCACTTTATTATTGTCAGAATTTTAATTTTTAATTTCAGATATAACGCTTGTATAACTTGAATCTAAAATTGATTTAGGATTTTGATTATAGCCTAGCTCATGTTTTGTATATTCCGCCACACTTTTAGATAAATACTCTTGTAACGATATATCCGTAATATATTTATTATCACTAAGTACTTCAGGTACCTGTCCTTTCAATGCTTTTACTAAATGATACGTCCATATTCCATTACTTAATTTATCACTTGAATAAGAACTTTCTCCTGTTTGACAAGATAAAAAAGTAGCATAATAAGGGAACTCACTTGAAAATAGTTTAATTTCTTCATCATTAATATCCTTAATGTTATTTCTCTCATTTGGATTTTGAAACATTTGGGCACATGCATCTATAAAAATAAGTGCATTATTGCATTTTGATTTTTGTAGAGGCTCTAATAATATTCTCTTTAATGAAACGGCCGTCTCAATTACATTAGACGGGTGCATATCAAAAGTAGATAAATAATTGGTAATACCATCATGAAATCCATGACCAACGTAGTAAAAAATCAAGCGATCTTCTTCATTTAAATTATAAAAATGGTATTTTAAATCATTTTCTAAATTACTCTTCAATGCATTTTCATTGGTAATCATTACTATGTCTTCTTCAGAGATATTCATAGACTCCACTAACATTTTTTTAAATTCTAGCGCGTCATTAATAGCATACTTGACTTTAGTAATTTGATTATTTTCTCTTTTTGTATAATCTTCTATAGCAATGATGATAGCTAATGTTCTAGTATATCTAGGCGCACTCAATTGAGTTATTTGCTCAGATTTACCTTCTATAACACTCTGAGATTCAACTCTAACATATTTATTATTCCCTAATAGGATATCTTCACCTGATTTATCTGTTTTTATTACAAAAATGCTTTTGTCTTCATGTATCGCCCAATCAAAGACTACATTTGGAATAGGAGATAGCAGGGAAATTGCATTTTTAGTAATTTCTGTAACAGAAAAATCCGTACTAAGCCCTACAACTTCATTCAAATCTGGAGATATTTCTGTCATTCCAAAAATTAATTTACCTCCACTCGTATTAGCTAAAGATGATATAATTTTTGCTATTTTTTGTGGAGCATAAGGTACCGCATTAAACTCTAAAATTTCGGATTTTGACTCATTAGTTAAACTTTCAATTTCACTTTCTGATAGTTCAATAGTATTTATAGGTATTCTGTTTACACCAGTTTTTTTCAAAAGTTGACCCATTGTAATTTTTTGGGGAATATTTGTTCCATCTTCATACCAAAGTTCAGCATCAACGTACTCAAGAACATCAAACTCTGACGTGTAATATATTAATACTTGATTATTATCGGATGGTCTTGCTACTACAGTTATTTCATTGCCATTTTTGATTATACCACCAATAATACTAGTAGCAATTTTAAAATAATTTGAGCAATCATACTCTGGTAATTTTTCTAAATGACTCAGCACGTTTTCTACTGATCTGGATATAAGTCTCTCCGCATACTTTAGTCCTTCATAATCTGATTTAGACATGTGAAAAAATTCTAAGGTCGTTTCTTTCTCATTAACCACTCTTTCAATATCTGCAAAATTAGAAATAGGATAATTTTTTATTAAAGTGTTAGAATCAAATTCATTGTAAAGTATAGCTGGAATTTCTAATTCTTCTTGTTCAAAATACTCTTGAATCTCATCCTGCGTTGATCTAAGTAAAAAGTCGAGTTTTTTACCATATCCGTTCAAACAGAAATATTTACACAATATTTCTGATAGGGTCAAAAATACACTATTAGAATTCCAAGGATAAGTCACATAAAGCTTTCGTTCATTATAGTGAGTGTTTACACCTTTAGTAAAATCTATACCTGTATATGTGATTTCAAACTTATCAGATTGGTAAATTTCCAAATCACTAACTTTTGCTTGTAATTCATTTACTATATTGACTACATCACTATCGTTATCTTCACTAGCAATCCAAATTCCAAAAAACGGAAGTATCCTTCTTATTTTTTCTTTTAAAGATGTAGCTTCTTCCAATTGATGATAAATTAACTCAAATTCACTTTGTCTTAATAGCTTTACTTGAAAATATTCTAATAACTTTTCTAGGTTTGGATGCTCTCTATTTTCAGCACTAAGCATCATGAATATATATTGCTCTTGGAATACATTCTCATTACCGTCTAAAAAGAATTTAAGAGAGTTACACTTTGTAAATTGTCTTTTCGTATTTAACAATTGTTCAGTTTGTGACCAAGCTTTTACGGTCTCTATATCATCGGTATTCCAATTGATACATTGTATTAATAATTTAGAGTATATAGACTGAATCCTCTCATAATTTTCACTTTTCAAGTAATTGTTTTTATCAGTATCTAAAGAGATTTGTTTTAGTATTTCTAAATAATCAGCTACATTTAAAGCAGTTTTAAAATTGAAAAATGATCTCCAATCAGAGTTCAACTCAGGACCACTAAAAACTGGTAAGTATTTTCCAGAGAGTTCTTTAATTTCCTTTGTATTTAGTAATACCTTACTTGATATCTCACATTTCTTCAAAAGAGTAGGTATAATTTTAGCATTATTAATGAGCCATGGAACATAGTTTTCTACAGCATCACCATTTCGTCTACCTGGTCTTCCTTCATTTCCCCAGTAAGCTCTAGCTGGAATTTCTAGACTTTCACTATCAAAGTTTTCTATATAGTCATTCCAAAATTCCAAAGAAAATTCATAGTTATTTTCTATAAAATTAATGTAGTTCATGGTTATTACTTCACTAAAAGTATCTGCTTTAAAAATAGTAACGTATGGTTTGAAATACTTGTCTTCACTTTCGAAATATTCATTTTTTATACCTGAATCAACTAAACTAGATGTAGAACTTTTGTTTAAATATTTTATTTCTGAAATGCCTTCTTGAACTCCAAGAATTTTAAAAAATATTTTCCATTCATCTTTATATAAAGAGTTTTCACAGTAGGAGCTACTAACAAAAATATCTTTTTCTAAAATTTTTTCGCTCTTTAATCTCGGATTATAATAATTCGAAAGATAGCACATTTTTGCAGGACAAAGAGTATCATTTAAAGTAAGTAATTTCAAATCTGCTAATTGTATGATTAGATCTTTTTTTAATTCACCTTTCATATATAAACCGAACAATTCTCTGATTGTCTGTATCGCATTATCTTTTGTAATATAAGAATTTGCATTAGGCAAAATATTCTGAGCTATATAGGTAGTATCTGTTCTCTCGGTAATCCCTATTTTTTCTAGCCATTGTCTGCTATCCATATCATTTACTAACCAATTTTGTAATTCTTGATGAACAAAAGACAATTCATTATTTGAATTATTCCAGTTGTCATCACCCGCTACTGGAAAACATACTCTATTAGGATAATTAAGAACATTTTTTTGATCCCAAATAAATGGAAGTTCACTACAGAAACTCTCAGTAACCACCATATTTTTTCCAGATGAGCATACTATTTTAATATATTTTATTAAATCAATATTATTGCTGATCGTATGAGTCTCAATAAATTTTTTTGATGAAAGAAAAGACTTTAAATCATTCCACTCAAAACTTATAGCACCCATTTTTTTAAAATCATAAAAAAACTGTTTGTTTTTAGCGAACTGCTTATCTTGAACTGAAAGTACCGTATTACCTCTATTAGTAGCAAAAAATTTTATTGAATCTTTTTCTATAAATTTTTTATCAGATAAAGATGTAAAATCAACTATAGTATTTTCAATTTTAATTAATTCATTTTGTTTTGAAAGTATAAATGGAACGCTTTTTAATGCTTCATGTATCCCTTCATTAAATGCTTTACCCAAATCATTTTCAACGCTTTTATTTGGAATCAATTTATAGGCTTCAGATTTAAATTCACTCAATACTAATACTGATATCCAACGAAAAATCTCAACAGCTATTGTTTTAAACAGCCACTGATTCCATTTGGAATCTGTATGAAGTGACTCACGATTGGCAGAAGTTAAGAAGCTTGTATTAGCAAGAACTGGCAAGGAATATTTAGTTTCGTCGGTAGGTAAATATGAATAAAGAAGCTTTTCATGATTTGATAGTTTAACAATCCCATCTGCCTCAATTTTTGCAGCAAGAGCTAATTCTATTACTTCAGTTTTTAGTAATTTATCAGGAACATTCCTCTCATCTTGCATTTCATATTTTACATTTTGAGGAACTTTTAACTGTATTGTATTTATTAACCAATCAATTGTAGCCTCATTATTTTTCTGCAAACTTATTCTGTTTTCGACAGATCTATCGATTTTAATACTATTCTTTTCTTCTAAATCAAAATTTATTTCACAAATATTTTTAAGGAATAAAAAAACATTTAAATTATTAGCTAGACTTTGAATGGCTTCACTTGTTTCATGTATATTTTTCATATGGATTATTGTTGCAACTTTTACTTCATCATTTTCAACAAATTGATTGATAGATTTTGAAATATCTTTTGATTCTGTATATATGGGGATAATTTGCCAAGGAAATTGAAATTCCCTATCGTTATTCGTTTCCCAATGCTCTTTAGTATCTTCCCAAGTCCACTCAAATTGATAATTAGCATCAAAACTAAAATACTCATCCTCCGTGTATATTGTGACTTTATCAGATTGACCAAAAACTGATTTAAAACCTATACCTTTGTATCCAGTTTTCGATATATCCGTTTTCTTTGTACCATTATTTATATTACAAATTCCTTGAACATCTCTTTTTGTAAAAGGACTTCCAGAATGCGCTATCACTAAATTATCACCAAAAATTTTTATCCATACTTTAATAGTTTTATCATTTTTGCAAGAATCATCTGCATTTTGTAAAAGCTCATAAATAAATCTTTTTGAATCTGTATATAAATCACTTGATAACGCATTCAACGAACTTGCTTGGTTAACAGCCTGCATTGGTTGTGCATAAATAGAGTTCTCTTGAAAAGTTTTCTCAATTTGATCTTTTATTCTCATATTCAACCTCATCTCCATTTCTTTTCTAAATAAATATCAAAAAATAGCTTAATTAATGTTATTAAAATTATACCATAGCTCACAAAACGATAATGGATAGCTAGTATAATTGATTAAACTAAAGAAACAGTGGAAGATATTTACACTATTTAATTCAAAAAAATAAAATATAGCTTATATAGATCTATATTAAAAATCTAAACTCAGTTATGTTCCATTTTAAATAAAAATAAAAACAAGGAACAAAAAGTTGATAAAAACCTTTATTAATGGTATATTATCCTTGTCCCACTAAAGAAAGGTTGATTAAAAATGAATCATATAAATAAAAATCTCCCAAATCTAATTATGGCTGCGTTTGAAAATGATATTGAGACAGTTGAATTATCTTCTCTTAACATTATTCGCGCTCTAAAGAAAGAGGATGAAGATACTGCAAAAAAAATTTCAGCCATTCTATCTAATTACAGATCAGGTGCTTCTTTAACAAGAGCTTTTGGTCAAGAACCAGTCCCAAGAGATGAAGAAGGTTTAAACAGTCTCGTAAAACTAGAGAATAACGAAGACTTTTCTTCAAAAATTTTTCTTTCAAAAAAATATGAAGAAACTATAGATAACTTTTTAAAAAATAGGGAGCACATGGAAAAACTCATTGATTTTGGAATTGCTCCTTCTAATAGTTTACTTCTTTACGGAGAACCAGGTGTTGGTAAAACATTTTTAGCCAAATATATTTCTAATAAAACCCAATTACCTCTTATTACCTTGGACTTATCTTCCACAATTTCAAGCTATCTTGGAAAAACTGGGAAAAATATTAAAGAGGTTTTAGATTACGCTAAACGATCCCCTTCTATCCTATTTTTAGATGAATTTGATGCAATTGCTAAAAGAAGAGATGATTCTAGTGATCTTGGAGAATTAAAAAGAATCGTAAACGTTCTTTTAAAAGAGTTAGAAACTTGGCCATTCGATTGTATTCTAATTGCAGCAACAAATCATCCTGAACTTTTGGACAATGCAATTTGGAGAAGATTCAATTTGAAAATTGAAGTTGAAAAACCAGATAAATCACTTAGACTCAAACTTTGGAAATATTATTTAGATAGAGGAGTTGTTGAAATAAATGATGACTTCATCTCATTTTTAAGTTCCACATTAACTGATGTTTCCCCTTCTGACATTGAACAAATCAGTTCTAGTTCATTACAAAAACAAATTGTTTCTGGCGGAAACATAGAAACAAATATCATCAAGAGTATCATCGAAACAAATGTAATTTCTGAACATAACTTAAAGAAAAAATTAGTTGTGGCACTAAAAAAAGATTATGAAAAAAAAGCTACTCAAAGAGATTTAGCAAAATTAACAGGATTTCCATTATCTTCAATAAATAGATATTTAAAAGAGGAGGAATAACTTATGTCAAATGAACGTAGACCTATTCTTGGTCGTGGCGAAAACCTAGTAGAGCCAATTACTAAAAGCAGTGGTGGTGGACCAAAAAAATACCCCCGTTCTTATTCTGAAGCATTAGAATTAGTTACTTCAAATTTGAAACAATTAGAATCAGAGATAACAAAAATACCTGAAGAAAAAAAAATGAATAAAATTGTTGTTACTGTTCGTTTACATGAGGATTTCCTCGCTAAGTCTTACACACCTGAAACTTTTTTTAGAAACTTAAATTACGAAAATATTGGTTCTCGAAAATGGATTACCGACTCTGGAAAAGAAAGTAAAATGAATTTTATCAAACTTGATCCTAATAACATAGATAATAATATTAAAAATTTGACGTCATTTAATACGAAAAGCTTCAAAGATGATTTAAGAAAGATAGAAGAAATAAATATTTTAAATGTGGATGAGACTGTCCTTGGTTTTGAAGAATCATGGGATAACGGACGTGTTGAGTTCGTTCTACATCCATTTGAAGAAACACAGTTAGTTTTAGAAAAACTCTACTCTTTACTAGACCTAACAGCTGAACAGCGCCAAAAAGTTAAATACAAAAAGTATGATCATGGACCTCTATTTGTAAGTACTATTATTTCAAAAGATAAACTAAAAAATGTTGCAGAGTTCAACCCTTTAAGAACAGTACATCCACTTAAAGTTGAAGTTAATTCTTTTAGCGAAGATCCCTTCATGGTAAAAGTAAAAGAACCTGTTGCCTCACCTATACCCACAAAAAAAATAGGCATAATTGATGGTGGAGTGAACTTGGGCAACCCTTTTTTCTCAAGCTATGTTACTCAGAATTTTGAAGTAGCCTCTCCATCTAGTGATATGTTTACACAACATGGTTCAAATGTTGCAAGTATGGCATTATATGGTGACTTATATGATATGAAGAAAGATGAACAATTAATGACCCCTTTATTAGGAATAGAAAGTATTCGTGTTTTCCCAACTTCAGATTCTGATGATATCGATCTGTATGAGTCAATCGACCTTATCGAAGAAGCTGTTCCTAAATTGAAGGATGTTGATGTTTTTAACGTTTCTGTTGGCCCAATAGGAAATATTCTGGATGATGATATTAGCCGATTCACAACAGCATTGGATCAACTATCTTATGACTATAAAAAATTATTCACTGTAGCGGTAGGAAATACTGGTTCTAAACCATCTCCTCTTAATAGAATCCAGTCACCAGCAGATATGGTTAACGGAATTGGTGTTGGTTCCTATGCTATAAATCAAGGTGGTGACTACTCCCGAGCCATATATAGTTCTGTTGGTTTTGGACGAGAAGGTTGTAAAATTAAACCAGATTTATGTGAGCATGGTGGCTCTACTAGTCGCCCGCTTCAAGTATTAAATTCGGATTCATTTTCTATGAACAATGTTATGGGAACAAGCTTTTCCGCACCTGTAGTTGCGAAAAAAGCAGCTGAGCTAATGATAAAAAGCAAGGATGTTGGAGTACTCACTGCTCGTGCTCTCTTAACTCAAAATGCATCAAATGAAATTCAAGAAGTCAATCACGAACTAGGTTACGGGGCTTGTATTTCACGAACTGATGATATTTTGACATGTTCTAAGAACAAAGTTACTATCTTATATAATAATGAAATGTCTGTAAAAAATTCAGCTAAATTGCGAATCCCATTACCTCAAAATAGTTCAGCTAAAAAGTACAAAATTTCATGGACAATTGTCTCTGATACTCAGCCCAATCCTCTATTTGCTGAAGGTTATACATCAACTGCCTTAGAGGACACTTTTTATCCAAATGAAAATACATTTAATTACAGACTAGGTAAAACCTCTTACGCAAGAAATATTGTTCATCAATCTAAAGAAATACAAGAATTGGAAGCGAAAGGGTTTAAACAAAGTACTATTCAAGCTAGTTCAACACCAATGAAATTTGCCTCTGAAGCAGATAGAAGAAACGAGCAAAAATGGGACACTGTGGTAAAACGAAGTAAAGTTTGTTTCGCTAAAACTTTAGATTACCCTTTCTTGACAGTTCATGCATTAGATAGAGAAACTACTAAGACACGGGTTCGATATAGTGTAGCTATTACTGTAGAGGCTTTAAATTATAATGGTGACTTATATGATGAAATTATAAATGAATATCGGGTTTTACAACCAATTAATGTACAACTTGAAAATGAATTACGAATTTCTAATGAGTTTTAGTGGAATTCATCTATAAATTTGAAAGAAAAATACTCACTATATACACTATTCAGAAGAACTTTAAAGTATCAGTCTATTTAAAGTTAAAAATTTCTAGAATAGAAAAAGAAGTTCTTAAACCATTATTTCAACGATTTAATTGCTAATTCTGATTAATTGAGAAGAACCAATAAATAGTGAAAGCATCTCTCCAAGGGATGTCTTTTTTTGAATTCAAATTTAAATAGTTAAAAATTCTATAGATATTAGCCATTAATTTTATTTAAAAGGAGTTGAATCAAAACCCTTGTCCCCACTAATCAGAAGTCCCTCTCTTAACCTAAAAAAACAAAATAACTCAAGGAGGAAAAGAAACAATGACAACTAAATGTAAAAAGCACAAACTAGCCAGCTATCTCGGATTGATAGTAATTATGGCTAGTTTTTTTGTAACTCCAATTACTGCCCTTGCTGCTACCGTCAACTACACAAGAATTGCTGATTACGTTTCTACTTGGTATTTAGCGAACCCTGCTGGTCTTCACTGGACAGACGATGGTGTTCACATGATTAAGGCGGAGGGCGAACCTGCCTTTTGTATTGAACATGGTACCATTTTAAACGGTGGTTCTCATTTTGATCCATCAGAACTCACAATTGCTGAAAAAGATCGTTTATCTCTGATCGTCTATTATGGCTATAAAACGAATCCTACAAGTGAAAACTATGGGATTACTCAGAATATGATTTGGGAATCATTTAGCGATCAACTATCCACTACTCTTCCCAACTATCAAAATCGAAAAAATGAAATCCTAGCAAAAGTGAATTCTCACAATACGAAACCTTCATTCAATAATCAGACTGTAACCTTGAATGTTGGAGACTCTATTACACTTGATGATACAAACGGTGTTTTAAGTAAATATGGAAATCTTGTTAGTAATTCTGCTAATCTTCAAATAAATAAAACAGGAAATCAATTGAAGTTAACTGCGACCAGCTCCTCCAAAGAAACTGGTAATTTACAGTACAATATTGCCAATGCTGGTGACATTGGTACAAGCTTTGTTTATAACAAACCCAATGAACAAAAAGTAGCTACTTTCAAATTATCTAATGCAGGCTCCTTCCAGTTAAATGTCAAAGTCAATTTAAACGGCAATGTCAAATTGAAAAAAGTGGATGAAGATACTGGACAACCTGTTCCCAATACAAAAATGAAATTTGAGTATAACGGTCAGTCCAAAGAGATTGTCACTGATACTAACGGTTTAGCACAAATTAATGACTTAAAAGCTGGGATGAAAGTAAAAATCACCGAAGTGACTGCCAACAACGGGTTTGTAAATAAAGGTAAATCTAAAGAAATCACGATTGAACCTAATAAAACAATTGAAGTGGTATTTGGAAACAAAGCCCAACAAGGATTGCTTCATCTAAAGAAAACTGGTCAGAAGGTTTCAAGTGTTACCACAAAAGGTTCAGACTATGGACAGTTACATGAAATCACCTTTGATTATATTCCTTTAGCAGGCGTTACCTTCACCATTAAAGCTCGTGAAGATATTAAAGTAGGCAATTATGTTCATACGAAAAAAGGAAGTATAGTTGCCACTGTTCAAACAGATCAAAATGGTGAACTAATTGATATGTCAAATCTATATCTAGGAAAATATGAAGCCATTGAAACAGCTGCTCCTGCTGGTTACTTGATGAATAGAACCCCGCTTCCTTTTGAATTCACCTTACCACTTTCTGACCAGTTTAAAACTATTGGCGTGTTACCAATAACCGCCTGCCACTTATTGTTATTCTGAACCGAGTCAGGAAGTTGTAAACCGTATAAATCAACATTATTATTCGGACTGTATTGTTTATACATCTGATTCATGGTTTGCCTCCAAATATTCATAAAGTCATTAAGCTTTTTATCCTTATCAGCATTCTATAAAATTTCATCAACCATCATTTCTTCTAAGGTATAATAAAAAAGCTAGAAGTCTTATTCATCAAGACTTCTAGCTTATAAATAGGTATTACCCCACAGACCCTTCCATCTCATAACTAATCAACCGGTTCAACTCAACCGCGTATTCCATCGGCAATTCCTTCGTAAATGGTTCTACGAAGCCCATGACGATCATTTCGGTGGCTTCACCTTCTGATAAGCCGCGGCTCATCAGATAGTATAATTGTTCTTCTGAGATTTTGGAGACTTTGGCTTCGTGTTCAAGTGACACTTGGCTGTTATGAATTTCATTGAATGGAATGGTATCGGATTTTGATAGGTCATCCATGATGATCGTGTCACATTCGATATGCGAGATGGAGCCTGTGCTCTTCTTACCGAAAGTAACTTGTCCGCGATAGTTTACTGCACCGCCGTCTTTAGAGATTGATTTTGAGACGATTGAGCTGGATGTGTTTGGTGCGTTGTGGATCATTTTGGCACCTGTATCTTGGACTTGATTCGCTCCTGCAAAAGCGATCGACAACATCGTGCCGCGGGCACCTTTGCCGTCTAGGTAGACACTTGGGTACTTCATCGTAGTTTTAGCCCCTAGATTGCCATCGATCCATTCGACTGTCGCGCCTTCTAGCGCCTTGGCCCGTTTGGTCACAAGGTTGTAGACATTGTCAGACCAGTTTTGAATGGTCGTATAGCGGCAATAGGCATCTTTCAACGTAAAGATTTCAACGATGGCAGCATGCAAGCTGTTGGTTGAATACGTTGGTGCGGTACAGCCCTCAACGTAATGAACGCTGGCGCCTTCATCAACCACGATCAATGTCCGCTCAAATTGTCCAGTATTTTCGGCATTGATCCGGAAATAGGTTTGCAAAGGCACGTCGACACGGACGCCTTTTGGCACATAAATAAAGGTGCCGCCAGACCAAACGGCTGAATTGAGCGCGGCCAATTTATTATCTGTTGGCGGCACTAATTTTGAGAAGTACTGTTTGAAGATTTCAGGATATTCCTTTAATGCTGAATCAGTATCCGTAAAGATGATCCCTAATTTCTCAAACTCTTCTTTCATGTTGTGGTAGACCACTTCTGATTCGTACTGGGCTGAAGCACCCGCTAGGTACGCACGCTCGGCTTCAGGAATCCCGATACGTTCAAACGTTTCTTTGATTTTATCTGGCACGTCATCCCAATCGCGGGCCGGACGGTCACTTGATTTTTGGTAATATTTGATGGCATCGAAATCGATGTCAGATAAGTCAGGACCCCAGTTTTGCATGGGCATCTTATTGAATGCTTCTAATGATTTCAAACGAAAATCGAGCATCCATTCTGGTTCTTCTTTGACCCGTGAGATTTCACGGACGATGTCTTCAGTCAAGCCTTTGCCAGTACTAAAAACTGGTTCTACGTCATCGTGGAAGCCAAATTTATATTCTTCTAATTCAGGTACACCCATGATTCTCACTCCTTTGATTTGTGACTAGGTGATTGTATGATCAGTCTATTCCGTCGGTTGCTTGTCTTCATTTGAACAGTGCAGTTGACCAGTGGTTGCTTGTCCTTGATCGTCATGGATGGCTTTTTCTAAAGCCTTCCAAGCCAATGTTGCGCATTTGATCCGCGCGGGAAATTTCGCTACACCACTTAACATCGATGCATCCCCTAATTGATCACTGTCTGGGACATCATGTCCTTGGACAAGTTCAGAAAACAAGTGTGACAAATCTCCTGCTTCCGCCAAGGTTTTACCGATAACCGCATCGCCCATCATTGACGCGCTGGCAGTACTAATGGAACAACCTTCTCCCGTAAACGCGATGTCTTTGATGGTTTCTCCTTCAACAGCAAGTTCCAGGTGAATCACATCGCCGCAAGTTGGATTGTTCAATTCGACTTTGTAGGTTGAATCTCCCAATGTGCCGCGGTGATGGGGATGACTGGAATGATCCAAAATCACTTGCCGGTATAAATTATCTAAGCGTGTCAGTGCCATATTGAAAAAACTCCTTCGTTAGCTTAATGCCGTCAACCAAACGATCGGCGTCCTCTCTTGTATTATACAGGTAAAAGCTCGCCCGTGCAGTTGCCGGCACTTGCAAATATTGTAGGAGGGGTTGGGCACAATGGTGACCAGCCCGTACAGCGATGCCTTCCATATCTAAAGCTGTTGCCACATCGTGGGGATGAATGCCCTCAATATTGAACGCAATCACACCTGTTCGCTTGGCAGCTTCTTGCGGGCCATAAATCGTTAACCCCTCAATGGCTTGCAATTTTGGCAAGACATAGGCAACGATTTCTGCTTCGTGCTGATGGATGGCGTCTAAACCGATTTCTTGCAAGTAATCGACTGCCGCGCCTAACCCGATTGCCCCGGCAATATTGGGTGTGCCTGCTTCAAATTTCCAAGGCAATTCTTTCCAAGTGCTGTCTTGCAAATGGACGAAATCAATCATTTCTCCGCCAAATTCGACAGGTTCCATTTGTTCTAGCCAAGTACGTTTGCCGTATAAAACGCCTGTACCAGTAGGGCCGCACATTTTGTGCCCAGAAAAAGCATAAAAATCACAGTCCAATGCTTGTACATCAACGGTCATATGAGGCACTGCTTGGGCACCATCCACGACCATGACTGCCTGATTGGCATGAGCCAATGCCGTTAATTCGGCAATTGGGTTAATCACACCTAGCACATTCGAGACATGGGCAATCGATACGATCGCTGTTTTTTCGGTGATTTGATTTTTGGCATCTGCCATATCCAGTGTACCCTCTGGGGTTAACTGGATGTATTTCAGAGTCGCCTTTTTTCGTTTGGCCAATTGTTGCCAAGGGATGATATTCGAGTGATGTTCCATATAGGAAATCACGATTTCATCGCCTTCTTTGACAAATTGATCACCAAAACTGCGAGAGACCCAATTCAAGCCTGTAGTCGTCCCTCTGGTAAACAGGATTTCTGCCGTTTCTTTGGCATGGATAAACTGACGGACTTTCTCTCTAGCTGCTTCATAAGATTGCGTCGCCCGTTCTGCTAGCGTATGGACGCCTCGGTGGACATTGGCATTGTCTTGATGATAATAAGCGGTCACTGCATCTAGAACAGCTTCTGGTTTTTGGGTTGTTGCCGCATTGTCAAGATACACCAGTGGTTCATCATTGACGATTTGATCCAAAATGGGAAACGCTTGTTTCACTTTATGGCTATCGATCATGCAAGCAACTTCCCTTCAATCACTTCTACCAATTCTTGTTGGACTGCTTTCACAGGAATTGCAGTCAAAACAGAACCTAAGAACCCACGGATGACCAACCGTTCTGCGTCTTCTTTACGTAGGCCACGGCTCATTAAATAGTACATTTCTTCTGGATCGACGCGACCAACACTGGCTGCATGTCCTGCAGTGACTTCGTGTTCATCGATCAAAAGAATCGGATTGGCATCTCCGCGGGCTTGATCAGACAGCATCAACACACGACTTTCTTGTTGTGCATCTGCACCTTTAGCACCTTTTAAAATATGACCGATTCCATTGAAGGTCAATACGCCTCGTTCACGAATGACTCCATGCTGTAAAATATGACCAATTGAATGGGGTGCTTTATTGGTCACGCGGGTATCGATCCCTTGTGTCTGTCTGCCGGCACTGATAGCCACAGCTTTGACTTCAGAATGCGCCCCTTCACCGACCAAATCAGAATCAAAGTCAGCCACGACATCGCCATCGTTCATGACACCGATCGCCCAATCTACCATTGCATCTCGCAAGATATAGCCCCGGCGATTCATGTACGTCGTGATATTGACCCCTAATTGATCGATTGCTGAAAACTTGACCTTTGCGCCTGCTTTGGCAATCACTTCGACGACAATATTGCCTGATAACTTTTTGGCTTGATCGCCTTTTGTTTGGAAACGTTCCAAATAGCTGAACTCACTATGTTCATCAGCGACAATCAAGACATGTTTGAAGAAATGTGCTTGGCTATTGCCATTATGGTAGAAGATGGCTTCTAAAGGTTCCTCAATAACCACATTCTTAGGTACATATAAAAACAACCCGCTATTCATAAAGGCTGCATGGGCTGCCGTCATTTTGTCTTCGTCGACTGGCACAGCTTTAGACATATAATATTGATTGACTAGTTCAGGCACTTCCTGCAACGCAGTGAATAGATCTGTAAAAATCACGCCTTGGTCAACCAAATGTTGCGGCAATTGTTCAAAAATCGTTGTTTCTTCATATTGGACAACAGTTGGATGGCTATCCATCTCATCAAAGGCAGGCACAGCATGCGCAATTGCCTCTTCAGAAATCGTCTGTCCACCAGTTAAGGTTGTTTCATCGATATTAAACAATGGCCAACGTTCGTAACGAACCCGCTCGATTTTCGGGAATTGCAATTCATCCACTTTTGCTAATGCCGCTTGCCGGATTTCCAACATCCATTCAGGTTCTTCTTTCAATGCCGAAAAAACGTTGACTTGTTCAAGATAATCATGTAATTTTGCCATTTACCTTGCCCCCTTACGCTTCTTCTTCTTTGTAGTCGATCCCTAATTCTTTACTGATCCCTGCATAACCTTCTGCTTCTAAACGTTTGGCCAAATCAGCAGAACCTGTCATCACGACACGGCCTTCCATCATGATATGCACAACATCAGGTGTGATGTAATTTAATAACCGTTGGTAATGGGTAATGATCAACGCGCCAAAACCTTCACCGCGCATTTCATTGACCCCTTTGGCTACGACTTTCAATGCGTCGATATCTAGCCCAGAATCGATTTCATCTAAGATCGCAAATGTTGGTTCTAACATCAACAATTGCAAGATTTCGTTCCGTTTCTTTTCACCACCAGAAAAGCCTTCATTCAAATAGCGTTCTGCCATTTCTTCCGGCATATTCAATAGGTCCATTTTTTGGTCTAATTTTTTCAAGAAATCCATAACAGAGATTTTGTCATCTTCATCACGTTTCGCATTGATTGCTGCCCGCATGAATTCTGCGTTGGTGATCCCTGGAATTTCACTAGGATACTGCATCGCTAAGAACAAACCTAAACGCGCCCGTTCATCAACTTCCATTTCCAATACATTTTCACCGTCAAATAAAATTTCACCCTCAGTGACTTCATAGTTTGGATTGCCCATGATGGCCGCTGATAAGGTTGATTTACCTGTTCCATTTGGTCCCATGATGGCATGGATCTCTCCAGTTTTTAGTACTAAGTCAACGCCTTTTAAAATCTTTTTGTCTTCAATTTGAACGTGTAGATTTTTGATTTCTAAAACTGACATGCTATTCCCTCCAGTATCTTATCTTTCTCACTATTCTAGACCAATTGAGAATGAACTTCAAACGCTATTCTCGCATTTGTCGATTTAATTCTATCTCTTACATTAGAATTATTATAAACTAAAACAGCCAATTCGCCAAGAAAATTCGTGATTCAAAAAAAATGCGCACAAATCAATGATTTTCCGAAAAAAAACGGCATATCCAGTAGAGGATATACCATTTGAATTAGTTATGCAGCCATTCTTCCCGCAAAATCCCGTATTTAACGGAATCATAATATTCACCTTGCCAGAAACGAACTTTCCTAATTTGTGCTTCTTTCAGCATCCCAAGTTTTTCTCCTAGTTTCATCATCCGATGATTGCCAGACCACGTGGTATAACCGATTCGCTGAATAGTCGGTTCTTGGGCAAATAAATAGGTGAGCCACTGACGGATCGCTTGACTGCCCACCCCACGATTCCAAAGATTGGGATCATAGATGGCAATACCGAAATCCAGCCATTGATGCAGATCGTTGTCTTCCCAATAAGCGGTCACGATGCCAACCAGACGGTCATCCGCATAAATAGCTTTACGCAAGGGATTGTCCAGACAATTTTTTCCAAATCCGCTGCGAAAATCTTCCCATGTCAACACAGGATCTTGAAAATACGGCCCATCCCAGTTCATCCATTCTAAATCTGCTTTCGGACCATAGCTGACGGACCAAAGTTCGCTAAGGTTGTCTTCTGTGATTGGTTTTAAGGTGATTTGTGTCATTGTATCCCTCCTAAAAAAGCCGCCTAAAATGGCGGCTAACTTCCCATAGTGTACTTGATGAAGGAGAGTGTTTCAATTGATATTGCTTGAAAAATAAAACGGGTATTCCCTTAGTGCTGTGAGATAACTGATTTTTTCGATGAGAAGAAAGATAAGCCGCTTTCCATTACATACAAAAGAAACCACATTATTTTTTTTGATGCCCCATTTGATATAGATTAAGATAAATCAAACTCGTCAACACAATCGGAGAAAGCAGCAGTCCAACTTGCGGTTTAATGACAATCAATCCTAAAACCAAAAGAAATAGAGAAATATTGATCATACTAAGATACCATTTTCTAATTAGATAATAAAACGACATCATTAAAACGGCCTTCATTTTCGCATGAGGGTTTCTCACCTGAAAATACCAGCTATTGATGCTTAACCCAATCGACAAGATTCCTAATATGATAAAGAACGGATAGGTCCATTGACCATAAGTGACATAACTAAACGCACGCATATCTACAATAGCCATCACTATACCACCCCAACCAATCAACCAATATAGAAAGCCGCGTTTGCCAAAAGATTTCACGGCAAAGCAGAAAGCTTTGACTGGTGCCATTTCTTTCTCACTGACCCATCGATCAATAAAAGCCATCAAGCTAATCATACCTGGACCTAACCACAAACTCGATACTGCAAACCAAAAAGTATTTCCTAGATTGATATCTAGCAATAAAGCAGCAGCAGAAAAAGGGAGTATCATCAGCCAAAAACATAGATTTGCTAGTAGTGCAGTGTATAGTATTTGGAAAATTTTCATATAGATATTGTTATCAAATGTTGGTTTAGTAAACATCTGCGCTCACCTCAATTCTTCATACCAGAAGTTGCAATACCTTCTACAAAATACTTTTGCATCGCCAAAAAGACAATACCTACCGGTAATATCGACACTACAGATGCCGCCATGATCAATGCGTACTCAGCATCATATAATCCGACAAACATTTTCAGTCCCAACTGAATCGTTTTGTTTTCAGTTGAAGACAAATAAATGAAAGGTCCCATATAATCGTTCCACGTATTAACAAAAGTAATAATGGTCAAACTTGCCAATGCAGGTTTAGTAAGGGGTAAAATAATTTTACGATAGATTCCCCACTCACTTAAACCGTCGATACGGGCACTTTCACATAACGAATCCGGAATACTGCTATAGTATTGCTTTAATAGAAAAACACCGAACGCGCTAAATGCTTGCAACAGTACAAGTGACCATAACGTATCAGTTAAGCCGAATTGACGCATCATAATAAACTGAGGGATCATATACGATTGCCATGGAATAGCGATCGTACCTATATAAGTCAAGAAAAGTAAATCTCGACCTTTAAAATTCATTTTTGAAAATCCATATGCTGCAAAACTTGATGTAAACAATTGGATCAATGTGATAACAATACTCAAGAAAGCAGTATTTTTAAAGAATGTTAGTAATGGAATCCTATCCCAGATCACTGAATAGTTCTCTGGATGCCACGTTTTGGGAATCCATTGAATCGGCACACTGAATACATCATTGTTTGTTTTAAACGACGCAGAAAGCATCCATATAAAAGGGACCAATGTGACTAATGCCAAAACCGTCAGCACGATTATGAGTATGATGCTGCCAAATGTGACTTTTTCTTTGGCTTTTATTTTGGTTTTTGTATGCTTTTTAGTAAGTACATTTTCCATTATAGTCCCTCCCTACACTCTTTCTTGTCGTTGATTCCATCTGAATTGAATGACAGTGATACCCAATACAATGATAAACAAAACCATCGCTATCGCAGAAGCATAGCCAAAATTGAACTTCACAAATGCTTCATTATAGATATTGTATACAAGAACATTTGTTGCGCGTCCCGGTCCGCCGGCAGTCATCACTTGCACCAAATCAAATATTTTAAAACAATTGATCACCAGCATGATCGATACAAAAAAAGTCGTTGGGCGCAAGGATGGTAACGTGACATTTAAAAATTGCTTCCACTTATTTGCTCCATCCATTGAAGCGGCTTCATATAGTTCTTTGGGCACACTTTGCAAACCAGCCAAATATAGTATCATATAATAGCCCATACCACGCCATACACTGACGATAACGATTGCTGTCAATGCCCAATCTGAACTAGACGTCCATCCAGGCGGGTTTTCTATAAATACTTTTAAGAATTGGTTGATTGGACCCATTGTGGGATGAAACAACATGTTCCATACCACTGCGATAGCAACCAGAGAAGTGACATAGGGAAAGAAAAATGCTGTTCTGAAAAACTTAATCCCTCGGATTTTTTTATTCAATAAAATTGCTAATCCAAGTGAACAAACCAACGTCAATGGTACAACGCCTATTGTATATAAAAATGTATTCTTCAATGAAATCCAAAAAGTATCATCGCCTACCATTTTTGTGAAATTCTTGAATCCAACAAATTCAGGTGTACTAAATGAATCCCATTCCATAAAAGCTAAAATCAGAGAAAAAATAACTGGGATCAATGTAAACAAAAAGAAACCGATAAAGTTTGGTGCAATAAATGACCAAGCGGTCCATGTATTTTTACGGCGTAACCGATTTGCTGTTTTTGATTTTGAGGTAACTTCCATATTTGCGCCCTACTGCATGACCAGCAGGTGCCCCCTTTCATTTCTACCAGAGAAGAGATCGAAATCCGGATCCCTTCTCTAGAAAAAGTTATTCGATTTCAGATTTTACACGTTTCTCCATATTGGCAATACCTTCTTTAGGTGTTTCGTCACCTACCATGATCAAATCATGTTCTTCTTGTAATACTTTATCGATTGCTGGGCCGTTTTCATCAACTGGAAATTCAATAGCTACTTTTTCTGGGTTAAACGCTTTTTTAGAAACTTCATCAGAAGGCATGCCTTCTCGTGAGAAGTACAATTCGTCGATTGCATCAGTTTTATAAGAAGGAACGACACCGACTTCTGCTAAAACTTTCGCACCTTCTTCTCCAGAGCAAAAGTCTAGGAATTTTTGTGCTGCTTCTTGATTTTTTGAATTTTTGTTAATGGCATAAGCAGTTGGCGAACCAAATGTTGTCACATCGCCAGATTCATTTTGCGGTATTTCGGCAATTCCCCATTCAACATCAGTTTTGCCATCATCAATATTCGTCATCAATGCACCCATATACCAGGTACCCATATACATCATTGCGGCTTTACTGTTTTCGAACTGTGATTGATAGGTTACTTTTGTTGATTTCGCTGTTCCGAAATCCATTTGTGATTTGTTCTCTTGCATTCTCAACGCACGATCATAATAGCTTTCTAAATAATCATATGTTGGGTCAACAAGGTTTGCGTCATTTTGCGCAGCTGCGATGGCTTGTGTTGTAGAACGCCATGTGTGTTGGTATGCCCCATATACTTGGTCATCAGGGTTTGATAATTCACTGGCCAACGTTTCATATTCATCCCATGTGATATTGGATGGATAATCTAATCCAGCATCATCAAACATTTTTTTGTTATAATATAGTACCCAAAAATCAGTTCGATAGGGTTGTGCATAGGTTTTTCCGTCCACATCATACATTTCGTAACTTGCTTGCGCTGGATCAGTATCAATCGAGGATATGTGGTCTGTTAAATCAACTAACTGATCTCGTAATGCATAGTTAGAATAAGATAATAAATTTTTCATGGTTAAAATGTCTGTGGTATCCCCAGATGAAAGCATCGTTGTAAGTTTTGTATCATAATCATCAGAAGCAATATCGACTGGCTCAACAGTGATTCCAGGATTAGCAGCCTCAAAAGCACGAAACAGTTTTTCAAATTCAGGTGTCGTATCATAATTCCACGTAGTAACTGTCAATTTGATATCGCCATCTGCGGATGAATCATTCTCTGAAGAAGTATCTCCACCACAAGCTGTTAAAGCTGCAACAGCGCCTAACATTGCGACTGCCATAAAACTTTTTTTCCACAATTTCATTTTAATTCCTCCATTTTATATTTTATATTTTAGGGATATCCCCTTGAATCACCAATACATATACCAAGACTGTGTTAGGCGTGTCAGTGCTTCAAGGTAGAAATAATCTCCCCATATCATGCACTCATCCACACCTTTATTTGTGTTTTTGTCATAAACACCATGTAACAAAATCCCATTCGACATTGGAGAAGTTTTCGTCGTATAATTTTGTGCCAATGCTTCCATCATCTCAAATGCCACCGATTGATATGTGTGATGTTTTTCGTCAGAAAGGGGTAAGTGCTTCGTTAATTCCAGCAGTCCGCAGACGGCAATTGCCGCAGATGAACTATCTCTTTCCTCCTCACTTCCGTCATTAAACACAAGATCCCAATAACACACTTTATCTTCCGGTAAATCTGCGATGAAAAAATCTGCGACTTGTTTTGCCGTTTCAAGAAAACTGTAGTCGCCAGTATAAAGATAACTTAGTGTGAATCCGTAGATCCCCCAAGCTTGACCACGAGCCCAACATGAATCATCAGCGAATCCTTGTTGCGTTTTCCCATAAAGCGGTTTTCCCGTTTCAACATCAAAATAATAGGTATGGAAGGTCGTAGCATTTTCCCTCACAATATATTTTTGTGTTTGCTTTGCATGAGCATAGGCTGCTTCTTTATACCGAGGATCACCTGTTTCTTGAGAGGCAAAATAAAGAAGCGGCAAATTCATTAAACAATCAATAATGATCCGTCCTCGTTGCTCCGGATCATTAAGATCCCCCCAGGCTTGTATGATTTGCGCTTTTGGGGAATATCTTTTCATCAGCAAATCTGCAGCTTGAAGCGCCATCTCTTTTGATGCATCACGGCCATTGACCTTATAATCCGCTAGTGCTGATAAAATATAGAGAAAACCAATGTCATGTGTTTCTAGTGCTATTTGATGATCCAATCGATATTGGAAGGCACGTAATTGATGGTCGATCACAAGATCATAGGTATCACTCTGACTCAATTCTTTGCTTAAAAACAACATACCGTTCCAAAAACTGGCTGTCCAATCTATATTTTCTTCAGGTTGATAAACTTGATTAATGCTTGCCGCTGGTGGAACCAAATCTGTGAATGTTCTCAAATTGTGGGTCACCTTTTCTAAAACAAACGCTGTTTCTTCTTGTAACCAGTCTTTCGTTAATTTCTCACTTATCGCCTTGCTCATTTTCGTCTTGTCCTCCTGCCAAAGCAACAACGATCTGCTCCTCAGATTGTTTGATCGTCAGTTGCCCACTGCTTTGTTTTATATCTACTGGTTGTGTACACTCATGGGGAAGCAAACCAGTAATTACTGATACCAATACATAATTTCCACTCGCTCTTTTTACTTTCAAATATGGCAGCAGCGTTGCGGGAAATAATAGGTTTGTATTTGGTTCTGTTCTGACTACGCCACTTTCGTCAAACCCAAGGATCGATTCTACACTCGATTCACCTACCCTATTTTTTACTGCAGCGCGCTCTTTTTTTTGTATGATTTCACTTTGCCCTTGTGGTGTCGAAAATCCACCTTCATACAAGTATAATGGTCTAGCAGACTGCACTTCATGAATTCTCACATGACATCCCTCAAGGGGGACAATCGTGGATCTAATACGGACATCCGTCCATGGATGCCATTCATGAACGATTCGATCAGACCGTATATCGTAAGCATGATCCAATTCTTTGGTTCTAAAAAAACGATCGTCTTCTGACAATGCTAAGCAGTTATCGAAGTTTCCTTCGTAGTACTTATAATTGCTTTTAGGCACACTATTGCCAAAGATGGAAGAATAAACAAATTTGCTATACTTACTGCTTGCATGACTCTGATTATTAATGAATTGACCTGCAGGAAACATCAGTGCATGAGTCAAATCACGATTATGCTGATAATAATTCCTACTGATTGGGTGTGGATTTTTGAGTGTCTTCATTTGCAAAGGTTGGACTTCAGATTGCCAATATGGATGATCTTTGGGTACTGCCAACAGCAAAAAAGTTTTGAATGCCCAATAAGGCGATCCAGGTGCGTTATATCCTTCAGCAAAAACTAAATTTTGATAATAATATCCTACTGATAGTAACCCTTCCGGCGTAAAAATATCTTGTTGCATCCAATGATGCAAGTGACGACTAATGATTCCTTTGATTTCTCCCCAAGGTAACGCTTCCACATCTGCAAATACTAAAGCACTGAAAAAAGATACCTGTGCGAAGCGATAGGATAAACTTCTACCGAATGGAACTGCTGCACCTGTTGCGGAAAACCAATATTGAAAAGTTTGTGCAAACTGGATCGCACGATCTTTAAATCTCTGACAGCGCGTTTCATCCTCAGGCATTAGCTTCGTATAAAGCAAGCTATAGTAGTGAATAGCAAAAGAGACATAATAATCTATCTGTGTTTGCACACCATCACAATACCAACCATCCCCCAAATAAAATGTTTCAATCAAAGCAAAATCTTTTTCGATTTGCTCTTGATCATAAGGCATGTCACATACCTTCATGGCAGAATTAACTAAAATACGAAAGAAATGCCAATTGTTTGCTGGTATCTCGTGATCATTCGCTTGGATCAACCAAGCATGGACATTTATTTTCTGCTCTTTGGTCAGCTTTAGCCAAGTCTTTTCCTTATTTAGTAAGAACAGGGTGCTTAAAGAAGCCATCTCTACGATCCGTTGATCAAAATCCTGAACGATTCCCCAATAATTGGGATGCTTAGGATTCGTTCCTGCAATGATTCCATCCATATATTCTGCTAAAAACGGACTATCATTTTGTGTAAGAAAAGGACCTAATCCCCAGAGTGGTCTTAAGAAAGCCTCAACATCTCTAATCTTTTTGTCATACACAGTGCCATGCGTTCCTAAATCCAACCCTCCCGCTGTTTCAGCTTTAAAATAAGGATGCAAAACATCTAACATATCATTAAACCCATCAGCTACATCTTCATATTGTTCAAATGGATTTTGCTTGATTCTTTTATTGATCATTTTTCAGTATTCCTTTCTATCAAAGTTCCCTTAATAAATCCATAATATTCTCCGTAAACCGTGACTTCCTCTTCTAAGTAAAGTACTGTTCCTTGCTGATTAAACACTTGATATTTCGCCGAATCTGTTTGCAGCACGAAACGATCTCCTTCCTTGATTTGAGCATCTTGACTATCGGTATCAGTTATTTTCCCAGTCATTTGAACAAATTCATTTAAAGGAACTTCTCCTTCTTGATATGCAAGATCAGTGTATGTCTTGGCTGCAGTTTTCAACTTAGTCACTGTTTCTTGAGAAAACTTCGCCGTTTGTGTACTTTCACTTTGTAAAGTGCATCCACTCAATATCATGAGCGATAAACATAAAAATAACGATTTATACACATTCAAAACAAATCACCCCATTGGATAAAACGCTTTCTTCAGAATTTATCATACTTAATTTTAGGAAAAAAATCAACACTTTTCCTAAAATTAAGTAAAATTTTCCTGGCATTAAGATTTAGGTGTTGGTTTTTTTAGTAAAAAGAAATATACTAGTAGTATCAACTTAATTTGAAGGAGGTATTTGTTTGGCCACGATTACTGATATAGCATCCATTGCCGAAGTATCCATCTCCACAGTATCGAGGGTTTTGAATTATGATCCCAGCCTTTCTGTAACTGAAGAAACCAAACGCAAGATATTCGAAGCTGCTGAAAAACTAAATTATACAAAGTACAAAACCAAACAAAAACAGAAAGTCACTGTACCGATCAAGCAACAAAAAAATGAAATCTCAATTGGAATCGTTCAATGGCGAATCGATGATGAAGAGTTAGAAGATATTTATTACATGTCGATTCGTATGGGCGTAGAAAAGCGTGCTGCTGAATTAGGATGTGATTTATTGAAGATTTCGCAACTAGATCCTCATGCGATTCAAGGGTTGGATGGTCTATTAGCGATCGGCAAGTTTACGCAAGAAAAAGTAGCTGAACTCCACGAATTACATCCTAATCTTTGCGTGATTGGGAGTAATTTCCCTTTAGATGATTACGATTCGGTCAATACAGATTTTGCTCAAGCTACAGAATTAGCATTGAATCACTTAACTGATTTAGGTCATCAAAAGATAGCCTTTATCGGGGCTGAAGAGAGCCAAAACATGTATGGTTATCGACGATATAAAACCCCGACCGTCAACACATATGTAGATATGATGAAACACTATGATTTATATGATGATACTTATTTTATTGTCAAAGAAAATAGTGCACTTGATGTAAAAACTGGTGAAGAACTAGCCTTACAAGCATTACAGACATGGGGTGAATCATTGCCTACGGCTATACTTGCTGCAAACGATGCTTTTGCAATTGGTATTATTCACACCTTAACAGCACAAGGTATAGCGGTTCCCGGCGATATCAGTGTGATGGGAATCAATGACATATCGGTTTCACGTTATGTTTCTCCCCCGCTATCTTCTGTACGGGCTTTTACAGAAGAAATGGGCGAAACAGGAATTGAATTACTGTATAATCGAATTTCAAATCCAAGTGTAGCCCGTCGGATTTTCTTAAGTACAGAGTTGATTGTACGAGAATCTACAGCATATCCGAGGGAAAACACTTAAAATAGATCGAAAAAAAACTGCTTCTCCCTTGTTGATATTTCTGGGAAAGCAGTTTTTTGTATGCACTATTATCTAATCTTTGTTCCAAGAAACAACCGTTTTGATATGATCAGCATGACCATGTTGGCTCAAAACCTTTATCACATAGGCTTTATTTTCCACCCCATAGTGATTTTTGTATCGCATAGTCTTTACAGAAATTTCTCCAATCTCAAAGTACAACTGACAAATATTATCTTCCTTCCTCAATCTGACTGTTTGGCCAACGACTTGTGGTTCAATTTCCGTCACAAACTGCTCTTCGACCGTATTATTACTTTGTTGAAATTTAAACTGATCAACGACGATTAATTGATTTTCCTCTAAACGAAATGAACGACTATAAGAATCTAGACATGCTTGGGGATAAAAATCCGTTAAAGATAAATCAAAACGGCTTCTCGATACCTCTTCCACAATGGCATTTTTTCCATATTCTTGTTGTGTTACTCCATTGATAATAGGAATTGAGTGGCTTTGAGCAGAAGGCACAAAGAACTGATACCTGAACCTATCATCAAAGTATTCTTTTGTATATTCACCCGCACCAAGATCAGTTAAGAATAAAGTATTATCAATTCCTAAAACAAAATGACCTACATCTATATGATTGTGGCTTTCTTGATTATGCCCACCTTTTGCTGCAAAAAACAACGCTGATTTTTTGACAATCAGCCATTGCGCTGATTCATAGTAACGAAAAGCATCTGTCGCTATGGGATGGGTGATTGTTTTGTCATACCAGCTTAAATTACGATAGATTGGGGCAAAGCGGTAACAATGATCACTATCCAGCCTACTCACACCGCCAGACAGCTGTGGAACAGGAACATGAAAATACTGATGGCAAAAACTGAGCAAACCGCTTGATAACGTACTATCTGCAAAATCTGAAAAAGGTAAATATTTATTAGGATAGATCATTGTATAATAAGGAAATGCTGCAATTGCTTTCACCTTAGGATGACTTAAATAGCGTGAATCACCTAAGACTGATTGAAGCTTTTCAGCGTAATAAATAAAATAGCCAAATCCATAGTCCCAGTAACCTACACCTTCAACGCACGCACCATCATCGCCAAAACCGTCCAAGTAACTAGACATTGATCGATCTAATCGATCAATGATTGCCGACAATCGGGCACTATCTTTGACCACAACTAAAGCGATCATTCCTATGCATCCACCTATTACCGCTGACCAATTATTTTCTTTATCTTCCCAATCCCAAAATTTGTTCTCAAAGGGAGACAAAATCCGAGCGTCGATTTCTTCCAATACTCGTATATTCAGTAATGGATCCAAATCATCGCCAACTAGTGTTAAAAGTTCGCTCAATGCCTGTCCGGTTTCTGCTGCAAACAAATCAATCGTTGTTTTAGCTTCTTTTGTATAATAGCCTTTTTCGATTGGCAGATGAGCAGGTAAGCTCCAAGTATACTCATTGCATATTTCCCATAATAATTGCATCAGCAAGGCTTTAGTATCTTTCCTTTTATCAAGATAATAACCCAAACCTAAAACCACTAATCGTCGCCGACGTTCAAAGTACGCCTTCTCAAAGGTAATACGTTCACCTGTTTCTAAAAAAACGGAATATCCTTTAAAAGGCAAATGGGGAATCATGCCTTCAGAAACATATACTTTAGCTGCTTCTATTATTTCTTTTTCTAATGATTTGATTGTCATTTCTTCTCGTTTAGAATTCATAATAACCAAAAACCTCGACTTGCGTAAGGGCAGGAAATGGCGACGGATCATCTGATTGGATCAAGTGACACAAGGTAATACTGGTAGTTCTTCTTTTTTTGAAATCAAATGATTGCCCACCGTCTGTTTTGGTAGTTACAAAAGTTTCACTACTGCCGTCAGAAAACACCGCTGTAACATTTTCCCAATAATTATCATGTGGAAAATCTGCCCTTAATGTAAGCCGCACATGATCCACTTGAACTTCTTTACCAAATTCAATCGTCAAGGCAGCATCTAATTGTTGATTGATTCCCCAAGACCCATAGGGATAGTTCCCATGAGAGCGATTGGCGAAAACACCATCGATTGCGTTACAGGCAAAGAATGTCGCATCATCTCTTGTTTCTACATTCGCCCAGGCATGTGGATAAACACCGCTCTCATTTTTTTGATCATGCGGATTAAGGGCAATATTACGATAGGTCCGCACTTCTGCTGAGGTAGCAAGACGCGCGCGCAAGTAATGACAATTCCCTGCAAAGCGAAACTGCGGGGCCGCTTCAAGCGCATTTTGTGTACGTTTGACTTTATACCGCCACTCTTTCTCCTTTAAATAAATCATTGTCGAATCCAAGGTTTCGTCTAATTTCACGACTAAAAATACACCTGATTGATCCAATGTGATCATAATGTCATCGCCGTCTTCATATTGGAAATCTTGTAATGCAAGTTGAACAAAATCTTCCCCTGAAGCCGAGATCATTTGTTTTTCCTTATCATGAGAAAAAAATCCTTCCTTTATTTTTCCTTTTGAATCTAGTATGGACATGGTAAGCATTGTCATAGATAAAATCTCCTTCCTTATCACATCTATTATAATCAATCAGAACGAAAAGAAAACGCTTTTAAACTATTTTTTACTATTTTTTTACTTAAATATTTCTGATAAAAAGAAATTTTATTGATAAATTTTACTAAACAAATAAAATAACAGTTTTTTGAATTATAGGAACACATTCACCAAAGTTCACTGGAACATAAACTGCCTTTGAAACGCATGCAAGTCGGCATACACTACTTCAGTTTTTCAGGCAATACGTTATTTAGTCAATCTTGACCACAAAAAAATCAAGTTGTTTTCATATAGACGAATCTCTTCTACATGAAAACAACTTGATTCTCTTTGAACCATAATTCTCTTACTTCTTGTTGAATAATCGTTGAAAAAAGCCTGGTTTATCCGCAGTCTCTTGAACTGAAAGTTGTTGTAGCGGATGATCTTTCAGCTTTCGTTGAAAGGTTAAATTATCTTGTAAAAGCAATCCGTTCAATTCTACGATACCATTCAAACTGGCAATCGTTCGCCGCAACTCGCCACCTTGCTGACCATAGAAGTCCGCAGCTTCACTTTCTTCTTGTGCCGAGAGGATTCGAATAAGTTGTTGCAATGTTTGTACCTGTTCACCGAGAATAGCAGATAATCTTTGGACTGGCGGTGCTTCAACTTGGACTGGCTCTGCATAAACAGTCACTAAAGATAAACTATCCGCGTAATCTTTCAAATCAAAAAGAAAGGTTTGGCTTTCTTCCTCTTTGGTGATCGTCGTTTGGATCAATTGTTTGTGTACCGCTTCCAATTCTTTTTGTTGCCGATTTAAATCCGCTATCAATCTTTCTATTTCCATGGGCGACACCCTCCTACTGATATAGTCTATTGTTACGTTTTTCTTTGGATCCGTCAAGAAAACCTCAGAGAAATACAAAATCCTTTATTTGCGCTCACGCTTCATTCATGTCTTTGCCTCTTGGATCACTCATAAAAAAAACCAGCCCCTTAGCAGCTAAGATACCGCGGGGCTGGTTTTAGTCATTTGTTTAGCCGTTGTAAGCATCCACAATGATTTGTTTCAATTCAGAAATCAAAGGTTCTTTTGGATTTGCTGTTGTACATTGGTCTTCATAAGCCAATTCAGCCATCCGATCAACTGTCGTATCTAAGGTTTCTTGTGTCACACCTTGTGCTTTCAAGTTCATGTCGATTCCCACTGATTGACCTAATTCATACACAGCAGTTGCCAAAGCATCTACTAGTTCAGCTGTGGTTTCACCTTTAAGACCCAAGAATTTCGCAATGTCAGCGTAATCTGTATCTGCACGGAAGAAATCATATTTCGGGAACATCGCATGTTTTTGCGGATCTTTCGCATTGTAGCGAATAATATGCGGTAAAAGAATCGCATTTGTCCGTCCGTGAGGAATGCCATATTCGCCCCCGATTTTGTGGGCAACTGAGTGACAAATACCTAAGAATGCATTGGCGAAGGCCATACCAGCCATTGTTGACGCGTTATGCATTTTTTCACGAGATTCCATATCAGGTGTTTTGACAGATTTTTCTAAGTAGTCAAAGACCAACTTGATTGCTTGTAAGCTTAATCCACGTGTGTAGTCAGATGCCATCACTGATACATAAGATTCAATGGCATGTGTCAAGACGTCCATCCCAGTATCAGCTGTAACAGAAGCAGGAACGGACATCACGAATTGTGGGTCAACGATCGCTACGTCTGGTGTCAATGCATAGTCAGCCAATGGATATTTCACGTGTGTTTCACTGTCTGTAATAACGGCGAAAGGTGTCACTTCAGAACCTGTACCAGAAGTCGTTGGGATACATACAAATTGTGTTTTTTCTGGTTTATCGATCTTGTACGTCCGTTTGCGGATATCCAAGAATTTTTGTTTCGCGCCAAAGAATGATGTGTCTGGGTGCTCATAGAACATCCACATGCCTTTGGCCGCATCCATCGCTGAACCACCGCCCAAAGCGATTACTGTATCTGGTTGGAAATCAACCATCATTTTTGTTCCAGCATAAACTGTATTTGTTGAAGGATTTGGTTCTACATCTGAGAACACTTCGATTTTGACATCATTTTTGCGGCGTGCAAGGACTTCTCGCACAGTATCACAGTAGCCAAATTGAACCATACCTGGATCGCAGACGATCATGACACGCTCTACGTTTTCCATTTTTTCAAGATACATCAAAGAGTTTTTTTCAAAGAAAATTTTTGGTGGCAATTTGAACCATTGCATATTATTTCTCCGTTTCGCTACAGTTTTCACATTGATCAAATTGACAGCTGATACGTTGCGTGATACTGAGTTCTTTCCGTATGAACCGCAACCCAATGTCAATGATGGGATCATTTCATTGTAGATATTACCAATACCGCCTTCTGCTGATGGTGTATTGACTAAGATCCGGCATGCTTTCATTCGTAAACCGAATGCCAAGTGCAAGTCTTCGTTTTCACTATGAATCACGGCTGTATGGCCTAATCCGCCTAAATCAAGCATCGCTTCACATTTTTGGAACGCATCTTCTGTGTTGTTGGCTTTGATCATCGCCAAGACTGGAGATAATTTTTCACGTGATAATGGATAATCCGCACCTACGCCATCTAATTCAGCAATCAATAATTTTGTGCCTTCAGGTACTTTGATGCCTGCTAATTTGGCAATATCCATTGCTGAATGTCCAACGATTGCTGGATTTACGGCATATTTGCCTTCATTCATCACTGCATCTTCTAATTTTTGCAATTCTTTTGGTTTCACCACATAGACTTGATGTGCTTCAAATTCAGCTTTGACTGCAGCATACACTTCTTTATCAACGATCACTGCTTGTTCAGAAGCACAGATCATGCCGTTATCAAATGTTTTTGATACAATCAAGTCGTTCACAGCGCGTTTTACTTTTGCTGTTTTTTCAATATAAGCTGGCACGTTACCTGGGCCAACGCCTAAAGCTGGTTTACCAGTTGAGTAAGCTGCTTTGACCATGCCCGCACCACCAGTTGCCAAAACGATGGCGATGCCTGGATGGTTCATCAACAAGCCAGTCGCTTCGATAGATGGATGTTCGATCCATTGGACACAGTTTTCAGGTGCGCCCGCTGCAACTGCAGCATCTCGCACGATCCGCGCTGCTTCTGCTGAACATTTTTGTGCAGATGGATGGAAAGCAAATACGATTGGGTTACGGGTTTTCAACGCGATCATTGCTTTAAAAATCGTTGTTGAAGTTGGGTTTGTCGTTGGGGTTACACCACAGACCACACCAACTGGTTCAGCAATTTCAATCAAGCCTTTTTGTTTGTCTTCATTGATCACACCAACAGTTTTGTCGTGTTTGATGCTGTTCCAAATGTATTCTGATGCATACATGTTTTTGATTGCTTTATCTTCGTAAATACCACGGCCAGTTTCTTCAACAGCCATTTTTGCAAGCGGCATATGTTTGTCTAACGCAGCCATTGCCATTTCATGCACAATGTGGTCTACTTTCTCTTGATCAAAACTTTCCATTTCTTTTAATGCAACGTTTGCTTTTACAGCCAAATCGTCGATCATGCCTTGTACGTCGATGGTTACTTCTTTTTCCAATGTCTTAGCCATTGTTGTTCCTCCTAGTTCTTAAACAAGTTTTTATTTGTTAAGTACTTCACATATAGAATGATACAGCATCTTTTTTTATTTGTAAATAGTTTTTTGTGATTTTTTTCACAGTTTTTAAAATATCTTCAAATCAAGCGTTTTCATTCTTTTGTTTATCCTATAAAACATTGGCACTGTACAAAACGAATATAAAATCACATGTGTTTTATTGAGCAATTCATGGATATTATGCTCATTTTTCGTAGCTTTCCCACTATTTTCATACATACAAATAACGTCTAGATTTCTTTATCTAGACGTTAGATGATTTCTGTTCATTGATCCTCTTCCCTCAATGAAAGTCATTTATCTATTTATTTGCTTCAATTGCGCATAAAAATTTTCATGTGTGCCACATAAAAGAATGACTATTAGCTGATCATCTTTGATGGTGTAGGCAACTCTATACATCGTGCCTGCATAGGTAAATCCTTTCGACCAGATACCGACTAAGTCCCCTGATTTTTGTTTTCCATTAAGAGGATCTATTGCGATTTCATCATATATGAGCGCTATAAATTTTTTCTTTAGTTGCTTTTCCTTTATTTTTTTCAGATATTTTATGACATGTTTTGAAGGTATCACTTCATAGGTCAAGTTCTGCCTCCAGCGCCTCCTTTGTCACAGGTCGAGCATCTGTATATGCTTCTTCAGCAATGGTGTGAAATGAAGCCACTATTTTTTCTTTGCGCTCTTTGAATGCTGCTAAAATATCTTCATGCTCATATCCCTCTGCGATGATATCCGTTAAAATCTCTTCACCAAAATCGAAAAAATCTTTTGCTGGTTCTACAAATTCGTATAGAATACCATTGCCTACTAGTTTAGGCTCTACTGCCACGCCACTGGGAATATTGAAGTCTTTGGGTACGGTCAACATAATTGAGTTTCCTTGTTTTCTGGTCTTGGTGATCATCTTTATTCCTCCCCTGTCATTAGTAATGTCTCTGTCATTACATTATACCATCACGAGGAGTCATTACAAGTAATTACACAAAAGCTGATCTATTTTCTCTATAAAGAAAACGACCACGTCTATTTGAAATCACCCTTCTTCCCATTTTAAACTGGCGCTTTGATTCTCGCTTCGTAGGCATCTAACCATGCTTGTGTGATGGGTTCGATGGTCGTGGTTTGGTTGGGACCAGGTTTAGCCATAAATATTGCAGGTGCTTGTTGTTCAGTTGCCACGCTAAAGGTGAAATCCACATTGGTGGCAACGCCCCACGCCCCTTGGTTGTTCATCGCAATCAGCGAAAATGCCGCTGCTTTTCCTAGTCGTTCCCGCAACTGCTGATCAAAATGATAGACTGCTTGATCACACGCTTCTTGAGGTGTCGACCCGTTACCCATTAATCGAACGATTTCATAGGACAAGCATCCTTTCATCAAATCTTCGCCTAAGCCTGTGGCTGCCGCACCGCCGATGGTGCTGTCTGCATAAAATCCAGATCCTGACAGCGGAGAGTCCCCTACACGTCCAGCTTTTTTCATAAAGAGACCTGAGCTGGAAGTCCCCACAGCCATGCGTTGACTTTGGTCTAGTGCGACAACACAGACAGTATCATGACCATCATAGGGGTTCAATTTCTTGTCGGCAATTTCTGCTAAACGTTTTTGCCAGATCTTTTTGGCACGTGGTGTCAGCATGTTCTTGCGAGGAAACCCTTCATTCATCGCATATTCAGTCGCACCTTGTCCGACTCTAAAGCTGTTAAAGGTGTCGACACTTAATTTGCGCGCCACCGAAATCGGATTGGCCACATCTGTGATGCCTGCAACAGCACCGATTTGAAAGGTATCGCCGTCCATAAATGCCGCATCTAATTCAACGATTCCTCGCTCATTGGGTAAGCCGCCATATCCCACAGATTTATAGTATGGATAGTCTTCGACATTACAGATAGCTGTTTCTACAGCATCTTTGCAATCCCCGTTATCTGCTAAAATGGCTTTTGCTGCTAAAACCCCATCGTGCGCCATACGCCAAGTTGCTATTGTTCCCCACATATATTTTCTCCTCCTATAAGGACTTCTTGCGTCCTTTTGTTGTTTTCATTCCTGATCAATGCAGCCATTGCATGCATATAGATGTTTACGTTTGATTGAAGATCTGTTACAGCCATGTATTCATCTTCTCGGTGTGCAATGCCTTTTTGTCCTGGAAAAGACGGACCAAAGGCGAGAATGTTAGGCACTTTACGGGCATATGTCGCTCCGGTAGTGGTCACAGGGGCTAAATAAGTACCTGTGACTTGACCATACACCTCGGATAATAGGCGTGCCCCACGGCTCTCTTTGTCGCGACAAATACTAGGTATGCTTCGCACCACTTCGATCTCTGCCTGTTTGGGCAGATGCTTTCTGATCGCTGCTAGAACTTGCGCTTCCTTTCGCGCAACAGGATACCTGACACTCACATCCAAAGAAAGGCCTTCAGTTGTTTTTTGCAAAATGACTGGTGTCACTAAAGAGGCTTCTTCTGTGGCAGAGAATGTGTGAAGACCAATCCCTTCACCAGTATGTTGTGCATGAAATTTTTCTGCTATCCATGCAAATGTGGTACGTGCTGCTTCAGATAGGCCAGCTTCTTGTTGGAGTTTTTTGGCCAGTATCGTAAGGGCATTCTCACCTAATTCAGGCGCATTGCTTGGTGCGCGTCTGCCTTTCGCTGTCACAACGCGCTCCGCCACAGTGACCCTGAGCTGATCTGGAACATGTGCTCGAGACTGATCCCCTTCAATCGTTCCCAAAAGTAATCGATCTTGCGTGGATAACGGAAATGAGAGTCTTACTTGTAAAATTCCACGTTCGCCGTAGACCACAGGGTATTTGCAATCTGGGGTGAACCCAAAACTAGGCGCTGGTTCCGCGGCAAGATAAGCTGGGATATCGGACATGCCGCTTTCTTCATCTGTGCCAAACACAATCCGAATCTTGGTGCTTGGCACCACACCTAATTCCTTGAGCAGTTTCAAGCCATATAGACAGCACATGATTGGCCCTTTGTTATCCAAAATCCCGCGACCATATAAATTACCCGCTTTTTCCGTCAAATCAAACGGCGGAACTGACCATCCCTCCCCTGCTGCGACGACATCTAGATGGCCGAAGACACCAATATAATCAGTGTCTGATGTGCCCCATTCTACATAGCCGATCTTTTGATCGATCATTTTTGTCTTAAAACCATACGCTCGGCCTAAGTGTAAGACTTGTTCTAACGCCTGTTTAGGTCCCGTGCCATAAGGGGCATTTTTGGTGGCAGCACCTTTCACACTGGGGACTTGCATGATACGTTGCAAATCAGTAAGAAACGCGGGCCACTGCTGCTTAATGATATGTTCAAATTGATCCATTCTGTACTCCTTTCATGTCCTGCGACTATTGATTTGTTTGAATGTATATTTATCACCACGGTAATAGGAGGTTTCATACATGACCGGTATCCCGTTCGCAGCATACGTCATCGCACGCAACAGAAGTACAGGATCATTTTCTGTAATGGACAGTAAGCGCGCGATTGAAGCTGGACATTTGATTGCTTCAATTTCTTGTTGTGCATAGCCTATCGGCTGTTTTTTTTCGATTGCTTCGTACAGTGAGCCTGAAAAATCAAACGTTTCTTTTTCAGCTGACAACTGCAGACTAGGAAGATAAATATTTTCTAGCGTCATTGGTTCATGATCTAAAGAACGTAGGCGCACCAGATGAACCATTGGTATGTCTTCCGTTTCGGAAAATAGTTGCTTGATTTTATCTGGTACCGCCGTAGATTCTTCTACCTGCAAGACAGTGGTCTGGGCTGTTTTCTGTTCCAATTGCGCGCGCTCTGAGAAACTTTGCAATCCATTCGCGCCACTTTGGATTTTAGCCAACTGCATGACATAATTGCCTTTGCCTGGATGTTTGACTATGCGTTGCTGCTGAATCAGTCCTTCCATCGCTTTTCGGATCGTGAGGCGGCTGCATTGGAATATCTCCGCCAAAGCATAGTCTGAAGGCAGTTTCTGACCAGCTGGATAGACCCCCGCATCTATTCTGGCTAAAATCCGGTTTTGAATTTCTTGGTAGATTGGCTGTGTACTCATTTGCTTCACCTTCTTCTGTTGCATCCCATATCTTGCAACTTATTTTGAATAAGAAATCATTTCTTCTATTCTTCACAAAAATAGTATATACCATTTAGTATATACTATGCTAGAGGTTTATAAAAAAAAGGAATGCCATTGGCATTCCCTCTTCATCATTATTCTTTTGTTTCGTCTTGAACATCTGTTGTTTCTTCAACAACATCCGCAGGTTCGATCGTTGTTTCAACAGAAGATTCCACCATTCCTGGTGTAACCGTCCGAATTGCTGAACGATCAAATTCTAAGAAGATGCCTTCGCAATCGATCACAACTGTGCTTTTTTCAGTGTTGATTTCAGAAATCACGCCATGAAGTCCGCCAATTGTTACCACACTGTCGCCAGCTTTCATATTTTCAAGCAAGTTTTTGCGTTCTTGTTGTTGTTTCTTTTGTGAGCGACTCATGAAGAACCACATTGCCACTAAAGCAACCAACATAAAGATCATTGGTAAAGATTGTGCCATTTTTTTCACCTCGATTATTATTCTTTCCTATAAATACTTTATCAGAATCAACTTTATTTTCCTACCGTTTTGACGATAAAGTTTAGAAATTCCTTGCGTTTTCTTTGTTGAATCCATATTCTTCAATAAAATGTTGTCGAAACTCTAATAAATTGTCATCCATGATCGCTTGACGGACTTGTTTCATCAAGTTCAACAAGAAGTATACATTGTGGTAAGACGTCAAACGCATGCCGAAAGTTTCATCACATTTGATTAAATGACGAATGTACGCCCGTGAATAATTCTTACAGGTATAGCAATCACATTTTTCATCAATTGGACGGAAATCACGGGCATATTGCGCATTTTTCACGACCAAGCGACCTTTAGAGGTCATGCAAGTCCCATTACGCGCGATCCGTGTCGGTAACACGCAATCGAACATGTCCACGCCACGTATGACACCATCAATCAATGAATCTGCCGCCCCAACACCCATGAGGTAACGGGGTTTGTTTTCTGGAATCCATGGGGTAGTAAATTCCAACACACGGTTCATTTCAGCTTTTGGTTCGCCGACTGATAATCCGCCGATAGAATAACCTGGGAAATCCATGCTGATCAAATCTTGCGCACTTTGTTTCCGCAAGTCTTCAAATCCAGCCCCTTGGATGATCCCAAATAGCCCTTGGCGATCAGGATTGGCATGGGCTTCTAGTCCTCTTGCTGCCCAGCGTGATGTTCGTTCAACTGATTTTTTGACATAATCATAACTTTCATCAAATGGGGGGCATTCGTCAAAACTCATCATAATATCTGAGCCCAATTTATTTTGGATATCAATCGCTTTTTCAGGTGATAGGAACATTTTTGAGCCATTCAAATGATTTTTGAAATGGACGCCTTCTTCTACGATATTCCGCATATCTGCCAACGAAAAGACTTGGAAACCGCCAGAATCAGTCAAAATCGGTTGATCCCAATTCATGAATTTATGTAAGCCGCCTGCTTCTGCTACGATGTCTTCTCCTGGACGCAACCATAAATGATAGGTGTTGCTTAAAATGACGCCGGCACCCATCTCTTTTAATTCTTCTGGTGCCAATGTTTTGACGGTTGCCAAAGTGCCAACAGGCATAAACATCGGGGTTGGGAATGTGCCGTGAGGGGTGATCAATTCTCCCAAGCGTGCACCGGTGTGTTTTTCTTTTTTGATTAGACGATAACGAATGGCTGGTTCTGTCATTCATTTCCCTACTTTCTTTATATACTCAAGTTACTGTGCAACGCTATCTATGATAAGCGCTATGCTGTTAATTTGCAAGGAAGTTTAAGGAATCTATCCCTATTTTCTCCTAAGAATGCGAATCAATCTCTTCTTTTTTTTGAAGATTTAGTGAATGTTTGCTATGATGTTATTTATATTGAAGGGAGGTTTTTTTTGTGAAATCGATTGGTGAATTAAAACGTGAAGCAAAGCAAATGTTGCAAGGCCGATGGAAGGACAGTGTATTGATGTGCTTAGTCCCTACATTGATTGCCATCGCCATCACTGCTGTGCTGGTTGTTGTAGCTGTTATTCCGCTGATGGCACTAATGAATAGCAACGGCTCTATAGACGCGTCTACGGTGGAAACAGCGAGTTCTACAGGTAATGGTGGCGGTGGTCTGATCAACGGGTTGTTTGCGGCACTCTTTGGTGCAGGGATTTCTTGGACATTTTTGGATATTCTTCGTGGCAAACGCACAGAGATCAATCCATTTTCTGATGTTTTTCGCGGCTTCAACGGCGCATTTGTCCTAGGTATTATTGTCATTTTCATTTTAACAACTATTTTTACAACGTTATGGACTTTCTTGTTCATCATTCCGGGCATCATCAAGGCGTATGCATACTCACAAGCCTATTTTGTTTATTACGATACGTATGAACAAACTGGCATGCGTCCAGATTTCCTCAGCTGTATCACTGGCAGTCGTCACTTGATGAATGGCTATAAAGGAAAATTGTTCTTGCTTGATTTGAGTTTCATTGGTTGGCATATATTGGCGCTGTTTACATTGGGGATTGGCTATTTATGGTTGACACCTTATATAAGCGCCACAAAGGCGGCATTCTATGAAAATCTGCCAAAACAAGCACTCGCTTAAAAGACCGTCACAACGGTCTTTTTTCTTTGGCAAGCAAACCATTTGCAAGCGTTTCCTAACCATGGTATATTATGAGTGTAAGGAAGGTAGCAACTCTGATGGTGGTTACGTAATAAACGCAAACTCAATCTACAAAAAGTTGTTGAACGTACAAGTTTCACCTAGTATCAAACGTGTAAAGTAACAAGAAGAACCACGTAACAAAGATCGAACATTTCCATATCGACAAATGATACGTCTCATTTTGTATCAGAATACACGAAACATGTGTAAAGTTGTAAATGAAACAAATTTTCGAACCATTGCTTTGCATGTAACATCAAAAGCGACCACCACTTATACCTTCCTCAAGTATGAAGCTGGGCGACAAAAAAGCAGTTCTAAAGTTGAGAAATCATCAACTTAAGAACCGCAATTGTCGCTCAGTTTATTTGTTTATTTCAAGAACATCGCATCGCCAAAACTAAAGAAGCGGTAGCGTTCATCGATGGCATGTTGATAAGCTGCTAAAGTCAAATCACGTCCAGCAAACGCACTGACCAACATAACCAATGTAGATTTTGGTAAATGGAAATTGGTTGAAAAAGCTTGTACGACTTTGAATTCATACCCTGGGGTGATAAAGATACTCGTCCACCCACTATCGGCTTTGATTTCGCCGTCAAATTTGGTCCCGATCGTTTCTAAGGTACGAATAGAGGTTGTCCCTACTGCGACGATTTTCCCGCCTTTGCTGCGTACGTCATTCAACTGCGACGCCGATTCTTCCGTCAAACGATAAAATTCGCTATGCATCTCATGATCCGCAATATTGTCCACGCTCACAGGTCGAAACGTGCCCAACCCAACATGCAGGGTCAAATACACGAGTTTTACACCTTTGGCTGCGATCTCTGCCAACAGTTCAGGGGTAAAATGCAGACCGGCTGTGGGTGCAGCAGCTGAACCATTCTCTTTCGCATACACAGTTTGATAGCGATCAGGATCTTCCAAACGTTCTTTGATATAAGGCGGTAACGGCATCTCTCCTAATGATTCTAAAATCTCTAGGAAAATCCCCTCATAACTAAAGCGAATGATACGTCCGCCATGATCCAATTCTTCCTCAACGACTGCCTCCAGACGCCCATCTCCAAAAGTAATTTTGGTACCGACTTTGGCTCTTTTGGCTGGCTTGATCAACGTCTCCCAGCTGTCCCCTTCAATGTTGTTCAGCAGCAAAATTTCTAGGTGTGCGCCTGTTTCTTGTTTTTCGCCATATATACGGGCTGGCAAAACACGGGTATCATTCATGACCAACGCATCGCCAGGGTTCAATTCATCAATAATGTTATAAAAGTGCTTATCTTCAAAGCCACCCGTCTCACGGTCTACGACAAGCAAACGTGAACTTGAACGGTCGCTTAATGGGGTTTGGGCAATCAATTCTTCTGGTAAATCAAAATCAAAATCTTCAGTTGTTAACATATCTTTCCTCTCTTCCTTTCATCTGCTCGTCTATTTTAGCATGTTTTTGGTTGAAAAGAAAAAGAAGACTGCTGATTAAAGAGAAATGGTCCGCACTTCTTCGATATGGTAGTTTCCTCTACTCTTCAGGATGCGGACATCAAGAGACGTAAGCGCACGTTTAGGAAAACGAACGATGCGCTGGTACCCAATCGCATTTCCTGTTGCCAGCAATTCGTCTTGGCCATCCACTTTTGTATAAATCTGATAGCTTTCGATTTGTTGGCCAAATGAAATTGCCTCTTTTAGCGAAACCCCACTGAGTTCGACTGGTTCTGCCCATTCAAACAGCAACTGTGCTGGTTCTTGCGGTTGGACAGACCGATACGTCTGCGTGTTTGGATCAACGATGAGATTGGTCAACTGGCACGTAGCTGTTGGCACATGGTTTTCTTTCTTCAATGCATTGATTTTCTCGCCTAATTCATTCAGTACGATCAGATCGTTTGGCGCCATCAATCCGTTGGGCATGGGCGGCACATTTAGCAAAAAGGTACTATTGCCGCCGACCGCCTGCTGATAGATCGTAAATAATTCTTCACTGCTGCGCAGCGCCTGGTCTTCGTGGGCATGATAAAACCAACCAGGACGTATTGATGTATTGACTTCTGCTGGGTACCAAACGAGTTTTCCCTGATAGGCGGCCAAAACAGTTTGGCTGCCTAGATCTTGTTGGGCTGAATTTGCTCTGCCAAAGGTGCCGTCATCCACTTTTTGTGATTCCGCCATCGTGCGTTCCGCCGACAATAAAGCTTCTGGCACCACGCTCCATTCATCTACGCGTGTATGCCCAGCCTCATTGCCAACCCAGCGTACATCTGGACCACAGACCGCCATGACTGCTTGCGGCTGTAATTGACGCACACAATCAAAGTAACGTTGCCAATCATAGCGTTGCTGTTTGCCTGCAACCTCACCATTTGCTCCGTCAAACCAGACTTCAAATATATCACCGTAATGCGTCAATAATTCTGTCAGCTGCGCAATGTAGAATGCATCGTACGCTTCTCCGCTTCCATAAACAGGCGCATGCCTATCCCATGGCGATAGATAGATACCAAATTTCATGTTTTCTTCGGCACATGCCTGTGAGACCTCTGCAACCAAATCACCTTGCCCATTTTTCCAAGGGGTATTCTTGACTGAATAGGCGGTTGTTTGTGTCGGCCATAGACAAAATCCATCGTGATGCTTGCACGTCAAAATGAGTCCCTTCATGCCTCCTTGCTTCAGCCCTTTGACCCACTGCCTGCAGTCTACAGATGGCGGATCAAATAGCGCTAACGAATCCTGACCATTCCCCCACTCTTTGTTCGTCATTGTATTCATCCCAAAATGAATGAAGCCGTAAAATTCAGTTTCTTGCCAGGCGATTTGACGTTTGGATGGACGAGTCTGTGATAGTTCTTGTACAGATACCATAAATTGCTCCTTTCAGTTTTTTTATTCGATGATAGGTGTCTGACTGAAAGTCAGCTCCGTCACCTGGATACCTTCTGTCTCAAAAACAATTACCTCATTGTCTCCTTGCTGCCAAAAATAGGCTGGTGCATATAAATGTCTCACCGGTCCTTGCCAATAGCGTCCAATATGATGACCATTGACAAAAACAACTCCTTTGCCTAACGTACGACAATCCAAGAAGGTATTCTCAGGTTTATCTAGGTGGATCCATATTCTATAAAAACAAGGCGTACCTGACAGGGTCTCTTTGCCAAAATCGATTTTTTGCAACTGCTCAGGTGATAGCTCTAATGAATAATGCTGCCAATCTGATAGGTATTGGTTATCATCTAGAACGCCGCCACGTATTCCTTTTCGCTGGGTAGGCGCAATCAGTTTGGGGCCGTAATTGTTTCTTCCCATATTTTCAACGAGTAGATCTAACTGACTGTATGGTTTTGACAAGTGTAACGACACGCTTTCACCTATTTGCTCTTGGTATTGCGTCGCCACGCGCTCGTGGTCAAGGTACCATTGAATACGATCGCCGCCTTCTACGATTTTCAGCGTACTATGACTAGCAGTTTTCTTGAGGACAGTGCGATATAGAAGATAGCCGAATTGCTGTCCCAATTTTTCCATTGGCAAGGAATAGTCGTTTCTGACCGGTACGCACATCTCATCTATGACTGAAAACAAGCTGACCGCATCATGTACTGGCTGTGTGTCAAAGGCAACTATATTGGGTAAAATAGGTGCTTTAGTGTCCGCACTCGACACTTCTTCTTGGATGACTTTTTGGATCGCATCGTATTTTTCAGTTGGTGTACCCCATTCAGTAAGGAGAGCATCATAATCATAGGAAGTGATTTGTGGATCGTTGATGTCCCCTGCGTCTGAACAGCCATTATAAAAACCAAAATTGGTCCCGCCACGAAACATGTACAAGTTGATACTGCCTTGTTTCAAGGTTTTTCGGACTTCCGCTGCTGTTTCCGTTGCGTCTCTGCGAATGATTGGCTTGCCCCAATTACTGAACCAGCCATCCCAAAATTCCATGCACATCAAAGGTCGATCGATTCCCCGTCTGTGTTGATACGCCCTAAGTGCTGCAAATTGGCCCGACGCATCTGATCCAAAGTTGACTGTCGCAAGAATTTGGTTATCTGACGAGGTTCCCCCTTCAAGTAATTTCTCAACACCCCCATCAGACGTGAACAAAGGCACATCGAAATAAGTTGCCAGCACCCCCGCTAGCCATGACAAATATTGTTGATCTGTCCCAAAAGAACCGTATTCGTTTTCCACTTGAACCATCAATAGCTTACCGCCTTTGGTCAATTGATAGGGAACCAACTTGGGCAGCAAAACGGCATAATAGGCTTCGATGGCTTTCAAGTAGCCAGCATGCTGCGAACGAATCCGCATACTATCATCTGCCAACAACCAAGCCGGCAAGCCGCCAAAATCCCATTCCGCACAGATATAAGGCGATGGTCTTAAAATAATATATAGCCCTAGATCTTGCGCCATCGTCAAAAATGAGGTGATGTCTGCGATCCCTGTAAAACAAAAGGCGCCTTTCTTAGGTTCATGCAGGTTCCAAGGTACATAGGTTTCTACACAATTCGCACCCAATGCCACTAAATTTTGCAACGTCATCTGCCATTCTGAAGGCGCCAGACGGTAATAATGTACGGCCCCAGATATCAAACGAATCGGTTGATCATCTATATAAAATTCTTCTTTGATGTCAAATTTCATTTGCGCTTCCCTCTCTTTCCACATGTGTACATTTTAAAACAACCTTGAGAATGCATAGTGACTTCTCAAGGTTGTTTTACTTTATAGGTCAATCAAATCCATTGTGTGCGATGACATCTGCCATCCAAAAACTGATTTCTTTCGGTGTCCGTGCATAACCGTTGGTCAAATCAAGACGGTAATAGCCATAGCGGTTCTTGTACGCATTCAACCAACTCCAGCAATCCGTGAATGTCCACATATGATAACCAAAACAAGGCGAACCTTCTTCGATGGCTTGATGCAGCGCTTTAAGGTGGTCTGACACAAAGTCTATGCGATACGTATCCTGAATGATGCCGTGCGCATCCATATATCGTTCCTCTTCAGACACCCCCATCCCATTCTCGGAAATAAACCATGGAATATTGTGATAGCTTTCTTTCAAACGCATCGCAATATCATAAATACCTTGCGGATAAATTTCCCAGCCACGGTGGGGATTGATTCGTTTCTCTGGCCAATCATATCCCCGGAACAAATCTCTAGGACCTGTGATTGGTCGATGCGGACTTTGTGGGGCTTGCACACGTAACGGCTGATAGTAGTTGCAGCCAACGAAATCGACCGTATTTTCTCTGAATATCTCGTGATCACTTATGTCCGTTTCAGGAGATAAATGCGCCTCTTTCAAGATTTCCACAAGTTCAGCTGGAAAAGTCCCTTTGACCGCGCAGTCCAGAAAGCTGCGAATATACAGCAAGTCAGCCCATCTCGCAGCTTCAACATCTTCTTTATTCTGACTTTTTGGATAGACAGGAGAGAGATTCAAGATAATCGAAATTTGCCCATCATTGTAAGGATTGTTGCGGTATGCTTTGACCGCCTTTGCATGGGCCAGCAAAGTATGGTAAGCCACTTGGATCGCACGCTTAAAATCTTGCACTTTCGGCCAGTGGGCATCACCCATATAGCCGCATTCGATATGTACCAGCGGCTCATTGAATGTCGCCCATTTTTTGACAATGTCCCCAAAGCATTCAAAAGCTGTTTTGGCATAGAAGGCAAAATGGTCTGTCGATTCCCTTGCTTCCCATCCACCTTTTTCCATCAGCCACCATGGCATATCGAAGTGAAATAAATTAACGATGGGTTCCACGCCATTGTCGATCATTTCTTGAAAATAATCACGATAAAAACGAAGAGCTTTGGGATTTAATGTCTGACCATCAGGCAACAAGCGTGTCCAAGCAATCGAGGTACGAAAAGAATTCATCCCCATCGCTTTCATATTCGCTACATCTTCTTTGTATTGATGATAGGTATTCGACGTATGTTCAGGCCCCACGCCATCGAAAAATAACTCTGGCTCCATCTCAAACCATTTGTCCCAGGTAGACGGGCTTTTTCCATCTACATTTGCTGCACCTTCTGTTTGTGGCGCTGAGGCTGCTGCGCCCCATAAGAAATTTTTGGGGAATGTATACATTTGTTTCTCTCCTTTTGCGTCATGCCGTTTTGACGTTGAACTTCTCACAAAAAATAATAGTATTCTCGGCTTCGACTTGTAATGTGAATTCTGGTGTTTCCGTTAATAGACTGCCTTGTAAAAGGGAAGACAAGGGGATCCGCAATGAAAATGTTTTTGATCCTTGGGCTGGAATCATTGATTTAGTAAACCCGCACAGTGCTTTGACTCGTGGTATGACATCCGTTGTATAATCCTTGAGATATACTTGGATCGTTGTACTGCCATTCATTGCAGACGGATTTTCTGTTTCTCCCTCTATTTCAATGCAACCATCAAATAGTCTAACAGAAGTAATAACAGAGGCAACTGCGCCATAGGTCAATCCATACCCAAATGAATATTTAGGCCGACCGCTTTCATCTAAATAATCCTCTTGAAACGCTTGCTTGCGATAATTATAATACACAGGCAACTGGCCTTCCGTACTTGGGATAGACACAGCAAGATGGCCACTTGGTGTGTCATCACCAAAAATTAGTCTACTGATTGCTTCCCCTCCATATTGGCCAGGATATCCACAATAAAGAATACTCGTAAAATACGATTCGATTGGCTCAATCAAATGTGGGCGACCGGAAATCATCAGACCAATCATCGGTTTGCCTAATGTGGCTAACGCTTTAATCAATGCCAATTGGCATGTCGGGATGTTTAAATGGGCCAAGTCGATATTCTCTCCACTTGTCATATCGTGTGATCCTTGGCGTGCTGCGCCGTTATCATCAAAAACTGTCCTAAAATCACGAATACTCGATCCACCCATCGTCACGATGATCGTATCTGAGGATTTGGCGATGGCCATCGCTTCTTGCAGCCATTGCGCATTGCCTTGTGTGATACCGCATCCTTCTGCCGCTTTGATCGTGAGAGATTCGGTTTGATACCTCTCCATCCCTTGACAAATAGTCACACACTCAGCGGCTGATTTGAACGGTGTGTAATCCCCTAAAAGATGGTAGATATTTTTGATATGTGGGCCGATCAGGGCTATTTTTTGTGGTCGATCTTTTGGGATCGGCAAAACTTGCTGCTGATTTTTTAACAGGACAATGGACTCTGTAGCAAGTTGCAAGACACTGTTTTTTTTGTTTGTTTTGGCACTCGTACTTGTTGATACAGCATGCGCAAATAATCCTAACTTTTCTTTTAATGACAATACACGGCGGACTGCTTGATCTAGAACGTCCATAGTGACCAGTCCTTGATCGACCGCTTCTTCAAGCAAAGGATACACATTATCCCATAAGCTGACATCGATTCCCCTGGACAAGGCTAGCGCAGCTGCTTCTACAGGTGGCAGACGATCAGTTAAACGATCTAGCGCACAACCGTCTGCCATCACGATCCCCTTGAATTGCTGTTCCTCACGCAAAATGCTTTGCAGTAAATACTTATTCGTGTGGCAGGGTATTCCATCTAAATCATTGTAGGCGGCCATAAAACCAGCGGCTCCTGCAGCAACACCTGCCACCATTGGGGGAAAATGGATTTCTCGTAGTTCTCGATCACCTATGCTTACTGGTCCGGCGTTGTGCCCACCCATACAGGCTCCTTGAGCAGCCAAGTGCTTCAACACAGCTATAACATTTTCGGCACCAAAATCCCCTTGTAAACCGGTCACTGCCGCTTTTGCGAAGCAACTGGTAAGAAATGGATCCTCGCTAAAGCACTCTTCTGTCCTTCCCCATCTGGGGTCTCTCGTCACATCCAATGCAGAAACTAGGCCAACGTGAGCCCCCTTTTCACGTAATTCTGCTGCAACGATTTTTTGGACCTCTTCATAGAGTGTCGGATTCCAACTTGCGCCGACACTGAAGTTGACAGGTGTGGTCGTTGAATAAAGGGCTTGATGTCCATGAGGACACTCCTCTACAAGAAACGCTGGAATTTGTAAACGGGTATTGGCCTTTAAATAAGACTGGATCAGCTGAGACACTTCTTTTGCTTCTTCCAGACACAACCCAGTGGTATGATTCCTGCCAGACCAAGGATCCGCTCGAAACACACCATAAATCCAACCGATCGATCCAAATCGTTTCACTTCCTCTTTGAAGTAATCTGTCAAAACGATTTGCCCATTCACCTTCTCATACACTTGCCATCCATAGAGGCGTTGATTCAGTTGTCCAACTTTTTCTTGGAGCGTCATTTGTTTGAGCAATGCATCGATCATTTGCTTCTCCTATTCAAAAAATATTTTTATCGTTTGCACTTCATAAGGCGCGAAAGCAACATGGATTTGATTTGCTTCCACGTGTAGCTCTTCCTCGTTTTCTTCTAATAAATTGCACAAAACAGCCCGTTGAATGAGTTGCTGACTTTCTATCACAGCCTGTGTACGCCGGTTATAATATTCATATAAGCGAATGATCACGGCTTCTTCATCTTCGGCTTTTTTGATGGTATCTAAAAGAATATTCTCTTGTGGTACGTTGAAAAAGGCATCAGACGCTATCATGGTTGCTGGGAGAGAAATGGCAGGCACATTCAAATCTAGTGCTTGTTCCATGGTATGTCCTTTCTTCCAATCTCCTTCATGGACATAGAGGGCGTACGTAAATTCATGATGGCCTTGGTCGGCTTCTGGATATGGATCAGTAGCAGATTTGATCAAGGAAATGCCTATTTTTTGAAAGGCTGTATTAAATCCATATTTTGAATCGGTCAAGACACTGACCCCATAGTCATCTTCCGACAAGTCAACCCACTTCTGGCCACAACTCTCAAAACGAGCAACGTCCCAAGAAGTATTTTGATGGATTGCACGTTTTACATTGCCAAACTGAATATCGAAAGTCGCTTCTAAGGTATTCACAGCTATCGGCAGTTGCGCTTTCAAAAGAACATGGTGTTGATGCCAATCAACGGTGGTGTCAAAATCGATTCTGCCTGTACCATGATAGAAGTGAATAAATTGTGTGATCTTTGATTGTTCAAAAGGACGAACAAGTTTGATGCTATCTCGAATCGGTCCTTGTTCCACAATTACAGCCTCGCTGATTTGTGCTACTTGGTATGATTTTTGCACATAATACGGATCAATATCCCACGCATCATAGTTCATCGGCAAGTCTTCGTATGCAACCAGCTGATTCATGACCTCCCCTTTTGGCAATACGTCTCTTTGGTGTTTTTTGTCAAATAATGACACGATCTCAAACTGTGCATTAAATATGACTACAAAATCGGTTGTTTCAAAACGTTGTGGCAAAGTACGTACAGATTGCACGCTTTCTGCAGCCTGTAATCTGATTGGTGTAAAGGATAGACTATCTGCTTGCGGCACTTGGACGATCAACTGGCCATCATGTGTCCTTTGAGAAGGCATCCCTATAGCAGTTTGCGCTGAAACAGGTAATTGCACGTGCATCGTTCTCTGAATGCCCAGACCATTGAACACCGTAAAGACATCTTTTTGTGCAGGATCTTCTGGGATCAATTGCTTGATCATTGCTTGTCCTTCTGCTTTCAGCCATGCATAGTCTTGATCTGTTTGCTGATAGACTTCTTCTATCGAGCTTCCTGGAAGAATATCATGAAATTGGTTCAGCAACAGTAACTTCCACATTTTCTCCAATGTCTTTCTTGGATAGTGATCAAACCCGTGAAGTGTATAGAGTTTTTCCAAGGTCTGCATCATATTTTCCCCTTGACGATTGTTTCTTTTATTTTTACCAATGGAGGTCAAGGTACCTCTATGATACTCAAAGTACAATTCTCCATACCAAACAGGTGCTGCTGCCGCCTTGAAAGTTTGTGCCAGCCGTTGGAAATAAGCCACGGCTTTATCCCCAGTAATCGTTGGCATACTCGGCAATGGTTTTTGCAGGCGTTTCTGACATTCCAACATATTTCTGGTAGGACCACCGCCGCCATCACCATACCCATAGGCAATCATGATCTCATCATGAATTTCTTTTTGCTGGTAGCGTGCAAAGCTGCCTTTGATCGTATATGGGTCTAACAATCCATTGTAGGTGGTGTAATAAGGGGTTGGACTATACCCTTCGCTGATTGTCGTAATAAAATGGGTCAAGACTTGACTGCCATCAATGCCTTGCCAATAGAATGAATCGTAGGGAATCTGGTTGTATTGATTCCACGATAACTTCGTAGTCATAAAGTAAGGTGTATTGGTTTTCTTTAATAATTGCGGCAAAGCGGCAGAATAGCCAAATACATCGGGCAGCCACAACATTTGACTGTCGATGCCAAACTCTTGTTTAATGAATCGTTTGCCATAAAGCAATTGTCTTACAAGGGATTCACCCGAGGTTAAATTACAATCGGCTTCGACCCACATCGCACCTTCTACTTCCCAACGTCCTGATTGGATCTTTTCCTTGATTGCTTGGTACAGCTCTGGGTATTGCTCTTTGATAAATTGATACATTTGCGGCTGACTTTGCAAAAAAGTATAGTCTGGGAATTCGTCCATCAACTTCAACACTGTTTGAAAACTGCGTTCCCCTTTCTCGATGGCTTGCTGAACCGTCCATAGCCAGGCCAAGTCAATATGGGTATGGCCAATGGCCGTTACTTTTTCTGTTGTGACGTTTTCTTCCTGATAGCATTTCGCTAATTCTGTTTGCGCTAACGTCAAACTATGATAAAAACGTTCACTGTAAGGACTGCGGAAATCCAAGATGTTAGCAGCGGTACTTAGATGCTGTTGATAAAATCTTTCTTCACCGCCAAACTTACGGATTGCCCGCCATGTTTCAAACAATGTTGTAAAATCCATCCCTGTTTTTTCTACATCTGGGTCAATAGCAATCAATTGCAGATAAAGAGGAAATTGTTTCTCTTCCCTTCCAGAAAATAATTCTAGCCGGAAATCCATTCCCCGTTCATCCCAGGAATCCAACAGCACTTCGCGATGATTGACATCGATGGCTTGTACAAAAGATTCATTCAAATATACTTTCATTTGCGGATTGGTGGTGTTATCCCATTCGTTCAACGAAGTATAGATACGGATAGCCACTGTCTGTTCCTGCCAGTCCGCTGGTATATGGATGCGTCCTTTAAAAGTATAATATTGATTTTTGCTGCCGAAAAAAGTGCCCTGCGCATAGGGCTGCCATCCTTCTGATGTTTGCATGTCAACAGGAATAGCGATAGGTTGTTCTTTGATTCGAAAACTTTTTAATTTGATCAAGATTTTTTGAATACGTTCAAACTCAAAATTTGTCATTTTTCCACTTCCTGTACTAAAAAAAGCGGACTTGACAACGATTGTCCTCGCCCGCTTCTTCACTTTATTAGTTCGCTAGCCAACGATCATATGCTGTTTGATAGACCGCCACATAATCTTCAATGCCCATCGACTCAACAGTGGATACAAATTTATCCCAATTGCTTAAAGGTTCTACACCGGTGATAAATTTGGCTTCCATCTGTTCGATATACGTACTTAAGTCTGTTGCAGTTGCCGCCACTTGGTCATTTTCCTCTACTGTCAGGTACAATAACGGGAATGGCACGACAGCAATATCATTCATTTTGTCTTCTGTTTCTTGTGCTACCCAGTCACCAAAAGCATTGTCGACTTCATCATCTGGATTCACAAGGATCGCATACTCATCTGTTGTGTCTACAACGATATTTGGTGTCGTTAAGCCATAGGCAGGTGTGATTTTTCCTCGCTCGTCTTCCGTTTTGTCTAAATCAACGCCTTCAGCATAGACACGCACTTGGTCTCCGTTCGCATTTTCTGCATACTCCCAGAACACACCTTCAGGACCTTGTTCAATGTATTTCGACCCTTCTACTGAATAGAAGTAGTCCACCCATCTCATCGATGCTTCTGGTGAAGGATTGACATTTGTGACCGCAAAAGCGCCCCGTGAAAGTCTTGGACTACCAGGAATCACCGCAGATGTCGACCATTCAGACGTCAATGGTTGGAACATCGGATCATTCATGGCTTCTGTTTCTGTACGTCCAGTCGTGAAGAAACTGAAATAATCAGCAAACAAGCCCAATTGATCATTTTGCCCTTTGGCTTTCTTCTGCTCATCAGATTGACCATAGACTTCAGCATCCAACAGTCCTTCATCATATAGCTTGTTCATAAACGCAAGGTAAGCCTTATAGTTTTCGGAAATCGGTGTATAAGAGACCACATCATCATTCACTTGGATGCCTCTAGTCAAAACACCAAAAGCTGCCATAAGCCATACCCTTGTTGAATTCATGTCCACATCAGTCAACGGAATTTCATCTGCTGCGCCATTGCCATTCGGATCATCGTTCTTGAATCGTGTCAATAAGTCATACAGTTCATCAGTTGAGGTCGGTAATTCCTCTACGCCTAAGTTGTCTAGCCATGTGCCGTTATACCACATAGGTCCTTGCCACCAAATCGATGTTGAATTCCGAGAAATCATTGGTAAAGAATAGATATGGCCATCCGGTGTGGTGATCGATTTCAAGATAGAAGGATCTTCTTGTGTAAGTGCGTATAGATTAGGCATAATTTCAGGTGTAATGTAATCTTCCAAGGCGACTAAGATACCTTGTGAGCCATAATCGATTTCCATTGAAGACGTCAGTGCATTTGAGCCGGCACCGTATACGATATCTGGTAAATCGCCTGAGGCAAATGCCAAGTTCAACTTGGTACTGAAATCAGCTGACGGTGGGGTCGTATAGGTCAAATCTATCCCCGTCAATTCTTGATAGTCTTGTAACGTGGGCATGTCTTCCCATTCTGCCATGCCCACGCCAGGTGCCATGATATTTAATGTTAGTTCTTCCCCTTCTTCAATGATTGGAAACTGACTATCATGGTTGATCTTGACGCTAGAGCCATTTTCCCCACTAGCAGCATCACTATTCGCGCTGCTATCCCCGCAAGCGCTCATTAACAATGTGCCGCATACAAACATTCCCAGCAAACGTACGATTTTCTTTTTTTCCAATTGTTCTTCCTCCTTATAAAATGAATCAACCTTTAATTGAACCGACCATCATTCCTTTTACAAAATATTTTTGTAAGAAAGGATACACCATAATAACTGGTAGTGATGAAACGATCATCACCCCATATTTTATTACTGCTGCTAATTGTTGCTTGCTGTAGAGCATATTTGCTACTTCAGCGGTCACATTGCTGCCCACTGTGTTGGATGACATATCTTGTAAAATCAAGATTTCTCTCAAGACCATTTGCAATGGATACATAGATTTATCAGATAAGTAAATCAATGCGCTGAAGAAGCTGTTCCAATGACCAACGCCATAAAACAAAGCCATAACAGCAATGATCGGTGTGGATAACGGTAGGACGATCTGCATGAACAAACGAAAATCTGAACATCCGTCTACGATTGCTGCTTCTTCCATTTCCCTAGGAATCGTTGACTGAAAGAAAGTACGCGTGACAACGACATTGTACACAGAGACTGCCCCCGGAATCACTAACGCCCAAACAGTATTCAACATACCCAGACTTCTGATCAACAAATAACTTGGAATCAAGCCGCCAGAAAGAAACATGGTGACAATCATAAAATTCGTAAACGCCCTGCGTCCATAAAAATCATCTCTTGATAAGGCATAAGCACAAGGAAGCGTGACGATCAGATTGATCGATGTCCCTAAGACGGTATAATAGATCGTATTGGCATACCCTCGCCAAATACTGTTATTGCCTAACAATGTTTTGTAGCCTTCCAGCGTGATCCCTTTTGGCAATAGCCACATTTCCCCAGAATTGACCATATGGGGATTTGAGATCGATGCACTGACGATATAAATCAATGGATATAAAACGACCACTAAAGCCAAGAATAAAAAGAAGTAAACAAACCCTAGAAATAATTTGTCGCCTCGTGTTTCTTTAATCAAACTCGTCTGCATGTTCTCACCTCCTATAACAAACTAGAATCACTTAAACGTTTTGCAACTGCATTGACCAAGATCAACAACGCGGAGTTGATCAGTGAATTGAACAACCCGACAGCTGCGGCAAAACTATACTGCGCATCCAATAACCCTTGCTGATAAACGAATGTTGAGATAACATTTGATGATTCCATATTTAATGGATTTTGCATCAGAATAATTTTCTCAAATCCGACAGACATGATGCTGCCAAAACTCATGATCAACAAAATAACCATTGTTGGCATGATCGTCGGTACATTGATATACCAAACCCGCTGGATCCTAGATGCCCCATCAATTGTCGCCGCTTCATGCAACTGCGTATCAACGCCAGAAAGGGCGGCTAAATAGATCACTGAACCCCAACCTGTTCCTTGCCAAACCCCAGATAAGACATAAATCGTTTTGAACCATTTCGGGTCTGTCATAAAATTGATCCGCTCCATGCCAATCAATTCAAGAAAGTGATTGATAATCCCTGTTGAAGGAGATAGAAACGCAATCACCATCCCCACCATAACAACCACCGCAATAAAATTAGGGGCATAGGTAACAGTTTGCGTAATTTTTTTAAAAGGACCATCCTTGACCTCATTGAGTGCCAAAGCTAAGATAATCGGCAACGGAAATCCGACAACTAGGGAGTACACGCTGATCCCGACTGTATTCTTGATGAGATCCCAAAAGTAGTAAGAGTCAAAGAAACGTTGGAAATGTTTGAATCCGACCCAAGGGCTGCCTAGAATACCTAAGGAAGGCATATAATCCTTAAATGCAATGATCACTCCATACATTGGTCCATAGGAAAAAATCAAAATAATGAGAAATGCTGGTAAAACAAATAAATACAGCTGCTTGCTTTTTCTGATCCTTATTTTTATATTGTCCAGTCGACTAGATGACTTCGGCTGACTTTTACTCATACTTGCTGCTTCCATTGAAACTCCTCCTTCGCTCATGATTCAATTCTTAAATGAATTCGCTTACATCGCAATATGTATTTTCGCTAAGTATGACAGGCATCTATGGTTAAGAAACTTGATATATCAACATTCTGTTTTGAAATCGCAAAAAATACACATCCCACATCCTAGAAAAAATCGAGCAATTCTTTTACGTATTGACTACTTTCAAACCAATAGCACCCACACTTGGTATGCGAATCGTTGTCTTGGAAATATAGCTTCGGCCATTTTCACTGCAGACCGACAATACACGATTTGTGGCCAAATCAATGACTTGCGCTTTTTCAGCATTGATCTCATCTAAATAAATCTTCTCTTCATTCAAGTCACGCACACTGCAAAAGGCGTAATGCATTTGCTGTGCTTTATGATAGGTAAACCACCACTGGTTCTGTTTACTTTTTCTCTTGCTTCTTGTCTCGTAGATCCCTTCCCCGTACTGGTCTAACCAAGCACCAATGTCTGCTAGTATAGCCGTTTCTTCTTCTGTAAAAGTGCCTTCTGGTGTTGGTCCCACACCCAAGATTAAGTTCCCACCTTTGCTCACAACATCAATCAATGTTTCAATCAATACTTGACTAGACTTGAACGTATCTGAAGGTACATATCCCCAATCGTTACCAATAGGAATGTTGCTTTCCCATACTTTATCTGGAATCTCATCTTCATTGGGAATTTTTCTTTCTGGTGTCACATAATTTTCATGACGCCCACCCATCATCCGATCGACAATGATCAATTCTGGTTGGTTTTCTCTTGCTATTTCAGCTAATCGATCCATTTGCAGGTCTTCTTTTCCTTGACCACACCATCCACCATCTAGCCATAACAAGTCCACTTCTCCATATTGTGTGGTGATTTCTTGTATTTGACGATGCACGAAGGCAACATATCTTGCCCAGATATCTGGCCGTTCTTCCGGATCGTAACTGGCTCTTCGGCCTTTTTTAGTACCATCATCTAACCAATAAAAAGGAGAATACCAATCTGCTTTTGAATAATAAGCGCCAATACCTAGACCTGCTTTGCGAAAAGATGTAAAGACTTCTTGCAAAATATCTCTTTTGAATGGACTCAACTTCCCACCAATTTTAAATTCTGTCTCTAAGGTATTGAACAAATTAAACCCATCATGGTGTTTTGTTGTGAAAATACAATATTTGAATCCTGCGGCCTTACATACCTCAGCCCAATGCTCTGTATCGAGTTTTGTAGGATCAAACTGACTGATCAACTGCCAATAGTCCAATTGCAATTGTTGGAAATCCTCTCGAAATGCACGACCTTCTCTCGCCCAGAGATCTTCTTCTGATAATTGCCAAGACTCTACGATTCCTGCTTGTGCATATAACCCATAATGAAAGATCACCCCAAACTTTAAATCCTGAAACCAGTCTAGACGCTCTTGCAACATCTGACTTTCTGGATACTGCTGCTGGTCTGCCCAACTATTTGTTTTTGCTTCTTCAATGTCGCCACGAACTTCTTTCATGTGTTTTGCCTCCCCTCTGTCTAACAAAAAAACTAACGAAGTTTGACCGATCAGACAATATGTAATTCTATTTTGCCCTTATGTAGAAAGCGTCATCATCAGAGCTGCACAAAAAATGTGGCCCGTCCTTTTGTTTCAAGCAAGTGCTGAGATATGTCATTTTAGTACATGCTATGTACTATTCGTTTTTACCTATCAGCACAGCATTGTAAGTGCTATCATTTTATAAGAACGGAGGGATTTTTATGGAAGAAAATAAACAATTGTATCGTTTTTCTTATCGTCTAGGGGATTGGTTGTTGTCCTTGATCAAACTACAATTTTTTTGTTTGTTTTTTATCATTCGCGGAGGTGTGCTATTTGGTATTTTCCCAGCAATCACTACAGTGATGCATTATTTTTTATTAACGTTTCAAAGAAAAGAAACTGGACCTGCTTTGTATCCATGGTTCAAGAATACGTACAAAAATCATTTTTTAAAAACCAATCAGTTGGCCTTGATTCTATGTGGGATGGTTGGTTTCCTTTGGGTTGATCTCAGAATTTCCAGTACTTTTGTACAAAATAGTTTGATCCATTTTGTTTTGACCGTATTTTTGATAATGGCTCTGTTAACCGGGGTGTATCTTTTTCCAGTCTATTTGCGATACTCCCTCAGCCATCTGCATTATTTTAAAGTAGCCTTTTTATTGATGATGATCAGCCTCCCGCAGACAATTGCAATCATTTTGGGTATTTTTGTTGCATCGGTGATTGCCACATTCTTCCCTATCTTAGTTGTGACTGCCTTTATTCCCATGGTGATTTTCCCAATCAGTTGGTTTACATTCCAAGCGATTCAGCGGGGCGAGGAAAAAAAAGCGCTCTTTGAATAAGTCAGAAAGGAAAACAAGGATGCCTATTCATATAGAAACAAGCGACCCCACGTTGACTGATTTCTGGCAAATTGCAGCGCCAGAATTGCAGCTGCAGCTAGACGAATCTGGCGAAAAGATGATTTTGATCCAACGTAGCGGCTCGCTAAAAATCGTCAAAACACCAACTAGTACCACCATTTTTTATCAAGAAAAGGCCCACTTATTCCGTGCATTGGTGTTATGGGTGACCCAACCTGAAGCAACCTTTACCTTTGAAGAACAGCCACAATTCAAAGAAATCGGTCCTATGATCGATCTTTCCCGTAATGCTGTTCTAACGATCGAACAAGCCAAAAGATTTATTTTGCTGTGTGGAAAAATGGGCTTGAATACATGTTTGCTCTATATGGAGGATACCTATGAGATACCTGAATTTCCTTATTTTGGCTATCTGAAGGGGAGGTATACCCAAAAGCAGCTGCAAGAATTGGATCAATATGCTCAGGCAATTGGCATCGAATTGGTTCCAGCTATCCAAACATTGGCGCATTTGACCAATCCTCTCAAGTGGGGCTTTGCTAAAGACATGAAAGATACCAGCGACATTTTACTTGTAGACGCGCCTAAAACATATCAATTTATCGAGGCAGCTTTAACTTCGATTCAGCAGAGCTTCTCCACTGATAAGATCCATATTGGCATGGATGAAGCTCATCAATTGGGTAAAGGAACCTATTTTGAGGAGCACGGGCCTGAAGATCGCTTCTCGATCATGACAAAGCATCTGCAAAAAGTAGTCGCCATTTGCAACAAACTATCACTCAAACCAATGATGTGGAGTGACATGTTCTTTCGACTTGGGTCCAAAACGGGTGATTATTATGACCCCGATGTTGATTTTCCTGAAGATTTGCCGCAGCAAATACCAGAAGTCACAATGGTCTATTGGGACTACTACCACCATGACGAAGCCCGTTATCAACAGTTGTTTCGGGACCATCAGCAGTTGCAGCGGCCAGTGATTTTTGCTGGTGGAATTTGGACTTGGAATGGTCTTGCACCTAATTATGGCAAAACCATTGCTACCTCAAGGGCAGGGTTATCTGCAGCAAAAAAGGCCAATATCCAGACAATCTATGCCACATTATGGGGGGATGACGGCGGAGAAACCCCTTTGATCGCATCGCTGCTCGGTTTGCAATTGTTTGCAGAATATCAATTTCATCCTGATCCGACGATTACAGAGATTGCTGCAGCTTTTCGACGTTTCCATCAATTGGCAGCAGAAGATTTCCTTTTATTGTCTCAATTTGATCAAACACCGGGCGTTCCGATGGATAATCCCAGTGGCGCAAACCCAAGCAAGCTCGTTTTCTATCAAGATTTATTATTTGGCCTGTATGATCAAACACTGGCTGCTGAACCCCTTAAAGCACATTATCAACAGCTAGCAAAAGAGTTGCAGCACGTGCAAGTCTCTGCTGATACACAAAAGATGTTTCATTATTATCAGCAGCTTGCCGAAGTATTGTCAAACAAGGCAGATTTCGGGCATACGCTTCACCTTGCCTATCAAACAAATGATTTATCAGAAATACAAAGTCATCTTCACCAAGCAACTCAACTTAAAAAAGCTTTGCGGCAACTTTACGATACCTATCGATCGTTATGGTTTGAGTGGAATCAACCCTTTGGATTTGAAATCATGGACTTACGCTACGGTGCCCTGATGAATCGCATTGACACGACGATTTGGCGTTTAAGCCACTATCTAGACGGTTCGATTTCCGTACTACCTGAATTGATTGGCCCGCGGCTCCCTTATGACGAATTGTATCCATCTCCAGAAGGATTCGGTCGAAATCTTTTTCATGGTATCTACAGCCCAAGTAAAATTTCAGATGTCTAAACAGAAAGGAATGATTGCATGAACAACCGAAGGAAAAAGTGGGGATTGATATTTGTTATCCTCCTCGCTGGATTATTGGCCACATTCTATCTTTCAGCACCAAAAGCTACATCTCACACGATTGAAGCCAATGGAATCACAGGTGCTGTCACAAATCAGCGTGATGCACAAATCTGTTTTGATTTGTTAGAAAAGAACTTGACTGCAGCTTCCAATAAAGATATTGAAACCTATATTGATACATTGGTCTCTAGTGCACATGAGGAAACAGCGCAAGAAATGACGACTTTCTTTGACACCTATACGTTAGCGCATACCTTGCTTTCTTTTGAGATAGTCAAGCAAGAGGCGTCCTCTATGCTGGTGGCCGCCCAACAACAAACAATCAATTTGGGTGAAAATAGCTATCGAAATCATATCACACAGGCCCATCATACATTTGTTAAAGAAGGCGCAGCGTGGAAAATCCAACAGACAGTTATGACAAATACATCATTCATTGATTGAATACACAAAAGGAGTACAACATGATGAGGAAATTCGCCAATTGGCCTACCACTTACCCTGCGCCAGACTGGTTTATTCATGACCGTTTTGGTCTATTTATCCATTTTGGTTTATTCAGTGTTGGTGCCCGCCATGAATGGTATATGACGACTGAGGAAATAGACCCAAAAACCTATCGAGAAACATATTTTGATGGTTTTGACCCTGATTTGTTCGATGCCAAAAGGTGGGCCAAAGCAGCCAAATCTGCCGGTATCACATATATGGTGTTCACAACCAAGCATCATGAAGGATTTGCCTTGTGGGATAGCCAATTCACCGATTATAAAATAACGAACACTCCGTTCAAAAGAGATTTACTTGCTGAATTGCTGCCTGCTTTTCGCCAAGAAGGAATCAAAGTCGGCTTATATCATTCGTTGATTGACTGGTATCATCCACACTTTTCATTAGATGGATTGCATCCCCAAAGAAACCATCAAGAGGCGCGTCTGAACAACGACCAACGAAACATGACCCTCTACCAAGATTTCATTGCCCATCAAGTAGAAGAATTGGTCACCCAGTACGGTAAAATCGACTATATGTGGTTTGATTTCCCTTATAGTCATCGTGACTGGGGCTGGTCTAAAGGGAAAGGTCCTCTTGATTGGGATAGTCTCCGATTGGAAACGATTTGCCGCACACACCAACCAGATATGCTCTTGAATGATCGTTTGGCACTCGGTCGCGGCATCACCACGCCAGAACAGTTTCAACCAGAAAAACCGTTTGAAAAAGACGGTTTACCTGTTCTATGGGAGGCCTGTCAAACGATGTATGGTACGTGGGGCTATGATCGTGATGCCCAAGAATGGAAATCTAGTGATATGCTGTTGAAAATGTTGATCGACACGGTTGCAAAGAATGGCAATTTCCTGCTGAATATCGGGCCAAATGCACGGGGGGAAATCGATCCGCGTACCCGCGAACGACTACAGGCTATTGGGGAATGGATGCGGTTGAACAAACAGTCCATTATTGGCTGCGGCCCAAGCATGTATAGTCCACCCACGGATTGCCGCTATACTCAAAATGGGCTAAAATTATACCTCCATATTTTTTCCTATCCTTATAAACAACTTTATATTAGAGATATTGCAAAAAAAGTCCGCAGTATTCGTTTACTTACAGATGGATCAGAAATTTTTTATCGCGGATACGACCCTCAGGAAGTCATTACCTCTACTGAAGAAACCATTGGTCCTGATGACTTGTTGGTGGCGCTCCCTATAGTGAAACCAGACACCCTCATTCCTGTCCTAGAAATCACTTTGCACGAATCAGATGAAAAAAACGGCAGCTTTCCTCTATAAGAAAAGCTGCCCTTCTTCATGTTGTATGCCATGCCCTGTACAAAGGCTGATACATCGCCTTAGATTCTTCTAGTGCATACACTTTTTGATGAATCGCTGCCAATAGCCAAAACGCATCCTCAATCACCGCTTGTGCTGTTTTTGCTTCTGGTATATCAGCCCATATCGACAGCGCGATCGCTGGCGACTGACGAAGCCACTTTTCGGCTACCTGTTGGTTATGGGCAAATGTGGTCAATTGGAATGACTCTTGGATTTTCTCAAACGTAGGATAGGTATATCCTGCCGCTTCGCCTAATACATAATAGAAAAAATTGTCGTTATGATTGATCAATTCATAGCCATTTTCCAAATAAAATGAAACTGGCGCCATGTTCGGATTCCAACGGGTCCAATAAGATACTTGGCATGCCTTTGATAGTACACATTGCTCTTCACGATTCAAGCGATAGAACCCATCATTCCACACGCGTACAGTAAACCCCAATTGGCGGACGTGGTCAATGATATCATTGACATATTCAATGAAAACTTCAATCCCACTCGCCTTTTCTCCGTACTTTTCCTTTGCGGTTTCGACTAGCAAAGGATAAGTTTCCAGTGCATCAAAATCAATAAATTCATCTGCACCAATATGAAAATAATGACTTCCAGAAAATAGCGCTGCGTACTCGTCATATAACGATTTGATAAACTGTTGTGCATCTGGATGCACAATATTCAGTGCACGTTCATCCATCGTTCCATCTTTCATAGGCAGTTGCCACTCTGGATAATGGTGCAATAGTTGCTTAAGGTGCCCGGGTGAATCCAAATCTGGAATCAATTCAATGAAATAGCGTTTCGCATAATCGATCAATTCTTTGATCTCAGATTTTTTGAGGTGTTGTTCTGACACGATTTCGGGAAATACTTCTGATTCGATACGAAATCCTTCGTTCTCCGAAAAATGAAGTTGTAAATGCGTGCATTGAAACCAAGCCATACTTCGCACCAATTGTTTTAACCTCTTTAAAGAATAGAACTTTCGCCCTATGTCGATCATGACACAGCGTTCGCTGACTTTTGCAGTGACAGTCATTGGTTCGTTGACTTCTTTCGAAGAAGACAGCAATACATATTTGGTGATACCATGAAATAATTCTGCTTGATTTCGCCCAGAGATCCAGCCTTCCACAGGATTGATCACAAAATCTTCGTCTAACGCTGGATCCACGCGCACTACTATTGGCTGCTTCAGACCTACATGATCGATCGATGTTTCTTCTATAAGCTGCTCAATCGCGTCAACCACTTCTTTGTTCTCTTCTTGATAGATAAACCTATTCGCTGCGTTCATATCTTCTCTCCTATATCTGCATTGTTTTCGATGGATGGATCGGCACTTTGATAAAATGTTCTATATTGCCCGGGTGTCATACCAACGATGGTTCTGAATTTTCTTGTATAGTTAGACACATCGTAGTAGCCATTTTCTTGGATGATCTCTTTGATCGGTCGATTTGTTTCCACTAAATCTTCTTTGATTTTATTCAAGCGCTGCATTTGAACATACTTGGAAAATGTCATTCCTGTTTCTTTTTTAATATAGCGACTGACATAAGAGACAGAGACATCGAACTTCTCTGCTAGATTTTCCAAGCAAAGCTGTGAGGAAGTATAGTGTTTCTGCATATAATCAATGATTGTTTCGCTCATATTTATCGCAGGTTTTGGTGTATTCGCCTGAACTTCTTCGCAAATCAAGTGTACCAAAGCCACCAGATTTTTTTCTAATTGATTCAAATGACTAAACTCAACCATTTCTTCCGCTTTTTGTAGAATCGCTTGACCAGCTAATTGTTCGCCCACTTGGGCTACGGCGTTTAATACATAAAAGCCGTACATTTTTTGGACAGATATTGAATAGCCTTTAAGACGAACTTCTGAAATCAGTGTATGGATCATTTCAGTCGCCACTTTGCTGTTTCCCTGATTCAGTGCTTGGATCAGTTTTAGTTTCTTTCCTTCAGGATAACTAATCGTATTTTCTTTTGTCTCATAGGTGATATCTCGATAATAAACGATCGATTGTTTGTTGGCTGAATGATAGTCTAATGCTGCCAAGCTTTCGATGTAGGATACATTTACAGAAGTTAATTGGTGGACCACAGTCCCGATGCCGATCGGGGGAACGATATCTGTTTTCTTTGAGATCAATGCCAGCATTTCTTCCACGATTTTATCTGGTTTTGTTCTTTGCTCAAAACCGATCACCAGGGCAATCAATTCGCTGCTCAAGATTTCTGTTGCATACACAGCATAGTGGTTAGTCACCACTTGCTCAATCGAATCAATCAAAAAGGCAGATTCTTGATTTTTTTCTTTGGCGTTGATATTTTTTGCATCCATTACCATCACAAAATAATGATTTGCCGGGAACTGGACATGGACAGCTTTCAGCAACAGCGCCAACTCTTGACTTGATTCAAAGCGGTCACTAATCAATTTTCGAATCACTTGTTCTCTGGCATGAGGGGTCTGCAATTGAATCTCTTGATGCAACGCTTGGTGTTTGGCAAAGAAATCCTCGAGCGTGGTATGCACATCTTCTATGCTTAGTGTCGATACTGCAGTTTCAGGTGTGTGCTTTCTCACCAATTTTTCGATCCGTTCAATCGGCCGATAACTTCTGCGTCCCATGATAACGACGACCACAACACCAATAGCAAGCATGATCACAAACGTGGCAAAAAAACTATTCTGCACACGATTGACACTTTTTAGCGCGCTATCCATATTTGTAACAGACACGACTGAGATACCTAAATCACTATTTGGGAGAGTTTGGATCAAATAGTTCTGTTGATCATACTTCACCTGTTTTTCAGCTAGCGCACTTTTCAACACGTCGGTATTTTCAAATTGTTCTGTCACTGTATTTTTTTGCGTACTCGCGATGATCTGGCTTTGATCATTGACGAGAAAATTGGTTGAATTCCCATCGCTGGATGTGAGATCCAGCATACTTTTCAAACTAGATTCTTTGATTTCATAGATAACTGACCCATAGGCAGGCAAATCATCATTTTGCAAAGGTACCACATAAAAAAATCTTGATATGCGGGTCATTGCTTCTGCTTCACTAACGGTCAACAATGTTGGTGCATCCACATTTAATTGCTCGATGAGTTGGGTTGTGTGTTCTGTATTATTTTCTAATACATTGTGCAAAAACGTTTCAATTGTATAGATGCCTACAGAAGAATACAATCTGTCTTGATCGTCTTTATAATGAAGATATGTTTCTTCGACGAATTCGCTGGTCATTTTATATGCCTGTAAGCGTTCTTTCCCCTCTTTCGCATAATAAGGATGACGCATAGAGTTCAGAGTGAGCAAATAATCACCACTCATTTTTTGCGTCAAATAATTCAATTGAATGAAATTGTTTTCTAAAGAATATTTTAATTGGATCAATTGGTTTTTTGCCATTAGCTCGACTTGTTGCTGAATGCTTTCTACTGAAGCAACATACCAAATACTAGAAATGATCAGAAATGGGAGTAAAAAAACAATCAAGTACGATAAGATTGCCTTACTTACACCACTTACTTTCTTTTGCCCTCTTCTTTTACCTGTATATTCCATATTGATCCTCCCGTGTCTGTAGGATTCCGCACAATTGATTTGACGGAGGATTCGGCCTTTTCCTTTGATAAAGATGATTAAAATTTATTTAAAAACGTTTTCATTATTATTATGATTCAAAGGACAAAAAATAACAATACAAGATTATCATTTCGTTTGACCTTTTATTTCGAATTTATTTAAAAAATAATAACAAGCGCCAATCAAGTTCGAGTCATTGCCAAATAAACAAGCTTCAACCTGTGGCACGATAATGTTACTAGGGATCGTGGCCGCCAGACGATTTATTTCCCTTTGCAGCGCAGGGAGCAAAAAATCACTTTTGCTAATACCGCCACCGATGAGTATTTTTTCTGGATCAACCATATATTGTAATGAATAACAACCAACCGCTAATTTCTCAATAAATGTATCGACCGATGCTTGTGTCTGCGTATCCCCTGCTTCAAAAAGTGCCGCTACTTGATGCCCATCTAGCGGTTTGCCGAACTTTTGACTGACTTCTTCTACAAGTACACGTGTAGAGCCTACCAAGCTCCATATTTCCCAAGGCTTCGGATCAGATGGATATAACATATAGCCAAATTCTCCCGCTACCAAATGTTTGCCTCGTACCAATTGATGATTGATCATCAAGGCGCCGCCCACTGATGTACCGAGGACGATTGTCGCAAAATCTTTGCAGTTCTTCCCGTTACCTAACCATTTTTCTGCCAAGAGGGCACAGTTCCCATCATTTTCTGCGGATACTGGTAGGTGAAAATAACGCGCCAATTCCTTAACGAGTGATTGGCCGAATGCTTCATACAGTACCGAACCTATGCCAATTTCTTGGGTCTGCGGATCAACCAAACCGGTACTGCTAATTGCGATACCATCAAACATACGTCCATAGTGTTGCTCAATATGATCGATCAAGTGTGCGGTTAATTGTTCGTAAGCGGCAGGCATCGGAAAGTTTCCTCTCGAGATTATGGTGCCGTTTCGATCAATTACCCCTGACTTTATCATTGTGCCGCCAATATCAATTGTCAAAATATCCATGCTACCATCCCTTTATTTAAAGTACCTCTAGTATAAGGAGCCAATTTGACATATGACTATATGTAAATTCTTCGCCACTATGTGAAAAACGTCAAATATCGTCTCTTTCACTTGTTACGTAAGGAATTCTCTCCTTGATCGTCTATCGAGGAAATTTGGTTCCTTTTCGATGACCCTCTAAAAAAATAGTGTGTAAATAACACAGTAAAAGTCAAATCATTTGAATAACCCATAACTTTTCGGCATACTAAGGAAAGAGTATAAGTCGAAATAGTTGACTTAAATAAAATTTGAGGTGACAACATGATTGAGTTTCAGCAAGTAGCCAAAATTTATAAAGGTGGAAAAGTAGCCGTCGAAGATGTCAATTTGTCTTTTGATAAAGGTGAATTCATCTGTTTTATTGGGACCAGCGGCAGTGGGAAAACCACTTGTATGCGGATGATCAACCGTATGACTGACCCATCTAAAGGAAAGATTTTGATCAATGGAAAAAGCGTGACTGAGATCAACCCAGTTGAACTGCGCCGCAAAATCGGCTATGTGATTCAAAGTATTGGTCTAATGCCCCATATGACGATTCGCGAAAATATTACTTTGGTACAAAAACTATTGAAAGTCAGCCAGGAAGAACGCAACAAAACCGCTGAAAAAATGATTGACTTAGTAGAATTGCCCCGCGAAATGCTTGACCGCTATCCAAATGAATTATCCGGTGGGCAACAACAGCGGATTGGTGTTGTTCGTGCCTTAGCTGCCGATCAAGATGTGATCTTGATGGACGAACCTTTCGGTGCATTGGATCCAATTACCCGTGATTCGCTGCAAGATTTGGTCAAAGATTTGCAAGAACGTCTTGGTAAGACGGTTGTTTTCGTTACCCATGATATGGATGAAGCTCTCAAGTTAGCTAGCAGAATCGTGATCATGAGTGAAGGGAAAGTCATTCAATTTGATACTCCTGCCAACATTCTTCAACACCCTGCAACACCGTTCGTTGAAGAGTTGATTGGGGAGGATCGCTTACTGCAAGCAAAACCTGACACGACACCAGTCAAAGATGTCATGTTGAATACACCAATCGCCATCACACCAGAAAAATCATTGCAAGAAGCCATCCGCTTGATGCGTGAAAAACGGGTAGATACTCTGTTGGTCACTGACAACAGCAATGTGCTGAAAGGCTATATCGATGTAGAATCTATCGACCGAAACCGTGGCAAAGTCACGAGTGTAGGAGATATCTTGAACAAGGATGTCTTTTTTGTGCGGGAAACAGCGTTGTTGCGTGATACATTGCAGCGTATCTTGAAACGCGGATTAAAATATGTGCCTGTCGTCGATGCTGATAAACATCTTGTGGGTATCTTGACCCGTGCTTCATTAGTTGACATCGTCTATGATGTGATCTGGGGCGACGAGCCTTCGATCTCCGACGCAATCGAATCAGTGAAACCTGCTGAAACAGAGGAGGTCTAGTTCATGCAAAGCTTCATAGATCAATATGGCGGTCAAATCGTCAGCAAAAGTATCGAACATTTATATATTTCATTTGCAGCATTGCTGCTAGGTATCCTCGTGGCTGTGCCTGTCGGCGTGATTTTGACCCGTTTTCCTAAAGCAGCCTCCATCGTGATCGGCATCACCAGTGCGTTGCAAACCGTTCCTTCTTTGGCCTTATTGGCCTTGATGATTCCGATCTTAGGTGTCGGTAAAGTGCCAGCGATCGCGGCATTGTTCATCTATTCATTGCTGCCGATTTTGCGCAACACGTATATCGGGATGAAAAAAGTCGATTGGAATTACCGTGATGTCGCGAAAGGTATGGGGATGACCAACCTCCAATCCATCGTTAGTGTAGAATTGCCATTGGCGATCCCAACGATCATGGCGGGGATTCGTTTGTCTGCCGTCTATGTATTGGCATGGGCAACCTTGGCTTCATATATTGGTGCGGGCGGATTAGGCGACTTGATTTTCAGTGGTTTGAACAACTATCAACCACCATTGATTTTTGCCGGAACGATTCCTGTAACTATTTTTGCTTTATTGGCAGACTGGTTGCTTGGATTGCTAGAAAACAAATTAACACCGGCTGCTTTAAGGGGGGATGCTTAATGAAAATCAAAGCAAAACTAACCTTGCTCTTCTCTTTGGGTCTCGTTTTCCTATCAGGGTGTTCATTCCCTGGATTGGCATCGACATCGACAGATGATACGATCGCCATCACTGGCGGTATCACATCAGAAGCACAAATTCTTGGCGCTATCGTGGCGGGCATGGTCGAACATTATACGGACAAAAATACAACAGTCATCAATAACTTAGCGACAACGACCATCAACCATCAAGCGATGATGAATGGCGATGCATCCATCTCGTCTGCACGTTATACAGGGACTGATTTAACGACGACATTAGGGTTAGAACCAGAATCAGATCCAGATGCTGCTTTTGAGAAGGTCAAATCCGAATTTGAGAAACGTTATGACCAAACGTGGTTTCCTTCTTATGGTTTTGACAATACCTACGTTTTCTTAGTTCGCAAAGATACGGCAGAAGAGTATGGATTGGAAAAAGTGAGCGACCTGAAAGATGTTGCCGACCAATTGGTGGCCGGTGTCGATACCGCTTGGATCACCCGTGTCGGTGATGGTTATGACGGATTCCAAGAAGCATACGGATTTTCTTTCCAAAATATTCTACCGATGCAGATCGGCTTAGTCTACGATGCTGTGGATAACGGCAAAATGGATATTGTTTTAGGCTATTCGACAGACGGACGAATCGGCAGTTACGATCTTGTCATGCTAGAAGATGACTTGCATTTCTTCCCGCCATATGACGCAGCACCAGTTGTTGACAACAAATTGCTGGAAGATACACCTGAAGTTGGCGATGCATTGAATAAATTAGCTGGCACGATCGATACCGAAAAAATGCAAGAATTGAACTATCAAGTTGACAATGATCTATTAGAACCAACTGTTGTTGCAGAACGTTTCTTAGAAGAAAATAATTATTTTGAAGGAGAGTGATCCCATGGCTGATATGAATCTATTTCAACAATTTGTGTTCTATTTTCAAGAAAATGGCGGCTATGTGTTCACGCAGTTTCTCCGTCACTTTTTGATCTCGATTTACGGCGTACTTTTTGCAGCCATCGCAGGTATTCCGATTGGTATTTTGATTTCCAAAAAAATGCGCTTGGCTGACTGGGTGATTCGTTTTGCGAACATTATCCAAACGATTCCCTCTTTGGCGATGATTTCAATTTTGATGATTGGAATGGGACTGGGTGTCAATGTCGTCATTCTAACGATTTTCCTTTATTCTTTATTGCCGATCATCAAGAACACTTACACTGGCATGCGTCAAGTTGACCGCAATACATTAGATGTCGGTAAAGGGATGGGCATGACCAGTTGGCAACGGCTGTACATGATCGAATTGCCTTTATCTGTATCTGTGATCATGGCGGGAATCCGCAATGCCTTGGTCGTAGCGATTGGTATCACAGCCATTGGTGCCTTTGTGGGCGCTGGAGGTCTAGGTGACATCATCATCCGAGGAACAAACGCTACAGATGGTGCGTCGATCATTTTGGCAGGTGCATTGCCGACTGCATTGATGGCAATCATCACAGACTTAGGCTTGAGTTTCATTGAACGCCGCTTGGATCCTGCGAGTCGGACATCGAAATAAGTAAAACCGTTTTGTCAGAGTTTTGACAAAACGGTTTTTTTGCATCTAATCGTTGGTTTTGATCCAACCTATTTATTTCATCCCATACACTTGCACTTCATAGATTCTTGCTGCAGAATCGGCGCCTTGCGTTGGTTTATCGATACTCAGCTTCACATATCGGACTTCTTTGGCTGCAAATGTGTGACTAGATTCCGCTGCCTCATTGGTCAAAATACGAGAAACGGCTTCAAAGTCTTTGCCGTCTTCACTCACCAAAATCGTATACGCACGACTATTCATATCCGGACTTTCTCCTCCAGCTTCGGCATGTGCGATATGCACTTCACTGACAGTTTGCGCACTGCCCAAATCAATCGTCAATTCATGCGGCCCATTCCCTGTGGCACACCATTTCGTGCTGGTGTCCCCATCCACTGCAAAGGCAGGTGCTTCAGCATCATTGACAAATGAGCTGGCACTGACATCTGCGCCTTCAGATAAAAGTGTCAAATCATTCGGTGCATCCTCACGTATTGTGATCAAGCCTGTCATTTCAATAGGCGTTTCACCAGACGCATTTTTGGCAGTTAAAGTAACAGTGTACGTGCCAGGTTGGTCATAGGTCACTTGCGGGTCGTTCGCACTGCTTGAATCAATGTTTCCGCCTTCAAATGTCCAACTGACTTCTTCTGTGTTGCTAGAAGATGTGTTCGTGAAAGTGATCATTTCACCCGGTGCTGCCAATGTTTTGGAAGCAGTGAAGGATGCTTTAGGCACTTGATTGTCTGGCCAAGTAATATCAACTGTATCAGATAGCGCCCCACGATGACCGTACTGATCGACTGGCAAAACAGCAAAAGTTGTCGTATCCGTCTCTTGTCGATCCAATGCATTCAAGTAAAAATTTTCTGCAGGTGTTGCACCTAAGAATGAACGGCTGTCATCTGCGTTGATTTGATACAATTCGTAATAGCTGGCGCCATCAGTCGTTGCTTCCCAAGTAAAGCGAACCCCTGCATAATTGCCTTCTTCTTCATCAAATAAGACGTCTTCAACTTGCACATTGTCGACACCTAATTGGCTAGCTTCGTGGTCCCCGATCGCCAATTGGCCTAAATTCATCTCATAGACATCATTCGTTGCTTTGCTACTTATCGCTAAACCAATGTCTGTCACAGTTTGATCCGCATAGTTCTTTACATCATAATTGACTGTCGTCCATTCCGTGCCTACTTCTTGATCCCCTTCAAGGATCTCTTGACTGCCATCTTCAAATGTCAGTATCAAGGATAAAGCTGTTTTATCCGTTGCTTTGGCTGTGGCGCTGATTTTGGTCGTTGTTTCCAGTTTGACCTGCGTATGATATAGCGCCATTTGACTCGTTGCACCTTCGGTCATATTTCCCCTCAGTTTCAACGCATTTCCACCATTATATGCATCCGCATAATTGACAGTGACCGCTAACTGATTGTCGTCTTCATGATCGAAGACCCAGCGATAGGTCGGCAAAACATCTTGCAAACTTCGATTGTTCCAATTGCGGCTAGATACTTTTTCCCCATCAATGAAATAATTATAGCCATTTCCTAGATTGAAATTGGTCACAAAAGGTAGTGATGTGATCGCAGTCTGTTCTAATGCATAAGTGGAGATCCCTGGCCATTCGGTGTCTTCTGGCAAGGTACTTTCTCGAGGATCGCCGGATGTATTGACCCAGAAGGCATTTTCTTTGGCCTGGAAATCATCGGGATTGCTGGATGACGTATAGGTCCAACTTGGCACATATAACCCCAATGATGTATAAGGAATGCCTTGATCATCCGTAAATAGATCCCACCGTACTGGGGTAGAATAGCCATTTTCTTGAACATCGATCCCTGCCAATAAGTTATATGGATCAATGCCGATCTCTAACGCTTTTTCATTCGATGCCTTCAAGAGTTCTTGATCTGCCAGTCGATCACTGGTCCACCAGAAATTCAGGAACATACTATCTGATAAAGGTTCCATCTCTGCATCCACTAAGTACGCTTTATTTTCATCTGTCAGGGCATTTTGCCAGTCCATCTTCCCATCTGTCGTCATAGAATCGTACCACATGATATCTAAATGTTCTGCTTTTTCCTTGAACTGTGCGATCAATTCTTGCATCGCTTTGGCATGAGATTCGTTCAAACCACCTTCAGCTGTTGTATCTTGTGACGTACCATCGGAGGCTTCATCAAAGCTCGTCACGACTGTATCTGTTTCTTGATTGAAGAACCAGCCATCAAAACCATATGCCTCAGCGACTTCAATCAATTTATCCACGATTGGGAAATTCCCTTGATCGTCTTTTTCTAAAAATGTATCCAACCATTCTAACTTGCCGCCATGTGCCGTTTGCGGGAAAAAGACCGTGCCTAAAACGGGCACACCGTTTTTATGTGCAGCATCTGTCACATCAGGACTTGGCGGTACGATAATGCCTTCACCAGAGGAGCCGCCCCAATAAACCAATTGATCGATATATTGCCAATAAGAGAACACATTGGCATCAAACGTATTGATGCCTCTAGGTGAATTGCCGCTCGTACTGCTATTCATGATCGACAATGCAACAACCTTGGTTTCTGCATATTGGCTGTCATTCATTTGCGGCAAGGTCTGCTTGTCCACCCGCGCAGCCAACGGTACAACACTGGTATTATATTGGGCATCAGGATCATCTGCATAAGACCAATCCAACAAGTCTTCTGGAAACCAATAAGAAGACTCCGGTTGATTATCCATCGCCTTCTCAATGGTACTTTTTGCTGTTTCCTTATACACGACCTCTGCTGTATCTGCCTCACTTTGGCTGCAACCGGCCAACTGTGCTGAAGCCGCCAACAGAAGCATCGCCACCCCTGCTTTTCTCAATTTACTCGTCACACTTCTTCCTCCTTATATACTATATATTGATTCGCTTGTTATTGAAAACATGCGAAGTCATACCAACTTAAAATCATTTGGGGGAGTTCTCACACCAAAGATAACGCTTCCAAATAAAAATATATAGGAACAAATTAAAGGAATGATGCAACAGATTTAAGAAATATCGAGATTGATTTTTCTTAACAAGTGTTTTTTATAATAAAAAAAGAAGCAGCATGATTTGCGCTTCTTGTTTCATTAGTTTCATTTTATATTGTTACCTGTTTGGAGCTGCATTGCCAAAGGTAGCCAGACACGCATCTCTCCTTCACCCCTGTTCCCCCACAAATGGTATGGGATCATCCGCCATTTTTTTGGTGCATATTCTTCTGACAGCGGCAGGTAGAGTGCTTCTTGTCCCCATCTTTGACTTTGAAAACCAGCAACATCTATTTCTAGTGTCCTTGGCAATAGCTTTTGACTCTCTGTTATAGTGAAAGCTACCGAATCAATTGGGATTCGACACTGAGAAATGCCTTTCCCGTTGTCCGACTCTTCTAAACAATAGACAAAGGGTCCCCGCTGAATAGCTGCTTGATTGATATCTTGCGTTACCAATGGATTGGCGCCTAGCATCTGAACCGGCTGTTGAAATGTGATTCGAGCCGTCACTTTTGTGCTCGCTTCAAAAATAAGTGCTTGATCCGTTTCATGCCATACTTGTTGGCTATCAACTTGAAAAGACTTAAGCCATTTTGGTTTATAGATGATGATTTTCTGCGCAATCCCACTGTAATTGATCGTCATTTGATCGTCAAATGGAAAGTCACCTATTTGTTCGATGGTAAATTGATTGGTCCGTTTTAGATGACTTGCGACAAAAAGGTTGATAAACAATGTATTTCCTTCTTGGGTATAAACAAATCGTTGCAAGGCACTGATCATCCGTGCAAAGTTTGGCGGACAACAGGCACAACCTAACCAATCTGGGCGTTGGGTCTTCACGTGGCCTTTTCCAGGGTTATGACGACAACTTTCTGGCATTACTTCCAATGGATTCACATAAAAAAACTGTTTGCCGTCGATGGAGGCACCGGCTAGCACACCATTATATAACGCTTGCGTCAAAACATCTAAATAATGATGTTCTTGTGTCAATTTAAACATCTCAAATGAAAATTGGACCAATGCGATCGATGCACATGTTTCACAGTACATCGTATCATTTGGCAAATCATACGCACCAATAAAAGCTTCGCCATGAACAGTTCCACCAACACCGCCTGTTATATACATCTTTTTATAGGCAATATCTTTCCAAATCGCTTCGCAAGCCGTTATAAGTGCTGAATCCTTTGTATACTGGGCAACTTTTGCCATACCGCTAGCCATATAGAGCAGGCGAACGGCGTGGCCTTTAGCTTCCCGTTGATTTTTTGGCTGGTCATAGGCTTGCAAGTACGTTAAGTCAATAGCGGGTTGTTCAGCGGATAATCCCAACGCTGCATTTTCAGCAATTTCTTGTTCATAAAAATCTGGATTTTCGCCTCTAACTTCTAAGAAAAAGTCTGCCAATGCCAAGTATGTTTCATTATCCGTATGCTCATACAACCGCACTAGTGCCAATTCTATTTCTTGGTGGCCATCTGCACCTTGGATTTGATTGGCTTCTCGTCCAAAATACTGCATGATATTTCGGACGTTTTTTTCAGCGATCTCCAGAAGCTGTTTCTTGCCTGTCGCCAGATCATAGGCAATGGCTGCCTCAACCAAATGTCCTGCGCAATACAATTCATGGCTAAAATACAACTGTCGATATTTCAACTCCGGACGGGTCAATTGAAAGAACGTATTCAGATAGCCATCCTCTTCTTGGGCTGCAGCCAACAATTCAACAACTTCATCTATGCTATCGATCAGTGCCGAATCTTTTTGATTGACCAAGCTATATGCAGCTGATTCAAGCCATTTATAGACATCACTGTCTTGGAAAAACCAGCCAAAGTGTGTTCCTTCAGTCTGCCTAGCTGCTATACGAAAGTTTTCTAATGCGTGACTCTTGCCGGCGGGTAAAGAATCATCTTTTCGTTCTGCTTGTACATCGATATCCAAAGCATCATTTAGTACTTGATACTGATAAGGAATCGTTTCTTCTCTCACGATTCTCTGATAGTTTCGCCAAAATGTATCCTTCAATGTCACTTCATGTAAGTCAAATTCTTTCATGATCTCACCTTTCTTGGTACGTTTTTTTTACCATCACAGAAAACCCTGCATCACCATCTACAATATGTTGGCCATCTTCTCTCATGATTTCTTGCCGATATAATTGGCGGTATGCTTTTGGTGTCAGCCCCTTTTTCTTCTTGAATGTATTGGAAAAGTGCTGACGGCTATTGAAGCCGGATTGTATAGCAATTTCTATGATTGGCAGTTGACTATTTGCCAACAAAAAAACAGCTTGTTTTAAACGTTCCTCTGTTATGAATTGTCCAACACTTATGCCCATCTGGGCAAAAAACAATTGGTGCAAATACGCTGGTGTAATCCCGATTGCTGTTGCAATATCCCTGACCAGCAAAGATTGATCATATTGCGCTTGAATAATGGCTATTGCTTGATTCACATATTTATTACCCAAGGCGGAATTTTTTGCCCGTAAGCATACAATCAATTCCATCATCATCCGCTTAAATTGCAAGGCAACACTAAATTGATTTTCTTCTTTATTCATTGTCTGACTATTCGTAAGAATCAATAGTTGGATCAATGATGTCAATGCTTGACCAAAATGCCGAATATCTTTACTTATCACACAAGGAGAGGAAACTGCTTGTTCAGAAAAAAACGTCTTGGCAACACTTTGGATATCTTCTAACCCTATATCAGTTGGTTGATTTTGTAAGATAAATTCAAGATTCAATAGCGTGCAGGGCGATCCCTCTTCTACTTGCAATGCATGTTTTTGATTCGTTGCGATGCACACAAAATCATTCGGTCGCAGCGCCAAAACTCTATCTGGAAGGTAGACTTTACACGCGCCTTCAGTAACGAACATAATTTCATAAGCAGCATGTTGATGCAAATCCATGTCAAAGTAGTCTAATGCAATACTATAAAAAGCAGTGATTTTTGCGTAATTGTCAAGGCGACCAAACATTCCTTCAACTCCTCTAAAAAAAGAATGATGATTTCTTTCTTTTCATCTATTTACTATATAAAACTTTCCATCTCTCTCTTCACCACTGCCTATAATGACCCTATGAAAAAAAAGGAGGAAGAACATGTCATTTTTAGATTATGCAAAAACACCACCTATGGGATGGAATTCTTGGGATTGTTATGGTGCTTCTGTGACTGAAGCAGAAGTGATTGCCCATGCCGATTTTATGGCAGAACATTTACGACCTTATGGATGGGAATATATCATTGTAGATATTCAGTGGAGTGAACCTGAGGCCAAATCGACCCGCTACAACGATTTCTATCCGTTGACTATGGATGCCTTTTCTCGTTTGACGCCTGCCGAAAATCGTTTTCCTTCCGCCAAACATGATAACGGTTTCAAATCATTAGGCGATTACATCCATCAGAAAGGTTTAAAATTCGGCATTCATATCATGCGAGGGATCCCTCGTCAAGCCGTCCACCAAAATACAGCAATCAAAGGTACAACAGCACGCGCTCGTGATATTGCGCTAAATTCTATATGCCCTTGGAATGCTGACATGTATGGCGTAGATGTTTCTTTACCTGAAGGGCAACTCTACTATGACTCATTGCTTGAACTTTATGCGTCATGGGGTGTTGATTTTATCAAAGTAGATGATATCGCAGATTCAAGACTTTATGGTGATGCCCACCTAGCAGAAATCAAAGCGATTCGACAAGCAATTGACAAAACTGGACGTGAAATCGTGCTTTCTCTTTCTCCCGGACCAGCTGCTTTGAAAAATGGCAGTTTCTTTCAAAACCATGCCAATATGTGGCGGCTGACAGACGATTTTTGGGATCATTGGGATGCGCTTTATACGATGTTTGATCGTGCATCAGAATGGGCACCTTTTATTCGTCCAGGCAATTGGCCCGATTGTGATATGCTGCCTTTAGGCCATATTGGGATTCGAGCCGTTGACGGTGGCGGTGGTGATAATTGGACACGATTCACCAAAGATGAACAATACCTTTTGATGACGTTATGGACCATTTGCCAATCGCCTTTAATGTTTGGCGGCACTTTGCCTGATATTGATGATTTCACACTACATTTATTCACCAACGAAACAGTTTTAGAGATGTACCAAACCTTAGATACCCAAAGAGAAATATATCGAGATGACACATGGATCATTTGGCAAGCAACAAGCGCTGCTGCGACATACCATGCCATCTTCAACGTGGGGTTAGACACGCAGCCATTCCCTCAAACATTGCAACAGCATTTTTCGATCGATAAGGGCCTTGATTGTTGGCGACAAAAAGAATGTCATCTTTCAGAAACAGAGATCCCCTCTCACGGTGCTTTACTACTAAAAAGTACAACATGAGGACTAGAAACTGTCAATATCATCATTCACGGTGTCACTTAACATCTGTCAAAAGAGTCATCCCTACTCATTGTTTCTTCGTTATATCAGCTAGACAAAGGATCGTTAACGCCGTTCTTTGTCTAGCATTTTTTTCTTATCGACCACAAAAACAATATCTATCAGTTATTTTAATATAATCAATCAATGAAATAATTGCTAAAATTGACACTTTTTCCCAATAAATGAATATCCTTGCGCGTTCATACCAGATAAGCATAGTTCCTTCTTGTCATTAACTTGCTCAAAATAGGCTGAAAAAGTTTGTCCCTGCCATAAATAATTTTCACCATTTTTTTCTATCTTATCAATGGTTATATGTTGTGAATGTGTCACTTCTGAAGTAGCATCAAACTGGATCAGTTCCCACTCACCCACTATTTCCGCTGCCGTTGGTTTTTCAGTATAGGACTGTTGAAATGTCATGGCAGATACAACAGGCCAGCCGGTGTTCAGCCAAAATAACTTGCGGATGTTTAAATAAAAATCATCACTGAAAGGTCGTCTTCGCGCATGATGGACCAGATACATGTCACCGTCTGTATCTTGAAAAATTGAATTATGTCCAGGAGCGTATACTGTCGCCACATGAAGAAATTGATAACTTCCTAAAATTTTTGTTCCTATCTCCGCAGGGTCCTCCTCTTGATCAGTCATCACATTCCCTCGCCAATCAAGATAAGGTCCTGTGATTTCTTTTGCCCGTGCCACACGGATATGATAAGAATCATGTAAAGAATCAAACGAAACAAATAGATAATACATATCTGTTTGAGGATGATAATGAATAAACGCACCTTCAATGGCAGTGTCCACAGAAGTTGGCCGGTAAGCAATACGCTGATCATATCCTGACGCAGTCATTTTCCCCGTCTCTTTGTCAATCGGCGCAAGATAAATCCCATCAAAAAACGACCCATATACTAGCCATTGTTCTTTGTCCCGATCCGTCACGATGTTCGCATCGATGGCATTATGAGCTGCCAGTGCTGGAGAGGTTTTGACGATCTCCCCTTGATCGATCCATGGGCCTAAAGGATGTGGTGCAGTGGCCAATCCAATAAAAGATGTGGTACTGCCAAATGTAGATGCAGAATAATACATACGAAATGTTTGCTGATATTTGATAACTTCTGGTGCCCACAATCCTTGTGCATGGCTCCAATCAACAGCACATACTGGCATTTCAGAAAATGCAGTTGTTTCAAATTGCCAATGCACCAAATCCTTGGAACTGCGAATAGGGATACCCATCGTCATCGGTTGTTGTGTATCGGTTGAAAACAAATAATAGATTCCTTCATGCTCAATGATCGTTGGATCATGCACCCCATTTATACCTTCCATGTCATTTTCTCCTTTTTAAAAAAATAAAAGAGTCCTGCGACACGAATCAAACGTAAAGAAGCCGCTTAAGGATGCTTCACACTTGGATTCTTTTAGCCACAGTCCTCTTTGTTATCGCCAGTTTCCCACAGGACAATCCTTGTGGGCTAAGTTTGCCCTGAATTTGTAAAAGCACCCGCACTTACTGCAGGTATGATTGATACGCAAGGGACAGCCTTCGCAGATCGCTATTCGGCGAGCCACTACTTCAGGCAATGCCAAATCTATTTCCATCTCTAACTGCTCAGCAATCAACGCGTCAATGTTTTCACTGGCTGCCGCTGCTGTATCTTTGATATCGCACCCTTTGCAAGTCATTTTACAGGGACAATGAGATCGTGAGCACACTCATCGGCGGTACGGTCACTGACAGTTGCGCTTCATCGACCTGATACGCTTGAAATGCTTGGATCGTCACAGTATCCGGATGATCAAAATCATTATGGGCATTCATCGTATGTCCAGCGATGTAACGCGCTTCTTTGACTTCTTTGATGGCTGACTCTAATGTGAAGGACAGTGCTTCAGTTGCCGTGATGTCAAAATTACAAATCGATACATGCAACGTGTTCTCTTTTTTAGAAATCGTATACGTGATGTGCTCACCATGGTTTCCATGGCTTTCGATTCTTTCAGCATCTTGGTGGACTTTATATAAATCGAACACATGATAACTCGGCGTTTTCACCATCTGATCACCATCTGTCAGGATCATTGCTTGTAATACATTCACGGTTTGCGCGATATTCGCCATATGAACACGTTCCGCATGTTTATGAAAAATATTTAGTGTAATCGCAGCAACCATCGCATCGCGAATCGTGTTTTGCTGATATAAGAATCCAGGATTGGTTCCAGGTTCGGCACTAAACCAAGTCCCCCATTCATCCACAATGATGCCGACGCGTTTTTCAGGATCATATTGATCCATAATAGCACTATGGCGGGTGATCAACTCATCCATATACGCTGCTTTTTCGCAGGTGACACCCCATTCCGCCTCATCGAAGTCCAAAGCACTGCCTTTTTTCTCCCAGCCTTGCGGATGGACATAGTAATGCAAACTTAGACCATCCATGAGCCAATGGGCATTCTTCATTAATGTTTCTGTCCAATTGTAGTCATCCACATTGGCACCGCCAGCGACTTTATAAATTTTTTGATCACCATATTGACGGACATAGGTTTGATAACGTCGGTATAAATCCGCATAATACTCAGGACGCATATTCCCGCCGCAGCCCCAGTTTTCATTCCCAACACCAAAAAATTTCATTGGCCAAGAAGCATCATGCCCGTTCTCTCTTCTAAGATCGGCCATTGGTGAAATCCCATCCATCGTGATGTATTCGACCCATTCAGACATTTCTTGCACAGTACCGCTGCCGACATTCCCATTCACATAGGCATCACATTCAAGCTGCTTCACCAATTCAAAAAATTCATGCGTCCCAAAGTGGTTGTTCTCCGTCACGCCGCCCCAATGGGTATTGACCATCGTTTTGCGTGCTTCTTTTGGGCCAATTCCATCTTTCCAGTGGTACTCGTCAGCAAAACACCCGCCTGGCCAGCGCAATACAGGGATTTGAATATTTTTTAAAGCCTCCACTACATCTATTCGCATGCCATTTTTATTTGGGATTGATGAATCTTCCCCTACATAGAGTCCTTCATAGATACATCTGCCTAGATGCTCAGAAAAATGGCCGTAGATGTATTTACTGATGGTGTTTCCTGATTTAGTGTTTAAGATTTTGATTGTCATTCCATCACCTTTTCCTCAGATTTAATGTTTGGTACAGGTTCACCAAAAACTGGGAAACCTGCTTCATCCCACGTAAAAACTTGAGCGATTGCATGTCTATTCGGATTTGCTAAAGGATCACCGGTTTGATTTTTTTCTGGACGAGCATGGTAAATCAACACATCTTCTCCCTCATTATTCTTAGTGAATGAGTTATGCCCAGGTCCATACTGTGCATTTCTTTCAGAAGTTTTGAAAACTGGATCTACGTTTTTGTGCCAAGAAAAACCATTTAGCAGATCAGCATTTTCCTCTGCCCAAAGAAGCCCCATAGCATAGTTTTCATCCGTTGCACTACCGGAATAAGTGATAAAGACTTTATTATTCCTAATAATCACTGCAGGACCTTCGTTGACCATAAACCCAATTTTTTCCCAGGGATATTCCGGAATAGATAGTAGTGTCTGCTTGCCTTTCAATGTCCATGGATCAGCCATCTCTGAGATATACAAATTTGAATTACCCGGTATGCGAGGATCTTGCTGTGCCCAGACATAGTATAATTTATCTCGATGCTCGAAAACCGTTGCGTCCAAACTAAAACTTTCAAACTGAGTCACTACTTGCCCTTTTTCAGTCCATTCCCCCTTGAAAGGATCAACGTGATTATTTTCAATTACGAACATCCGATGATGATGCTTCTGATCCCTTACCTCAGCGTCATCACTCGCGGCAAAATAGATATACCAGCTATCGCGGATGAAATGTATCTCAGGCGCCCAAATCAATTGGCTTAACGGTCCTTCATCATGTGCGTACCATACGATTTTCTTTTCTCCATTCTCTAATTCATTTAGAGATTTTGCTCTACGTATCTCTATCGCCTGATATCCTGGGACAGATCCTGTAAAATAATAAAAACCGTCTGTGTGTAAATATACCCACGGATCTGCACGTGTATGTACGATTGGGTTTTGCAATTGCTCTTTTTCTGTACTAATTTTCGACATGTGTCATCCCTCATTCTTCACAATAAATAATGGAATACCTGACTCTGAGGTTCCCGTAAAAGTCATTACTTGTTTATGCTGATTTTCATCCCAACATGAGATAAATTTTCCTTTATAAACAACTTCAGAAATTTCGACTTCAGCATCATATTGGCTGTTCTCATCAGCGATTTTCCAGTTACCTGAAAGATCGCCTGTAATTTGACCATTTTTTGATAGCTTGATGGCCTGCGGTGTACTTGCTTCATCAGAAATTAGTTTATTAAAGATCAGCGCACTATAATCGCCAACTACTTGGGCCGGAGTGTAATCGTTAATGACTTCTCCTGCATAACGTAAAGGGGCAATAACTGGCCAACCGGCTTCTGTAAAAAACATTTGATGGACACGAACAGAATGATACTCTCCATTGTCTGGAAATCTCGTATGGAAAATCATATAGTATTGTCCAGTTTCTTCGTCAAAATATGTTGAATTATGCCCAGGAGAAATATATCCATTCCTTTCCTCAATACCTGAATAAACAAAGTTTCCAATAAGTTTTTGTCCAAAATTTTGAATGCTTCCATCATCAAATAATGAACCATATTTTCCTTTAACATCACTCATCATATGGCCTTCGCTATCTTCATATGGACCATCTGGATTCAAGGATCGAGCTACACGAACATTGTATCCGCCATCAGCATCTAAGCCACCAAATGATGTAAACAAGTAATAATATCCTGTCTGATCATTGTATTGAATATACGGTGCCTCGATCCTACTGTGATTCCCACCTAATAAATGGGTACCATAGGTATCTCTATCTTTGGGTAATCCTGTTTCATCGTCCATTTCCAAAATATAAATACCACCTGAATAGGAACCGTATACCATCCAGAGCTTATCATCATTGTCGTAAAACACATGGGGATCAATAGCATTAGGGTGAATAGCGGCATTATATTCTTCTCCGAATTGGGGTGAAGTTCCCGAATAAAGAAATGATTCAATCTTTTCATATGGACCATCAACATTATCTGATACCGCCACACCTATAACAGATAATGGAGATGCCCCTTGGCATAAGCAATAATACAGATAAAATTTACCATTTTTAAATTGTTGAATATCACTTGCCCAAAGTGTATCTGTTTGGGCATAAGAAAAATCTTCTGCTAATTCTGCACGGATATCCTTGAAAAGTTGATCGTCGGATACTGAATTTGAGATTTGTTGCCACTTCATTAGATCCTTTGATTGTGCAAATTGCATATGTGAACCGATAATATAAAACATGTCATCACTCTTGATGATTGAAGGATCGTGGACACTCACATCCTCAAACTCAGGATCCTCTAATTTTTGTGCCACCGATGCAGATTTACAACCAACCAATAACAGCATTAATGGAATAGAAGAAAGAAGTATTTTTTTGATCATATTTTCAATAACCCTTTCTTTTGATAACCATTGTATAGACACCTATATGTGGTATATAAAAACAATGATATTGCTATAAAGAAAAACCAATGATACGCCAAGCTAATGATCGCAAAAGTCAGAATAAGCAAAATGCAAATGATAGATTCTCCAATCAAGACTAAGGGACTCATTAGTGCAAATACTGCTTTTTTCCACCATATCTCTGTGCTTCGATCGTCAATAAGAATGCTATTTATTAAAACAAGAAGGACATATGCTAGCAAGATAAGCAGCGGCCATTGGAAAACCGCTCTCATCATTTGGTCTTTCTGAATAAATAGTAATTCCAAATAAATCGTGGAAACTACTATCGGAAATAATAAAACTCGCCATTTGCAGGTCTTAATCGTTTCTACATAATAGTGACAATACAGTTTGAAAACACCAACGTATGAATAATAACCCGTAAACAAATCTGACTTTTCGAATAATCTGATCATAGCCGATGTACTTGGTACAAGACCGATAAAAAACAAACCTAGTATCAACCCTAGTAGCCAAAGTATATTTAACTCTATCAAAAGGACCAACACATTTAGCCATTTCATTGCTCTCTCAAACATGACCTCACCCTTTCATTCCTGAAAGTGCTACTGATTCGATAATTTGTTTCTGGAAAATGATAAAAACAATCAAAACCGGAAGTAAAGAAATAACTGAAGCTGCCATAATCAATGGATAATCAGTCTGAATAGCATAAGCTGCATTTAGGTTGGCAATAACAACTTGCAGTGTTTGTTTTTCGGGGCTATTTAAATAAATCAGTGGTGCTAAGTAATCATTCCATGCGCCCATAAACCAAAGAATGAACTGCGCGGCAACTGCTGGGCGAATAAGCGGAAAAATCAATTGAAAGAATGTTTGAAGATAACCAGCTCCATCTATTTTCGCCGCCTCAACGATTGAGTCTGGAATATTTGATAGGTATTGTCTTAAAAAGAAAATCATAGTAATATTTCCAAACATACCGGGCACGATCAAAGGAAGCAACGTATCTACCCAACCGATTTTTGAAAACAACATAAATTGAGGAATCATCACTGCTGGATAAGGAATCATTAAGGCAGCTAGGAGAACTAGAAAAAGCAAATTTTTATGTGGCATTCTAAGTTTTGCAAATGAAAATGCTGCTAAACTAGATGTCAAAGTACCTACGATAGTCACTGAAAGTGACACAATCACTGTATTTTTTATACCTGAAAATAAAGTATCTAACTCCACTAGTCGTTTATAGGCATCAAATTGAATTGGATCTGGAATCCATTGAGGGGGTAATTGAAACACCCCAGCCTTGTCTTTAAATGAAGTTGAGATCATCCACAACAACGGACCGACCATGATAATTGCCCCTAGGGATAGAATCAAAATGATCAGTACGTGACTTACTTTAATTTTTTTCATCTTTTCCCCTCCTAATCCAATGTATAGCTTGAGCGATTATTCATATAGAATTGAAATGCTGTGATTGCAAAGACTAAAATAGCCAAAATTAAAGCCATACTACTTGCATAACCCATCTGCCAATTCTTAAAGGCTTTCTGCCAAATATACCAGACTACAGTTGCACTACTATACTGTGGCCCGCCAGTTGGTGTCATAATATTGATTTCAGTAAATATTTGCGAGCCACCAATAATATTTGTAACAACTAAAAAGAATGTAACTGGCTTGACCATCGGCCAAGTAATATTTCTAAATTTTTGAAATGAGGAAGCACCGTCTAATTCTGCTGCCTCGTAGAATGTTTTGGGTACACTTTGGATAGCTGCTAAATAGAGCAACATTGAATAGCCTAATCCTTTCCAAACCGTCATGATGATAATTGCTGGTTTTACTGTGGAAGGATTTTGAAGCCAGTTCGGACCATCAATACCAAATATATCCAGTACTTGATTAACTAAACCAAAATCACCATTATAAGCCCATTGCCATAGAATGGAGATAGCAGCCAAAGAAGAAATAACTGGAATATAATAAATGGTTCTAAAAATGGTTGTGCCTTTGATCCCACGACTCAGTGCTGATGCTAACATAAAAGATAAAAGCAATCCTATTGGTATACCTAACATTAAAAAGACTGTATTAAACATCGTTTTATAGAAATACTCATCTCTAAAAAGCTTTTGAAAATTTTCAAAACCCACAAAATTCATTTGTCCCAATCCATTCCAATCAGTAAATGCTGCATAACCCGAATAGACTAACGGAATTAAAGAAAATAGAATAAATCCAATCACAGGAAATAGTACAAATAAAAATGCTACTTGATGTTCTTTGGCATAAAGACTACTTTTCTTTTTACGTTGTTTTATTCCTACTTTTTGTTCCATTAAACGTCCCTCCATAAAAATCTTTGGGGCCACAATGTTTGTGACCCCATATAAAACTATTTTGCTGTTTCCTGTTGCTGAATCGCTGCATCCAACTTATCTTGCATCTTCGGCTGAACTTCTTTTACATAATCTGCCGCAGTTTGATCACCGTCAAGAACAGGTTGAATATTAATGAAGAATTCATCATACCATTCAGCGTTGTAGGTCGTTGCAGCAGGCATTGCTCGGCCATAGTCTTGCACAATATCAAGAAATTCTTGTTTGTTATTTGGTACACTTTCAGTATCGGATGCCCATTCTTCAGCCATATCGATCAAGTTAGGAATTTGAATTTGTGCATCGACTAATTGCTGTTGTCCTTCTTCAGAAGCACTTAAATATTCTACAAGTTTCACTGCTTCTTCTGGATACTCCGTTTTACTTGCTACACCAATACCTAAAGACCCAACATAAGTCGCAGATTCTCCGGTCGATCCTGCTGGCCATGGAATCAGATCGTATTCAAAATCTAAGCCAGCATAGGTACTCATATCCCAAGGTCCAACAGGGAAGAAGGCAATCTCTCCATTCATCCATCTCTGATAAGTATCTAATGTTTGAGCATCAGAAATCGACGGGGTCAATTCATGGACATTTTGTAAATCAGCAAACCATTGCAACGCTTCAGCAAATTCAGGTGTATCAACAGTGACCGTGTCTTTATCTTCATTGATCCAATCAGCTCCGTTGCTCCAAGCAAAAGCTTGCAAACTCCAGTTCACATTAAATCCAGTTGCCCACTGATCAACTTTTCCATCACCGTCTGTGTCTTTCGTTAATTGTTTAGAAACCTCTACAAATTCATCCCACGTGTAAGGCGTATCTATATCAGGCAAATCAATACCGGCTTCTTCAAACATGGCTTTGTTGTATCCTAAAGCAAAAGGACCTACATCTTTTGGTAATCCATACAAAGCACCTGTTCCTACCTTTTCACCATCATATCGATAACTATTCACACCATATTCCCATACATTTGAAAGATCAAAGTCTGAGTTTTCAATCTCATCCGTAATATCAAGTAATACCCCGTTGTCCACATATGCCATCAAGTTTCCTTGTTCAATATAAAAGACGTCGGGCATATTTCCGCCGGAAATAGCTGCTTGCAGCTTTGTTGCGTATTGATCTGCATCAGTCGCTATAATTTTAACGCTTACATCATTCTCGTCTTCGAATTGTTTGATTGCAGTTTCATAGGCTTTTTTCTCATCTTCACCACCCCGAAACATAAAGGTGATTTCTTTACTGTCGCTTCCACTGCTACTACTGTTGCTATTGCTACTCCCACAAGCACCTAATACCAAACCACATAAACCTAATACTGAACCTGAAACAAGCATTTTTTTGATATTCATCTTTTACATCCTCTCAGATTTTTACTTAGTATAACTTTTTTATCTATTTATTATTTACTACTTCCTTGAACAAACCTTTGATAAAAAACAATCCTAATGATGACAATCAACAAATAATCTTAAACTAAACATTTACCTAAACAAATTAAATGAAGTTATGTTTGCAAACACTTTCAATTTACAACTAAATAATACATTACACTGTAAACGCTGTCAACAATATTTTGATTAATTATATCAACTTAATCTATATATTAATTAATACAAATGTTAACTAAAAGAAACAAAACCAAGTCTATTTACACATATTAGCAAATATGTTAACATTCAGGTAAATAAGAGTGTTAGATTCCTAGGAGGTGCGAAAATGCAATTAGAAATCAATCAGGAGGCATTGCCAGTATACGAAGCTTTAGCGAGCAGTGTGCGCATTAAAATTATCCAGATGTTAGCCAAAAACAAAATGAATGTGAAAGAGATTGCTCAAGCTCTAGGCTTAAGCAGTGCCATTATCACTATGCATATCAAAAAATTGGAAGAAGCAAACATTATCAAGACAGAACGAATTGGGCAAAAAAAGATTTCCAGTTTAAGAGTCGATCATATCGATATCAACTTCCCTGAAAAAATCTTTAACGCTTTTGATACGAAGGAAACCGTGATTCCTATTGGACACTATACAAATTATGCGGTGGAACCGACATGTGGGCTGGCAACTTTAGCAGGCTTTGTTGGACCGGTAGACGAACCTAAATACTTCATGGATCCAAATAGAATGGATGCAAGAATTTTGTGGTTTACAAAAGGGTTCGTGGAATATCAGTCCCCTAACTTTCTAGCAAATGAAGAAAAACTAGAAATGATGGAGATTTCGATGGAGATCTCATCCGAGTTTCCATTTTCTAATAACAATTGGCCATCAGATATTACTTTTAGTTTGAATGGTGTGGAGTTAGGTACTTGGACGAGTCCCGGGGATTTTGCCGATATTCGCGGTAAGTTTACCCCAGATTGGTATCCCGATAACTTGAATCAATATGGTCTGCTCAAAACGATTCGTATCATGGATCACGGAACCTATATGGAAGGAGAGCCGCTATCCAACATCACCATCAAAGATATTCCGGCATATGAAGATACTTGGCATCTCAAACTAGAAGTCAAAGAAACAGCCACCCATATTGGCGGCTGTACCCTTTTTGGCAAAGGATTTGGCAATTACGATCAAGATATCAAACTAAAAATGTTTTATAGTTGAGGCATCAAAAGAGCCGCGAATGACCAGCAATATGTGCTGATCATTCGCGGCTTTGTTTCATCTTGTTATTTCTTCAAATGATAACTATACGTACTTACAATAATATTTTCCCGCCATGACAATCTAAACCGTAATCGCAGACTCGTCTGGTTATGCAAAATATTTTGCCAGCGGTGTTTCGGTACAAACTGAGGAATGATGACCGTTGTCGTATAATTGTGCTTGGTCGCATTCCGGCTGACCAAATCTACATAGCGAATGATTGGATTTTCAATCGAGCGATACGAAGAATGGACGATCGATAGACGCACATCAGGAAAGTTTTGCTTGAATTCTTGTTGGATTTCTTTTTCTTTCTTGACATCTTCATCCAAAGAGACGTGCATCGCAACAACATAATCCCCAATAGATTGTGCATAGTTTAGGGCGCCAACATTCACGCGGGTCACATTCCCTACCAATACGATCACCGTATTGCCTTCATAGGCGTGCAATTTCCCTTGTTTTTCTAAACGCAATTGCTCTGCTACATTCTTGTAATGGTCATGGATCTTGTAAAAAATAAACAGCAAGATCGGCATGATAATGAAGAATGGCCAAATATCATTTAGTCGATAGACGAACAAGATCACGATGATCGCATAGGAGATCAAGGCACCCACGATATTCGCCAAAGACTTGAAGAACCAGCCTTTGCCTTCATTTTTCCATTTCACGACCATCCCAGTTTGTGACAGTGCAAAAGGAATAAAGACCCCAATCGAATAGAGGGGAATCAAACGCTCTGTTGATCCTTGAAAGATAAACAATAGGACGATCGAACCAGCCGCTAAAGTAATGATCCCGTTAGAATAGCCTAGTCGATCCCCACGGTCTTGGTACATATGCGGCATATATTTATCTTTTGCCAAATTGAATGCTAATACTGGGAAAGCGGAGAAACCGGTATTGGCAGCGACTGCCAAAATCAAGGCAGTGGCAAATTGTAAAACATAATACATGATGCCATGTCCGAAAACAGCGGCACCGATTTGCGATAGGACGGTCACTTCAGTTTGCGGCACAATGCCGTACCAGTAGTTGATAAATGTGATACCGACAAAGAAGAAACCTAAAATGGCAGCCATGATCGTTAAAGTCGCTGCTGCATTTTTTGCCCGTGGTTTCTTAAAGAATGGGACTGCATTACTGATGGCCTCTACACCAGTCAGCGAAGACGACCCGGAAGAAAAGGCTCTTAAGATCAATGCGACAGAAACGCCAGGTATTACAGCACCAGGCAACGCTGTAGCATTTAAAGGTTGGACACCTGTGATGATATTGAATAGACCAACGACAATCAGTATCGTGATCACGGCAATGAAGGTATACACTGGGATCATCAAGAACGAGGCGGATTCCCTCAATCCCCGAAGATTCATCATCATGATCAATAAGACGATCACGATCGAAATCCCTACTTGATGGCCATACAATGCTGGAACCGCCGAGGTGATGGCTTCTGCCCCCGCTGAGACGGATACAGCCACTGTCAACATGTAGTCGATCAGCAAAGAGCCCCCTGCGATCAAGCCGGCATTTTTGCCCAGGTTTTCACTACTTACGACATAGGCGCCGCCCCCGTGAGGATACGCATGGATGATTTGGCGGTACGATAAAGTCAATGAAATCAATAAAATAATCACAAATGCAGCGATTGGTAAGGAATACCAGATGGCAGCTGCTGATAAAGCGACCAGCACGACCACGATCTGCTCGGTCCCGTATGCGATCGAAGATAACGCATCGGAAGATAACAACGCAAGGGCAGCTGTTCTCGTCAATTTCTGATCATCATTTTCAGCAGATTTCAAAGGACGTCCGACCAACAAACGTTTTAAATAGTCCACTTCATTTTACACTCCTTTTTCATGAAAAATATACGATGATAATACCATAAAAACTATAATAAATATTGAACGATCAAGATTGTATGCTACGCCTGAAAACAGGAAAAGTCAATGAAAATCAAATGAAAAATACAACGTAAAATGCTCTTCTTTTTTTTAGAATCCAGCTTAAGATTGAAGAAAAAGCAGATAGAACAAACGGCTCTATCTGCTTTATTGTTAATGGAAGAAATGACTCTCTTTTGATATGTCACTCAATTTTTTCGACTTCTCACTTACGTAAGGTGAAACGAGTGTACCGACTATCCCAAAGAATAAGAAGATACAAATCAATATGATAACTGGTGCCCATACATTTGGCCAGTAGATCCCCCCGGCTGATTCTCGCAATAGATTGACAGCATGCGTGAATGGCAACAAAGGATTGATAAATTGGAAGAACTTCCCAGACACTTGGATGGGGTAATTCCCACCACCTCCGGAAATCGATAATACCAAGATGATAATGGCAATTCCTTTCCCGAGGTTACCGAAGAGTCCGGCTAAAACATAGACGATCATCATAAATGCCAATCCGACAAGCAGGGCAAAGAGCACGCTATAGACAGGATTCCGCACATCAACACCTAAGAGAAACATATTTCCTAACGTAACGATCAAACTTTGCGCTACCGCCATCGTTAAGAAAGTCATCATTCTCGCGACAAAGGTTTCTCGTTTGGTAAACCGTTGTTTGTCTTTCTTATCTAAATGATACTCTGTTGTAGCAACACTTGACAACAATAATGCCCCTACCCATAAACACAATGCGGTGTAAAACGGTGTGCTGGCTGAGCCATTGTTGGCGATTGGATAGATTTCATTGGTTTCCAAATCAACCGGTTGTTTGAAGAATTCAGCTTCTTCTGTAGCATCTAGTTTCAATAGCTTGATGATATCCCCTAAATCCACTTCGCTTTCGCCTTTGCGGATCGCATCAGCAGCTTTATGAATGCCAGATTTGATATTTGGCCAGTCGTTGTTGATGAGGTCCACCGCAGCGTCTAAGGCTTTTTCAACTTCTGGCAATTTTTCATCGACCATATCCATCGTAGAGGTGATTTCCGCCTTTACGGTAGGCCAATCATTTTGCAAGAAGTCCGCTGCGATACCTAATTTATCTTCAATGATCGGTAATTCATTGTTATACAAATCCGCCCCTTTATTGATGGCTGCAACGATCTCGTCCATATATCCATTCAACATTGTATTGGCGTCATGTAATTCTTGCTTGATCGCTGGCAATTCTTTTTGGTATTTCTCCAAAATCGATACAGCATTGCTGACAACTGTTTTGGTAGATGACAACAAAGAATCGAAATCAATATCTTGAGCTTTTTGCAAGACATCTTCGGCGGTGGTGATCGTAGTGATCAATTTGGTGAGGACATCATTGATCGTGTTTGTAATAGAAGATACATCAATACGATTCAGTAAATTACTGATGTCTTGTGCAGCTGCAGTTATTTGGCTAAGGTAGTTCTGAATATCGTCAATTGACCCATTTTGTACCAAATTGTCTAGCGCACTCAAGCGCGTAGATAATACACCTAATAAGTCTTTGGCATTGCTCAATTGATCAATGATTGTTTGTAAATCACTATTGTTTCCAGCCTCTTGGATTTTGGTCATGAACGCAATCAAAGAATCTAAAGCTGTTTGCTGTTGTTGGATATTTTGCTGGAAATCAGCAATCACATTACGTATGGCGGTCCGTTCCTCATCTGTCAGCTCATTATCCGCCAACGCTTGATTGATGGTGTCCGTCAGACTAGCAGTGGTCGTTGCGACTTGGCTGATAGCATCAATCGTCACCTGCACACTGCTAGAGATACTTGGCAACGCATCTTGCAGCTGTTGGGCACCTTCTTTTGTTGCAGAAGCAAAGTCGGCTGCTTGATCACCTAAGTCTTCGATCTCCGGCAACGCGGCTTGCACTTGTTCGATGATTTGCAGGCCTTGTTTGGCTGTATCGATCCCGTCGGTCATCGTACTAGCAATATCGTCAAAATCTTCATCGATCATTTTTAGTTGTTTGCCGGCATTTTGGATCTCTGGAATTTTTTCTTGCAATGTCAAAATAATGCTGGCTTCTTTTTTCAAAGTAGGCATTTTGTCATTTAATGCAATCAGTTTATCGCCCATCGCATCGACTTCTGGGATATAATCCGTAAATTCTTCCGCTTTGGCAATCTTGTCTTTGATTTCTGGAAATTTGTCATGCAGTGTGACGATCTCTTGCGTATAGCCATCGATCGTATCCAGATTTTCATCGGTATCCAAAATCATATTTTTCACTTTATTGATGCTGATCAGATTAGAATCAATATCATACCCAATCTCGTTAAAAACCTTTAGCAGGGTGGAACTCGCGGTTTCAATGAAGTTCTGAGAAATCTCCTCTTGCAAACTGCTGGCACCCTTAGACGTGATTTTAGGTGCGATGGCATTGATTTTTTCATTGCTGTAATATTCGATCGTTGGTTTTTCGATCGTTCCGCTGGTAAAACTGATCAGATCTTCTGAAAAATCTTCTGGCAAGTAGATACCCGCGTAATATTCACCTGATTTGACCCCTTCAACGAGGGCATCTTTTGAATCAACGAAACGCCAACCTAGTTGCGTATTGTCATGTAAGGTATCTATGACTTCATCACCAATCTTGATTTGCGTTCCTTCAAATTCTGCCCCACTATCGGCACTATAGACCGCGATCGGCAGTTCACTTGTATTGCCGTAAGGATCCCACAAGGCTTTGATATTGAACCACGCATACAGCGAGGGCAAAATCATTAATGCAATAATCAAAAAAGCTGCGATTGGATTGGAAAAAATTCGTTTCCAATCTAGTTTATATAAATAAAGGACATTTTTTATCTTCTTCATTTCTCTTCCCCCACTATTCGTCATCGAAGGATAATTTACCATGTTTTTGGCTTCACGCCAATGACTATGATCGGCTATCGAATTGCATTTTGACAAAAGACCCTTTTTGTCAAAATGAAACCCCTTTACTTTTTGATCTTATTCTGATAATCATTCTCTTTTCTTTAACTTTACCATGAAGCATGAACCCACACCGAATGATATGACTTTGTGTCGAAAGTAAATAAAAAAATGCCTTCTCCCTATCAAGAAGGCATTACGATTAAGGATCAAAGTTGATCGGCTTGCAGCAGATCATAAACAAACTGCAGTGAGTCCGTTTCTGCATACAGATTTAATCCTGCTTTCTGTGCTTCTGTATACGTTGTCTGAAAACTTTGGTCCGGGATCAATACAACTTCGATTCCAGCCCGTGTGGCGGCCAATGCCCCTAATAAAGAGTCTTCCATGACCAATGCTTGCGCGGCCGTCTTATCCGCAAGTGCCAACGTCCGCACATAGGGTGCTGGATCTGGCTTATGGGCGGCTACATCATCGCCGAAAGTCAGATAGTCAAAGCACGCGAGCAGATCAAAATGAGGCAGCAATTTGGCTGCCCGTTCTTTCATCGTCGACGTTGCCAGTGCCGTGATAAACCCTTTTTCTCTGGCCAACAGCAGTGTCTCTTTGGCATAGGGCTTCATTTGCAAGGTCCCATTCATCAGCTGTGCTTCGATGAAGCCTTCTCGCTCCGCGCGAAGTGTCATGACCCGTTCATGCCCGCCAACGACCTGTGCCAATTGATCCGCCGTCTGCTGCCAACTTTGTCCCCTCCAACTGCTGATGTCTTCTGCGGATAAAGGAATATTGTGGTCTTTAAACAACGCGAGCCAACCATCAAAATAAATTTTTTCGGTATCTAACAATAACCCATCTAAATCAAAAATCAGTAATTCTTTCATAAGCACCCCTTTGATTGATTGTGTCTTACGACATATCGCGATTTTTTTCTGCAGCTGTATGGACTGCTTGGATCACCGCTGCGCGCAGACCGTTTTCTTCCAACGATTTGACCGCTTGAATCGTCGTCCCGCCAGGAGAAGTGACTTGATCTTTCAAGACCCCTGGATGCTCTTTGGTTTCTAAGACCATTTTAGCGGCACCCAGCACAGCTTGAGAAGCAAATGCATAGGCCATCTCCCGAGGCATTCCTTCAGCAACTGCCCCGTCTGCCAAAGCTTCAATAAACATGTAAGTATAGGCTGGAGAAGAACCGCTCACACCTATCACCGCATCAATCATGCTTTCTGGTACAACAGCAGCTTTTCCCACGCTTTCAAACAACCGCAGAACAAATTGGGTATCTTCTTCCGTGGACATATCATTGGGGCTGATCGAAGACATTCCTTCACCTACAAGCGCAGGTGTATTCGGCATGACCCGGATAATTTTTTGGCTGCCTAGTGCTGTGGTCATTTGGTCGATCGTTACACCAGCGGCAATCGATACGATCACATGGTTTCTCGTCAACAGCGGTTGCAATTGTGGCAATAAATGGGCAAAAACAAAAGGCTTGACCGCTAAAATCAACACTTCTCCATACGCTGTGGCCTCAGACAATGTGGTGGTCCCTTGAATCCCTGTTTCAGCCTCCAATTGCTGCAATGTCGGTTCATAGCGATGGTTATAGACCAGAATTTCATTTGCGGCATACAACTCTGATTTGATCAACCCTTTGATAATGGCTTTTGCCATATTTCCAGCACCGATAAAGGCGATTTTTTTCATTTCATCACGCTCCATTTCAATTTGATTGTACCTTTGTTTTGCGAAAAAAGCCCAATCAGAGATTAGGCTTCAAATTCAATCATGTAAGGATGTAAGGCAGTATTATAGATTCCCTCTGTGTATTCTACTACCTCACCTTGCATATCATAGGATTTCCGAATACGCTTCAATGCGGATATTTCTGGTGTGATCATGAATTTTTGCTGCTCCGTTGTCAAGGTAACACCAACGAAGGCGTCTTCGAAGCGATCAATGATCATCCGATGCTCGTCTAATAACCGATAGAGGGATTTTTCTTCCAATTCATCGATCGACGACCCTTTAAGCTGGATCGGCAAGTGGTATTCATAATAAATAAATGGCTGGTGATCAAAGTAGTACAGACGTTTTAAACGCATCACATCTTTGCCCATCAATGGATAAGCCGGATGATCAGGGGATAAGCTTACTTGGGTAAATTCAATATTTCTTTTCGTATATTCTTTGCCGGTTCTTTCTAACAGCTGACTGAAAGTCGTCCCTTTTGACAACCGATTGTAGGGGCGATTGCTTAATACTGTTGTTCCTCGCCCACTACGTTTTTCGACATACTCATCAGCAGCCAATAGTTCGATTGCTTTACGAACCGTGATTTTACTTACATTGAAGACAGCCTCCAACTCGGTTTCTGTCGGTAAAAATGAGCCGATTGGATACTTGCCCGAAAAAATATCTTCTTTGATTTTATCGGCAACATCGCGGTACAAAATATGCTTGCGCTTCATGATTCCTCTTGCCTTTCTTTACAGGTATTTGGATACAGCATTTATTCCTCAAATGGGGGGATTTCTTCGGGTTGTGGTTCGATCAAGACTTTTCTAGGTTTGCTTCCTTCAGATGGTCCAACCACACCTTGGGCTTCTAATTCATCCACTAGACGCGCAGCGCGATTATATCCTACCCGAAACCGTCGTTGCAATAAGGACACGCTTGCTGTTTGCATATCGATCACCAACGCTTTGGCTTCTTCAAACAACTCATCTTGCGGTTGACCGCTAGTACTGGTATTCGTTTCTTCTTCAGTGACCATCATTTTCTCTTCATAATTGGCTTCTTGCTGATCCGTCACAAAGGTAACGATTCGTTCGACTTCATGATCGGAAATAAAGGCACCTTGGACACGGATTGGCTTGTTCTCACCCATCGGCAAATACAGCATATCGCCGCGACCCAGCAATTTCTCCGCACCGTTGCTGTCAATGATCGTCCGAGAGTCGACCCCGCTGGAAACGGCGAAAGCCATCCTTGAAGGAACATTGGCTTTGATGATTCCGGTGATGACATCGACACTAGGCCGTTGTGTGGCCAAAATCATATGGATACCGGCGGCCCGCGCCATTTGCGCTAAACGAATGATTGCATCTTCCACTTCATTGCTGGCCACCATCATCAAGTCCGCCAATTCATCAACGATCACGACAATGAAAGGCAAGATTGGCCGATTTTCACCATCTTCTAGATTCTTGTTAATGACCAATTCATTGTAGCCGGTAATATTTCTTACGCCTGTCGCTGCAAATTTTTCATAGCGTTCTTCCATTTCTTTGACGACTTTTTGCAAAGCTTGCGCGGCTTTTCGCGGATTGGTCACGACAGGTGTCAACAGGTGAGGGATGCCATTATAGACATTCAGTTCAACCATTTTTGGATCAATCATCATCAATTTGACTTCATGGGGTTTGGCCCGCATCAAAATACTAGTAATGATTCCGTTGATTGCAACAGATTTCCCGCTCCCTGTCGAACCTGCAATCAGCAGATGGGGCATTTTCGTCAAATCTGCGGTTTGGACACGCCCTGAGATATCCCGTCCTAAGGGCACTTCTAATAGTTGATCTGGATGATCTGGCTGGGCATCGATCACTTCTCTGAAAGAAACCATGCTTATAGCGCTGTTTGGCACTTCGATCCCAATCAATGATTTACCCGGGATCGGTGCTTCCATCCGCACATCTTTTGCGGCAAGTGCCAGAGCGATATCATCTGTCAAGCCAACGATTTTGCTGACCTTGACACCGACTGCTGGTTGAACTTCAAATTTCGTGACTGCCGGCCCAAGACTGGCTTTGACGACTTTGGCATCGACACCGAAACTTTGAAACGTTGTTTCAAGAACACCAATATTTTTTTCGATTTTTTTGTACTCACTGCTTTGATCAGTTGCCGGAATCGAATCCAATAATTCCGCAGAAGGCAACTCGTAATCTCGATTCTCCGCTTCTTCTGAGATTTCGAATTCCAATACTTCGCCATCGTCGTCTAAAATTTCGCCATCCTCATTGACCCGTTTACTCGGTTTTGACGTGCCTGCAGGATGTGGTGCATCTGCCATCTCTGATGCCGCTGCGGATGTGCCAGTTGCTTTAGGGACTTCTTGAAAATGATCGATCGGCACAAAACTCAATTGTTCCGGTTCGAAGGTGTCCGTTGTTTGGGCTTGTTCTGCCTTGGCTAACTTTTCCCCTTCAGTCATTGGACGCACTTGATTCTTTTCTTTGATTTCTGCCAAAACAGCCGCGCGTTCCGCTTCTTTCTTGGCTTGTCTTTCAGCCGCTTTTTCAGCTTTGCGGGCTTCTTTCTGCGCTTGTTTTTCAGGAGAGCCCTCTAGGAAACGTTGTAAGCTGTCCCCTGCCGTTTGTAAATGATCCAATAATTCATGGCTGCGCATGTTGCTGAACAAAAAGCCGCCAACCAGCATCAAAAGAACAGCTATGATATAACTGCCAATTTGAGAGACAAGGAAATAACTGCCATTATAAAGCAACGCACCGGTCATTCCACCCCCAACATTCTGACTCACTTGACTGCGGCGAATATCCCCTAGCAAAGTCATCCATGTGGTTTGCAGTACATTTGTTTGTTCACTGATCACATTCCCAAAAAGATGGGCATGCAAAATAATCAATAGACCAAGATATATCAGTAGACAACCGATAATCCGCCGAAATTGCTGAAATTTTGCTTCAGTGGTTTTGATAGCTAACCAACCGCCATAAGCCGCTAATGCGATACAAAGAACCCGATAGGTATTGCCGCCAACGATTCTAAAGCCATTGGCAATCAGCATCCCCAAAAAGCCTAAATGGAAAAAGCCAAATATCGAAAACAAGATAAACAATAAGCCGACGCCGACCAATACTAATTTTTCTTGTTGTTGCTGCTGTTTTTTTGTTTTGCGTTTCTTCGCGCGTTTCTTTTGCGCCATGTCTATCCCTCTTTTCATCTTTATCTATTATAACGAAAAAAGAAGGCGAACAAAAGTTTTCCTGTGAGAATTTTTTAAGTCCCGCAAAATATTGAAGAAAACTGCCTATTCGTTACGTACACCAACATCGTACATACCGAATAAGCAGCAATTTTATGCTATAGAGAAATAGAACAACTAGCTGCCATCAATTTTTTCACGTTTGCTTGTCTTGATATCAAGAACGAGCGGAATAGCATCATGATTCTCTCATTTTCCCGATAATCCTTCAGCCTGCATCATGTCTTGTAAAGAGATCGTTTCTCCAGAGAGTTTTTTTAACGCTTCCGATCCGGTTTTCACATCAAAGATGTCTTCATTTATTTCTGTTAATGCGTGTTTCATGAATATAGATAAAGGTTGACCGGTTAAAGCAGCATAATTTTGAAATAATGCCTCTTCTTCGTCATTCAATCTTATTGTCGGTACGCGCATAGTCAATCCCTCCCCTTAGCCCTATATCTATTGCACGCATGTAGTACAAAAATCACTGCATCACATATATCTATCAGAACTGGTTATCTCATGTGCAAAAGGATAATTCAGTGCGCCATCAATCCCACAATCTATGTCAATCAATGCTTGCAGCAGCAGTTTGGTGCGCTTATTTTCCGAAATGATTTTTTTCTTCTTGACGATCTGATACGCTTGATCAAAATCCTGTAATGTCATATAAGCGTCCTTAAGTAATATATAGTAAAGCAGAACAAATTTTTCTCTTTCTTTAGGGAACAACTCAATCAGTAAACACGTGACTTTTCTCTGCTGTGATTCCCCATAAGGAAAAATAAAGTCGGAAAATTCATTGAAGGCTTTTTCTCTGGCTTTATAGGATTTAGATTGTTGGCGCATTTTCAATAGAAATTCATGCATAGACGCACTTCCTCCATAGGTTTCAAGGGTTGATAATATCTGCAATTTCTGGGTCATCAATATTGTCTTTGGTAATCACCATTGTCCCCGTATCAACGACTTTTTGATCAGGTTCTATGCCGCGAGCGAGCTCTACAGCTTGTTTGACACCTTCATAGCCCATTAGATATTGTTTCTGTAGAATAGTGGCAACATCATACGCTTCTGTACGAATCATATCCTCGATTTCGCTTGAGAAATCAAAACCTACCAATGTGATATCCGTCCGATTTGCTTCCATCAAACCTGTGACAAAACCAACTGTGGAACCATTGTTCGGTCCAAATACTGCTTTTAGCGTTGGATAAGCAGTCAGCATATCTTGTGTAAAACCGACCGCTTTTGTGATATCGCCATCATTGACCTTGATATCTTCATTTAACACTTGCCACGTATCTGGTGCGTGCAAATCCCAATATTCATTGAACCCTGACAAGCGATCAATGATTGTTTGTGATCCTGAAGCACCAATTTGTACGCCAACTTTCATTTCTTCACTTTCCGAGATGCCTCGATTTTTCAAAAGTTCTAGCATTGTTTCAGCCGCTTCTCTACCGGCTTCCACATTATCTGTCATCAAAGCGACTGAATAATCATCGGTATTGATCATTGTATCAACGATGACGATTGGAATCCCAGATTGAAACGCTTCTGATACCGGGTTAGCCATCGCTGTCGAATCTGTCGGACCAACAACGATCCCACTCGCGCCAGCTGATACTGCATCTTGTAGTTGTTGGACTTGTTTTTCAACTTCAGCTTCATTGGCTAAACCAGTTACGACTAAATCCACACCCAATTCTTTGGCTGCTGCATTTGCACCTTCCTCTACTACAGACCAATACTGATTGCCTAAAACTTTAGTCAAAAAATAGATTGTTTCATTGCCATCGCTGCTTCCCTCTCCATTCTCTGTGCTTGCGCAAGCGGTTAGGAAAAGCAGACTGCAGACAATCAAGATACGCGTATACATAAACTTTTTCATTTGTATTCCCCCTAATTTTTTTTATTTCTACGTACATCCAGTGCTATCACACCAACTAGAATAAAACCGATGATCACTTGTTGCCAAAATGAACTGATCCCCATAATGTTTAAGCCATTCCGCAGAACGCCTAATATCAAAGCCCCGATAATCGTATTGACGATGGCACCTTGGCCACCACTATTGGATACACCGCCAATCACCGCTGCCGCAATTGCTTCTAGCTCCATGCCTTGTCCTGCCATAGGTTGCGCAGAGGATATTCTTGAGGTGACGATGATTCCTGCAACACATGCAGAAAAGCCACTGACACAGTACGCAAACATCCTTGTACCTACAGCATTGATCCCAGAGAGTTTTGCAGCCTCTAAATTGCTTCCACAAGCATATATTTGTCTGCCGATTTTTGTCTTAGATAAAATGAACGCTAGCATCAGTCCATATATCAAAGTAATCAATACACTATACGGAATACCGCCAGGCAGACGCCCACCACCAATCTGATAGAATACTTGTTGCGCCTCTTGGCTGGGGATCGTATTGGTATAAATTGGTTTTCCATCAACAAGCACATTGGCTAGCCCTCGAAAAACCCATTGCGTACCTAAGGTAGCAATAAACGGAACAACACCTAAAACCTCAATTGAAAATCCATTGAGAACGCCCATTAAAATGCCAAATATCAGCGCAATCAAAATAGCTAAAGGCAACGGAACACCTGCTATTAATAACGTTGTGACAATAATTCCTGATAAGCCCATAGATGCACCTGCAGAAAGGTCAGTCCCTCCACCCACTAAAACAAAGGTTAGCCCATACCCCACGATGGCATAGGTCACAACTTGTTGCAGAATATTGATCAAATTATTTTTCGCCATAAAATTTGGATTTAAAACCGCAAATATGATAAAAAGGATAACCAATGCAATACCTGAAAATATTGCTTTTCTCGTACTCAAGCTAAAGCGATGAGCAAAAATCTCTTTCTCTTTTTTCAATGTAGTCACTTGTTTCATTCAATCGATTCTCCTTTGATTAACTTATGTTTTCCATATTTTTATTGTATCCAGCTGCAAGATACAGGATTTCTTCTTGGGTTGTACCTTTAGCTGGTAATTCACCGTTGACAGTCCCTTCATGAATGACGAATATGCGGTCGCTCATGCCTAAGACTTCTGGCAAATCGGAACTGATCATAATGATCGCCACGCCTAAATCACTCAATTCATTAAATAATTCATAGACTTCGTACTTGGCACCCACATCGATTCCTCTAGTAGGTTCATCTACGATCAACACGTTAACGTCATTACATAACCACTTTGCCAGAACAATCTTTTGTTGGTTTCCTCCTGACAAATTAGCTACAGTTTGTCCTAAACTTGGTGTGCGTATAGAAAGTTTTTCTTTATATTTACGCGCAGTTTCTTCCCCCGCTTGATCGTCCACTATTCCCTTGCGTGTGATTCTGCTTAAGCTAGCCATATTCACATTGAAACGAACATCTAATTGCAATGCCAGTCCATCATATTTCCGGTCTTCAGTCGCATAGCCTATCCCATATTTGATCGCATCACTGACCTTAGTAATCTTGACTGGTTTGCCGTCCATTCGTACATCTAGTTTCAATGCCTTATCTGCACCAAAAAGACACCGGGCAATCTCCGTCCGTCCAGCACCCATTAAACCTGCGATGCCGACAATTTCTCCAGAACGGACTGAAATCCCCGCTACATTGATACCGCTATCATTTTCTAAATGGTTGATTTCTAATACCGTATCGCCAATCTTTCGTTGATGTTTAGGGTAGACGTTATGCAACTCTCTGCCAACGATCATATTCACCAATTTTTCGGTCGTAATATCTGCATAGCGCTCAGTTCCTATATACGCACCATCTCGAAGGACGGTCACCCGCGCACAGATTTGCGCCAATTCTTCCATTCGGTGAGAAATATAGACCATCCCAACATTTTTTTCTTGCAGCTTTCGTATGATTTTAAATAGCTGCTCAATTTCTTTTTCAGTTAATGCAGCAGAAGGTTCATCTAAAACAAGTATTTTCGAATCCATTGATATCGCTTTTGCAATTTCGACCATCTGTTGTTGCGCAACGCTCAAACGGCTGACGATTTCATAGCTATTCAAGTTGATACCCAATTCATCCAAAATGATTTGCGTGTCACTATGCATCTTTTTGTCATGGATGAACCCTTTCATTGTCGGTTGACGCCCGATAAAAATATTGTCTGCCACTGTTAAATGGGGCAATAAATTTAACTCTTGAAAGATGATCGCCACACCTTGTTCCTGTGCTTTTTTAATATTCGTCATTTTGACTTTGATGCCTTCAATGAATATTTCTCCTGAATCAGGTTGGTAGACCCCCGACATCACTTTCATCAAAGTTGACTTTCCAGCACCATTTTCACCAACTAATCCATGCACCTCTCCTTTATTCACAGAAAAGGAAACATCACTTAGCGCCTTTACGCCAGGAAACGTCTTCGTGATATGTTCCATTCGAAACAACTCGTTTTCTTCTTTGTTCATTCTTATCCTCCTTGTTTTAATGAATATATTCATCAAATAATAAAAAAATACCACGTAAAACAGACGAATATCTTCTCAAATCATTATACTTACCCGTTAAGAGTAAATCAATATATTTTTTACACATAAAGCGTAAAACCCCTCCTTCAAGATGTCCTTCGAGTAAAATAAAAATGAGAGGTGATCCTATTGAAAACGATCGCAAGCCGATTGACTGATCTAAGAGAAAAGAATGACTGGACAAAAACTGAAGTTGCGAAAAAATTGGGTTTAACGGCAGTGAGTACTTACGCAAATTGGGAATACGGATCAAGAGAACCTCACGCAGAAATGATTGCTGAGATTGCGGACGTGTATGGCGTAACCACAGATTACATTATTAAAGGTACAAATATGTCCGAAAATAGTGATGCGCCTACCGACATAGCATTAAAAATTTCCCAATTGATTCAGTACATTCAGACACAAGATCCGGAAGACTTACTCTTTCATGGCAAATCTTTAAGTGAATCTCAAATCAATTTATTGGTCCCTGCATTAAAAGTTGCCTTAGCCCTTACTGAGAATGAGGCTTGACCACCCCTATTTGTAGAATCGCACTGTCTTCTCTGAGTGAGACATGATGTAGCACTAAACAAAAAACCAGCCTGAAGGCCTTAAGTTTAAGGCGTCAGACTGGTTCTTCAAATATAGATATAGGATAGCAAAAAAGGAAAGCTTGGCTTTCCTTTTTTGCTGTCTGAAACTATCGACATCACGTTTTAAGCAATGTTTATTTTGGCGTTATATCCTCACCAAACCATTTCTCTGAGATTTCAGCGAATGTACCGTTTTCTTGTAATGTCTTCAAGCCTTCGTTGATTTTATCCGCTAATCCTTGATCATCTTTACGGACACCCACAGCGAAATCTTCCGCTTCAAATGGGCTTTCAATTTCATTATAATCGTCGGTCTTTCCTGTTTGGGTCAAATAGTATTCTGCATACACACGATCGATCAGCAGCCCATCGATCCGGCCATTTTCTAAATCAATGAATGCCTCGTTGAAACTAGCATATAACGTTGCATCATTATCTGCCACAATGTCTTTGAGTACTTCTGGTTGATTATTGAATGTATCATAGCCGGAAGACCCTTCTTGGGCACCTAAAACTTTGTCTTTCATATCATCAAATGAGGTGATATTGCTTGTTTTCGCAGTGACTAACACTTGTTTGTTTTCCATATACGTATCAGAAAACAATACCTTTTTGACCCGGGCATCTGTTTTCGTATAGCCGTTCCAAATCATGTCGATGGTGCCATTATCCAATTCTGTTTCTTTCATGGACCAGTCAATTGCTTGGAAGGTCACTTTGGTTCCTGTTAAATCAAATACAGCTTTGGCTAAATCGACATCAAATCCAACAATCTCCCCTTGGTCATCTTGGAAGCCCATCGGTACGAAGGTATCATCCAGCCCAACAATGACTTCATCCTTATCGGCGGCACTTTCAGTCGCCTTGTTGCTATTTCCGCATGCCGCAAATACCAAGATGCTGGCAGCTGCTATCAAAGATAATACATATTTCCTCATTTTTTTCTCCCCCTTATTTTCCTGATACTTCTAACAATTGATCGCCAATGTTTTTGGCAAAAACCAAATCATGGGTCACCACGATTTGTGTTACACCTTGTTTTTTCAAATCCAAGATCAACGCCTCTACTTGTTGCCGCAAGCCAGGATCTAGCGCACTTGTCGGCTCATCGTAAGCCAAAACTTTTGGATTCATCGCCATCGCTCGGGCAATCGCTACCCGTTGGCGTTGACCACCTGATAATTGAAATGGATATTGCTTCAATAAGTCATCCAATCCTAGCTGTTTGGCCAAAGCTTCTGCTTTTGCCGTATATGTCGCTTTGTCCTGCTTCAACACCATCTTTGGCGCCAAAGTGATATTGTCAAACACCGATAAATGTGGGAACAGTTGGAAATCTTGGAAAACTACCCCTACCACTTGTTCTTGTTCTTTGGTATCCGTTGGATCAAAGGCTTTGCCATCTAACAAAAAGGTCCCAGAATCCACCGTTTCTAAACCAGCAAGCGTTCGTAGAAGTGTTGTTTTCCCCCCACCCGAAGGACCAACCACTGCCAAAATGCTGCCATCTTCAATTGTTAAGTCTAAGCCATCAATGACTTTTTTGTTGCCAAAAGATTTTGATATTTGATTCAGTTTTAACATGTTGTACCTCCTAGCGATAATAATCAAGCTTACTTTCAAGTTGTTTCAACAATATCGTGAATATCCCAGTCAGCAATAAATAGATCAATGCGACGCCTAACAGTGGCAACAACGTACTATCTCGCTCCATTGCGATTTTTCCGATCCGCATCACATCTGACAAGCCTAAGATATACACCAAAGATGTGTCTTTGACCAAATTGATCACTTCATTCCCGACAGAAGGCAGCGTAATTTTGACGACTTGCGGAATAATGATTTTCCGGATCGTTTGGATTGGATTCAACCGCAAGACTTTCGCTGCTTCATATTGACCTGCCGGGATCGACTGGATGCCGCCACGGAATATTTCTGCGAAGTAAGCCGCATAATTGATAACAAAAGCGATCAACGCAGCGTCAAACCGATCGAAGACAATGTTCAGGATCGGTAGTCCATAAAAAACAAAAATCAGTTGCAGCAGCAAGGGGGTGCCCCGCATCAGCCAAACATAGACTTGTACAATGAATTTCAACACTTTCAATCGACTAGCCAATACAAAGGCCAATAAAATACCTAATGGAATCGATCCGAGTAAAGTCAGTGCAAACAACTTGATGGTAATGCCAGCACCTGAAAGCAATTGGGGCATTACATTGATTAAATAATCAAACATACAATTATTCCTCCTTGGTCAAATAAATAAATAAAAAACGCGTACTCCGGCTTATGCCAGAGGACGCGCTACACGTGGTTCCACCTCAATTTGTTTTTTCCTCTCAGAAAAAACCTCAAGCAGTCTATGGCTTCCCAATAGTAAAAAGGCATCCGGTCGGAAAATAAAAAAACGTCCTCTAGCCATTACAGCTAAAGGACGTTATCAACGCGGTTCCACCTTTGTTTATCAGTGCCTCACGGCAAACTGATCTTAGAAAGTCATCAATCAATGACTGCAGCGCTAACGGGCATACCCGGTCTTTCCTACTTCTTCTTCGGAAAAACGACTCCAAGATGTGTTTCACAACCCTGTGCTATCTCTTTGCACCAACCAGAGATTCTCTTTGAACAACAAGTCTTGCTACTCTTCTTTTCGATGTCTATTTCATTAAGTTGAGTCTTACTTTACTCGCTCTTAAGGAAATTGTCAAACATTTTTTCTGAAAATTTAAAAAAAGATGGATGTTTATACAATTTTCAATAAATCTGATTAACCAAAATACGCTGCTGCCAACTTTTGACCTTGTTCAATTTTGGCCCATTGCTGATCCACTGACAATTCATTTCCACAGTCACAAGAAGCAAATCCGCATTGATGGGATAGGTACAAACGGTCTTTTGGCAAGATTTCGCTGGCTTTATCTAACAATGCCACAACTCTTTCTTCGTCGTCTAATGTCGATGTTTTACTAGACAGCAAGCCCAGCACGACTTCGACATTTGGCCGATCTTTTAAGGCTTCTAAAGCGGAAATATCTCCGGCGCGATCATCATCCCATTCTAAGAAGAAACGATCATAGTGTTGATCTTTCAAAAATTTCTCCGCGATGGCTTTATAAGTGCCGCTTGCCGCTGAACGACTTTGATAATTGCCGCGACAATTATGGGTCCATACTTTTAAGCCTAACGCATGGGCAAAATCGGCAACTTCATTATTGATCGCCACAAACTCATCCGCCAAAGCTTCTAATCCCGCATTGCCTTCTGCAAAAAAGCTCTTGTCATTATCATCCGCAAATAATTCCCATAAACAGTCATCGAATTGAACGATTTCGCCACCGGCTTCTTTGTATTCTTGCAAGAATTCTTTATACGCGTTGATCAACCCTGTACGCAAGTCTTCTTTGGTTGCATATACTTGACCTTCACCAACTAGATCATTGAAGAAGGTCAACTCAGTAAAGGCATGCGCGGCACCCCAAACGGTGATTTTGACTGTATCCTCTCCAGCTTGGGCTTTGGTTTCTTTGAACAAAGTCAAATAATGATGGTTTTTGCCTGACAAAGGTTTCGTGATCCGAATGCCAATATCTTTACGGGTCTCAAAATCACCACCGTCTAAATCTTCAAAAGCATATCCCCGGTCAGCAATATACCGTTCTACGCCATCTAGCCCCCATAGGAAATCGAGATGCCACATAGAGCGACCATGTTCGCCATCTGTGATCACAGTAAGTCCATGTGCTTTTTGCGCTGCAATAATGTTTTCGATTGCTTTGCTTTCTGTTTCTTGATAACCAGGGAAAGCGTCATAGAATGGATAGTGAATGTCATCACGGTGTTCGATTTTGTTTTTGTAGTCTAATAAATCTTGTGGACGTAATAAAGAGCCTACAAGTTGAAATTTGTCAGTTGCCATATTCATTTTCCTCCAATTCAAAATTGTTAGACTTATTCTAGCAAACATCCTATACTATAGATAATACTTATAAACTTATATTTCCTATAGGTAATACCTATAACCGAAGGAGAATCATATGCGGATTCAACAACTAGAATATTTAGAAAAAATCGTTGAAACGGGCTCTTTCAACGAAGCTGCCAAACAATTGTTCATCAGTCAACCCTCTTTATCCCAAGCCATGAAAGAATTGGAAAAAGAATATGATCTGCAGCTCTTTTATCGCAGCAAATTGGGCGTCACACTGACTGATGAGGGTCGAGCTTTTATCAACTATGCCCGCAATATCTTAGATCAAGTCAATCTATTGGACGAACGCTTCCGTAAAGATACTGCTAGGAAACACGTATTTAGTGTATCCGCTCAACACTATGCCTTTGTGGTCCATGCCTTTGTGGAATTGGTCAAGCGGATTGGTGAAGATGAATTTCAATTTACCCTAAGAGAAACCCAAACCCAGAATGTCTTGGACGATATTCAAACCTTCAGAAGTGAATTAGGCGTTATCTATCTCAACGATTTCAATAAAACCGTCCTGCAGCGCTTGATCAGTGAAAAAGATCTGCAATTCATTCCTTTGTTTGAGGCAAAACCCCACGTGTTTATCGGACGGAACAACCCACTGACACAAAAGGACCGTATCACATTGAAGGACTTAGAAAACTATACCTATTTGTCCTATGAACAAGGAGAAACCAACTCCTTTTATTTTTCAGAAGAAATCTTAAGTACTTTGCAACGCAAAAAACATATCCGTATCAGTGATAGAGCAACGATTTTCAATTTGATGGTCGGCTTGAACGGCTATACCATCAGTTCAGGTATCATCAGCAGCGAACTCAACGATGAGAAAATCGTGGCGATTCCACTAGCTGTCGAGGATTCGATGACACTAGGGTATTTGACACATAAGAAAATGGAACTTAGCGAGATGGCACAAGAATATTTAACTTTACTTAAACAGCATATCCAGAACTATGGCTTCGAGATTTTTGATTGAGTAAAAAGTTTTCGAGAAAAATTTTAGACATACCAGATTCACTCTCAATCTGATCTTTTGTTTTTTCTATTTGGCTGATGAGAATTGGTGATGCTATAATGTTTATATTCACTTATAAGTAAATGGATGCCGAAAGGTTTAAGCATTGTTAACGGTCCTATCTATTAGCAATAAACATCATCGATTGAAAGTATTGTAACGCTTGAACTTTATATGAGGAGTGATTGAAAATGACAATTCAAGAAGAACTGAAGAACATCTATATATCAGTTTCGAAAATGGATTTACTAGATTTAAAAAAAGCTTATGAACAAGCTGAAACACAAGAAGAACTCGAATTTTACAAAGAGCTATTTACCTTTCAACTGCAACAAAAGCAAAAAATAGTGATTAATCAAAAAGATTTTGTGATTTAAATATGAATACAAAATTACAATACATCATTGTTGCTGGAGTAAATGGTGCTGGAAAATCTACGCTGTATCAAACTATACCGGAAATTTTTGAACATACTCAAAGAATAAATGCCGATGAAATTTTGAACAAAAATCAAGGTGATTGGCAAAAAAACGCGGATAATATGAAAGCGATGCGTGAAGTTATTCAGCAGATGAATCAAGCGATTGATGCGAAGAAGTCATTTCACCAAGAAACAACACTGTCTGGACAGGGTCAAATTAAATGGATAGAAAAATCCAGGAATAGCGGCTTTCAGGTGAATTTACTTTATGTTGGATTAGATAGTGCTGACTTAGCTATAAAACGCGTACAACAAAGGGTGGAAAAAGGCGGTCATGGTATACCAAAAGAACGCATACGTAAAAGATATTTTCAGTCTTTGAAAAACTTAGCGCTGATTGCACCGCTTTGTGATAACATCATGATATATGATAACACAACCAATTTTATTCCTATTTTTGAGCAGCACAACGATAAGGTGTTATTTAATAATACTGAACTAATACCTTGGATACCTCATTGTTTCAGATGACTAAATTTCAAAAGATGAATGATTACAAATAGAGCACGGCCTTTCCTTCTCTGGAAAGGCCGTGCTCATTTTCATTAATTAGACTCTGGCAATGGTTGCCAGGTCCATTCTTCCACTTCCGCAATATCATATCCGTTTTCTCGAATAAAGTCATGATGATCGTGCACAGTATCATCCATTTTTTGTGCAAAATCAGCAGCGTCTGCGCCATAGACCCATTCCGCCGCATCTTTGGCTAAATGGAATCGATCCAATTCAGACAAGATCCGCATGTCAAAAGGCGTCGTGATGTCTCCATTTTCACGATAGCCATGGATATGAATCTGCTGATTTTGCCGACCAAAGAAAATATCTCTGATCAATCCTTCATACCCATGGAAGGCGAATAAAATCGGTTTGTCCTTTGTAAAGTATGACTCAAATGCGGCATCACTCAACCCGCGTTCATCCACTTCAGGACGACGCAATTTCAGCAGATCGACCACATTGATAAACCGGATTTTCAAATCTGGAAACGCCTTGATCAGTATGGATACAGTAGCCAACGCTTCTAAATTAGGCTCTGTTCCTGCAGCTGCGATCACGATATCTGGTTCTTGACCATGATCGGTTGAGGCCCAATCAATGATTTTCAACCCATCATTGGCCAATGCTTCCGCTTCTTCTGCTGAATAAAATTGCGGACGCGGATGTTTGGAAGATACCACCAAGTTGATTTGGTTTTGCGACTGCAATGTCTTGTCCATGACTGCCATCAAACTATTGGCATCAGCTGGCAAGTACACACGGACAAAGGCCGCTTTCTTCTCAGCGATATGGGTCATAATTCCTGGATCTTGATGGGTGTAGCCATTGTGGTCTTGTTGGAAAACCGTTGATGAAGCAATCAAATTTAAAGACGGATATGGCTTGCGCCAGGCCAAATCATTGGCTTTGCGCAACCATTTGAAATGCTGGGTGATCATCGAGTCCACCACCCGCAAGAAAGATTCGTAACTCGCAAAGAACCCGTGTCTGCCAGTCAGTACATAGCCCTCAAGGAAGCCTTCTGCTTGATGTTCAGACAATTGAGAATCAATGACCCGTCCCACAGAAGACAGCCATTCATCGTAATCAGGATGTTTGGCTTCTAACCATTGGCGATTCGTCACATCAAATACATGATTCAACCGATTAGATTTGGCTTCATCTGGGCCGAAAATGCGGAAATTAGTTGGATTTTCAGTGATGATATCTCTGGCAAATTTCCCAAAAACCATCATATCTTGTGCGGTGACTGCCCCTGGTGTATCTACGTCAATCGCATGAGCTTGCCACTTTGGCAAGTGTAACGGCTGCGGATCAATGCCGCCATTGGTGATTGGATGAAGCGCCATGCGCTGGGTGTCTTGAGGCGCCAACGCCTGGATCTCTGCTTTGAGCCTGCCGTGGGTGTCAAACAGGTCATCCGGCCCATAAGATTGCAGCCAATCAGTTAAGACATCGACATGTGCCATATGGTGCGCATCTACAGGGATCGGCACTTGATGGGCACGGAAACCGCCTTCGATAGGCTCGCCATCCCACACTTTCGGTCCGGTCCACCCTTTAGGCGTCCGCAGGATCAATACCGGCCATTTCGGCATTTCAGATTGATCAGCAGGGTGTTGTCGTGCTTTTCGTTGAATGTCTTTGATGGACTCGATGGCTTTGTCCATTTGTTGTGCCATTTGCGGATGAATGATCTCAGGATCATCGCCTTCCACAAAGTAGGGCGTCCAGCCCATACCTGCAAAATATTGGGTTAACTCTGCATCACTCTTGCGGGCTAAGATCGTTGGATTAGAGATTTTCGCCCCATTCAAATGCAAGATCGGCAACACGGCGCCATCATTGACTGGGTTGATAAAGGTATTTGAGAACCAGCTGCCCGCTAACGGACCGGTTTCAGCTTCTCCATCACCGACCACGACTGCAGCGATTACTTCTGGATTGTCTAATATCGCACCAACGCCATGAGAAATCGAGTATCCTAATTCGCCACCTTCATGGATCGAGCCAGGTGTTTCTGGTGCTGCATGGGAAGCAATCCCGCCAGGAAAAGAAAAGATCTTGAATAAATGCTGCATCCCTGCTTCATCTTGGGTCGCCTGCGGATAAATTTCCGTATAGCTTCCATCAAGATAGGCATTGGACACCATTACTTGTCCACCATGCCCAGGACCTTCGATATAAAACATATTCAAATCATATTTGTTGATGACCCGGTTCAAATGCGTGTAAATGAAGTTTTGACCAGCAATCGTACCCCAGTGACCGATCGGATGGACTTTTAAGTCCTTTTCTTCGATTGGTCTACGTAATAATGGATTGTCTTTCAGATAAATTTGACCTACAGACAGATAATTCGCCGCACGCCACCACGCATTCATTTTAGAAAAATATTCTTTTGTTTCATATTGATTCGTCATGTTGCTCCTCCTTCATCCTACCTGTACTTGATATATAAAAGTCTATGCGCGGGGAAAATAAAAGTCAATTTTGCTGATTGCTTAAGCCTAATGAAACACAAAAAAACACTGGCAAAAATTTTGCCAGTGTACAGGTTATTTGATGGTCACAAATTCCAATCCAACGAGTTTCGCCCATGTTTCGATTTGGTCAGCTGTCAAAGCAAGAGATACGACAGTATGATGTCCACCACCTGTTTCGATCCATTGTTTGACGCCTTCATGGAAGTTTGGCCGCGGTGTCCACATGATCCGAGCTACCGGTAATTTTGGTGCCTCTTCTGTGGGTTCGAAGGCATCGACTTCATTGATCAATAATTTATAATGGGTACCAAAGTCAGCCATCGATACCACTACCCCTGCACCGCCTTGGCCATCGAAGACCAATCGAGCTGGGTCTTCACGATCACCCATCGATAACGGGGAAACAACGATTTTAGGCTTATTAGCAGCCAAAACTGGGTCGACTTCCATCATATGGGATTGCAGGATTGCTTCTTTGCCTTCTGCTAATTCATACGTATAATCTTCCATAAATCCAGTTGCTTGATTATGGGCCATGATTTTCATTAAGCGATCAATCGCGGCCGTTTTCCAGTCACCTTCTCCTGCGAAGCCATAGCCTTCTGCCATCAACCGTTGGACAGCTAATCCCGGCAACTGCTGCATGCCATAAAGGTCTTCAAAGTTGGTTGTGAACGCTGTATAGCCCCCAGCTTCTAAAAACCGCCGTAAGCCGATTTCTTGTTTGGCTTGGACTTTGACATGGTCTTCCCATTTTTGATGGTCATATTCACCATAGTCGAAGTCATATAAGTCACGATACTCCGTGAATAGTGCAGCGACTTCGTCCTCTGTTACTGCATCAATATATTGGACCAAATCTCCTATGCCAAAATAATCGACAGTCCAACCAAATTGGATTTGCGCTTCTACTTTATCTCCTTCTGTCACACCAACATTACGCATATTGTCACCGAAACGTGCGACTTTGATTTGGAAACTTTCGTTATAGGCAACCGCAGTATCCATCCAAGCAGCGATTTCTTTTTGGATTTTCTCATTTTTCCAATAGCCAACAACGATCTTATTTTGCTTATTCAATCGAGCGTTGATGAAGCCATATTCTCGGTCACCATGGGCCGCTTGATTCAAGTTCATAAAATCCATGTCGATGGTTGCCCATGGAATACTTTCATTGTACTGTGTTGCTAAATGGAGCAAGGGTTTTTGCAATAATTTGGTCCCGCGAATCCACATTTTCGCAGGCGAAAAAGTATGCATCCAGGTGATCACTCCCGCAACTTCATCCCGATAGTTGACTTCTTTCATGATCTTCGTGATGGTATCTGGTGTTACGGCCAGTTCTTGCAATACGACTGGATATGGCAAGTTACCGCTATCATTTAAGTGTTGAACCATTTCATCGGCGTGGGCTTTGACCTCATTTAACGCTTCTTCTCCATATAAATGCTGCGAGCCTACGACAAACCAAAATTCTTTTTTTCCGATTTCTAACATTGTGAGTTGCTCCTTTTTAATTATTTTGCCCATAATAGGCATCTTTTCCGTGTTTTCTTAAATAATGTTTATCCAAGATCCGTTGCGGCAGCTCAGTGGCGTAGCTGTTCAGCTGTCTGGTTATGACATTCATTTTGGCTACTTCTTCCAAGACGACAGCATGCATCACAGCGGAGTCAGCATCTTTGCCCCAAGTAAAAGGGCCATGTCCATGCAATAAGACACCCGGAATCTCTAATGGTTGGATGCCTCGTTCTTTAAAGGTTTCCACAATCACATGACCGGTTTTAGCCTCGTAGCCATCATCAATTTCTTTTTGCGTCAAAAATCGTGCACATGGCACTGCGCCATAAAACGTATCTGCATGGGTCGTGCCCATGGCCGGCAAATCGATCCCGGCTTGCGCCCAACTGGTTGCCCATGTGGAATGGGTGTGGACAATACCGCCGATCTCTGGAAATGCTTTGTATAAAACAGCATGGGTCGGTGTATCAGAAGAGGGATTCATCTGACCTTCCACAATCTTTCCTTCAAAGTCACAAACGACCATGTCACTTGCTTGCATGGTTTCATAGTCGACACCACTGGGCTTGATCACAAAGAGTTCCCGTTCGCGATCCACAGCTGATACATTGCCCCACGTGTATTTGATCAATCCGTGTTTTGGCAGATCTAAATTGGCTTGAAACACTTCTTCTTTGAGCTGTTCTAACACATATCTCGCCTTCTTTCTCTTATTTCAAATAATCGATCGCTGCTTGTTCGATTGGCAATCCAGCTTGATAGCGCGCCACAAATGTGTCAAATCCTTCAATATCAGCTGGCAATGGCGCCAATGTTGTGCCTGTATCTCCTCGGAAAACGATTTCATTCAGAAATGCATCAAGGGTCTGGTTTTCGGACTGGCGTCTGAGGTATTCTGCAAGGATCGCAATTCCCCACGCGCCCCCTTCACCTGCTGTTTCCATGACAGTGACTGGTGCTTCCATGGCTGCAGCCAGAATGCGTTGCGCGACCTCAGGCGTTTTGAAAATGCCCCCATGCCCCACGATTCGTTCAATCGTTACCGCTTCAGCCTCAAGGATCTTCATGCCAATTTTCATGGCACCAAAAGCACTGTAAAGATGCATCCGCATAAAGTTCGGCAACGTGAAGGCGCTCTCAGGCGTACGGACAAAAAGTGGACGCCCTGCTGCTATCTTAGTAATGTTTTCTCCGGAATAATATCCATAAGAGAGTAAACCGCCACAAGACGGATCCCCTTTGATTGCTTCATTGAATAAGAGAGAAAAAATGTCTTCAACTGACTGATCCATACCAGCCGCTGTCGTAAATTCTTTGAATAGTTTGACCCAGGCATTGATTTCAGAGGTACAGTTGTTGGTGTGGACCATCGCCACTAAATCACCCGCTGGCGTAGTGACCATATCGATTTCTGGATGGACCTGTTTCAATGGTTCTTCTAACACGATCATTGCAAATGCTGATGTGCCTGCGGATACATTTCCTGTTTTGGGTGCCACACTATTTGTTGCCACCATCCCAGTACCTGCATCTCCTTCTGGAGGGCATAGGGGAATGCCAGCTGCCAAATTACCGGAAGGATCCAATCGTAAAGCCCCCGCAGCCGTTAAGCTGCCGGCTGGACTGCCGGCCACAAGAACTTGCGGCAAAATCTCTTTTAGGTGCCATGGATACGCCTGTCCGTCAATTTGGGCATCAAATTGGGCGATTTTTGAGGCATCAAAATCTTTCGTCTGACTATCGATCGGAAACATCCCTGAAGCATCCCCGATACCAATGACCTTCTCACCGGTCAATTGCCAATGCACATACCCTGCCAAGGTGGTGAAAAAAGCCACATCTGCAACATGGTCCTCATGATTCAGCACGGCTTGATAGAGATGCGCAATACTCCATCGTTGCGGAATATTGTATTGAAATAATGCCGTTAGCTGCTGTTCTGCTTCTTCCGTGATTGCATTGCGCCATGTCCGAAAAGGTACCAATAGTTGATCTTGTGCATCAAAAGCCAAATAACCATGCATCATTGCTGAAAAGCCGATCGTACCGATTTTGGTCAATGTAAGATCGTATTTGTCTTGGACAGCTTGACGCAACGTCTGATAACTTGCTTGAATCCCTTGCCATACAGCATCCATGCTGTACGTCCAGATTCCCTCTGCCAATTGGTTCTCCCACTCAAAACTACCAGAAGCAATCGTTTGAAACTGATCATCGATCAACACTGCTTTGATACGTGTCGACCCTAACTCGATCCCTAACGATGTCCGGCCCTCTTTGATGGCTTGCTGCATATGATCCGTCATCAAAATTACACTCCTTTATGATTGATTGCTGAATCACGGACGATCAAGTCCGGTTCAAAATAAAACGCGTCTGTCTCCGCGGTTTTGCCAGTAATGACCCATTGGGCAGCCAATTGTCCCATCGCTTCTTTCGGATGCGTCAACGTGGTGATCGTTGGGACGGCAAGTGTACTTAAAGGAGAATCGTCATTGCCAATGATCGATATATCTTCTGGCACAGACTTTCCAGCTGCTGTCAGTGCTTGGATCATCTGTTGCGCGATCTCATCGTTATAGCAGACGATCCCTGTGATTTGATTCTCTTCATGGATCAATTGATCGACTGCTTGCTTGATCACGGCTTCTTTCGTTTCTGTTGTATAGGTCAATACATCCTCAGATGAAAAGGAACATTTGGCATTGGTCAATGCTTTAACGAAACCTTTCAAACGATATTTCCCTTGTAGATCATCGATTTTCGTGACCATCATCAATCGTGTGTGGCCACCTTGCAACAAATGATTTGCGGCCAAAAAGCCAGACTTTGTATCATTGACACAAATATGCGGTAAGTCTAATTCTTCATAGTAGGCATTGATCATCACCACAGGTATCCCTTTTTCTTTCAAAGCTGCGTAATAGGCCAAATTAGGATTGTATTGGTTACTTTTTGTTGGTTCTATAATCAAGCCATCCACGCCTTGATCGATCATTTGCTGCAAACATGCACGCTCTTGTACATGGTCATTATTGGTCGATCCCAGCAACAAGGAATACCCTTGTTCTCTCAATGTTTGTTCCACGCCACGCATGATTGACGGAAAAATGTAATCCGACAAATACGTCATCATGATGCCAATCGTTTTGCGACTGGACTGATTCTGAGTCATAGGTATTGATACATATGTACCCGATCCTCGTTCTTTTCGTAAATAGCCCTCGTTGACCAACACAGCAATTGCTTGCCGCACGGTGTGGCGGCTAAATTGAAACGCTTCTTGCAATGCAGCTTCAGTAGGGATTGCATCCCCTTCTTGATACGTACCCAATCGAATTTGCTCTCGTAAAATATCCGCAAGTTGTTCGTACTTATTCGCCATTAATATCACATCTTTCAAAAGTTGTCCGTACATATACGATATCAAGAAGGCGCTTTCTTGTCAACCTTTATTTCTATAAATAGTTGTAAACTCGATGGAAGAACATGCTATACTAGAATCAAACTCTGTTGACTAAAGGAGGTTTTCCACTATCAATTCATTTCAAGAAATCAAACATCATTTTCCAGAAGCCACGTTGCATCCATCTGCATCCAATGATCAAGGGCTACTGTCTGTCCCGTTTGGACGACAATTTATCTGGATTCCCAAGGAAACATTAAGCAAGAAAGAGTTGCTTTTGTTTCAGATGCGAGAAGGTGACCGCCAAAAAAATATCGACCATCAAGCACATCCATGGTACCCGATTTTATTTGACCATCAGCCTGTCTCTTCACCAAATATGTATCGTTTTATCCACGTTCATTTCACCAAAGTCATAGATGGGCTGCAGTCGGAATGGCTGGCGGAGATTCAACAAATGTTGCCCGCTGTTGTTGATTTGTTCTTTATTTATGATAACCAAGCGGTCATTGTCGAGGCCCATAGCGGGGAAAATCTGCGTGTTGAAGATTTGGATGGCTTATTTGTCGCCCTAGATATGGATTTCGATTGCTATTCTCAATTGTTTGTAGGTCCGTTCCATCGTTCGGAACATGATTTTACGCAATTATGGGAAGAAGAAGCTACTTTTTACTATGAAGTCTTGCAATTACGCAAACATCAAAAGAGTTTGGACTTGCCGACTGGGTTGTCCACACTATTCATTTCTGGGGCGAAGCCTTATCTCGCTTTGCTTCGAACGCTTTATTTAGATTGGTTCGAAGAAGAAACAGAAACGATTATTCGTGCATTATGGCAACATCAAGGAAATGCCAGCTCGACCGCCAAAGCGCTGTTTATGCATCGGAACTCCTTGCTATATAAGATCGACAAATTTCAAACAGCTACAAATTTGAATCTTAAAATCATGGACGACCTGCTGCTAGGCTATTTTTTATGCCAAACTTTTTCCACACACACAGACTAAACAACATGCACAAGAAAACGCTTTTTTCTTGTGCATCTTTACGTTGTCCAATCGAAGCGTTTTCATTTATGATAAGCATGTAAACTAAATCGAAAGAGGTAATCCGAATGGTAGAAATGGCCTTAAAGAATATTCACAAAAAATATGACAACAATGATACCTATTCTGTAACAGATTTTAACTTAGATATCGCGGATCGCGAATTTATCGTCTTTGTTGGACCTTCCGGTTGTGGTAAATCAACAACACTTCGAATGATCGCCGGATTAGAAGATATTTCTGAAGGTGAATTAAGCATCGGCGGCAAAGTCATGAATGATGTAGCGCCTAAAGACCGCGATATTGCCATGGTATTCCAGAACTACGCGTTGTATCCCCACATGACTGTATTCAACAATATGGCCTTCGGTTTGAAATTGCGTAAATATGACAAAGAAGAAATCAAAAAACGTGTTGAAAATGCAGCTGAGATCTTAGGTTTGACTGAATACTTAGACCGCAAACCGGCTGCCCTTTCAGGTGGACAACGTCAGCGGGTCGCACTAGGTCGTGCAATCGTCCGTGATGCAAAAGTCTTCTTGATGGATGAGCCTTTATCTAACTTGGATGCAAAACTGCGTGTAGCCATGCGTGCTGAAATCGCTAAACTGCACCAACGTTTAGAAACAACAACGATCTACGTAACCCATGACCAAACAGAAGCGATGACCATGGCTGACCGGATCGTTATCATGAAAGACGGTTTTATCCAACAAATTGGTTCACCAAAAGAAGTTTACAACACACCAAAAAATATGTTTGTAGCCGGCTTTATCGGTTCACCTGCCATGAACTTCTTCAATGTAACATTGAAAAACGGCGTGATCTCAGATGGCCAAAGCTTGAACTTGCGCATTCCTGAAGGGAAAAACAAAGTACTCGTTGAAAAAGGCTACGAAGGCAAAGAATTGGTATTTGGTATTCGTCCCGAAGATATCCATAGCGAGCAAATCGCATTAGAAACTTCTCCAGAAGCAACTGTTCGTGCCGAAGTCGTTGTATCAGAATTACTTGGTGCTGAAACAATGCTTTATACAAGAGTTGGTGCCACTGAATTTATTTCCAAAGTAGATGCCCGGGATTTCCATCGCCCAGGAGAAACAGTTGATTTGGCTTTCAATATCAACAAAGCACATTTCTTTGATAAAGATTCAGAAAATGTCATCACTTTACCTTAATCTGTAGTTACCGTGCACTGTTCTCGGATTTGCCCCCTAGGCAGTCGCATTTAACTAATATCCACTTTTATTCCTTATTTGTATCCCCCAAAAAGAGACAGTCTGATGGCTGTCTCTTTTTGGGTACTTGTTTGATTCATCTGATTTGAATCGCGACTATACACACAAAACAGCTGTGTGCTCAAAAAGAATCCTTCCAGCATAATGGAAACAATATGTTTCGGTACAAACAATCACTGGCTCTTTTCAAATTGCGGTTGCCTCCGCTATAAGCAAAAAAACCCTCAAAAAAAATGTTTTTGAGGGTTTTTTTGCCTTAGGCATGAATCGCTATTTTTTCTCCATTGCCGCTTTCAATGCGGCTGCCAATGGACTTTCTTGCGGCTCATCTTGGTTGATTTTATTCATCAAACGTCGTTCTTCATGTTTAGTTATTTTTTTGCTGCGCTCTTTTTTGTCTGCCATTTTCTCTGTTGTTCCATCAAACTTGCAACGAAAATAAGCGCCTTTTTGTCCATCAATGATTTCCATCTTACGATGACATTGCGGACAACGATGATTCGATACTTTCGGATCTTTCCGACGCCGGTATTTGCACGTACTGCTTGAACACACATAAATTTTCCCGTCACGGGTACTCTTTTCCCGCAATGGTTCGCCACATTCTGGACATTTTTTTTGGGTCAAAGAAAAGTCTTGGTATTTGCTTTCACTTTGTTTGATTTCTTTGACCAATTGTTTGGTGTCCGCTTCAATTTGGGCAAGGAAGGTTTGGGCGGAATAACTGCCTTTCGCAATCGCCTCTAATTCTTTCTCCCATTTTTCTGTTAGTTCGGGGGTCACCAATGAAGGATTGACCAAAATCAACAATTGTTTGCCTTTAGGTGATACTTGCAATCCACTTGGTGTCCGTTCCATCAATTCTGATTTGATCAATTTTTCAATGATCTCAGCTCTCGTAGCTGGTGTGCCTAAACTATGTTTCTCCATCTTGCCAAGCAGTGTACCTTCATTTAATGGTTTTGGCGGTGTCGTCAGTTCTTTTTGAATCGTAAATACTGGTTTGACGGCACTATCCTTTTGCCAAGTCATTGCTTGCGTTTCATCATCGCCTGTTGTTTTCCAACCAGCCTCTATGATCGTATTGTGGGTAAAGACAAATTTTTCCTGGCCAAAAGAAACGGTCACTTTCTGTTGTTGTTTCTTGTGGGGTTTAGCGAAGAGCATCAAGAAACGTGCCACGATCATTTGATAGATCCGTTGCTCGTCGTTAGATAGCTTTTCATAACGTGCCCGTTGTTCTGTCGGCAATAAGGCATGGTGATCACTGACTTTTTTGTCATTGAAAACCGCTTGCTGCTGGACAACTGCCCCATTCTTGATATACCCTTTGACTTCTGGTGCAAAATCCGCCACAGCTTGCAGCCGTTCTTTCATCGTCGCTTTCATATCATTGGTTAAATATTTTGAATCTGTCCGAGGATATGTCACGATTTTGTGAACTTCATATAAGCTTTGAACCAAAGATAAGGTCTTTTTCGCAGAAAAATCGAACCGTTGGTTGGCTTCTCTCTGGATTTCTGTCAAATCATAGGGTAATGGTGCAGACTCTGTTTTGATTTTTTCTTCGATGGCTGTCACGCGACCGTTCTGCTGACTCATCGATTTGACCAATGCTTCCGCATCCGTCCGTTCTTTCAGTTGATATGGATTTTTTAAGTGCAGTTTTGCTTTCGCATCCCCTGCAGTCAAGGTAATCACATGGTAGGTTTGCGGACGGAACCCTTCAATGTTCATTTCTTGATCCCGCACCAAAGCTAAGGTCGGTGTCTGGACACGACCTGCACTCAAATTGTCTTGGTATTTGACTGTTAATGCTCTTGTCACGTTTAGACCTATCAACCAGTCCGCTTTTGCCCGTGCAAGTGCCGAATGGTAAAGATTATCATAGTTTCGGGCTGGCTGCAGCTTGGCAAAACCATCTTTGATTGCTTTGGGTGTCTGGGAAGAGATCCATAACCGCTTAACTGGTTTATCAAAACGTACCCATTCAAGGATCCAACGTGCCACCAACTCGCCTTCTCGACCAGCATCGGTAGCGATAACGACTTCTGATACGTCTTTACGCTGTGCCAGCTGTTTGATCGCTTTTAATTGCTGACCTGTCTTCGGCAACGGTTTGATACCGATATTTTTGGGAATCATTGGCAAAGTCTCCAGCTGCCAGTTGGCCCAGTCTTTATTTAAATCTTCAGGCATTTTCAAGCCCAATAAATGACCAAGGGCCCAAGTGACAATTACCTTGGGTCCTTCGTAATAGTTTTTATGTTTTTGCTCACAGCCCAATACTTTGCTGAGGTCTTTGGCAACGCTTGGCTTTTCCGCTAGAATTAGTTGTTTCATAAAAATCTTTCTCGCTTTCGTCGACGACTTGTTGATATTCTTTGAGTAGTGCTAACCCAATGTATTGTTGAAGGTAATCGTCGCATTCTTCGCACCAGCGCTCATCTTCTTCATTCCAAAAAGCCGTCATAAAGTTTGATTTTGCATTTATGTAAGAATAATCATTTCTAATTTCTTGCCATTTATTTTCATAAAATGACTTGGCTTCGCTAAAGGTTGCAAATGTGAACGCCTCTTGAATATCTGACTGCCATCCCTCAAAAAACCACCACGGCTCATTGTCACCATACATGACTACAACTTGATACATTCCATTGCTCCTCTCACGATTCCTTACTCATATTAGTCACTTTTACCTAAACTTGCAAGAAATAAGTTTCAACAATTAAGCACTCTTTAAAACATTTATAAAATCATCGTTTTTTTTAATATAAAATGATCCGTTTAAGATTACAGTTATTTTCTTTCCTCTATAGTCTAGCATAGAAGAAAACGAATGTGAATATAACAGAAAAAGAATAAAAAAAAACCAAACAAGATTTATTTTAACTTCGCAAAAATTTTTATCTATGATGGATATGCTACAATAAAGGCAACCACGAAACTGTCAGGAGGTGCTCCATGTATCTCGAACAAATCACTTTTCCCGATCAAGAAGCCGAGTTTGATTTTTTCCTTTCCATTCAACGGACTGTCTATGATTCTTACTACCCTTTTCAGATTCTCAGTGCCCGCCGTTTTCAGCAGATTGATTTTGAACCAATCACGATTTTATATGGCGGCAATGGTTCTGGAAAAACCACTGCATTGAACGTAATTGCCGAAAAGATCCACGCGCAGCGCTTTGCTGCGTATAATCGGTCGAATTTTTTCGAGGACTACTTATCCTACTGTTCTACTCGTAGCAACGACGAACCGCAAGAAAAAGTGCTTTTGACCAGCGATGACGTCTTTGACTTCATGCTGGATATTCGAAACTTAAATCAAGGGATCGATCATCGCCGAGAAGAAGTATTTCAAGAATACTACCAAGCAAAGTATGCGGACTTTCGTTTCACAGGTTTTGACGATTACCATGAATTGAAGAAAATCAATCTCGCACGATCCAACACACAGTCCAAATTCACCCGCAAGCACTTGATCGACAACGTCCGAGAATATTCCAATGGTGAAAGTGCCTTTCGCTTCTTTCAAGAAAAGATTCGTCCCAACAGCCTTTACTTATTAGATGAACCAGAAAATTCCCTTTCTGCTGAGCGTCAGCTGGAACTGGTGCAGTTACTAGAAGATTTTGTTCGCTATGAGCAGTGCCAATTCATTATTGCTACTCATAGTCCTTTCGTTTTATCTTTAAAGGAAGCCAAAATCTATGACTTAGATCAAACGCCCGTCGATGTGCGGAAGTGGACCCAGTTAGCCAGTGTCCAGCAGTATTACCGCTTTTTTCAAGCACACCAAGTCGAATTTGATGATTAATCATGACCAAAGCAAACCATTTTCCGTCAAAGATTTCTTTTGGCGGCTTTTTTTCCGCCGCACTCACACAAAGACCAAAATCAAATTGATCAGCGTAACAAAGATGGCGACAACTCCCGCAATTTTGCCCCACTTGACTTCTGCTTGATTATACTGATCGGAATGCCCCGCAATCTGAGAGGACAAAAAGTAGAACTTTTTAAAACAATCAAATACCCTGCTAAACCAAATAGTACGGCTAAGGCAAGATGATTGATTTGACTTGAAACGACCTGAGTTTGATGAAGCGCTCCCTTACAACACTAACGACAAAACAGCATTTCCCGGTAAGATGATGGCATAGCCAATAAAGACAGGTACCAACCAGATAGCAGTGACCCAAATCTCAGAGCGACCAGCTAATACGGGCCAATCTAACCCCATATAAACTTCCCGATTTTTGAAGCGATTTTTCATCATTTCCAACATTGCAGCAGCAAGTGGTGAAAGGGACTGCATAAACATTTTTGAGCTCGTTGGGAACAACGCCATTGCAGTCGCGATTTGAATAGCTAAATCCAATGGATCTAACACCCCATAAGCTGTGGCTAATCCCAATCCCAAGCCAATGAGAAAGCCATCACTGAATTTTCAGAGAAGATACCGATGTTCTTTTTTAGGGCTTTGGTATCGGCACGTCGATTAAATCATCCATAATCACATTGATCGGTAATAAAAGCACTGCTGAAATATTCATCAAGTAGGTCACTATTACTAGAGAAATATCTGTCAAATCCTCAATGTGGCGTTGGAACATATCCCCCATCTTGAATTCCAAGATAACCTGTACGATCGCTCCTTCACAAGTCGCTGCATTTAGCGAAAAGATCAACCTTTTCAAGATCAAAGAATAAACGGCTACCTATTTTTTTGGTTCTCTTGATTACGCAAAACATTCGTTGGTACAAATAAAGAAAGCCCTAGCTAAGTGCAACTGATTGGTTCAGTGTTCTTAGCTAGGGCTGATTTTGTTAGTGGTTAAACGTATTGCAATTCTTTGGCTTCTTGATAAGCGGCATCGATCAATCCGCCGCCTAAACATTCCATGTCATCATAAAAGACAACTGCTTGTCCAGGCGTGATTGCCCGTACAGGTTCGTCAAAAACCACTTCTGCACGATCACCATCTAATAAATGGACCGTCACCGGTACATCTTGTTGACGATAGCGGAATTTCGCTGTACATTTGAACGTCGTGCCACGATCTTCAGCTGTTGTGAAATGGATTTGACTGGCTTCTAACCGATCAGCATACAATGCTGGATGGTGGAAACCTTGACCAACGTACAATGTGTTGGTGGCTAAATCTTTGCCAACCACAAACCATGGTTCTTGGGTCGCACCGCCGCCGCCGATTCCTAGACCTTGTCTTTGACCGATCGTATAATACATCAAGCCATCATGTTGGCCCTTGACTTCACCGTCTAAGGTCACCATATTGCCTTTTTTTGCAGGCAAATAATTACTTAAAAATTGTTTGAAATTCTTTTCGCCAATAAAACACACGCCAGTTGAATCTTTCTTCTTGGCAGTAGCCAAACCAGCACGTTCCGCAATTGCGCGGACTTCTGATTTTTCCATGCCGCCTAAAGGAAACATGGTTTTGCTTAATTGTGCTTGTGACAATTGACTTAAGAAATACGTTTGATCTTTGTTATTGTCAACACCCCGCAACATATGCGTTGTGCCATCTGCATCAACCGTTACTTGTGCGTAGTGTCCAGTCGCCACGTAGTCTGCACCCAAATCCATTGCATAATCCAAAAAGGCTTTGAATTTGATTTCTTTATTACACATCACATCTGGATTCGGAGTCCGTCCTGCGCGATATTCTGCTAAGAAGTATTCAAACACGCGGTCCCAATATTCTTTTTCGAAATTGACAGAATAGTAAGGAATCCCAATTTGGGCAGCGACTTTCGCTACATCCTTATAATCTTCTGTTGCGGTACAAACGCCATTTTCATCGGTATCGTCCCAGTTTTTCATAAAGATCCCGACAACATCATACCCTTGTTCTTTCAGCAAAAGTGCTGTTACCGACGAGTCCACCCCGCCGCTCATTCCAACCACCACTCGGGTGTTTGCGTTAGACATGATTGAATCACCATCATTTCAATTATAGATTCTGAAATCATCTACGATTTGAAGGTCGCAACTTTTCAGTATCTTGCATTATACATCAAAATACCAAAAACTTCACGATAAGTTCTTTGATCTTTTTGATTCTTTAATGAATCTCTTAAATACCTGTGTCTAAGAAGCGCGTTAAATAAAAAAAAACGACCAGTCTTGTGACTGGTCGTTCACGCTTCATAAAATTATTGAACCCGTGGTTCGTTGTTTTCTTGGATTTTAGTCGTTGTTTTGTTGAAGGCACCTTTGGCTTTGCGTCCTTGTTTTGAAGCAAAGTCGCCAGTTGTTTCAGCAGCACTGCTGACTTTATCTTGCACTGTTTCGGAATCTTTTTCGAATTGTTCACGGGTTTTGACATCCGCAACATTCACATTCACTTCAATGACATCTAAGTTCGTCATTTTATTGACTTGTGTTGATACAACATCTTTGATTTGATCATAGATCGTTGTCATGTCACTGCCATATTCAGCAATGATATCTAAATCAACAGCTACTTGTTTTTTCCCAACTTCAACGTTGATACCAGAAGTGACATCATCCGTATTCACTAATTTGCCGGCGATATTTGAGAAGAAGCCACCATCTACTGTTAATAGACCCTCTACAGATTCTAGTGCAATGCCTACGATTTTTTGAATCACTTTATCTTCGTAAGTTAATTCTCCTTTAACACCTGTTGTTGTTGGTTTTGTTTGGTTTTCCATCGTACATTCCTCCTAATATCTTCTTTAAATTAATATAATAGTACCAAATTTTAGCGTTGCGGTCTTTGAAATTGCTCAAAGAAACCGACTTCTTTTAGATAAAATCCCAGATATGTGCCTAGTGCAGTGAATATCAATAGCAACAAGGTCTTCAAAAAGCCGATCGTGATCAAGAGAATCGCTAGAATCAAACCCAACACTGCAAAAATAGTTGGAATTTTATAATGACTGAACCATTCATTCATCTCATTTTCCTCCTATACCACACGTGGTTGTTGATGCGGTGTGGGTTTTATTTCAGCATCCTTCAAGATGACCTCTGTCTGGATGTTGCTTTCAATACCAAATAGCTGTTGTAAATTCGCACTGATAGCGGTCACTAAACGTTCTTGTTTTTGTGGTATATCAGCTGTCTGCTTCATTTCACCATCTAATTTGACAGATACTTTGTTTTTAACAATATTGATTTTCGCAGATGGTTGATGAATGAACGCCGTTTCTTCTGCTTGTTGAACAATAAAATGTTCTAAAGCTTTCTTTTGGATCACCAATTGACCATTTTTGTGCTTGATGACTACGCGGTCTGAACGTTTTGGAAAAAAGATGACCACGATAATCGCTAAGAGCGCAAAACAAGCAAAGCCTGCTGACAGCCAAAAGATGAACATCTCCATGGAAGCGCCGATCCAAGGATATTCCGCTAGCGGTATCAGATAAAAGGGCAATTGAACTGCTTGTTGTGTGGCAACCATACCAAAGAAAAAGAGTAGCAATAACAATAACAATCCGACAACAAAAATCACTTTAGAAATCTTACGCATTGGCAACCTCCTTTGCTTCTTGCTACTTAAAGCATACACATTTCTCAATCGATCATCAAATAATAACTCCTGAAATTGATTATTTTTTGAGATACAGCTTTTTTCTGCAATAAAGCAATTATTTTTCATTGCCCTTGCTGTCAAAGAGTTCTTTTCCTATTCATTCCACCAACATCTGCGCCAAAAACGCAAATAAATTGTTATTCTCAGCGAGAAAGTTTCTCTAGTTCTTCTTTTTTCCGCTGATACATTTCCGCAAGATCATTTTCGGAAATCGGCTGCCCGAATGGCCGTGGGTGTGTCAGAAACGCGCGTTCGGGTGCATCGACACCGACATTCAGATTTTCTGCGATCGGTACGCTATGGTGATGGATATGACCGTGCAAGTTTCGGCTGTTTTTGGTGATCCCCAGCAACATTGGATAATGGGTCAGCAAAAACTGCTGATGATCGAACTTGATCAAGGCACCGACATCTTCAAATGCAAATTTGGCTTGTCCTGATAAACCAGGATCATTGTTTTTTAAATAACGAAAAAATGCACGGGTATCATGATTGCCTTTGATAAACACAATCTTCCCTTGCAATTGTTTGAGTACAGATAACACCTCAGGAAATCCTTTTTCATAAGCGGGATGCATCGCAACATCTCCCAAATGATACACAGTATCTTGTTCCCTCACCACCTGGTTCCAACTTGCCACCATCACTTGGTGCATTTGCGTCACAGTTGCAAATGGCCGCGGGGCAAAATCATTGTTTCCCAATAGTGCTTCATGAAAAAAATGTGTATCAGCTATAAAAAAATTCATCTGGTCTCCCTTCTCATATGACTTCTAATGGCTGTTTTTTTGTTGGCGGCAAAAATCTTGCGTCAATTTGTTCAAGCTCTGCAGCAGAAAATCGAATCTGCTTCGCTTCGATATTCTGGATCATATGTTGGGCATCACTGGTTTGGGGAATCGCTAATGTCTGACCATTGCGAATCGTCCACGCCAATAATAATTGAAAGACAGAAATCCCCTTTTGTTCCGCCATCGACTTCAACAATGGATCGTTGCGGAAGTGGTTGCCTCGACTGTCGCCTTGTGCAATGGGCGAATACGCGATCAGTGGAATATCTGCTTCTTGCAACCATGGTATCAAGTCATATTCGATCCCGCGGGCACCTAAATTATATAACACTTGATTGGCAGCACAATGTGATCCATCTGATACTTGCATCAGTGCCTGCATCTGTGAGACATCAAAATTTGAGACCCCCCAATTGCGGATTTTTCCAGCCGCTTTGGCAGCCTCCATTGCCGCAACTGTTTCTGCTAGTGGAATATCTCCTGGCCAATGCAATAGATAGAGATCTACATAATCCGTTCCCAATCGTTCCAGTGAACGATCCAGCGCTTGCGGCAATTCGGTTGTTGATGCGTGCCAAGGGTAGACTTTAGAAATCAGATACAGGTCGCTGCGGGTATACCCTGCGATGGCTTTGCCAACCAATGTTTCGGCGGCTCCTTCGCCATACATTTCTGCTGTATCGATCACAATGAGTCCACCATCGATCCCCACTTTTAACGCTTCGATCTCTGCTTGTTCTTTGACTGGCTCATCTCCCATATGCCAAGTGCCCATCCCAATTGTTTCTTGTATGATACTTGTTTGATCGTCCTTCATTTGTCACCCTTCTTTCCAATCAAATCCTTTTTTAAACGTACGACAATTGCTGGCACGTTATCGGTAGGTCTAGTATAAAAAGAAAACGCAAAAGATACAAAAAAAGCGCATCGCGTCCCATTCCGTAGAATGCAGACGCTGATGCCCTTCAAGCTCATCGATTATTTACACTTTTTCAAACAAACCACGGCTGATAAAGCCGTCCATTAAAAAGTAAAATTTTTCTTGGAGCATTTTTTGTTTTGGATCTTTAAAAATATTGACAGCCTTTAGCCCATTGGCTGTGGTGATCGACATTTTAAATGTCTGAATGTCTTTGGCCACCGTAATTTTCAGTTTAAATCCTTCTTTGCTTTGGGGTGTTGCTTCTAATCCGCGGATCAGTTGGAAATTCCCGCCATTTGTTTCAGTGAAACCATTATCTCGTAATGTATAGCGTTTTGCTTCTGGCGCCAATCGATAGACCACTTCAGCACCTAGGACGGTCGCTTGTGTTTCAAATGCCATTTTTCCACCTCATTTAACTCATTTCTTCTATTATAAATAGTTTTGAAAAAGAAAGCTAGCGGAACTCTTATTTTTTGGAATTCAGCACTGTTTCAGCCAAAAGCTGCGCGAATTGGCGGACTTCCACCATCGTATTGCCCAAGCCAAAACTAATACGGACAGACTCTCGAATGGCTGGATGTTCCTTGCCCAACATCGCTTCCAGCACATGAGAAGGCTCAACGTTCCCCGCCGTGCAAGCACTCCCTGTCGATATGGCTGCACCTTTCAGATCCAGCTTCATCAAAAGCAAGTCGCTGCTGACACCCGGAAAGCGCAAATTAAGAATATGCGGCAATTTGCTTTTGGCGTTCCCGTTTAATTGATAGGACACCCCGTTTTTTTGCAGCGTGTCTAGCAAAGCTTCAGCAAACTGTTGATAGTGGGCCGTATTTTCTTGTTGGACTTGCTCCGTCAGCAACGAGGCCGCTTTGGCCATGCCCATGATCCCCACAAGGTTTTCTGTGCCGGCCCGTCGTTTTTCTTCTTGCTCGCCACCATGCAGATACGAAGGCAAAGAGATCCCGTCGCGTTTATACAGAAAGCCAACCCCTTTGGGTCCATTGATTTTATGGGCGGATATACTCAGCAAATCAATGCCATTCTCAACTATATTCAACGGTATTTTTCCATATGCTTGTACCGCATCTGTATGAAAAACAGCCTGATGCGTCCGTAAGACTGCCCCAATCTCTGCCATCGGCAAAATATTGCCAGTTTCATTGTTGGCACTCATGATCGATACTAGGATCGTATCTGACCGTAAAGCAGCTTCTAGATCTGCCACCGCTAATTGACCTGTTTGATCGACTGGCAAATAGGTCACTTCAAAGCCAAGTGTTTCTAAGTAATGCATGCTTTGAATGACAGCCGGATGTTCGATTTGCGTTGTGATGATATGTTTACCGCGGTTTTGTTGACAGATAGCGGTCCCAATGATCGCTGTATTATCGCTTTCTGTCCCTCCACTGTTAAAAATAATCTCATGTTCTTTGACACCTAACTGCGCCGCAATGGTTTGTCGGGCAGTTTCTAATTTGGTATGGGCATCCCGACCATAGTGATGGATACTTGATGGATTACCAAAAATCGTTGCCATCGTTTCACTCATCACTTGGATCACATCAGGATGGATCGGCGTTGTCGCCGCGTGGTCTAAATACACCATTTTATTCACCTTTCTTTCATATGTGCCATTATAGCAGAACTTACGTATGCGTCTAATACAAACCACTGCGAAAAAATCTGTCCTACACAACCATTGTGGTTAGGACAGATACATACATGCTATTTAGGCAGACACAATCAACGTAGATTGCTTACTCTTTGCCAGGTTCAGAAGCGATGACTGTTAATTCTCCCACCAATTCCCATTTTTTGATTGGATTTGGCAAGATACAGCTTGTACCCATTTTCAATTCATAGGAATGACCATCGATCACCAAATGACCATAGCCTTGAATCACTGTCATCAATGTGTAGGCAGCTTGTTGCTGTAAGTTTAATTTACCACGCACTTCCCATTCATAGACGTTGAAAAACGGCGTTTCTAAATAGGTCACCACAGCAGAATTTCCTTGTTTGACTTCCTTGATGGATAATTCAGGGGTCCGGGCAGGAACCGTCGTCACATCAATAGATTGCTGGATATGCAATTCCCGTGTTTGTCCTTGATCATCGGTTCGGTCATAATCATAGACGCGATACGTCGTATCAGAACTTTGTTGGGTTTCAAGAATCATGATTCCTTTGCCGATCGCATGGATCGTGCCGCTTGGCACGTAGAAGAAATCACCTTTTTTGACTGGTACTTTGGTCAAGAGGTCATCCCATCGGCCGTCCTTGATCATTTCTGCTAATTCTTCCTTGCTTTGCGCATGATGCCCATAAATGATTTCGGCATCCGGCTCAGCATCGATAATATACCAGCATTCTGTTTTTCCTAACTCGCCTTCGTGGGTCAAACCATAGGTATCATCTGGATGGACTTGGACAGACAAGTCATCTTCAGCATCCAAAATTTTGATCAGTAAAGGAAAAACGTCCTTATCTGAATGGCCAAACAGCTCTTGATGGTCGCGCCACAAATCGACCAAAGTTTTTCCTTTAAACGGGCCGTTTTCAATGACACTGACACCATGCGGATGTGCACTGATCGCCCAATCTTCGCCGATTTTGTCATTTGGCAAGTCAAAACCAAAGACTGTATGCAGTCGGCTGCCGCCCCAAATTTTTTCTTGAAAAACTGGTTTCATAAATAATGGTTCCATAATTGATCCCCTCTCTCATTGTTCGTGGATATTATAACATGAAACGGGTTACGTTTGAGATTCTTTTAGGTAAGAAGCAACGATTTCGTCGCGATGCGTGATGTATGCTGCCCGATGATCCTGAGGATGCACACGATTCGACAAAAAAATAAAGGCCTGCTGCTTCTTCAAATCAACCAACATAAACGTACCGGTATACCCTGTATGAAACAATTGCTGGGTTGGACCTATGAGATCCCAACCATAGGTACGCAAGCGATCACCTGTTGTTTGCGGCTGTTTCAATGCCTCGATGATCCTCTTTGAGAAGAAAGGCGTTTCGTGCGACGCCGCCTCAAATAACGTCTGGACAAAAGCTGTTACATCATCCACTGTGGAGAATAATCCTGCATTACCGGCATGGGGGCCTAAAATACGTGCTTTGGGGTCGTGAGTAACGCCTCTAAGCACTTGTCCATTTGCTTGTTGTTGGGTAGGGACGATCATGGAGGACTGCGCTTTTGAAAATGGCGGAAACCCACTATTTGTCATGCCTAATGGCACGAGTACTTGTGCGCAAAAAATCTCGGTCAATGGTTTTTGAAACAGTTTCTCCAAAAGAAACCCTAATAGGATAAATCCTGTATCTGTATAGTGCACCCTTTGTCCGGCGGAACCATCACTGGCAAGGGTAAGATACGCTGCCTTCAGTTCTTCTGCAGACAACTGATCTCGATGAGGGATCCACGTATGGATAGCCGCAGTATGGGTCAACAAATGTTTGATTTTCACGCTTGCGTCTTTATATTCCGGCAGCCAGTACTGTAAAGAATCGTCCATATCAATCATGCCTTGATCCCAACATTTCAATAGCACAGTCGTTGTACAGATCACTTTTGTTAGCGATGCTGTGTCAAATACATGTGTCGCAGTCATTTTTTCTTCCGTCGGCAGCATGGATGCATGCCCAAAAACATACGTCTCCTGTGTCCCTTTCCTAAGGAAGCGTACGACTGCCCCAGGATAGACTTGCGGCATGTTCTGTTCTATCAATTTCAATGTGTTTGCGTACATTATATTCCTCACTTCACCCTATTTCTATGCGTCAGCCACCACTCATCAAAAAAAGATACTATCCACAGTGGAGAGTATCTTCAACTGATTTATTTAGACTGACATGGAACGACGTCTTTTTGAACGATGAACCACCATTCAATCCCAATGGTATCATAGGTCGTTAGTAATGTTCGTTTCTTGTCGATGAAGAATTCTTGCTGCTCGTTCGTTAAATGTTTTTCTAATGTATCAAGATCTTCTTGACTGATCGAGATTTTCAGGAAGTCAAGGCCTAGTACTTCGTGGGTTGGTAAATCGATCGTACCGCCTTGTGCTTGCGTCAAACCAACTTGAAAATCGCCATCATTCAAAAGAAACGCGGCTTCTTCAGATTCTTGGGTCTTCAGTCCCAGCACATTTTCTAAAAAGGCTTGTGCCTTCGCTAAATCGCTGACATGTAAATATAGTTTGCCAAACCGGACAGCTGCTGAAAGTGCTGCTGGCTTTTTAGGTGCTGCATTGATCAAGTCCACTTCGTTGTTCGGTACGGATTCATTGCCTTGCGCGGTATAACGCACTTCAATCAAATTGCCTTCTGGATCTGCCACTGTGAAGCCTAATTGATTGGTTTCAAAACGTGTGTCTTCAAATGTCAACCCACGTTGTTGGACATTTTTGGCAATCGTTGCGGCTTCAGCTAAAGTTGCCGTCTCCAAGACAATGCGCTGCATTTTCTTGATTTCACCGATATGGTCCGTTGCTCGTGGGCTTTCTTCCAACCATAGGATCTCTTTGGTATCCCCTTTATACCCAAAGATCGCCAATTCATTTTCTTCCCTTTTCAGTTCGAACCCCACCACATCTCGATAAAACACGATGGCTTGATCACGGTCTTTGACACGAATCGCAACTGTCAATAACTTGCTGCTGCGCCCCAATAAGAAATCTGTCATTTTTTCTCCCCCTACATACATTTGTACCCATTGTACTGATAAAAATGCATTCTAGCAAATGAAATCCATGTCAAAAATACATTTTTTTTTGCATGAAAGAGGAAAAACTACATAAATAACAACCACCAAACCAAAGATGATGGATTCCATCGGGAAAGCTTTGCTTCATTGCTCCGCTTTTTTGAGTGACTAAACCACAACAGCCACTCGGTCAACACCTAGGATCTGCGTTCCACCATAGTTGATCTGGTTGGTGATAGAAACCGAAGAAACCCCTGCAAGTAAAGCTTTTTGTGCACTTAACACCTTAGGCAGCATGCCGCCAGTCACCACGTTATCTGCAATCAATGTTTGCATTTCTGACAATGAGATTTTTTCCAACCACTTGTCTTCCTTCTTGATCCCTGGCACATCTGTCAAAAGAAATAACTTCTCTGCTTGCAGACTTACTGCTACTTGACAAGCAACTTCATCTGCATTGATATTCAGCCATTGTCCTGATGCTGTGATTCCTAAAGGTGCAATAATGGGGATATGCTGTTTTTGTGTCAGCAATTGCAGAAATGCTGTGTTGATCTGCGCCACATGTCCGACAAAGCCTAATTGGGCTTCATCGATCACAGCGCCAGTAATCAGTTGATCACAGCCAGCATTGAGTCCGACTGCCTGCATGCCTGCTTTTTGGAAGCGTGTGGTGATCATCGGTTGAACTTGTCCTAAAAGAACCATGCGGGTCACTTCTAAGGTTTGCGGATCAGTTACCCGCAAACCGTCTTTGATAGTGACTGGCAGCGCCATTTTTTCCATCATTTCTGAAATATAATGACCGCCGCCATGAACGATCACGATTTTTTTCCCAGCGGCTTGCCAATCACTGACTTGCTGAAAGAATGACGGTGTTAGGTTATCTGAAGCGACGCCGCCAATTTTGATTACGATCGTTTCCATACACAATGCTCCTTTTTATGTCCTTTTCTCTGATCAGGTGTGGTAAAGGGCGTTGATTTTGACATAATCATAGGTCAAATCACACCCCCACGCCATGCCTTGTCCTGAGCCTTCTGCCAATGCCACCTGAATCTCCACTTTGGATTGGGCTAACGCCTCCTGCATCATGTCTTCATCAAAACCAACAGGTTTTCCTGACTGGAAGACGACAGTACCAGCTAAGGAAATCGTTAATGCATTCGGATCGATGGGTTGTCCGCTGTAACCCACGGCACATAATATCCGACCCCAGTTGGGATCTTTGCCAAACAATGCGGTTTTGACCAGTGGCGAGCCAACGATCGTTTTACTGATCATCCGGGCTGCCTCATCTGTGACTGCCCCGATGGTGTTGGCTTCGATCAATTTGGTCGCCCCTTCACCATCTTGGGCAATTTCTTTGGATAGTACGGTCAACACAGCATGAAACATCTTTTTAAACAGGTCATAGTCGGCCGTATTTTCTTGGATCTCAGACGGCTGCGCCAGTCCATTGGCGAACACCAGCACCATATCATTGGTAGAGGTATCCCCATCAACTGTAATTTGGTTAAAGGTGACCTCTGTCAGTTCTCGCAAAAGTTTTTGCAGCAATTCAGTTGAGATCGCTGCATCGGTGGTGACAAAAGCCAACATCGTGGCCATATTCGGATGAATCATTCCTGATCCTTTGGCACATCCCGCCATCGTCACGGTTTGGCCGCCAATCTGACTTTGGATCACGATACTTTTTTCTGTTAGATCCGTAGTAAGGATTGCCTTCTGGAATGCGTGCGGGTCACCTGCTTTTTTCAACTGAGAGATGCCAGTGGTAACTTTCTCCATAGGCATTTGTCGACCAATGATCCCTGTAGATGCGACAGCGATTTGATCTGGTGCCAGCCCGAGTGTATCGGCGGCAGCTATCGCCATGTGCTGTGCATCCTCATAGCCTTGTGCACCGGTACAAGCATTGGCATTGCCAGCATTGACGATCACCCCTTGCAGTTGACCTGATGCCATCTTTTCTTTGGTCACTTGGATCGGTGCTGCTTGCACCTGATTGGTCGTAAAAACAGCCGCCGCGTTAGCAGGTACTTCTGATACGATCCAGCCCAAATCAACTTTCGTTTTTTTCAATCCGCAATGGATCCCGTCAGCATAAAATCCTTTAGGTGACGCAATGGTTCCGGCAATGACTTCCATACTATTTTCCTCCTGCTTATCTCACACGCAATTTTTTCGTTTCTTTGATTTGATTATGGGTAGACCGGCACTTGCAGCAAACCGGCTGTTTCGGAAAGGCCGGCCCAGCAATTAAAGTTTTGGATTGCTTGCCCTGCAGCACCTTTGCCTAGATTGTCGATGACCGCCACCACAGTCAAGATTTGTGTGTCTGGATTCAAAGATAGGCCAATATCACAAAAATTAGTGGCGGTGACTTGTCGCAGTTCCGGCATCTTCCCCACCGGCTGTACTCTAACAAAAGCAGCATCTTCATAAGTAGCCAAAAATTGCTGATACAAGTCTGCTTCCGTGACCGCATCTTTGATTGGAGCGTACACTGTCATGAAAATTCCTCGTTTCACAGGAATCAAGCTGGTTGAGAACTGGATATGCTGGATGGTTGGATCCCATTGCTGCAATTGCTGGACGATCTCTGGTATATGCTGATGCTGGTTCAATTTGTACATCGCCATGTTTTCTGAAGCATTGACATAATGGCTGCTATCAGTCAAAGACTTCCCGGCACCGGAAAGCCCTGATTTGCCGTCAAAAATCAACGTCCCCGCTAGCCAACCTTGTTGAAGGATCGGTGCAGCCGCCAAAATCGCAGCCGTCGCATAGCAGCCTGGATTGGCAATCAGGTTGCCATTGGCTGTGGTAAACTCTGGTACGATATATTCAGCTTGTGCCAATAATTCTGCATCAGCTGCTTCCTTCTGATACCATTTTTGATAGTCTAAAGGATTTTTTAAGCGCAGATCACCAGACAAATCGATAACAGGAAACTCATTCTCCGCAAAGTCAGCTGCCAACGTTCGACTAATACCTGCCGGCGTCGCAAAGAAGACCAACTCATTTGCTTGTTGAATGTACTGGGGATCATAAGGCAAAATCTCTTGATCCAGGAAACCAGTTAAATGAGGATACAATTTTTCTGCATGTTCATGCATCGAATGACTATGGATCGTTCCCACCTCCAACACGGGATGTTGTTGGATCAAACGAATCAACTCAACTCCGGTATATCCTGTAACACCAACGATTGCTGCCTTCAAACGCTTCTCCTCCTTGTGATAAATTACTTATGATTATAGGCAACTCACAATAAGATGTCAACGGTTATTTATAAAAATATTCATAAAAAACAGAGAATATTCGTCATTGACGCAAATAGTTGTTTTTTTATACATTTATTTTCTGCATTGGGCTTAGCCCAAAATGCTGCGAAGAATCGCAATACCTGCGGCTGTCTCTTCTTCGGTGATCGTTAATGGCGGCAATAACCGTAAGACCTGTGTTCCTGCTTTCAGTGCCAACACATGTGCCTCTCTTAATTGCTGCATGACTTGCTGCAACGTATCGGCATCTTTTAGAACCAAACCGATCATCAGTCCTGATCCTCGAACTGCTTGCACTGTGGGCAAATCTTTTAAGCCTGCCAATAATTGTGCGCTGCGCGCTTGAACATTGTCCTGTAAAGAAGGCACAGCAATTTGCTGACAAACAACGGCAGCAGCAGCCATCGCCAATTTATTGCCCCCAAATGTCGATCCGTGACTGCCTGGCCCAAAAGCCGATTTCAATGCTGCTTTCCCGACCAGCGCCCCCACAGGGATGCCGTTGCCCAATCCTTTAGCCAGGGTAAACATATCTGGCTCAATATCATACTGTTCAAACGCATAAAAGGTGCCTGTACGCCCCATGCCAGTTTGAATCTCATCGATGATCAACAGCGTACCATTTTCTTTACAGTGAGCAGCGACTGCCTGTACCCACTCTTTCTCAGCTGGGATCACGCCACCTTCTCCTTGGATCAATTCTAAGATCACTGCTGCCGTGTCTGCTGAGAGTGCTTGCGCCAAGGCTGCTTCATCGTTGTAAGTAAGATAGGTAAAGCCTGGTACCAAAGGGCCGAATCCATCTTGGATCGCTGCTTGTCCAGTTGCGGACATGGCCCCAAATGTTCGGCCGTGGAAAGATTGCTGAAAACTGATGATTTGACTGCGTCCCGTCGCTTTACGTGCCAACTTTAAGGCAGCTTCGTTGGCTTCTGCGCCACTATTGCAAAAATAAACCGCATATTCTGAGGTGTGAGGTATTTGCTGCACCAATTGGGCAGCGACTGTTTCTTGCAATTGGCTCTCATACAAGTTGGGCATATGCCATAGTTTCTCGGCTTGTGCAAGCAATGCTTGCTGGACTTCTGGATGACCATAACCCAAATTGACTACACCGATACCACTTGTCAAATCTAAGTATTCTTTGCCCTGCTGATCTTTCACATAGGCGCCTTGCCCCTCAACGATCTCAAAAGGGAGTTTATTATAGTTGGAAAATAAATGACTCATCCTATCACACACTTTCTTTTTTGTATTAATATACATAAAATAAACGTAAATAGCAATAAATATTTATTTATAGCGGGATTTATTCAAAAATAAACCAGGTATTAGATAAATATATACAAAAAAATCCAGCTAAATATTTCTTTAGCTGGATAATCTTCTATCGATTTATGTTGCTATGCTGAGTGCTTATGCAGCATCTTCTGAAAACTGACTGTTGTACAAGTCCGCATAGAAACCGTTTTGCGCCATCAATGAGTCATGGTTGCCGGTTTCAACGATGGATCCATGGTTCATCACAATGATGTTATCTGCGTCACGAATCGTAGACAGACGGTGAGCCACTACGAAACTTGTCCGGTTTTCCAATAAGCGACCCATGGCTTTTTGGATCAGAATTTCTGTCCGCGTATCAACACTCGATGTTGCTTCATCTAAGATCAAGACATCTGGATCCGCCAAGAATGCCCGGGCGATCGTGATCAATTGACGTTGACCTTGAGAAATATTGCTGGCTTCTTCATTCAAGACAGTATCATAACCTTCTGGCAATTTCCGAACAAAGTCGTCCACGTGGGCAGCTTTCGCTGCGGCAATCACTTGCTCTTTGGTTGCATGTTCATTGCCATAATGAATATTGTCATAGATCGATCCTGTAAACAACCACGTATCTTGCAAGACCATCGAGATGTTGCTGCGCAATTCATCTCGTGTCAAATCACGGGTATCTTTGCCATCATAGCGAATACTTCCGCCACTGACATCATAAAAGCGTTCAAGCAAGTTGATCAGTGTGGTTTTACCCGCACCAGTTGGCCCAACGATGGCGACCATTTCTCCTGCTTTGACGTCTAAACTAAAGTCAGTCATCAATAATTTTTCTGGACTGTATCCAAATTGAACATGATCGAAACGCACTTTATAATCCGTATTTTCAACTGGCAATCCAGAAGGTTCATCTGTCATTTCTGCCTCGTCTAATACTTCAAAGACCCGTTCAGCCGACGCAACTGTCGATTGGATCGTATTCAATAAACTAGCAATTTGTGTGATTGGTTGTGAAAACTGATTGGTATATTGTAAGAATGCTTGCACATCCCCTAGCGTCATATTCCCATTGGCTACTTTGATCCCACCAAGAACTGCCACAAAGACATAGCCTAAGTTTTTGATGAAGTTCATCAAAGGCATAATGATGGCTGAGATAAACTGTGCCTTCCAGCCAGCAGCATACAAACGATCATTTTCTGCTTCAAACACGACTTGGTCAGCTGCTTCATGGTTGAATGTTTTGACCACTGTATGACCGCCATAGGTTTCTTCTACTTGGTCATTCAGCAACCCTAAACTTTTTTGTTGTGCAGCAAAGAATTTTTGTGATTTTGGCGCCACGATCATGACAACGATCAGGCTTAGCGGTACCGTCGCCAATGCCACCAATGTCAGTTGCCAGCTGATAGTCAACATCATCCATAAAACACCAATGAAAGTCACGACGCTGGTAATAAATTGAGTCAAATTTTGTTGTAGTGTGCTGGCGATATTATCCATATCATTGATCGCACGAGACATGATATCCCCATTGGAGTGGGTGTCATAATAAGAAATCGGCAATCGATTCATCTTTTCATCTAAATCACGGCGCAATTCATAAACAGTGCGTTGAGACACACGGGTCATAATGAACTGTTGCATAAAGTTAAAGACCGCAGAGACCACGTACATGCCGATGGCAATCAAAATGATTTGACCGACTTTGTCAAAATCGATGGGAAATTCAGTCACAGTTTGACCTGCTTGTATTTGTTGCGCACCAATCATTACCCCTTTGAAGATTTCAGTGGTTGCTTCCCCCAAAATTTTTGGTGTTTGGATTTGGAAAATAACCGCTGCAATCGCTAAGACAAAGACAGCAATGATCGCTATTGACCGTTTTGACATATAGCCGAAGAGGCGTTTGACTGTACCCCAGAAATTTTTGGCTTTTGGTCCTTTGGCACCTATATTCCGGCCTGGGCCACCGCCCATAGGTCCACCGCGGTGTCCTTGGTTTGTATTGTTTTTGTTTTCACTCATGCAAGATCCTCCTCTCTCAATTGTGAAGAAACGATTTCTTGGTAGGTTTCATTTTCTGCTAACAGGGTTTCATGGTTGCCTTTACCCACCAATTGTCCTTCATCAAGAACGAGGATCGTATCAGCATCCATGACCGTGCTGACCCGTTGCGCGACAACCACCATGATACTGTCTTGCATGTCACGTTTTAAAGCCGCACGCAGATTGGCATCGGTTTTAAAGTCTAACGCTGAGAAGGAATCATCAAAGACATAGACATCTGCTTGTTTGACTAATGCACGGGCAATCGCTAACCGTTGTCGTTGCCCCCCAGAGAAGTTGCCGCCACCTTGTTCGACCCGACTTTCTAGTCCATCTTCAAGTTCTGATACAAAGTCTTTGGCTTGTGCGATCTCTAGCGCTTTCCATATTTCTTCTTCAGTGGCATCGGGTTTGCCATAAAGCATATTTTCTCTGATCGTACCTGAGAAAAGGACGGCTTTTTGCGGAACGAATCCCACAATTTCCCTTAAGTTATGTTGCGTTACCGCAGCTATGTTGGTGTCATTGATCTTTATTGCTCCACTTTCGACATCAAATAAACGAGGCAATAGATTGACCAACGTTGTTTTCCCAGACCCAGTGCCACCGATTATAGCGACAAAATCGCCTGATGCCGCTTGAAAATCGATCGCTTCAAGGGCTGATTTTTCAGCACCAGGGTAACGGTAACTCACTTGATCAAATGCTAAAGTGGCAGCTTTGCCTTTTAGTGTTAATGCTTCTGGTGTTTGCGCATCTACAATTTCGTCTTCTTCATTCAACACTTCGTTGATCCGGTCTGCAGAGGCTTGCGCTCTTGGTACCATGACAAAAATCATGGATAACATCATGAAACTGATCAAAATTTGTGCTGCATACGTCATGAAGGCAATCAAATTCCCAACTTCTAACGTCATTTCTGCAATATAATGACCACCGAACCAAGTAATCGCAATGTTGGTTCCACTCATGATCAAGGTCATCAGCGGCATCATCAATGCCACGATCGTGTTCACTTTGATGGCTGTTTGGGTGTAATCTTTGTTGGCACCGTCGAAGCGATTGGCTTCATAGTCTGTTTTGTCAAAAGCGCGAATGACCCGGACACCAGTCAACCCTTCACGGAAAACCAAGTTCAGACGGTCGGTTTTCTTTTGCATGCTTTTGAACAGCGGTACAGCAAAATACATGATGCCGCCGACAAGAACCAGCATAATTGGAATGACCACCAAGAAAATCCGCGTCAATTGCGCATCTTTTTGGTAAGCTAAGAAGCTAGCACCGATAAGTGTGATTGGGGCATTGATCATCATACGCAAAAACATTTGTGTGACCATTTGGATTTGGTTGACGTCATTGGTCGTTCGCGTGATCAATGATGCCGTACCGAATTTATCAAAGGCTCGGGCAGAAAAATTTTCTACTTTTTGGTAAATATCCGAACGTAACTTTTGGCCTAATTTTTGAGATTCGCGGGTTGCGAAATAAGTGTTCCCTAATGCTGCTAAGATACTGATCATGGAAAAGCCGATCATATAAAAACCAGTTTTCCAAATATAGTCAATATCTCCGGTGGCGACCCCATTATTGATAATGTTGGAAGTCAATGTCGGCAAGTATAGATCCGCCACTACTTGGATCACCATAAACACGACTGCCATTATAATAGAAATGGACGATACGCGTTTGATCAATTTAGTCATGTGTTTCCCCTCTTTCTTTCTTTGCGCCTTCTCTTAACCAGCGAATTTTACTATTGAAATCAGACATCGCCAATGATGGATCATAACTGTCGTCAGCTTGAATATGACGATATGCTTCGGTGATCGTAGAAAATACCGTATGCATCAATAATTGGATCAGCAATTTCAACTCATGATCGTCAGCAACCTTCAACAAGTCTTTGTCGATCTCAGCAAAAAACTCAGCTTCTTCTTTTTTCCGTGTTGCTTTGCGTTCTTCGTGATGGGCATGATGCATCTTTTTATGTATTTCTGGCATCACTTTATGGAAGGAACGGTAATCCATACTCAAGAACAAGTTGCGGTAAAAGTTGGCATTCTTTCCTTTTAAAACTTCCTCGATCATCCGAGAAAAATACCATTCAAATCCAGCAAACAAATCACCTTTTTCATGCTGGATCGATCGAATCAAATCCCTTTGACTGTCGCTTTTTAATGTGTGGAAATAGTAATAATACAAGTCTTCTTTATTTTCAAAATACTGGTAAAAGCTGCCGCGAGGAATCTCCGCATCCTTGATGATCGTGGCGATGGAGGCATCTTTAAGGGGCAATCGGGAAAATTCTTTCTTGGCTGCATTCATGATGCGTTTTTGCTTTTCAGCTGGCAGGTGAAAAAATGTTTCTGTTGGCAATCAAACAATCTCCTTTCATGTTGGTTAAATAAATCACACTGTTCAAATATGACACATCGTCATATGACACTGTGTCATTATACACCCTCTACCACAGAAAGCAAGCAATTAAATTTGATTTTTTTATGAAGTTCTTTTTTATAACTTCATTATTAATGGGGGATAATTGAAATGAAAGGATATTTCATTTTCAAAAAAACTAAAAAAACTGTACAAGCATACGCGCCTGTACAGTATGGAAATCATACATGATGGTTAGTAAAAAATAACAATTATTTCTTTTTTCTTCTCCAGAAAATAATGCCCACGATCAGAATCAAAACCACACCCGCAATGCCTAATAACGGGCTTTTGGATTCGTTGGTTTTTGGCAACTGGTCATTGTCTTGCGCAGCGGTTTGTGTTGCTGAAGTGTCGCTTTGGTTCCCACTGCTTGCAACAGTTTCAACTGTAGTGTTCGTGGCTTGTTGACTGTCATCGGTTGTTTCAGTCGTTTCTGTTGGCAGATACATTGATTCGTTGACTGCATGAATGATCCAAGCGATCCTGCCTGGGAACAATGATTCACCATTTGTTTGGGCTTCAACGGTGTCCAGTTGTGTCAAGATGGATGCCAACCATTCGTCCGTAACAGATTGATTGAATGTCAGAAAAATTCCATTTGCTGGATACAAGGTTTTCAGGTAAGTTTGCAATTGATCAATATCAGGTATCATTGCAGAAAAGGTCGCATAACTGCTGGGATCAAATGCCAATTGCGGTTCGATCGCGGACCATGACAATGTTTGATCAATAAATAAAGCCCGAACGATTTTTACCAAAAAACCAACATCAAAGCCCATCGTATCACTAGAATAGCGCAAAGCCAGTTGATTCGCTTGGGCGAGTTGTTCGTCTGTCAGTTGATCTAATTCCGATTGGCTCAAGAAAGTTATACTGCCATCGCTAATCGCTGACTGCAATCCTTGTCGCATTTCATTCGGTTGATCTTGTGCAGAAAAGGTCTGGATATCCGTTGCCTCTCCGATTTCTGATTGGATCGAATCGATCACATCCGTTGCGTCAATAGTCTCTGCCGTCGTATCACCCGTACTGCTTGTTGTCGTTGGATCCTCACTCGTTGATTGGCTCTCTTTTGTTGCTTCTGAACTAGATTCACTTGTCATTTCCTGACTCGAATCAAGACTTTGAAATGTATCAACACTTGTCGATTCCTCTGCCAAAGTCGTCAACGGTGATAAGAAAAGGATAAAGCAACTTAGCCAAAAAACTTTTTTCATGATTCTTCTCCTCCAACTAGGTCCTATATTTGTAACAAAACTGTAACATAAGTCCAAATAATCAGCAATCGATTTATTTAAAATTTAAAAAATACCCCACCCTTAAAAAAAGGTGGGGTATGATCATTTCACATTTAAAACCATTTCGCCAGCGTTCGTTTGCCCAGTTTTCAGCGTACCTACTGTCGATACTGCATCCATATTGGTCACCAGTACCAGCATTTCAGCAGCTTTTTGATGAGCTTTCAATTGCGGCAAGTCTACTTGCGCCACTTGTGTGTCAGGTGTGACTTCTTGTCCAACCTCAACGAACACATCAAAAGGTATTCCTTTCAGTTCTACTGTGTCGACACCCATATGCAAGAGTACCTCTAACCCAGAAGAAGTGGTAAAGCCAATCGCATGTTTTGTAGGAAAAACTGCGGTGACGGTTCCAGATACAGGCGCATAAATGGCCCCATTCTCCGGTAATACAAAGTAACCGTCTCCCATCATTTTTTGGCGAAAGACTGGATCACTTGATTCCGTCAATGCCTTCGTTTGACCATTTGCAACGGCATAGAACGTCGTTGTTGTGTCTTGTACGGACCGTTCATTTGTATTTTCTGCTGCTGTAGCTTGCGGTACAACAGTTTCTGTCCCTGCTTCTGTTTCTTTCACCGCTGCAAGCCGATCTTTGGGAATACCAAAGAAATAGGTCGCAACAAAACCACCTGCATAGCCTGCTAATAAACCAAAGATATACCCTAACCAATGACCATTCGCAATCAATGGGATCAACGCCATTCCGGATGGTCCAATGGCTGTAGCGCCAATATTAGAGAGGGCACCAATGACCGCACCACCAATCCCGCCACCTATACAAGCAGTGATAAAGGGCCGACCTAATGGCAATGTCACACCATAAATCAAGGGTTCGCCAATTCCTAAAATACCAACCGGCAGCGCGCCTTTGATCATTTCTGTCAATTCTTTGTCTTTGCGCAGCCGCACCCATAATGCCAATGCAGCACCGACTTGACCAGCGCCTGCCATTGCAAGGATCGGCAGCAATTGCGTACTGCCAGTTGCTTCAATCATTTGAATATGAATAGGTGTCAGGATTTGATGCAGACCAAACATCACCATTGGTAGAAAGGCTGCGCCCAACACAAAGCCAGAAAATGCACCGCCAACATTCAAGACCCAGTTGATTGAGCCCACCAAGCTATCTGAGATCGCCCCTGCCAACGGCATGATCAAGAAAATTTCCGCTAACCCAATGATCAATAGACATAATGTCGGGGTCACAATGATATCAATCGCTTCAGGAATCACTTTGTGCAAAACAGCTTCTAGTTTTGCCAATAACCAGACCGCGAAAATCACCCCTAAGATCCCGCCTTGGTTGGCGACTAACGCTTCGCCAGTAAACAAGTTTTGGATCGGTGCATCTGGGTTCATCCCAGATAATAAGATCACAGAACCGATGACACCCCCTAATGTTGGGTTTGCTTTGAACACTTGTGCAGCATTGACCCCAGTGAAAATCGCTAGGTAAGTGAACATCCCATTTTTTAAGATATTCAGGATCATGACATAATAGTTCCACGTGTCCCCGTCTAATCTGCCCGCGGTGATCAAATTCGTTAAGACAGAAGCTATCCCTGCCACCAAACCCGCACCCACGAAGGCGGGAATCATCGGTACAAAAATATTTGAGATATCTTTCAACAATGATTTGAAGGGAGATTGTTTCTGTTTTGCCTTTTGCGCCGCCTTCATTTCAGCTGTCTTCGCACTTAAAGCGTCTTTGCCAGATAGCGTACTCTGCGGGATTTCTTGCCCAAGATCAACACCTGCTTGTGCCACCATCGCATTGGCCACTTTGTTGACTTTCCCAGGGCCGATAATCACTTGCAACTGTTCATCGTTGACTACCCCCATGACACCTGGAATGTCTTTGAGACCTTGCTGATCCACCTTGTCATGATCGCGAACAGTCATGCGGACTCTAGTCATGCAGTGATTGACACTCTCTACATTGTCCATGCCACCAGAGGCAGCATAGATTTTCGCTGCCAATTCTTCCACTGATAAAGCTTCTTTTGCCATTATCCTTCTCCCCCAATCGCTGCTTTAACGAAATCATGTCCGGCCGTTAGTTTATTTTGCGCTTCTTCCTTGCCACTATCTGTCAAGAGCATCACGATCGCCAGTTTGACATTTTGCTCAGCTGCTTCAAAAAACTTAGCAGCAGTCTGATAATCAGCTTCCGTAGCTTGCATGATAATGCGCTTGCTCCGCTCCACCAATTTATCATTGGTCGCTTTGACATCGACCATCAAATTATTATACACCTTGCCAATACCGACCATCGAAATCGTTGAGATCATATTCAAAATCAATTTCTGCGCTGTGCCTGATTTTAATCGCGTTGAACCTGTCAAAAACTCTGGCCCGCAATCCACTTCGATAGGTAAGCTTGCATGCGCCGAAATTTCCGCCTGCTTGTTGCAAGCAATCGTTGCTGTGGTGGCGCCGATTTGATTGGCATAGTCGAGCGCCCCAATCACGTAAGGTGTCCGGCCGCTGGCAGCAATCCCCACCACCATATCTTTATCTGAAAGTGTCAAATCAACCAGATCTTGTTTCCCTAAGGTCATAGAATCTTCTGCCCCTTCGACTGCCACCGTCATGGCCTTTTCTCCGCCGGCAATCAATCCGACAACTAATTCTGGCGCTACACCAAAAGTCGGTACACATTCTGCAGCATCTAAAACGCCCAGACGACCGCTAGTGCCTGCCCCTAAGTAAATCAAGCGGCCACCTTTTTTTAGCGAGGCAATCGTCGCTTCAATGACCTTTTCGATACTTGGCAATTCTTTTTCTACTGCGGCGGCGACTTTCTGATCTTCTCGGTTCATCTTTTGACACGCTTCCGCAATCGTCATCTCATCTAAATTCGTTGTTTCATTGTTGCGTCTTTCTGTAGTCAAGTTGTCTAAATTGATTTTACTCATTGGAATCATCTCTTTCTATTTTGAATCGCATGCCTGCGCGTATATGTTGGATCAAAGGTAAATCTGCATCGATCACCTGTGCGGCTACATTGACCCGCGGATCCGATGGCAATGGTTGTTTACATACTTGGATTTCTCCCATATATCGGGCATAGGCTTGATTATCGATCGTTACTGCCCCAAGCGGTCGTTCTCGCGGGGCTTCTGTTTTGACTAAAGGAACTTCACCGAAACGGGCTTCGGCACTGCGCAAGACATCTCTCGCTTCATCTTGTCGATTTTGATGCACCCCCAGCACGTCATCTAGGTAAGCTGACCCGCACTCCTTGACTCTTAAGGGAACGACATCATATTGCGTATATTGATTGAACTGCTGGAGACTTTGCTGCGTCAATCCGCCATCTCCGATATATACCGCATCCACCGTACCTGATTGCTGTAAGGCCAATGCAGCTGCAAATGGTGCTATGCCTCGATGTTCTTCTAATGTAGGTAAACCTGCATATAAGGGTCCCCGCAGTCGGTCATCCCCGGGCACAAAAGCTTGTACATAGAAGCCTTTGTCTTTCAACCAGCGATTTTTGTCTAGCACCCATTGTTCATCCAATCCTGTTTCCGGTCGCGGATAATAATTGTGCCAAGCTTCTAATTGCGTAAAGTCAGCGCCAAAGTCCTGCAGTTCTTGGACATCTTTCTCCGTTAACGTACTGGCATTCAATGCAATACGGAGTTGATGTGAAAATCGGGCGATTTGTTGATTGTCGATTGCGTAATCCATCCGCAACCCTGTAACACCTATAGCTGCCAATTCCTCCAAGCGATCGATAGAAAAGCCCGCATCAGTCAGCGCGTGACCCGAAATATCAACCATCAAAGACATATGATGGGTTTTGGCAAAGCCGCCAATTACCGCTAAACGCTCACGGTATTTGCTGCGATCATCTTCAGGAATATGCATCGATGTAAACATGCCTTTGAAAGAAATGGCCATTTTTTCCATTTGTGCCAGATCATCGGGTGTTAAATCTTGATTCATAAATACAGAAAAGCCAAACATCTTTTCTCCTCCTTGTTCAATATCTACAAGTGATACCGTTTTCTACAATTGCATTATAACTGACGGCGCTTTCTATTGCAACTATATTTCATAAAATATTTATATAATTAGAAATATCATTTCACATCATAAGAAATGTTTGCGCTGCTGAACATTCTTATGACGATAATTTAACAGTTGTGGTACACTTTATAAGGAATGAATATTTGATATTCGTATTTTTTACATAGTAGGAGGAGTCACATCATCAATGATTACAATGGATGATATCATTCGCGAAGGCAATCCGACTTTACGCGAAGTAGCCAAAGAAGTACCTTTTCCATTAAGCGATGAAGATATCGCATTAGGAAAAGACATGATGACATTTTTAGAGAACAGCCAAGATCCTGTCAAAGCAGAAGAACTTGAACTGCGCGGCGGTGTTGGGCTGGCTGCCCCACAGTTAGATATTTCAAAACGTATCACAGCAGTTTTGGTTCCTAGCAGTGATCCTGAGAACCCTGAGCCAGAGTTTAAAGATGTCCTTTACAATCCTAAGATCTTGAGCCACTCGGTCCAAGAAGCTTGTTTAGGTGAAGGGGAAGGCTGTCTTTCAGTGGACCGCGAAGTGCCTGGCTATGTCGTGCGCCACGCACGCATCACCATTAGTTACTACGATATCAACGGTAAGAAGCAAAAAGTTCGCCTGAAGAACTATCCAGCCATTGTGATCCAACATGAGATCGATCATTTGAATGGCGTCATGTTCTACGATCATATCAACGAAAAGAATCCTTTCTCATTAAAAGAAGGTATCTTAGTGATTGATTAGCTGCAAGACAAAAAACCGCACCTTTGAGAAGGGTGCGGTTTTTTGTCTTGCTTATGTTAATTTCCTTTCGCTAAACGCACTTGATGGTCTGCTTTGATTTTGACCAATAATTCTGGCTGTTGGAATAAATCCAGTGCTGTCAGTGCCAGTAATTCTGCGGCAATAGCGATGGATTGTAGTCCCTTGTCGCTTTTGGCAGCTGCTTTGAATTCTTCTGAGTGTCCAGCAATGTATGGGTCTGAGATCGAAACAGTCGGTTGGATCGTTGGGATCACTTGGCTGACATTGCCGACATCAGAAGAGCCTAAACTGGTTTTCGCTTCTGTGTCAATCTCATTTTCCGGTACTCCAGCGTCTGCGGCATGGGCAAAGAACAGCGCATCGAAACTTGGCGTAACGATCACATCATCTACAGAATTTTGGAATAAGCCAAAATCATACGTTGCACCAGTAGCTAATGCTGCCCCTTTGACAATATTCTCAACTTTCTCATAGACGTCATTTAAGGTCGCACGGTTGCTGGCCCGCAAATAAAAGCGACCCGCTGCATATTCAGGCACGACATTGGCTGCAACGCCACCATCGGTGATCACACCATGGATGTTGACATCCTTTGGCAAATGCAAGCGTAGACCATTGATTCCGTTGAAGACTTGGATCAGCGCTTCTAAAGCATTGATGCCTTTTTCTGGGGCTGCGGCGGCATGAGAAGCGCGGCCATAGAATTTGATATCAACAGGATCATTGGCTAAAGAAGCCGTTGTTGCGCCATAGCGGTGGGCGGGGTGTACGCACAATGCTGCATCTACATCATCAAAGAACCCTTCACGGACGAAGCTGCCTTTAGCTGAACCGTTCTCGCCACCTTCTTCACCTGGGGTACCATAGACGCGAATCTCGCCACCGATTTCATCAACAAAAGATTGCAGTGCACTCGCCGCTAAGACAGAATACGTACCGAATAAGTTATGACCGCACGCATGGCCGATACCAGGCAAGGCATCAAATTCAGCAAGAAACGCAATCACGGGACCAGGTTTGCCGCTTTGATAACGCGCATCAAAACCTGTTCGATGGCCAGCGACATCTTTTTTGACATGAAAGCCTTCTTTTTCAAGTTGCGCGATCAATGCATCCGATGAATAAAATTCATAATTGCTGACTTCGGGATGGGCATGAATATCCAGCGCCAATGCTTGGTATTCAGGTAATCTTTCTTCAATAAATGCTTTGATGGTAGAATTTTTAGTTGTAGTTGCAGTCGTCATCTCTATTCTCTCCTCTACATGCTGATTGATTTTATTTTAGTTTGTCAGTAGCCTATTTTGCACCAAACGTTTCCCATGCAGGAACACTTGACCCTTTCGATGTTTCTTCGATCACTTTCTTGGTTTCATCTGTTTGATAAGCGGCCACAACTTTTTGATAGATTTCGTTGTCTTCGTCTTCTTTGCGGGCAGCAATAATATTTACATAAGGACGAGCGGTTTCATCCACTGGTTCTAGGAAAATCGCGTCTTCTGTTGGTACAAAGCCCGCATCTACAGCCATTCCGCTATTGATCACAGAAATATCAACATCTGACAATGCTCTTGCGGTTTGCGCAGCATCTAATTCCGAAATATCCAATTGCAAGTCATTTTCAGTGATATCTGCCACTGTTGGTGTTTGTCCTGCGGCTTCATCGACTTTGATCAAACCTGCTGTTTGCAACAGCAATAATGCCCGACCACCATTCGTGACATCATTAGGGATCGCAACTTTCGCTCCTTCCGCCAAATCTTTGACATCAGTGATTTTATCAGAGTAGATGCCTAAAGGCGCATTGACCGTATTCCCGATCGATACCAGATCAGTCCCAAACTCTTCGTTATAATTGTCCAAGAAAAACTGATGTTGGAACGCATTGATATCGATGGATCCATCAGCTAAAGCTTGATTCGGTTGGTTGTAATCCGAAAATTGAACATACTCTAAATTGATGCCTTCTTCTTTCAAGCGTTCTTTGACACTATCCCAAACGTCCGTATCCGCACCAATCAAGCCTAATTTAACAGTTACTTCTTCTTGTGAACTATCCGTTGAAGCGCTGCTGCTGTTACCGCACCCGCTAATCAATAATAATGCTGCCCCTAACACAACTGTTTGAATCCATTTTTTCATTTTTTATTCCTCCAAGTTTTCGCTATTTTTTAATGAGATACGCGTTTGACCAAAAGATTGCTGATAAATTGACTGATGAAGACCAAGACCAAGATAATCAATGTCGCCATAATGGTCACATCACTTTGGAATCGATTGTAGCCACGCGTGATGGCGAGATTGCCTAACCCGCCGGCACCAACAGCACCAGCCATTGCCGTCAAACCAATGACATTGATAATCGTCAGTGCAGAAACGCGAATGATGCCCGCCAATCCTTCTGGTAAATACACTCTAAATATAATGCCGATCGGACTCGTACCCATCGCTTCAGCTGCTTCAACAACGCCTGGATCGACTTCCAATAAAGCAATCTCGATCTGACGTGCAAAAAAGGGAATGATTCCAGCAATCAACGGCACCAACGCAGCTGTTTCACCTATCGTCGTCCCCACGATCAAACGGGTGAACGTACCCAATAATGCCAGTAATATGATAAATGGAATCGAACGTACGATGTTGATCACTTTATCCAAAAGTTCAAACAACCCACGATTTTCTAAAATACCGCCTGGTCTAGTCACCACTAAGACGATTCCCAATAAGATGCCCAGAATGCCGGCGATCAATGCTGTCCAAAACGTCATGTAGAGCGTCTGGATCGTGGCAGCGACAAACTCATCTGAAATGGCCACTACATTGGGAAAATATCGTTCAAATAAAGCCCCCATTTAAAACCCTCCCTCAATCACATTGTTTAATGGTTCTGCATGATTTTCTTTGATGATGTTGGTATACACACCTTGTTCTTTCAAATAAGCCAATGCCCGTTTCCGTTGTTGATACTCTCCGGATAGACTAACGATCAAACTGCCGATCGGCACCTCTTGTAAAATCTCGACGTTGCCATACAAGATATTGGTCGTCACTTTGTAGCGGCTATACAATTGCGCTATCAGCGGTTCGTTGGTCTGATCGCCAACATAAGAAAGCTCAACCAACCATTCATTTGGTGCCAACGCAGAAAATTTGGTGCTGCCTAAAATCGTTTCTAAGGCTTGATCAATATGTGTGGCTGTCCGAATAAAATCTTTGGTCAACGGTTTTTCCGGCTTGCTGAAGATTTGAATACTAGACCCTTGTTCGATGACCTCGCCATCTTCCATAACTGCGACTTTGTTGCAGATTTCTTTGACGACTTGCATTTCATGCGTGATGATCACGATCGTCAATCCTAACTTGCGATTCAGCTTTTTGAGCAAAGCTAAGATCTGCAAAGTGGTTTTGGGATCCAATGCGCTAGTAGCTTCATCACAGAGCAAAATCTGCGGATCGTTGGCTAATGCTCTCGCAATGGCGACCCGCTGTTTTTGCCCCCCAGATAATTGACTGGGAAACGCCTCGGCTTTTTCTTCCAATCCAACAAGCGCCAATAAATCTGTCACTTTTTGACGACGTTCCTGTTTGGATCTGCCCGCATATTTCAGGGAGAAATCCACGTTGTCAAAAACATTGCGACTGTTCATCAAGTTGAAGTGCTGAAAGATCATCCCGATCGTTTTTCTTTTCTCGCGTAAAGCTTTTGCCGATAATGCCGTCAAATCTGTGCCATCCACAACGACTTGCCCTTGCGTTGGGCGTTGCAAGAGATTGATCACCCGTACCAACGTACTTTTACCGGCCCCTGAATAACCAACAATGCCGTAGACATCTCCTTTATCGACTTCTAATGACACTTGTTTGACTGCTTGGATCGCAGTTTTTTTTGGTTGATTGAATGTGACTGATATATCTTTTAAAGAAATCATGTACTTCCTCCTTTATTTTCTTCAACTACGCAAAAAGCGTCCTCAAGCAAACCAATGATTGATTTGCTTGAGGACGCTTTTTGCGTGTTACCACCTCTTTTCAAGCCTTGCTCACACAAGACTCCTTTTCAAGTACCTACATACTCTAGCGAGATAACGGTCGCTGCCGTCGCCGCCTTGCAGATATCTGCTCGGAACGAATCACTCCTTGGCCATTTTCTATCCGTGTTTTTTTGCTTCTTTTCAGCTGCCGAAGCTCTCTTTTGAAAAAAACTGCCGTATATACTTACCAATTCATCGTGTTTGATACTATTTTTTTGTACAAAAAAATCCTTTTATCAGCCTAAGCTAATAAAAGGACGAAAGTTCGCGGTACCACCTTTTGTTCGGAAAGTTGCCTTTCCCTTGACCCAACATCTGTCTGCACAGAGATTGGCGCTCGCGGTATCGGTCGAGCTGTCCGTGATTGCCTACTTATCGACAATCAATCCTCCAAGGCCATTGTTCAACGCTTCTGACTTAACTCTTTCCACCAAACAGAGTCTCTCTTTAAAGTTTCGTCGTTTACTTTCCTTATCATCGGATCTATTTATTCTTGTTGTCATGTACTTTACTGGAAAATATGCTCCTTGTCAACACAAAAAATCATTTTTTATGGTTGCGGCAATATGCGGGCATAGCGTCCTTGCCAGATTCCTTCATACCAGTCGATGATTGCCGGTGCCGACAATCCATTGCTGGGATACGTACTCGTTGCATAGCTATACAGGCTGTTTTTATAGCCCAAACCATGGGCAAACTTGATCGTTCCGTCCATGCAATACTCTGTTTGCGCCCCTGCAAATTCAATCGACCCAACACCCAAATCAATCAAAATCGATTGTAGATTGGTTTGAAAAAAACTATTGGCATGTGTTTTCCGAACATATTTATCACTTTTTTCTTGATGCAGTTCAGGATACAATTGCCACGATGGTTCTCCATAAATCAATGCCTCATCTTCGTGCTGTACAAATATAATGGGATGTGCAGCTGCCCGATACCTATCAATACGCTGATTGGTAAAAGCAATCAGTTCTTCCAGATGATCAATCGTTGCGCCATTTTCATTGCACACACCATTCTGCAGATCAATCACCAGTAATACATCTTCCATATGATCACTCCTAATTTTGATAGAGCATACCTTGTTCTGCCAATAATGCTTTGGCTTTGACCAAGTCCGCTGCATCTTGATAGCGCAGCGTATGCAGGTGGATGCCGTTGGTCAAGTCTGACAATAATCGCGCTTCAGCGTGCTGACTCCTTGCCATAAAGTCCGCTACATCTTGCGCTGTTTGAATGCGCAGACTCCCTGTCAACTCTCCATATATATCATGTTCTACCACCACATCTAACACTTCCAGGTGGCAAGCAACAAAAATATTCAGTTCCGCTTCTGTTTGTGCCGGTGTATGCTGAACGGCGATTTTGGTGGCATTGCCCTCAGCAGCCATCAGTGCTTGTAGCCGATATCCTCTTGCAGTAGCGACGATCTCTTCTCCAGCCGCCCGCATCAAGGCAATATCTCCAACAATGATTTGTCGGCTCACACCTAGTGCATCTGCCAATTTACTGGCACTGATTGCTTTATCGGCTGCTTGCAAAGCGGCTAAGATTTGGGTGCGTCTCGTTGTCCCATCCATTGCTTAATCCTCCAGTCGTTGATTTTGATACGCTCTTGAATGCGCCATGATCGATTCAAATGAAGCAACGATTGTTTCTTCAAAGGCTTTATTTGATACAGATTGACGGATATTGTCTAACACTTTGGCTTCACGATTTTCATCTAAGACCGGCATTTGGCTTGATTTTTTGACTTGGGCGATCTCATTGACCGTTGTCATGCGTTTTTCTAACAAGTGGGTGATCTGCCCATCGATTTGATCGATTTCTTCCCGTAAAGGCTGCAATGGATCTGCGGATTCTGCTTCATTCATATCGATTGTTTTGATCACGCGGGCCGGATTGCCTGCGATCACCACATTGTCAGGAAATGATTTGGTGACAACACTTCCTGCCCCGACAACGACATTGTTGCCTAAGCGCACGCCAGGGACAATCGTTGCGGCCCCCCCGATCCAGACATTGTCGCCAATCACGATGGGTGCACCTAATTCAAGACCGCTATTGCGTTTGACCGGATGCAGTGGGTGGGTGGCAGTAAACAAACGGACATTGGGTGCCAGCATACAATTATCGCCGATCGTGATTGGACAAACATCTAGCAAAATACAATCATAATTGGCATAAAAGTTTTTGCCAACAGAAATGTTATAGCCGTAATCGAAACGCACATTCGGTTCGATGTAAATCCTTCCGCTGACCGTACCAAAGGTTTCTTTCAATAGCTGTTCTTTGATTTTTTCATCGGTTTCTTGATTGATCAACGCCATTTGTTCCCGGGCATATTTTCGATCTGCAGTCAATTCTGGATCTGGTGCGAAATACAATTCACCAGCAATCATTTTTTCTTTTTCTGTCCGTTCTGTCATTGTTTCTCCTCCGTTATGTGCCGTTTTTTTCATTAACGGCGCGTTATTCTTCTATTTTAAACTAAAGCAAAGATGTCTTCACCGCGCGCCAATACTTGCTCAGCTGTGATACCCGCTACTGGGGTTTGGTTGATCACCAACACTGACGGTGTTTGCTGGTACTGGATCAAACCGGCAAAGGGATACACTTGCAATGACGTACCTACGACAACCAGCAATTCGGCTTGTGTTACAGCAGAAATCGCCGCTTCAATCTGGTCATCTGCGAACCCTTCTTCGTAAAGCACGATATCCGGGCGAATTTGGCCACCGCATGCTGAATGATGCCAATCTGTCAAATAGGTTTCCCATGGGACAGTTTGGCCGCATTTCCGGCAATAACAACGGTAAAGACTACCGTGAAAATCGATGCAATGATGGCTGCCAGCTTTTTTGTGAAGGCCATCAATATTTTGCGATACCGTCCAGACAGGCCGTGACGTTTCAAGCGCTGCGATGGTTCGATGAATCACATTGGGCTTGGCATGAGGATGATACAAGTGTTGAACAAATTGATAAAAGGTGTCCGGTTCATTGACCATACAGGTATGGCTCAATAAATACTCGGGTTGCTGAATCCCATGATAAACGCCTTTTAGCGAGCGATAATCAGGAATGCCAGAAGGCGTTGAAACCCCTGCACCAGTCAAAAAAGTACAGCTCTTGGCTTCTCGAATCAGTTTGGCAGCAGTTTGGCTATCCATGGTTTCCCTTCTTTCTTCCAATATTTTCAGGTTGGTTATTATGGTATCTAGTATACCATTTTGCGCCGCATAATCACTAGCTTTTGCCAATTATCTAACGATGACTAGGACTGTATCCCGCAGTAGTTTTCCCTTACGATGCTGCACAAAAAAACGCCTCAGCAATCGACATTGCGGTCGTTGCTGAGGCGTAAAAAAATATGTCATACAACTATTAGTTAGCAGTGGCTGTCTGGGCTGCTTCTTGGACAAGTGCAATCGTCATGGACACCAATTGCTGCAATTCTTCGATTGGCATTTTTTCATCGATTGTATGAATGTCTTCATAGCCGCAGGCAAGCACACCCATTTCAACACCTAAGCCATTGAAGATATTGGCATCGCTGCCGCCGCCAGCTGCAAATGATTGGTACGTCCGTCCTATTTTGGCAGCAGCAGCGGCGGCCATGCGGACAGCTTTGCAGTCGTCAGAAAGTTGAATACTCGAAAAATTCACCTTGGCTTCTGCTTGGACTTTCCCACCCATGCTCGCAGCCGTTTCTTCCAAAATGGTCAACATCTCATCCACTTGGTGCGCCAATTTCTCTTGATCAAAAGAACGGACTTCTCCGATGATCTCTACATGCTCTGCTACCACATTCGTCGGACCAGTAGCCATAAAGGTGCCTATGTTGGCGGTGGTTTCGCCATCGATTCTTCCCAATGTCATTTTTGCCACCGCTTTAGCAGCTATTTCGATTGCTGATACACCTTTTTCCGGTGCGACACCGGCATGAGCTGTGATGCCATTCACCGTTGCTTTGATCTCTGCCGCGCCTGGTGCAGCGGTCTTCATCCCGCCAACAGCTCCCCCGGTATCTAATGCATAACCGATTTGCGCTCTGAGATGCGCTGGATCGATTGCTTTGGCCCCCAGCAAACCAACTTCTTCTCCAACAGTAAAGATTAGTTGCACGTCCCCATGAGGGATCTTTTGTTCCTGAATCGTCCGTACTGTTTCTAAAATTGCGGCAACACCCGCTTTGTCGTCCGCCCCTAGGATGGTTGCGCCTTTTGACGAAATCACACCATCGATACATTGTGGTTGAATACTTTTCCCCGGGCTCACCGTGTCGATATGGGCATTCAGCAATAATGGTTCAGCATCGGGGATATTTCCCGGTAGAAAGGCCAGCAGATTGCCTGACCCTAACCCTGTGATTGGTTGACTATCATCTTCAAACACCTCGATCGCCAATTCTTTCAATGTGTGCAGCAGATAGTCGGCAACGTTTCTTTCTTGTCCTGATTCCGAATCGATTTGTACCAATGTGCAAAACGTGGTGAACAATCTTTCTTGATCCATGTCAAATCCTCCTTTTGTCTGGTCTATCACTAGATATTATACAAACAAGCGCATGGTCAGCATGGCCAACGCCGCGTTGATCAATGAAATCAAAAACATGTGGAGATTATACTTCGTTGGCAATGCTGCGGTACCTAGAATACGACCCAAATATTGGACTTGTGAGCCAATCAAATAAATCGCCGGCAACAAAATCGTCGCTTCCGCTCCCGTCAGTTCTCCGGCTGCAATCAGGCCAGCTGCAATCCCAACGCCGCCGCCCATGGACAACCAAGCACCCATCAAAACAGTCGCCGCAACCCCCGGCAAGCCAAATATCACCATCACAGGACGGAAAAGCTGGCCGATCAAGACCAATGCCCCAGTTAATTCCAGTACCTGAATCAACGCAAAAGCAAAAATAATATTCGGGATCGTCGAATGAACGGCAATCTGAAAACCATTCCGTGCGCCTTCGACAAATGCATCAATCACTGAACCTTTTTTCATATCTGCACCTCTCCTTCTGGCGATCCATTGATGGGAAATCTGTTCAGATACAAACGCATCAAATTAGCACCTAGAATTTTATAAAAGAAAATCACCAACAAAGGAACCAAAATCGGCACGTTCCCTAAAAAAGGAAACAGTGCTGCCCCACTTCCCAGAAAATTGGTCAGCGCGGCGCCAGCTGAAAACTGAAACGCGCAAAAAATGATTTTTTCCTGTGCATCCAAGCGATTCTCCTCGGACATCTGCTTCATCATCGAAGCACCCGCGTCGGCAGATTGCAGACTTGCGACCAAAGCAATCCCTGAAGAACCTGGGATGCCTAACAACGGGCGTAACAAAGGACTCAATAAATGTTCTGCCGCATTCAATCCATCAAAGTACTCCACGATTTTGATGATCCCAAGCGAGAACATGACTGCCGGTACCAACGATAAGGCAAAGAGAAAGCCATCTCGAACCCCCGTTCCATCGATGCCTCTGAAGGAACTTGCAAGGACGCCATCCCCTTCGCCTAAGTCCCCCAACACACCAAATTCACCAACAATATTGTTAAAATCCAACGCTTGTAAAGGACCTTCGCTTGCTGTAAAAAGTCCGGAAAAAAATAGAAAAATAAGAATGAGTGCTGCGTATCCTGTCCATCGTACTTTCGTTTCCAATTTGCGCCTCCAATAAAATAACGTATTTTTAATCAATTGATCAAAATTATTTTAACATAACTGACCAATATATCAAAAATATTTTTTGGGTAATATTTTCATTCTTCCTCTTGATTGTTCGTTGCCATTGATTTTTTTATTGATCCGCTGCATGATGCAGTAAAACATTTTTCAAGTTGAATCTTTCATGACTTTTTTGCTAAAACATGGTAAACTATTCACGAATTAAAGTGAGGTGAAATACATTGGTAGCATTTCTTATTTATTGGGCAATGATCATCATTAGTTTTGGTTGGTTAGCAGTCAGCTTATACTTCTCTATTTTCTATTTGGCACGTAAAGAAAATGGAAATCTATGGGCCTTTGGTTTATTAAATGTCATTACAGCTATTATTCAAGCCATCGTGCTTGTGGTCTATCGTTCATTAGGCCAAGATTGGGGCGTCACACAATATTCAAGCTTGATTTACTTAGCGCTTGGTCTATTGTTGGGACTCACAGTGATCCAAGCTGTTTTGGGCCGTGAACCAAAAGCGAAAGTTGCATAATCGATGAATCGATACACACAAAGACGGCCCTACTTTCTGATTGAGAAAGATAATGGTCGTTTTTTTGTTAAAAAGAATTGACATTCGCTAGAAATTCTTCTAAACTCTGATAAGAATCAAATTAAATACGAGTCCCCTTTAACATTTAGGTAGAGGTCGCGAGGTTCATTAATCCTGCTGAGTGCAGCAACACGTTAACAGCAGAGCTAGGGAATATCGCCGAAACAAAGTTGGTTTTGCTAGAATCACTCTGTTGGGCCGCAAATGAATAATTTGCGGACTGTCTTAGCTTCGCTAAGTTGCGCTATGTTTTGTGAAAGGTTTGTCGACAAAAACCTGTCCACAGCCGTTTTCCAATCATGGAGTACGGCTGTTTTTTGTGCTTTTTCACCCATGCCTGCCTGTTTTGCTCGTGAAAGGAAAGAGAAAAATGAAAAAACATTATTGGATTTGGGCCTTATTCGCCCTCTGTTTGTCGTTCGGTCAATGGACTTCACCTGTGGCCGCGGATGAACAAACACCCCCTGATCAATTCCGGGTTGGCATGGAAGCTGGCTATGCCCCTTTCAACTGGACCCAAACGACGGATGCCAACGGTGCCGTACCCATCTCAGGAGAAGAAGGTTCAGCTTTTGCTGGCGGCTACGACGTCCAAATCGCCAAAAAGATTGCAGAGGGTCTAGGCAAAGAGTTGGTGATCGTCAAAACCCAATGGGATGGTTTGGCGCCAGCCTTGCAATCTGGAACGATCGATGCCGTGATCGCCGGGATGTCGCCCACAGCAGAACGTCGGGAACAAATCGACTTCACCGATCCTTACTATGAATCAGACCTAGTGGTCGTTGTACGTAAAGATGGTGACTTCGCAGATGCCAAAAGTTTGGCAGATTTATCTGGCGCAAAAATCACAGCGCAATTAAATACCTTCCATTATACCGTGATCGATCAGATCCCTGATGTCGACAAGGAACAAGCCATGCGTGATTTTTCTTCCATGCGGGTGGCATTGGCTTCTGGTATCATTGATGGGTATGTCAGTGAACGTCCAGAAGGTGTCACAGCTGTCGGTGCCAATCCAGATTTAGAGATGATCGAATTTGCAGATGGCGCAGGATTTGAAACCAATCCTGAAGACGTGCAAGTCGCTGTAGGTATGCGTAAAGGCGATAGCGACGTTGCCGCTGTCAATCAAATTTTAGCTGGTATCTCTCAAGAAGAACGGACCGATTTGATGGATCAAGCGATCATTCAACAACCAGCAGATGCCAGTGGCGAAACCGCTGATCAAGGACTGATCGCAGATTTCAAAAAAATCATTGATGATTATGGGATGTTGTTCTTGCGCGGTGCCGGACTGACCTTGTTCATCGCCATCGTATCAACAGCCATTGGCTTGCTGATTGGTTTACTGGTCGGTGTCTTCCGTACATTGCCATTATCTGAAAACCCCGTCAGCCGTTTCTTCCAGCGTGTCGTCAATGGTTTATTGACGATTTATATCGAAGTCTTTCGCGGTACACCAATGATGGTGCAAGCGATGGTCATCTTCTATGGGACGGCATTGGCTTTCGGTGTATCGATGAATCGGACAATAGCAGCCTTATTGATCGTGTCGATCAATACTGGAGCCTATATGTCTGAAATTGTGCGCGGCGGGATCTTCGCCGTTGATGATGGCCAGTTTGAAGCGGCTCAAGCAATCGGAATGACCCACTGGCAAACCATGATCAAAGTCGTTTTACCGCAAGTCATGCGCAATATCTTGCCAGCGACAGGAAATGAAATCATCATCAATATCAAAGATACAGCTGTTTTGAGTGTCATTAGTGTAGCCGATCTGTTCTTTCAAGGAACCTCTGCTGCCGGAACGAACTTCCAATATTTCCAAACATTTGCGATCATCGGTGTCATCTATCTGGTCCTGACTGTCAGTGCGACACAGATTTTACGTTTTGTAGAGCGTAAAATGGATGGCCCTAGCGCTTATGTAAAATTGGAAGACATCAACCCAAATGAATAAGGAGGAAGAACATGTCAGCAATCATTGAAATCAACCGTTTGAAAAAAAGTTTTGGCGACAACGAAGTCCTAAAAGATATTAGTTTGTCTGTCAACAAAGGTGAAGTCGTGACGATCATTGGTTCTTCCGGCTCAGGAAAATCAACCTTGCTTCGCTGTATCAATTTATTAGAAAAACCCACCAGTGGTGAAATTGTCTATCTCGGAGAAAATGTGTTGGAAAAAGGGTATGATCTGCCGAAATACCGCACCCATTTAGGGATGGTGTTCCAATCATTCAACCTATTCAATAATATGAATGTTTTAGAAAATTGTGTGACTGGTCAAATCACCGTCCTCAAACGTGAACGCAAAGAAGCCGAAGCGATTGCCAAAGAAAACCTTGAGAAAGTCGGCATGGCGCAATATAGCAACGCAAAACCTTCTCAACTGTCCGGCGGACAAAAACAACGGGTGGCCATTGCCAGAGCACTGTCGATGAATCCAGATGTCATGTTGTTTGATGAACCGACTTCAGCGCTTGATCCCGAAATGGTCGGCGAAGTCTTGAAAACAATGAATACCTTGGCCCATACAGGACTGACGATGGTGATCGTGACCCATGAAATGGGTTTTGCCAAAGAGGTATCTGACCGTGTGATTTTCATGGATAAAGGGGTCATCGCAGAACAAGGCACACCGGAAGACATTTTTGTCCATCCGCAAGAACAACGTACCAAAGAGTTCCTTTCACGGGTACTTAATTAAAAGAGCAGCTTAAAGAATGCACACCGCTTGAATGGCCTTGTGATTGTATCCAGCAAGGGTTTTGAGCGGACACTGCGTTCTTTTTTTATTTGCTGCTGTATGAAGCAAGCTGATTTTTAGGCATTTTTCACTAAAAACTATTGCATTTCATGTCATTTTTTGTTACTTTTTTTAAAACTATGGAATTATAGGAGTCTTTGATTTATGGAAAAGAAATTGCGTTTGAAAGATTATCTTTATGTTGGCTCAATGTTATTTGGGCTGTTTTTTGGTGCTGGAAATCTGATTTTCCCTGTCCACATGGGACAAGAAGCTGGAGCAAATGTCGGATTGGCCAATCTCGGTTTTTTGGCCACCGGGATCGGATTGCCTTTCTTAGGGGTAATCGCCATTGGACTTTCTCAAAGCAGCGGGGTCTTTGAATTGGCCGCCCGGGTCAATCGCCGTTATGCAATGATCTTCACCGTGTTGCTGTATTTGGTGATCGGGCCATTTTTTGCATTGCCGCGTCTGGCCACCACTTCCTACGAGATTGGCTTGGCACCTCATGTGTCTGACAGCCTGAACACACTGCTGCTCGCCTTATTTTCTTGCTTGTTTTTCGGCGCTGCTTGGTGGTTTTCACGTAAACCGAGCAAAATATTAGATTATGTCGGCAAGTTTTTGAACCCTCTGTTCTTGGTCTTGCTAGGGGTGCTGCTGTTGTTTGCTTTCTTGAATCCGCTGGGGGCAACCAGTGAGATTGCGGTGCAAGCCAATTATCAAAGTGATGCTTTCTTTACTGGGTTTACCAATGGATACAATACCCTGGACGCCCTCGCTTCTTTGGCATTCGGCATCATCATCGTCTCAACGATTCGCAATATGGGCGTTGAAAAGCCTGCCACCGTCGCGAAAGATACCATTTTATCCGGATCAGTGAGTATCGTCTTGATGGGAATCATCTACACGCTGCTTTCATATATGGGGGCAATGAGTATCGGACAATTCCCTATCAGCGAAAACGGGGGGATCGCTTTAGCCCAGATCGCCAACCATTATCTCGGCACTTTAGGCAGCCTATTGTTGGCTTTGATCGTGATCTTAGCCTGTTTAAAAACAGCCATCGGCTTGATCACAGCATTCTCAGAAACCTTTGCCGGGCTGTTTCCCAATCAAAGCTACGCCTTCTTTATCGGATTGACGAGTATTTTGCCAGCGATCTTTGCCAATGTTGGCTTGACCAAAATCATTGAATTTTCAACGCCTGTGTTGATGTTTATCTATCCCTTGGCGATCACATTGATCCTTTTGGCGATCATTAGCCCCTTGTTTGGTCATCGTGCCAGCGTGTATCGCATGACGACTTACTTCACACTGATCGCAGCGATCATCGACGGATTGAATGCTTGCCCAGCATTGATCAAAGACACTGCTTTCGTCCAAGCGATTCTGCGTTTCGCTGAAAACTATTTGCCATTTTTCCAAATTGGTATGGGTTGGGTCACTCCAGCAATCATCGGATTTATCATTGGGTTATGTTGGACATGGTTCAAAAAATACCCCGTCAAGTAAAAAATCAGCTAAAATATGCAAAAATATCCTACTTTTTCTTAAAAGGTAGGATACTTTTTTGCATAAAAGACTGACAGGTGGGAAAAAAAACGATACAATAGAGCCAATAAAGGAGGATACTTATGTTTTACGAAGAACTTATGATGGATCCGCAAACATTAATCAAATTTAAAATATTCCGGCGTATGCTGACTTTACAACACCCTAGCCACCCGATTGCCCAATTGGCGAAGGAAATGGAGTTGAGCTACCAACAAGCTTTCATCGAGTTGACTGAGATCGACCAAGATCTGAATGAGTTAACTCCAGATCACATGTCGATACTCGGCCGCGGTGGCAAACTGCAGCCCCAGAATATCGCGGTAACGATCGATGAGTATCGCTTCTATTTATTAAATAAAAGCGTGCCGTTTTTATACGTTCTTTATATGCTGAATGAAGAAGATCCTACGATCACTGATTTTTGCGAAAAATATGATGTCAGCCGCTCCACAGTTTCCCGAAAATTTGAAAAACTAAAAAATCATTTAAAACAATTCCAACTACGCTTTACCTATACCGAATCGAATTTGGTAGGGGATGAACGTTTGGTTCGTCTGTCATTGTTCAATATCATTTGGTTAGGTGTAAGAGGTATTGAATGGCCTTTTGCCCTTCCGGAAGCGGATGCCGAAGCGTTTGTGGATGAATTCAGTGAATATTTCCCAATGACGCATTCCTATTTGGGTCGTTTAGAATTAAAATATTTTGCTGCTTTGGTCTTATTGCGCATCAAAAAAGAAAATTATACAAAATATGACAAACGCTATAACTTCTTGATGAAAAACAACCGCTATTTAGATTTCGACCGATTAAAAGCCTTTATCGATGATCGTTTCGCGTTAACTGACAAACAACTTAAAGGCGAATCTGGATTTATTTATTTACTCGCGCAAATGTTTCCTTTCTATCTATCGACAGATGAGCCTGCTTTACAACAAACATTACACTTTTTTGCAGACAAGAAAAATCCTGTCTACCCATTAGTACAAGACTTATTAGCAGAGATGAAAGAAACTGTCTTCGCCTCTCAACCAAGTCTCTTGGATGAACCATTGATCATCGGTAACTTGATCAACGTGACTTATGGCAATTATGTTTTCAGACAACCATTTCCAAATATCTATCGTTTGCTGAACCCGAGGATCAATCGCGGGGCTGCTGAGGCACAACTACAAGCCAAAATCAGCACTTTTTTGACCAACTATCGCGAAGATGCAACTGTTGATTATTTAAACGATGACAATCAAGAACAAATGGCGATCATGTATACCCATACGCTTCTGCCATTTTATGATCAAATTCGTTATGCTAATCGCTTGTATGTGGGTATCGCGTTAGAAGATAACTTTTTATTGGTACAAGGCTTGTCGCAATTCTTGCACGACTTAACCTTTGTGGCTGCGGAACCTTATGACCAAAATCATCAAGCAAAATACGATGTTGTTGTCGGCTCAAGTCAATTATTGAAAAAATTGAACCCTGATACAGCAAGTTATTTATGGGATTATGCCTCTGATGATCGTCACTATATCGATCTATATCGTTCATTGAAGAATCATTTCGATGAAAAAAATCTATCACTGTAACAGAACCGTCACAGGTTCTTAAGAACTTTCAAAGGGTTTTGTCACAAAATATTCATATTTAAGCCGTATACTTTATGTATACCAACAAACAACCCTAACTAACACTTTTTCATTTTTAACTCCTTCCCACCGGCCACCCACCGGTGGGTGTTTTTTTGTTTGAAACAGGATGTAAACAAGTATTGCAACGGATAGGTGCCCATTTGCAACAAAACTGCACTTGTGCGATACGACTATTTCTTTTATCATTGAAGGAAAAGCAACGGAGGTACGTCATGTTTTCTGAACGGCTAAAAGAACTGCGGAAAAAACAGGGACTTTCTCAATCAGTTCTTGCAGAATATCTCTCAATATCAAGGCAAGCTATCTCGCGCTATGAGAAAGGATCTGCGGAACCAGATCTAAAAAACTTGACACGTATTGCAAATTACTTCGACGTCTCTACAGACTATTTGTTGGGTAACGAAAATCAACCTGCTATAGTCCAAAGTTCTTTAGACCATATCTTTGTTACCAGTATCATCTCAGGGACTCTTTCAGCTTTCTACAAATTTACTTTGTCACCAGTTTTTGCAGCAAAAGCAGATGAACCTACCATTTTACTTTGCGGCATCGATAAACATACCTTTTGGGGCGAGCATTCGGTCCAACTAGCCTTTTATCCTTCCAAAGATGCTGCTGAAAAAGAAATAGAAGCTTTGTATCGTGCCATCTCTAACGGTCATCGAACCTATACTCTGCAATTCTTCGTGCCTACAACCAATAAAGGGCGTTTTGGGATTAAAATACTGGATATCTCGTAAAAAAAAATGATGATTCTTAAACACTTCCCAATCTTTTCTCCACAAAAAATTCACATTTTCTAGGTATAGTATATACATACCAACAAACAACCCTAACTAACACTTTTCATTTTTACTCCTAGCCTGTCAGCCACCCACTGACAGGCTCCTTTTTTTGTCGTATACTTAAAATAAAAAAGAGGTGCCGTTATGTCTACTGTAGATCAATATATCGCCAATGCCCCCTACACAGCATCAGGCTGTTCTAATGAAAGTCCGACAAACGATTCTAGAGGCAGTGCCTTAAGCAATCGAGAAAATCAGCTATCAAATGCCTACTTACCATTACCATGAAAATCTTGTTCATTTCGCTTGTGCAAAAAAACATGTAGGTTTTTATCCTACACCTGATGCCATTCAGCATTTTTCAAAAGAGCTGGCACCTTATAAGACGAGCAAGGGTGCTGTTCAATTTCCTTTCGATCAAGAGATCCCTTATCCGTTGATCAAAGATATGGCAGCGTGGCGCCTCTCAGTGGTTCAATTGGCCCATGGGGAGAACTAAATACACAAAAGAAGAAGCGGTCATTCGTTGACCGCTTCTTCTTGCTTATCTATTCGTTTTTTCGCACTGGGCTTGGTGTTCAATGTACTGACCTTTAAAATTTGATGTAACGGAATGATCCGCAACTGCTGACGATTGTTTTGCAGCTTCAACACAACTTGTTCCTTCGCGACCGTCTTGCCTACGATCCATCCGGTAACGGTTTCAAATTCTCCTAATTTCTCTGCCTTGACTTGCAGCACCACCAGATACTTAGCAGTTGCTGCCTCTTGCAGCAGACGCCGTACTTCTCGTAATTTCTCTGTTTGGTTCTTCTTGTCTGCATCATCACTGAAAAACGTATCCAGTAAAGTGGTGGATGTCATCACAATGAGTTTACCTAATTTTTTGATAGGCGATGGTTTCTTTTCCATTGGACTTTCCTTTCTGCACGATACCGAGGCAAAAAGCCACACATACGTTCGCATCTCTTATCCTTATTTTACCAAATTTAAGCAAAAAAACAAGAGCGAACATCGCTATTTTTCTTCCCCGAATGCTGCGAACCAATAGGGCATGCCTAATTTGATCAAACGATAAGTTTCTTCAAAATCACCTGTATAATAAGGATCTGGAATCTCCGTCTCTTGCTGCTCAGGGACCACACTTAAATACGCATGAATCTTGTCTCTATATTGCTTTGGTGCTTGTTTCCGTAATGCTGCAACATTTTGGTCATCCATTCCGATGATCCAATCAAAGCGTTCAAAATCGGCCTCGGCCACCTGACGAGAAATCAACCCTTCACTGCTGAGGCCCTTTTGTGCCAACAAATGCCGCGTACCAGGATGGGCTGGGTTGCCCGCTTCCCACGAACTCGTTGCTGCAGAGTCCACTTGCCAGTCTAATCCTTGTGCTTTGATCTCTGCCTGGAATAAGGCTTCTGCCATTGGTGAGCGACAGATATTGCCTAAACAAACAAAAAGTATTTTGGTCATGGTTCACTGCTCCTCTTGTTCATAAATTTGGTAAGAAAAAAATTCAACATCTTTGGCTAAACGAAACAATTGCGTTGCAATTTCTAGCGGCGACTCTGGAAAATCATTTCGCACCCATGATTCTAGGATGCCGCCGCACCCATAGGAAAAGAAACGGCTATAAAAGCCAATATCTTTGGCCGTCAATTGCTGATCGGTGTCTACGCCTTGGAACAAACGTTGAAAAAGCGGTTCTGTGATCTCAAAAAAACTGCGCATCAAAATTTCTCGGTCATCGATCACTGATTTTCGATAAAAATCAGCAGAGGCTTTCATCGCTTTCAGCATACGCAATGCCGCCTCTTCCCAGTTATCCAAAGAAATATCTTCTGCGGTCAAAAAGACCAACGCATCATGATGATAGATCCACTGGATCAAGGCTTTTTTGTCTGGAAAATGATAGTAAAATGTTTGACGGTTGACATTGGCTGCCGCTGCAATCTCTTGGACGCTGATTTTATTGATTTCTTTGGTTTGGCAAAGTTGCACCAATGATTGGCCGATCATCGCTTTGGTTTGATTGCTTTCCCCCATTGTCCACCTCTTCTTGTATCTTGCTGTTTCTTCTATCATACCAAATTATGGGCAGAAATAGAATGGAAGTAAATAACTACTATGTATACAAAAAGACAGACCAAGCGGCCTGTCTTTTTGCTATCTCGCAGCCCATCAAATAAATGATTCACCATCCACATAGGTTGTGTAGATATGCTCATCCTCCACTGGATCCCCTTGGATCGCATGGATGATTTTTTCGGCAGCAACCATGCCCCACCGGTGTTTTGAGTAAGCGATCGTTGCTAAGCGCGGTTGGACAAATGCCCCCAGCTCCGTATTATCAAACCCGATGATCCGTATATCTTTCCCGATTTGATAGGCTGTCTCGCGGACATATTTATAGACCCCGATCGCCATTTCATCATTAAAAGCAAAGATATCGATCGGCCATTGCGTAGGATTGGCCAACAATTGTTTGGCTGCTTGATATCCTGAAGGTTCCGTAAAATCCCCAGGAATCACTTCGAATGGAATGCCAAAGCGCGTCAGCTCTTTGGTAGTCGCTTCTAAACGTTCATAGCTGTCATACCCTGTTTCAGGTCCCGACAGCAAATATACCTTTTCGCTTTGTCCGGCAATCAACTGATCGATCGCTAGGGCAGCCCCGCCTTTGTTATCCAATAATACTTGATAAATATTGTCATGGGACATGACACGGTCTAAGACAACGATTTGATGGCCTCTTTGCGCATATTGCAAGATTTCCTCTGCAGGGAAAGTCCAATCCAAAATAATTGCGCCATCGATCATCCGTTCTGGAATAAATAAATGAGATTTTTTACCACTGCAAACGATCATTTCATAGCCGAATAGTTCCAAGCCTTTCTTGATCCCATCAAGCAGTTCCCCGTAGAAACTACCGGCGTAGTCTGCCAAATAGACGCCAATGATATTGGTTTGTCGGCGTTTTAATGAGCGAGCCGCCATGTTCGGAACATAATTCAATTCCTTCGCGATCGCTTGGATGCGCGAACGGGTTTCCTCGGTTACTTTTGGACTGCCATTCAATGCATAGGATACGGTGGAAATGGAAACACCCGCTTGCTGGGCAATATCTTTGATTCCTACCATGGCTTCTCCTTTCTAACGATAAATATCGATTGTATTGTCGCTCTTGTTGAATAATTGGCAGATTTGTTCTTTTTCGAAACAGATTGCCCCTTGTCGATAACGGTTTTCGGTAAAGTGTAAAGGCATCTCTTGTCCATTGATAACGACTTTTGCCTCTGTCGCTTCATGAAAGACAAACTTGACTGGATGCGCATATATTTGATAGGTCAAAGCCAATCCATCAAGTTCGGCCGGCAATACTGGGTCCAACTCAAGATGATCCACATATTCACGAATCCCCAATACTTGACTGATCAATTGGTTGAGATAAATACCAGGTCCGCTGGAATAGATACGCCAGCCGCCTTTTACACCAACCGTTCCTTCTTTTAGTTTACCAAAATTCTCTTGTGCTTGATACCTTGTTTTGAAATCGCCATCAGAACTGCTAAAGTAGACATTCGCTTGCCGCAATTCGGCATTTGGCACGCGTTCTTTGATTTGGATCGGATTGATGACGCCTAATCCTTGCCACGTTTCTTGTTTATTGCCAAGTTTGGCCATTGCTTCTGTAAAACGGATGTGGGCATGAACATATTGCAAGCCAATCTCACGGCCGAAATTTGCTGCCTGTTCCGCTCGTTTGAAATTGGTGCTGACGCCGCCTTGATACTGTGCGGGGCGATTCATCAGGCGGACGCCGTCTGGAAACTGCAAATGCGACTTGATGATCGCTAAGTGATGCTTGGCTTCCTCAGGTGACAATAGTTCCCCGATCATACTTTGCTGCATCGGCAACAAGCGGTATTGGATCCCCGTTTTTTTGTCCGTAGGATGAACCATCAGCTCCACATGGCTTTCATCTTCCATATAGACAAATCCTGGCAGCGTGCCGTCAGCCAGCATATAGGTTTCAAAATCCTTTTGCACACCAGCAGCTAGTGCTGAAAGATGTGCTGCGTATGCAGCGTCATAATCAGCCAACTGCTGACCTAATTTTTTCAAGACCTCATAAGTCAGCGCGACGGTCCAGCTGCTGGCCATTTGTTTTTTCAATTTGCTGTTGTTCGGTTGCAAGGTATCGTCCCAATCCCCATCGCCATAGCAAGACAAATAGGTACCCGGCAAGAAATTGGCCTCGATATAGGCAACTTCTTTTTTCAGATGGCTGAACAAACTTTCTGATGCGGTTTTTTCAAAGCTTTCTCGGTCAGTGTAAGCAATTTGTTTCTCCAAAATGGTATAATCTTTGGTCTTTTCTAAATAATCACTGACGACCTTCATTGGCCAAACGATGACATCGCCATGGCTTTCATCCGCTTTTTGTTTCTCATAACGATCAAACATAAACCATTGCGGCCAGTTGCCATCATCTTCAAATTGATTTTCAAACAAATGTTCTATGATCGAAGCAACCATTTCCGGACGATTCAAGGCCAAAAAGTATTCCGTCGGTCCTTGAGACACATCTCGCGTGCCCCAAGCAGCGCCGCCATATTGTTCCAAACCATGAGGAGATAAATAATGGACCAGCATATTGTGGGTATACCAACGGGCCAATAAGTTGAATGAGACAACATCCGCTTGGTCATGCTGCAATGAAAACTGGTGCAAGAGTGTATTGATAAAGTCCGTATACACTTGATCTTCTACTGCGTAGTCATTCACATTGGGCTGATAAGGTGCTTGGTCTAAAGTCCCTTGGATCACAAATGATACGTCTTTTTGCGCATCAAACTGCAACACTGTCAAGGCAGCTTCACCCTTGGTTGGGGACACATTGAATAAGGATTCATCTGTAACTGAAAAGGGTTGATCTGACGCTAAATAATACGTTAATGCTGGATATGCTTCGTGAATCGGCGAGTCTTGTGATCCTTTGATCGTCAGCAGTTGATCCGATACATCAAGTGCGACCGTTGGCGCGCTATCATCCACACCCATTACAAACTGATTGCTGATCGCCCAAGTATATGATCGTTGTTGTTCACTATGGATCGTGGTCGTCACCTGACGACCCTCTAATTGCGTATAAGTAGTGACTTTAATGACATCATTTGCCAATTTATAGTACCAAGACGCTGAGTTCAAGCCCATCTCAAATGCAGAAGGCATTGTCAAGATCCGCCATTGGTCTGCTTCTTTCAGATAGATTCGCTGCCCTGATTGTTTGATCAGATTCAAGGCATTGCGGCTATTGCTCAACAACTTGTTCATGGATGTATTGCCCAAAACGATCTGAGAATTAAAGATCCCACTCATATAGACAGTCGTACTCATGATTGGTTGATCGACAGTCAGTGATTGCCCGCTCAAAAGGATATGTCCATGACTGCGCTCCATCTCTGCTTCTTTATCCTTCAGTACCACATGGTGGTAATTGTCAGTAAAGAAGGAGTACGTTTTGTCCCCCACGGTTTCAACTGCTTCTTGGTTGGGAAAACGCGCAGCGATCTCGGCTTCTGTAAATGTTTCGCCGACCACAACAGCCCCTAAATGTTTGCTAGGAACTTCTTGTCCGCTAAGGTCATCAAATACCAATTGTGCATATTGCGCCTCTAAGTCAGCCACGGTAAATTGCGGTGCAGATACAGCGTCTGCTTGGTTTTCCTTGACAGCGGCATAAAAGACGACTTCTGTCGGTGTGTCGCTCAGCTCCAGCCATTGGCTTTGCAAGGCAATATAGGCAAATTCGTATTGATAGACTTCATTTGGCAATCTTTCTTGCTGCAACGCTTCTGGAAGATTGGTTGTTTTATAGCTGCGGCCAAAAAACTGATAGCCATCGGTAGCATAGCCTTTCAGAGATTGGAAACTCCCTTGTTCAACCAAAGGGAAGCGACCACCTTGCGGTTGATTTTGTCGTGAAGAAACCGTGATCCGCCCTTCACTCTCTGTTACATGATGATCGATATACTGAGAAACATAGGCTTCATTCGATTGCACCGCACCTTTGGCGGCATTCCCTACATCTTGTCCGTATACGATATCGGCTTTTCCACTGCCCTTCAAACGGACACGCCAAAACCAGACATTTTCTGCCAATTGAAAATCAACTTGATAGGTGATCGATTTGTACACACCAGACCACTGCAATTGATGTTCATTATAGGCAAACGTACTTTTCGCATTCGAGCCAATCAATGGGGTAAACGACACTTGTCCATCTTCTTTGATACGCAGATACAGTTGATTCAAGCTGCCATCTAATAGGTTCCCGTTTAATTGGTTGATCATTATATCATGGCTTTGGATCTCATATAAATCTCCTGTCGGTAAAAAGACAGCTGTCGTATCAGCATTGGCCACTTGAATTTTTTTCATCATAAAAACCATCCTATCTTAAACTAATCGCAGTGTTGTTTCCTGCAGGTCACGACTATTAGGTCCGACCATGATTTTGAATTCTCCAGTGTCACTTGCCCATTGCTGATTGCTGTGAACATACCGCAATTGGCTTTCATTGATTGTAAAGGTCACTTCTTTGGCTTCGCCTGCTGCCAAGACTACTTGTTGGAAGTCTTTCAACTCTTTCACTGGTCGAACGACTTCCCCGACCATATCACGCACATAGAGCTGAACCGTTTCGGTGACTGATTGTTCCCCTTCATTTTTGACGGTGATCGATACTGTCGCCGTTTGATGTGCATCGATTTGCGCTGTATCAATGTGCAAGTTGTCATAGGACACCGCACTGAAACTTAAACCGAACCCAAAAGGATATTTGGCATAGTTCGATACATCCAAATATTTTGATACATATTTCTCTTCTGGTGCTTTTTCATAAGGTCGTCCTGTATTGTCTGTATTGTAGTAGATTGGCACTTGCCCAACCGTTTCTGGGAAAGACATACTCAAACGACCACTAGGATTATACTGTCCCCACAAGATTTCAGCCAGTGCACTTCCCCCTTCAGTCCCAGGGAACCATGCTTCAACAATCGCCTGTGCCTGATCAATCGCTTGCAGATCTAAAGGCCGGCCATTGAATAAGGTAACCACGATATTTTTATTATGCTGAAGCAGCGTCTTGAATAATTGCTGTTGTGCTTCTGGCAAACGGATATCACTGCGACTGGCAGCTTCTCCACTCATCCATTCTTGTTCACCTAAAGCCAAGACCACTTTATCAGCCTGTTTTACTAAATCAATGGCTTCTTGGATGGCTTCTTCACTTGGTTCGAAATAATCAAACGCTTCAGAACCAAAAATGATTTTTGCACCAATTGCTTCGGCGCCTTCTACCAGATTGACTACTTCTTCTTGTTTGCCCTGCCAAGACCATGCACCCAGCAAATCTCTTGATTGGGCACCCGGGCCAACGATCGCTACTTTTTCCTGTTTCTTAAATGGCAAGATACCCTCATTCTTGAGGAGGACCATTGATTTTTTGGCAATATCTTTTGCGATCAGGCGATGATCATCAGAAAGGACTACCGCTGCCTCTTCTGCTTCATCCGCACCGCGATAAGGATTTTCAAACAACCCCAACTCATTTTTCAAGGTAAGGATGCGCAACACGGCTTCATCAAGCAACGCTTCATCGACAGTCCCTTCTTCAATCAGTTCTTGCAGATGGTCTGTATAGCAAGTAGTCATCATTTCAATATCCACACCTGCTTTGATGGCTAACTCAGCGGCTTGTTTTTCATTTTCTGCGGCACCGTGGGCAATAATTTCGATGATGGCGCCCCAGTCTGAGATAACGACACCTTCAAAGCCAAATTCTTTGCGCAATACATCTCTAAACAACCAACGATTGGCAGTGGCTGGAATACCATCTACTGTATTGAAGGAAGTCATCACTAATTTTGCCCCTGCATCAAGTGCGGCTTTATAGCCAGGCAAATAGCTTTCCCGCAATTGCCGTTCTGACATATTGACTGTATTATAGTCACGGCCGCCTATAGCAGCTCCGTATGCCGCAAAATGCTTCACGCACGCAGCCACACGATGGCGGTCATTGGTCAAGTCATCGCCTTGATACCCTTTAACAAATGCTTCGGCAAAGCGGCCATTTAAGTAGGCATCTTCTCCTGTTGATTCCATCACACGTCCCCAACGAGGGTCACGCACCAAATCCACCATTGGCGAAAAAGTCACATGTAAGCCTGAAACAGCTGCTTCTTTTGCTGAAACTTCTGCCATTTGCTCAGCCGCTTGGACATCCCAAGAGCTGCCCAAGGCAAGGGGAATCGGAAAAATCGTTCGAAATCCGTGAATGATATCGGCCATAAGGATCGTTGGGATATTCAAGCGATTATTCTTGATATAGTCATTCTGCACACGAATGGCTTCTCTGGCACCAGAAACCCCCAATGTTGTTCCTGCATTATTGATATTCTCTTGCGTCAAACCTAAATCGCTCATTGGGCCGGTTTTTTCCTCTGCTTTATCGGAATAGAATGCGGCTGCTAATTGTAAAAGCTGATCGATTTTTTCTTCGATCGTCATTTCTGAAAGTAATGCTGTCAGTTGTTGTTTTTCCATTTTTCCATTCACCCTTTTTCTTCTAATCGTATGTCTGCTTCTAACGGAAAGTGATCCGACGGAAAACGCCGGTCACAAGCATCGGTTAGGCAAGCGGTTTTTATTACTTCAAATCCCTTGGTGTAGATATAATCGATTTCTTCTAACGCTGCCCAAGGCATATCGTACGTAAAATTTTGGTAAGATCCTTTTGGTCCATAGTGAGGGTGCAAGCCGGTTTCTTTGGCATTCCTAAAAAACGCAGCTAAGTAATCATGAACAGCTTCCGTTCTTTCTGCATTCAAATCCCCCATCAACAATACAGGATACGCACTGATTTTTTCCGCCAACCGGCTCAAGATCACTTTCATCCCTTCAAAACGAGCGGTTTCTGAAATATTATCCAAATGCGTCGAAATCACCAAAAATGGTGGCTGATCTTTCGGTGCTAAGATGGCCCAGACGCATAATCTGCTATATGCTGCATCTGGATGGATACTTGGCTGATCTGGGGTCATGGATAACCAAAACGACCCTGAATCGACCAACGTATACATGCTGGGTTTGAAATATAAGCCAATCCCTTCACCTTGGCCATCACCATCCCGCTCGGCAGTGATTCCTTGATATTGGGTCAGTTTTTTTAGATCCGCGATTTGCGTCGGACGTATTTCTTGTACCGCCAACAACGACCAATCATGATAGTTGATCAAGTCCAACACTTTGTCCGCCCGATAGCACCATTGCCAATCTTGGTCAAAGTCCGTATCGACACGGAGATTATAAGTAGCTACTTTCATCTGTCTTTCATTCCTTCTGTTCATCTTTTGCCAATAATTTCTTGATTTGCTGCATCTCACGGCGAATCTGTTTGGCTTCTCCGCCGCCATGACCTTTATTCAAATAAATCATCAATTGCTTAGGTGCGAGAATCTTTTTATAGGAAACGAAGAAGTCTGTCATCGGGCAGATTGGATCTTTGCTGCCCACGGATGCAAAGACAGGACCAGTGATTTGGTGGGCCACATACTGCAAATCGTAATAGCCCATCACATCTTGGATCTGCGCAGCTTGTGTTGGGTGCTGTATGCAATAGTCTTGGACCACACTATAACTACCGGTTTTTTGCACCATGCGATTCAGAATATTGGAATGGCTCGGTACATCCGCGAAGGTGGCAAAAATTGGACTTGCGGCCAATGCATTGACCCATAGCGCCACTCCGCCGCCTTGGGAGCCTCCTCGCAAGATCACACGGTCTTGGTTGACTTCTGTCAATGCCTGAGCGACTTCTAGCGTTCGCAAACTATCTGCGATCAATCGCTTCATATAAAAATCTTCTTTCTCTAAGATCCCTCTGCCAAAAGGTAGTTCATGCTGTGTCGTTTCATATGGCACATGATCTTGCGTCTTTCCGCCTTGTCCGCGATTATCGATGACAAGACAGCCGCACCCGATCAACGGCCAATGGGCAAACTGAAAAGGTTCTTGCAAATAATTCATATACCCTAAAAATTCAATGACCAATGGACAGGCTTTCGTGGTTTGGGGCAGCAGCAAGAACCCATAGATTGTTTCGTTGCCCAAACTTTGAAAAGAAATCTGATAACAATCTATCCCATTCAACAAGGGAACTTTGCGTTCTTTTTTGAATGCGAGAGGAATGTCCCGCAGCTCTGCTTGCACTTGTGCCCAAAATCGGCTTCTTTTATTGGTTTCGCTTGTCATATACAGGCTCCTTCGCTAATACTTTGTTGAAAAAAAGGACTTGAAGGCATGCTGATCCTGAAATACCTAAACAAATAAATAAAAACAAATTGACTTTGCTGCAAAGAACAAACAACACGATCGGAATCACCAATAATATAATGGCATTAGCGGTACTGCTTAATACTGCATATGCTGTTTCTTTCAGCGTTTCGCGTACGGATCGTTCGAATAGACTGAACAAGAGGATAAAGACCGTTAAAAACAACCCAGCCAAACTGACCAGAATCACCGACAAAACACCGAAGTAAGGCGTGATCGCCATCAAACTGTATATGATCAACGCTGCCGCAAGTACGTAGCCTAATACGATAGCTGTCAATTGAAACCCCCGGGTAAGATTGCCTCTAAACGCTTGTTGATACCTGCGCCACAGTGGCAATTCCTTTTCATCCATCAACTGCCCCACTGTCTGATATAGCGCAATCAGGGCCGGCCCTGTAAAAATGATCGTCATTGCTGGCAGCATAAAGAGAAAACTAAGCATGATCATATCTGCTAAAAATGAAAATACGCGGTAATACCAGCCGTCAAAAGAAAATAATTGTTTCATGGTAAACCTCCAATCGTGGTTTGCTCCGCTTGCAATAACAAAAGAAAGGAAGGGAAAGGTCGGTTGTTGGCGTCGCTTTCCTCTTCCTTTCTATCGGTTTATTCTAGTTTTTCGCGGTTTTCAGCCATTTTTTCTGATTTGATGTCTTTGATTGCGTCCCAATTATTAGAATCTAGGAAACTTTCAAAGTCTGTCAATGTCGTGTCAAAGGCCGATTCATCTTTCGAACGAATCAATGAAATGATCGTGCTGTTGGTTTTGGTTTTGATCGCTGTATTTGAACGTGCTTCTGCAGTTCCCGCATCTGGGTCTGTGTTTTCAATGACAAAGTGCGGATATAGCTTGCCTTCGCCCCATTCTTGCATTTGTGTCAATGCATTCTCTGTTTTGACTTTCAAGGCATTGGCACGGTCATTATTGAAATAATTGAAACGACTGATACCATATTTTTTGTTGTATGCCTCATTGTCGCTTTGTTCCATTTCTTTGACTTCTGGCAAGTAATCAATCTTGCCTTCATCATTGTAGGCATAGGTCACATCTTCAACACCAAATTTAGTCAAAATTTGTCCTGGTTCATCGATCAAATACGTGAAGAGTTGGGTCACTTTAGCTGGATCAGCTGCATCTTTGGTGATGTAATTGATCAACCAGCCAGAAATCCCCGTTTGATTCAAGGTTGCTTCTCTGCCAGAGGTACTTGCAGGTCCATCGATCGCAATGTAACGTGTATCTGAATTGTTCATAAATTCAGTGAAATTGCCGCCTTGGCCGCTCGTTCCAGCTACTAAAATCGTTGCATAATCACCTTGTTTGACTTTTTCATCGTAGGTTGGGCCATCATCAGTAAAACTGTCATCACTGATATTGCCATCACGATACACTTCATTGAACGCTTTTAACCATGTTACATATTCATCATCTAGATTACGGTCATAAAAATTGCCATCTTCATCTTCTAAAGGCACACCGAGGAAATCTTGCAGTTTATCAGAGAATGGTCCTGCTGTTTCGCCGATCGTAGTGAAGCCCATTGGCGTTAAATCAGGATATTTATCTGCGATTTCTTGCATGACTTTGACAAAGTTCTCTGGTGTGGATACATCAGGTTTGCCTAGCGCTTCATAGATGTCTTCACGAATCACAAAGTTATCGTTGACTGGAATATTGCCGCTTTCATAATCCGCTTCGGTATTAGAATAGTTCGGATAGCCGTAAGTTTTGCCATTGTCTAAAGAGAACCAATTGAAGGTGTCTTCAGTAACGACATCTAACAAGTATGGGTCGTATTGTTCAGCTAAGTCGTTTAATGCATATGCCCAACTATCGGCCTTAACAGCTGCTTGACTGGTTTTGTCCATCAATGTCACGATATCTGGCATGTCTCCACTTGAAATCAACGCATTCAGTTTTGAATCATCCCCAGAAATAAATTCTATATCAATATTTAGATCCTTTTTGATTTGCGCAGTTGTGACATCCTCGCCAAACGGCAAACTTGTCCAATCTGAATTGATGTACCACGTAATTTTTGTTGTTTCTTCTTTCGTGTCTAATTTCCAAGCAGGTGTGCTTTCATCTAATTCATACCGATCTTTGATGGAAAAATCTGAACCACTCGCATCGTCTGAGCTGCCGCCACATGCTGCTAAGCTGAGCAATGCTGTTGTTGCCAATAAACCGCCTAATACTTTCTTCATGTCTATCCCTCTTTCTATTCTTTTACTGCACCGGCCATCATACCGCCGATAAAGTGTTTTTGAAGCAATGGATAAATAATTAAAATCGGCACAGTCGTGATCACGATCGTTGCCAATTGCACCCCACGGGTCGTTGCTTGGACAATAAAGTCTGTACTACCGCTTTCCGTCATCGAACTTAGATTAGATTGAACGATGATTTCATAGATTTTCATTTGCAATGGATAGAGATATTCTTTGGTGATATATAGTTTGGTCGTCATAAAGTCGTTCCATTGGCCTACCCCGTTAAACAAGATAATCGTTGCCAACGCAGGCTTCGTCAGTGGCAAGAAAATCTGGTAAAAGATTTTGAATTCACTAGCACCATCGATTTTCGCTGATTCTTCTAATGAAGGTGGGATCTCACGGAAGAAGTTCATTAGAATCACCACATCATAGTAACTGAATAGGGCTGGAATAATGTATACCCAGAAAGAATCCAACAAACCGAGCGAGCGGATCAGCAAGTAAGTAGGGATCATTCCACCACTGAAATACATGGTGATCACGCCTAACGTGGTATAGATATTGCGCCCAATCAAGCGAGATTTACTTAACCCATAGGCGACTACGGCACAAAACAATGTATGAGTCGCAGCACCAATCACCGTTTTTAAGACTGAGATCAAAAAGGCTCTTGGGATGCTGTCATCCGACAATACTTTACGATAATTTTCCCATGTGAACCCTTTAGGCCATAAAACTAAGCCATTACCGGCTAAGCCTGAACCGGAAGATACCGAAGATACCAAAATATTCCAGACTGGCACAATGATCAGTAATGAAAACAGAATCAAAATCATTGTGTTAAAGAAATAAAACCAGCTGTTTTCTGTTTTTTTTCGTTTAATCATTTTTACGCCTCCTATAAGATGACTGAGTTGCCGTTATTCAATTTCCGTGTCACGCGGTCGGTGATCACTAGAAGAATCACTGAAATAATGGCTACGCCTAATCCGACTGCTGTTGCATAAGAGAAATCGCCTTGCGTCAGACCCATCTTATACACGAAGGAGTTGATGACTTCTGATTTGTTTTGGTTTTGAGAATTCATCAGAACCAATGTTTGATCTAAGTTCGAGCCTAAGATACCGCTCACATTCAAAATCAAGTTCAATGAAATGATCGGTGTCAGCAGTGGCAATGTGATCGAACGAATTTGCCGCAATTTGCTGGCACCATCGATTCTTGCCGCTTCATAAAACGTGGGGTCGATACGAGACATCCCTGCTAAGTAAAGAATCGTTCCCCAGCCAACTTCTTTCCATAAATCTGACAGAACAGCGATCCACCAATATTTATCGGGATCCAACAAATGGTTGACGCCTTTGTCCATCAAACCAACAGACATCAAGACTTGGTTAATAAATCCATTCGTAGATAACCATGAAATCATCATGCCCCCCAAAACGATCCATGAAAAGAAATGGGGAATGTATGAAACCGTTTGAATAATTTTCTTCAAGCGTCCATCTTGCATCTCAAAAATCATGATCGCTAAAATAATGGGAATCGCAAAACCTAGTCCCAATTTCAGCATACTGATGGCGAGGGTGTTGCGTACTGCTTCCCAGAAAAAACTATCACTCATGATGATGCGAAAATTATCTAACCCAACCCATGGTGCAGAAGAAATCGTGTCAATAACTGTGTAATTTTTAAACGCGATGATAATGCCATAAATAGGAATATAATTAAACACGATCATAAAGGCAACACCTGGAAAAACCATCCAGTGCAACTGCCGCTGGCTATAAATCTTTTGCAATTTACTCATATCCATAATCCCTTTCTTTTGCCCTAAGAAATATCTGTCTATTTGGTGAAACGTTTCTACAAACAGAGTATAAGTGGTCGCCAAACAAAATGCAAGCCTTTTCAATTATTTTTTTCAGATTTTTTCGCTTCTCGCTTTCTCCATGTTTTTTTAATTCATGTAGCAACCATCACAATCAAAAAGCTGATATATCAGCTAAAATTTGAATGTTATACCTCTATTTAACAAAAAAAATCACTTAATGCTTTATTTGTCACTGTTTTTTCAAAACCGTTCGCTAGATAAACCTAAAAGAAACGTTTCACTAAACAAGAAAAAGCCACCATCGCTGGGGGCTTTTTGCTGACATCCATTTGTTATCCTTCCACAAATGGATAGCCAAAGTGGTCGTAGGCTAATTGTGTCGCGACGCGACCTCGCGGGGTCCGCTTGAGAAACCCTTTCTGTATCAAAAATGGTTCATACATATCTTCGACCGTTTCGGTCTCTTCACCAATATTGACGGCGATCGTACTTAGTCCTACCGGTCCACCATGGTACAACTCGATCATCGTGCGAATCAGTTTTTGGTCGACATAATCTAACCCAGCATGATCTACAGCCAGCAATTGCAACGCTTGATCAGCAATTCTTTGATCAATCACGCCGTCTGCTTGAACTTGGGCATAATCACGTACACGTTTCAACAGACGATTGGCGATTCGCGGGGTGCCTCTAGAACGGCGGGCAATCTCGATCGCACCTTCCTCTACGATGGCAGTTTGGAAGATCGATGCGGTGCGCTGCACGATTTCTTTGAGGTCACCTTCTTCATAGTATTGCATATGAGAAATGATACCGAAGCGATCCCGCAATGGGGCAGATAACATGCCCGCACGGGTCGTTGCGCCTACTAAGGTAAAAGGTGGTAAGGGAAAATGAACCGGATGAGCGGTCGTTCCTTGACCAACCATGATATCGACATAAAAGTCTTCCATCGCCGAATACAGCATTTCCTCTGCCACACGGGGCAAGCGATGGATCTCATCGATAAACAAGACATCGCCTGGCTGCAATTCATTCAGAACAGCAATCAAATCCCCTGGTTTTTCGATTGCTGGACCACTAGTGGTCTTGATCTGCACGGCCATTTCATTGGCAATCACCATGGCCATCGTTGTTTTACCTAATCCTGGCGGTCCATAAAGCAGGACATGATCTAGTGCTTCTTCGCGGTTTTTGGCAGCTTGGATATAAATGTTTAGTTCTTGTTTGACTTTATTTTGGCCAATATATTGCGCAAGGGATTGCGGGCGCAGCGATTTTTCGATGATTTCTTCTTGCTCATTGGATTCTGGTGAAACGATCCGTTCCTCTGTCACGCTGATCCCTCCCTATTTTTTCATCATCAAACGAAGTGCTTCACGCAAATATTCATCTGTGGATTTCGTTATATTGGTTGCCAATTGTTTCTCGACTTTTTTGATTTCTTTGTCACTATACCCTAATGCCTTCAAAGCTTCTAAAGCTTCTTCAAGTGCTGTTGTTGCAACGGTCACTGGCAGAATAGCTGTTTCACCCACAAGTTCTGCTAATTTCCCTTTTAGATCCAGCACCATTTGCTGGGCTGTTTTTTTGCCGACACCAGGAAATTTGATCAGATAGGTGACATCTTCATTTTCGACTGCCGTGATCAAGCCGGCATGATCGTCATTGGCCATGATCGCCAATGCGCTCTTGGGACCAATCCCAGACACACTGATCAGTTTAAGGAACAACTGCTTGCCTTCGATCGTAGAAAAGCCATAAAGACTATGGGCGTCTTCTCGAATGACTTGGTGCAGGTAAATTTTGACTTCTTGGTTGAGTTTACCGCTAAATGCATAGGGATTTCCAAATGCAATCTGATAGCCGATGCCATAAGACTCGACCACGATATAGGCGGGGAAAATATCCGTTACTTTGCCGATAATATATTCGTACATGTGCTTTCCTTTCTGTACATACGTTCCCTTTATTGTAGCATAGACTGAGAGGCAAAAAAAGGACTGCCCGTAAAGACAGTCCTACAGTGATCCGATTATTCGACGACTGATTTATAGTCACCATAGCCTTTTTCATCCATTTCAGCTAGAGGAATGAATTTTAACGCTGCTGAATTGATGCAATAGCGCAAACCGCCTTTGTCTTGCGGTCCATCTGAAAAGACATGGCCCAAATGAGAATCTGCTTCTTTGCTGCGCACCTCTACCCGATGCATCCCATGGGAGAAATCAGCTTTTTCTTGAATATCTTGACGACTGATAGGTTTAGAAAAAGAAGGCCAACCACAGCCTGCATCAAATTTATCCGTGGAGGCAAATAATGGATCGCCGCTGACGATATCCACGTAGATCCCTTTTTCGTAGAAGTCATCATACGTTCCCGTAAACGGTCGTTCTGTCGCATTTTCTTGTGTGACAGCATATTCAATCGGCGATAGGGTTTCTTTCAGTGCTTCTTTATTTTCTTTTGTCATAGTGTCACCTGCTTTCAAATTTCGACGCTTCCTTTGCACTTATTCTGCCTCTTTTGGACTGGATTGTAAACTGACTTGCTTATGATTTTCCAGGTAGTCCTGGCCAACGAATGGTCTTCTCAGCTATATGCAAGTATGGCGGCTGGTCCTTAGTGAACATTTCTTCAGTTACGATAGCCTCGGATAAATGTGGAAATAGCCCTGCTGAAAAATAAAATTTTTCCGTTTCTTTTTCAAAATAACAAATACTTGATCCACATTGACTGCAAAATCCTCTCTGTGCCCAAGCAGATGATTCATACCATTGCAGCATTTGTTCCTCGAAAGCAACTTGCTCTCTTCGGCAAGGGGACAAGGCAATCATGGCGCCACCATGAAATTTTTGACACATTTGACAATGACAAATCGTAATGTTCTTCTCAATACCTTCAATCTTTATCTGGACTTTACCGCATAAACAGCTTCCCTCTGCATTCATTTTGTTGCCTCCTCAGGAAATTCAGCCAGTAAATGACTAACCGTATTAACAGGAAAACCAACGATGGCATAATAATCACCGTTGATGGCTTCAACGAATACTTTTGCAGCCCCTTGAATACCATAAGCACCTGCCTTATCCGCATATTCTCCTAAATCAAGATAGCGGTGGATCATCTCATCTGTCAAAGGACTAAAGGTGACTTCAGCTGAAACGACTGTCTGACATTGCTGATCGCCTTTTTGCAAATAGACGGCCGTATGGACCCAATGCTTCTTGCCGCTCACCAAGCGCAACATGCGATAGGCATCTTGCCAATCGACGGGTTTACCTAATATTTCACCATTGATGGTGACCGTAGTATCGCTCGCAATCACTAAATCGTTAGGATGGTTTGGTAGGACCACAGCTGCTTTTTCAGCCGCCATCCGCGCTACGTAAGCAAGCGGTGCTTCTCCGATACGGACGCTTTCGTCGATATCAGCGGGTACAACAGTGAACGTTGGCACCAATTCCGCCAACAGTTCTTTTCTTCTAGGGGATTGTGAGGCTAAAATAATCATTCGATTGCACTCCTTGCGCCATGAGGATCTTGGATTCGTTTGAACATCCGCTCCATATCACTATTGGTAAAATGGATCAGCACAGGCCGTCCATGTGGACAATTGAAAGGATTTTCACATTGTGCCAAATCGATCAACAATTGCCGTGCTTGTGCTTCATTGAGATAATGATTGGCTTTGATCGACCGTTTGCAACTCATCATAATAGCAATCGCTTCGCGAAATTTTTTGACACTGACACTGCCAGTAGTCAATAGCATATCAATCATTTCCCGCACGATCGATTCTTCTTCTCCACTTGGATACCAAGTCGGATGTGCCCGCAAAATAAAACTATTGGCACCAAATGGTTCTAAATGAATCCCGACTTCTGCTAACTGTGGACTTTTTTCTTGAATTTGCAGGGCATCACTGTTGGGATAATCCAAAACGATCGGCACTAGCAACTCTTGCTGATCAGTAGTCACATCACCAATTTTTTCCCGAAAATATTCATATTTGATCCGTTCTTGCGCGGCATGTTGATCAATGATATACAGCCCTTGTTCACTTTGGGCAAATAAATAGGTGCCATGCATTTGGCCGAAATAAGCCAATTGCGGAAAACGCTCTTTGGTGGGGGATTCTTCCAATAAGCGGTCAACTGTTTTTAAGTAATTTTTATCCCCACCATGTATTTCTGGATGCAAGTGAGACATTGTCTCTTGTTCAACAGCTGCTTCTTTTGGTGTCTCAGCAGTTGGTGTCTCTTCCGCTTTGCTTTCATCAAGTTGCTTCGGAAAGGCTTCTTCGATAAATGAGTGAATGGGTTTATTCGGTAAGGATGCTGCTAAATTTGTGAAAGCCTCAGGACTTTCCACGGGTCTTTCATTGGATCCATTCTCTGATTCTGGAAGTTTTCCACCTTCCTCCACAGGTTTTTCCACAGACTTATCCACAGTCTGTTGATAAGTCTGATTGGTTTCAAATTTGCCGGTTTGGCGATTAAAGTGCAAATCAGAAGATCCTTGCGGGGTTTCTAATGCTAAGCCCATTTGTTCTGCTTTGGGCTGGTCTTTGACTTTCTTTTTGAAACGAAGATTATCGGCAGCATTCGGAATCAAATTGATTTCCCGCAACGCTTCATTGATTGCCGCACTGATCAGTTTTGTCAATTCCGCTTCTTTTGATAAACGAACTTCTTGCTTGGTCGGATGAACATTGACATCTACAAGTAATGGGTCCATTTGGATCTCTAAGACCGCAAGTGGAAAGCGGCCAATCATCAATTTCGAGCCATAGCCTGCAACAATGGCTTTATTCAAGGCAAAGTTGCGGATATAGCGGCCATTGATGATCGTGGATAAGTAATTCCTGCTGGCGCGGGTTACTTCTGGCAAGGAAACAAAACCGGTCACTTTAAAATCTAAATCTGCTGTATCGATAGCGACCATTTTCTTGGCTGTCTCCACGCCATAAATACCAGCGATCGTTTGCTTCAACACCCCATTACCGGTGGTCCGCAGCATCGGGTTACCTTCATGGATCAGCCGAAAGGCAATCTCTGGATGACTCAAAGCGATTCGATTAACGATATCCCCCACATTCGCCAACTCCGTTTGCAGCGTTTTGACATACTTCAAGCGAGCCGGTGTATTGTAAAAGAGATTTTCGACAGTGATTTTGGTTCCTTGCCGCAAATTGGCCGGTTTGTGTGCTTCAACCGCCCCGCCTTTCAACCGAACATAGGTGCCTTGAGCTGCTTCATTGACAGCTGTTTCGATCGTTAAGACTGAAACAGAAGCGATACTTGGCAATGCTTCACCGCGAAAGCCCAGCGTACGGATGCGGAACAAGTCATCCCGATTATGGATTTTACTGGTGGCATGCCGTTTAAAAGCTGTCAACACATCTTCTTCAGCAATACCTTCGCCATTATCGATCACTTGGATCTTACGCAAGCCAGCTTCTTCAATAAAAATATCGATCTGTGTACTGCCGGCGTCGACAGCATTTTCAACTAATTCTTTGACCACAGAAGCCGGTCGTTCGACGACTTCTCCGGCAGCAATCTGGTTGGCAAGACGTTCAGACAATTCTTGGATCTTTCCCATCTGCTGACCTTCTTTCTAGATTCGTTTTTGCAATGCATACAACATATTCAAGGCGTCCATCGGTGTCATTTCTAATAAGTTTAATTTCTTCAGTTGATCGATGACCCCGATTTCTTCTGTTGAGATTTCACTAAATAAAGACAGTTGTTGATTTTCTTCGATTTGTGGTTTTGGTTGTACCGTTGGTTCATGTTCTTCTAATGCTTTCAAGATGGTGGCGGCTCTTTGGAGCAACGGGCTTGGCAGTCCTGCGATTTTGGCAACGTGGATCCCATAGCTCTTGTCTGCGGGTCCGTCCATCATCTTGTGCAGGAACACGACTTCCCCTTCTTTTTCAACAGCACCTACATGGATGTTGCGTAATTTGGCTAGTTCTTCATCTAACACGGTCAGCTCATGATAGTGGGTGGAGAATAAGGTCTTGGCCCGTACCTCTTTGTGGATATATTCAATGATTGCTTGCGCCAAAGCCATGCCGTCATATGTCGCAGTTCCTCTGCCCAGCTCATCAAACAAGATCAAGCTATTAGGTGTCGCATGACGGAGTGCTTGATTGGCTTCCATCATTTCCACCATGAAGGTACTTTGACCAGCAATCAAGTCATCACTGGCACCAATACGGGTAAAGATTCGGTCAAAAATCGGCATTTCTGCGGATTGCGCCGGAACGAAACAACCGATTTGTGCCATAATCACCAATAAGGCAAATTGACGCATATACGTACTCTTACCAGACATATTCGGCCCTGTGATCAGTAAGATTTCCGTATCCTCAGGCATCACAATACTGTTGGGAATATATTCTTGGTGGCCCAATACTTTTTCGACCACTGGATGTCGGCCATCAATGATCGATACGGCACGTTTTTGGGCAATCGCTGGCCGCACATACTGATAGCGTTCTGAGATTGTCGCAAAGCTTTGCAACACATCCACTGCGCTGACTGCTTTGGCGAGTTTCTGCAACTGAGCAATCTTTGCTTTGACCGCTTCTCTAACCTCTAAAAACAAGCGATATTCTAAATCAACAGATTTTTCTTCAGCTTCTAAAATCAAGGTTTCCAGCCGTTTCAATTCAGGGGAGATGAAACGTTCTGCATTGGCTAGGGTCTGTTTCCGTTCATAGCGAGAAGTATCCAAATTGACCAAATTGGCTTTGGTGATCTCAATATAGTAACCAAATACACGGTTAAAGCCTACTTTCAATGTTTTGACACCAGTCGCTTGCCGCTCTTTGGCCTCCAGTTCGGCTAACCATTTTTTGCCATCCCGCATTGCTGTCCGATATTGATCCAATTGCGGATCAAAACCGTCTTTGATGATATTGCCTTCCGTGATCTGTAACGGTGCGTCTTCATCGATGGCCGCTTCGATCAGCGCAACTAGATCATCCATTGGATTTAGTTCTAACAATAGGTCGTTCCATTCGCCACGGTTGATGCCTTCCAGTAGATTGCCGATCAAGGGAACTTGCATCAAGGAAGATTTCAATTGCAATAAATCACGGCCATTGACATTGCCAAAAGCCACTCGGCCAACCAAACGTTCCATATCATAGACTTTTGTCAATGCTTCTTGCAGATCGCCTCGTTCAAAGAAACTATCCAGCAAAGATTGGACCATATCTTGACGGGCAGCGATTTTTTTCGGTTGGATCAATGGTCGATCCAACCATTGTTTCAATAGACGTCCACCCATCGCTGTTTTGGTTTCATCTAATAGCCACAATAAAGTGCCTTGTTTTTTCCCTGTACGAATCGACTGGCTTAATTCTAAATTAAATTTAGAATAATGATCCATTTTCAGGGCATGGTCTGGTTGATAAGCGACAGCTTGTTGAATATGGGCCAAACTGCGTTTTTGGGTGACTGAAAGATAGCTGAGTAATTTACCAGTCACTTCTTTGATCGTTGGCTCAGTCAGCTGGCTTGTCAAAAACTGAAATTCTGCATTGTCTTCATTCGTTTCTTGGTTAGAAAAAACCACTTCTAGACGGGTCGTCAATAAGGTTCTCAGTTCCTCAGAGATCTCACTGCACAAAACAACTTCCTTCGTTTGCAGTGCAGCTGCTTCATTGAGTACTGCTTCTTCATCTTCTAGGACAGCTGCTTTCAATTCCCCTGTACTTAAATCAACATATGCAAAGCCAAATTGCTGATTTGCGTGCAAAACTGCCGTCAAAAAATTATTTTCTTTCGCCGTCAATCCCTTGCTGTCCATGACCGTTCCTGGCGTGATCAACTGAACGACTTCTCGTTTGACCATTCCTTTAGTGGTTTTAGGATCTTCTACTTGTTCGCAAATAGCGACTTTATACCCTTGCTCAATCAGGGTATCGATATAGTTGCTTGCTGCATGATACGGTACGCCGCACATTGGAATCGGTTCTTCCGCATTTTTGTTGCGGCTGGTCAATGTCAGTTCTAAGATTTGCGCGGCTTTGATGGCATCTTCATTGAATAATTCATAGAAATCTCCTAAACGATAGAACAAAAAAGCATCTTGGTATTGGGCCTTGATGCTTAAATACTGTTCCATCATGGGAGTGTTTTTAGTCTTTTGAGGCATGTTGTTCCTCCTCCTGGATGGGTATATTCATTTGCTTTTGGATCTCATTGGTCACATAGTGCAATAATTCATCTGCTTCTTGTAATGCCTCCCGATAGGCAACCACGATCGGGTGGTGTTCATATTCATTTGTCAATGCTTCATATTTATTTTGCGCTGCTTGATACGCTTCAGGTTTATGGTAATACTCGTAGTGGACCATATCCTTTTGTGCCTGTTTGATTGCTTCCTCCAAAGATTGTAACTTGGGATTCGCTGCGGCCCGCTTTTGGATTGCTTGAAAATTCCGGACAACAGAATGATCTGCTAAAAGCTGTTTCAAACTGGCCACTTCACTGGCGATTTTTGGTTCTTTCTCTAGTTGATCCATCGTTCTTACTCCGTAAAAGGGCGGTCTTCACTGATTTGGATTGGTTTGATTGATTTGGCTTTTCCAGATGTTTCGTCGATCTCGATCAGGCAGGCCGATAGGATGCTGCGGCCTTTTTCGATGACTTCAAAACGTTGCGGCAATGCGGTCAAAAATTTCTCGATCACTGGTTCGCGTTTCATACCCAAAATACCATCGTAGGGGCCTGTCATGCCAACATCAGATAAGTATGCCGTTCCTTGAGGCAAAATCCGCGCATCATTGGTCTGAACATGGGTATGGGTGCCGACGACAGCAGAAACACGGCCATCTAAATACCATCCCATTGCTTGCTTTTCACTCGTGGTTTCCCCATGGAAATCAACAAAAATAAAAGGGGTCCGTTTGCGTGCAACAGCCAGCAATTCTTCCATTTTGCGAAATGGATCGTCTAGATCGACCATGAAGGAACGGGCTTGCATGTTGATGACTGCCAATTCAATCGTATTGACTTTGACAAAAACCATCCCCACCCCCGGTGTCCCTTCTGGAAAATTAGCCGGTCTGATCATTTTTTTTGCATCGCCGATAAATTCAAAAATATCCCGATTGTCCCATGTATGATTGCCGAGTGTGACAACATCAACACCGTCTTGCAAAAATTTCTTATAGATTTTCCCTGTGATACCGCGACCTGCTGCCGCATTCTCGCCATTGGCGATCGTCACTTGCGGCCGATAGGCTTTCTTTAGTCTTGGCAAATACTCCGTGATCGTTTCTCTGCCTAATGAACCAACAACATCTCCAATAAATAATACCCGCACACGATTTCCTCTTCTCTTTTCACTTCTTTTCTATTATAAGGGTTTTGGTCAAGAAAAAAAAGGTGCATTCCTTGTTCAGATCTTGAATCACGCAGGCAAGATTCCCCATGTTTGGCAGCACAGAAAAAAAAACGCGCCTTTTTCCAAAGTACGCGTTCTTGGCTTTAGTTCTGTGCATCCGCTCCAGTGCCGACATGACGAACGATCGCCACGATCAAATCACGGGCTGTTTCCATCGCTTCGACTGTGATGAACTCATATTGTCCATGGAAGTTTTCCCCTCCGGTAAACAAGTTCGGTGTCGGGATGCCTTTGTACGTGATTTTTGATCCGTCTGTACCGCCACGAAAAGGTTCCTCAATCGGTGTGATCCCGATCGCTTTCATCCCTGCTCTAGCTGCTTCGATACTACGCGGGTCTTCTTTGATCAAGTCCCCCATGTTGTAATATTGATCGTAAAGTGTGTAGGTGATCCGCTCTTGACCATACTGGCTGTTCAACGCGGCAATGATCGCTACCATGTTTTCTTTACGCTGCTCAAATTGCTGATGGTCGTGGTCACGTATGATGTAGGATACTTCAGCTTGGCCAATATGCCCACTCAAGTTGTGCAGCAAATAAAATCCTTGATAGTCTTTCGTCAACTCTGGCACCTCAGCTGCCGGCAAAGCAGCATCGATTTGATGGGCAATCTTCAAGGCATTGACCAAACGGCCATACGCCGTTCCCGGATGAACACTGGTGCCGTGGATGGTGATATCGATCCGGGCCGCATTGAAGGTCTCGAACTCCATATGTCCGATCCGACCGCTGTCCATTGTATAGGCAAAAGCAACAGGAAAATCTGCTGGATCAAAGCGATCTGCTCCAAGGCCGATCTCTTCATCTGGGCCAAAAGCAACCCAGACATCCCCACGTTGTTGGGGATCTTGTTTTTGTAAGATGCGCACTGCATCAATGATCTCTGCGATCCCTGCTTTGTCATCCGCACCTAGTAATGTCGTGCCGTCAGTGGTGATCAATGTCTGACCAATGTAATCCGTCAAGTTAGGAAACTCAGCCACCCGCATCATCAATTGTTGTTCTTGATTGAGTACGACGTCTTGACCATCATAATTTTCGTGGATCTGGGGTTGGATATTTTCGGCTGCAAAATCCGCTGTATCGACATGGGCAATAAAGCCGATTGCTTCTTTTTCAGGATTCCCTGGCAAACGACCAATCACAAAACTATTTTTTTCGTGATAAACGACGTCTGACAGGCCCATTTCAGTTAGTTGGTCTTTCAACAACAAAGCAAGTTCGACTTGCCCTGGTGTTGTAGGAATCTGTTGGCTGGTTGCATCAGATCGGGTATTCATTTTGGCATAAGTGAGGAAATCCTTCAATATCTGTTTCATAGCGACACTTCTTTCTTGTTTATATCATTGTTATTTACTATATCATGTTAAAAAGACAAGGGACGATGATCGGTTTCATGGATCACCTCGCGAAAATCAGCAAAACCAGCAGCCAAACCTCTCAGCAAGATTTCTGCAGTACCCATATTGGTCGCGAGGGGAATCTCATAGACGTCTGACAACCGTATCAAAGCAGTGACATCTGGTTCATGGGGTTGCGCTGCCAAAGGATCCCGCAAAAAAATCACCATATCCAAATCATCTTGTGAAATCATCGCGCCGATTTGCTGATCTCCACCTAAAGGACCCGATTTATAGCAATGCACCGGCAGACCGGTTGCTTCTTGGATCCTCTTTCCTGTCGTCCCTGTTGCAAACAATTCATGTTGCGCCAAAATCTCGCGATAAGCGGTCACCAGTTTGATCATGACCTCTTTCTTTCGGTCATGGGCGATCAATGCAATTTTCATCTTGTCGTCCTCCTTTTTTCTCTATTGTACCAATCAACTAAGATATTGTATGAAAACATAAAAAACATAGCGGCACGCAATTCAGCCCCGCTATGTTCGTCTTTTAAATCAAATGCAGCTCTTTCAACGCCAACCAAATACCATCTTCATCATTGCTTGCAGTCACCATATCCGCCACTTGCTGGATCGCAGGTACAGCATTGCCCATGGCCACACCAATGCCAGCAGCTTCTAACATTTCGCGGTCATTTTGGCCATCGCCAAAGCAGATCACATCAGCTTGCGAAATGCCTAATTGTTCTGCGACACACAAAATCGTTGCCGCTTTTGACCCTTCTTTAGGCACCACATCGACACTGTTCTCATGCCAACGAACAAAGCGTAGTTTGCTGTATTTGTCATCAAAATAATGCTCATATTCTTTTCCATAGAATGCCAATGCTTGATAGACTTCTTTTTCTTCAGGAAAATCCACATCTAATTCTGGCAACTGTGCACCAAAGGAATGCATCGCAGCTTCCATCTTCTCAATATTTAAAGAAGAAGCTCGTTTGGCTGTATCCATCCCAACAAATGCGGTGTCTATCCCTAGGTCATGAGCTTCAGCCACAAAATTGTGCAATTGTTCCTCATCCAGCAAATGTTTGTACACTTGTTGATGGGCCAAAAAGGCTGCTGCTCCATTACAAAGGATATAGTTGTCAAAAGCAAGGGAACGAATCACGTCTTGTGCATGAAAACGACTGCGTCCAGTCGCCACTGTTACGAAGTGTCCCGCATCCCGCAAGCATTGCAATGCCTCGACTGTACTGTCTAAAGGCTGTTTGTTCGAGTCAAGCAGAGTTCCGTCAATATCAAAGGCAAAGAATTTCCGATTCATAAAAGGTTAAGGCTCTCTTTCTATAAGAAGTATCCATTTTTTTAAGACGTACATCCTTGAACATTTTTTTCGTTCAAAGGAAATCTTACTTCCATTCTTACATAAAAATGCCGTCTTTTCAATGTTTCTGAGTCAATCCTTTCAACGAAAATCTTTTTCGTGTTTTCAAGCTGCGTAAACGAATCCTCCACTTTTCTCTCACATACCGCCCTCTACCTCGATGAAACTCATTGGACTTCTTGCCACAACGTAGTGATATCTTCCTGGACGTCCACTTTGGTTCCGCCAAAGTTGTCTTCAATATAGTCCTTCACTTCATCACTATGATAAAGATCAGCCAATTTTTGCAATGCAGGGTCATCTGCGTTTTCTTCAGTGGTCACCAACACATTAATACTGGTTTTGGTATTTTGATCGATTTCTTCTTTATACAACGAATCCGTTAAGACATTCAACCCGCCCTCAAAAGCCACCGTATTACTGATCAATGCTAGATCGACATCTGGCAAGATTCTAGGTCCCGTCGTGTCATCAATCAGTTTGAAGGTCAAATCTTTTGGATTGTCTACTATATCAGAAGGTGTCCCAGTTCCATTGTCAAAATCATCCGATAGCGTAATCAAGCCAGCTGCTTCTAATAAACGCAACCCTCGTGCTGTATTCGCTGGATTATCTGCTAAAGCAACCACTGCTCCATCAGGAACATCCGCGATATCATCGATTGAATCGGCATAAATCCCCATTGGCTCCATATATGTCGTAGCGATGGGAACCAAATCTGTATCACTATCATGATTGAAGCTCAATAAATATCCTAGAGATTGAAACGCATTGACAGCTACTTCTCCCTCGACAGTGGCTGCGTTCAACTGCGGACCGCTGTCAATTTCCTTGACTTCGATCGATAACCCTGCATCTTTGGTTTCATCAAGTCCAGCAATAAATGTCCAAATCTCGGCATCACTCCCGACAGAACCAATCACCACTTTTTCCGGCGCTGTTGAATCGCCACTCGCTGATGTATCAGCTTGTTGCCCACATCCCGCAAATACGAATGCCGAAAACAGTAAACTTACGCCCAAATATTTTTTCATCCTACATCCATCCTTTTTGTGTTTTAATTACCTATTTTATTAGTGCATCGTCATACCGCCAGTAACATTGATGGCTTGACCTGTCATATACGCTGCTAAGGGGCTTGCTAAGAATAAGACCACATTGGCCACATCTTGCGGCGTTCCTGTGCGGCCTAATGGCACTTGCGCTGTATCTTCGGCAACGATATCTGCGACAGATAATCCGCGCAATCTTGCACCATCCACTCTTTCTCGCTGCTTCATCTTTGTTTCGATAATTCCAGGACAAACAGCATTCACAAGAATGTCGTCTGGGGCAACTTCTAATGCCAAATTTTTTGTTAACCCTATTAGAGCATGTTTTGATGCTACATAGGCGCTCATGCCACGATACGGATTTTTCCCAGCCTGAGAAGCAAGCACGATCACTCGACCATGCTTTTGCCACCGCTTCATTTCTGCTGTGATTTTTCGCAATACGAGGTAGGCACCTCTCGTATTGACAGCAAAAACATGGTCGAAATCTGCTGTCTGACTTGTGAGAAATGGATCCATGATCGATAAACCAGCAACATGCACCAACACATCAGGAACCAACTGATGTATTTGGATCATTTCAACAAGCTGATCAATCGACGCTTCTTGTTGAATATCAACATGTATTTGATACGCACCATCTCCTGCTTGCGTCCAATCTTGTGTATATTGACGGTCTGCATCGATCACGATTGCCCCTTCAGACAAAAATGTTGTGCGGATCGCCGCACCAATCCCCTGTGCACCGCCAATCACCAATACGACCTTTTGTTGCAACTCAGAAAACACCATGCGCTCACCTACACAATGCGGCGGACAAAAGCATCACGACTAATCCCTTGATCCAACACTGATTTCGCCCATTCTTTCGCAGAAAACAAGGAGTGGTCTTTATAGTTTCCACAACTTTTGGCATCTGTCCCCTGGACATCAGACCATTCAATCTCATCAACGATTTGTGTCAAGGTATCTTTCAATGCTAGAGCGACTTCTGCAGGCTCATATCTGTCCCATACGATCAGATGAAATCCGGTTCGGCAGCCAAATGGAGAAATATCGATGATCCCTTCCAAACGGTCTCTGAGCAACGCGGCCAGCAAATGTTCTAAAGTATGGATAGCGCCGGTAGGGATTTCTGCTTGATTGGGTTGGGCAAAGCGTAAATCATAATTGGTGATCGTATCGCCCTTCTTCCCTGTTTCTGTCGTGATCACACGAACATATGGTGCAATTACTTTATTGTGGTCAAGGGTAAAGCTTTCTACTTCTGCCATTTTTTCTTCCTACTTTCTATGATTGAATATTTGTCATTGTCATAAAGACAGTGCAACCAAAAAGGCATAACTTCTAAAATCAAACAACTGACCGCGACAATTTTTAAGCCAAAAAAAAATCCTTAAGAGAGTTATTCTCCTAAGGATGTAATCAACTTACATGGTACCACCTTTGTGCGCAAACTTCTTGCGAAGCATGCCTCTGCTCCCATACGGCTTTCGCGATATAGGGATCCATGATAACGGGGACAGCCGTGTACCTCTAAAAACAAATTCTCGAAGTACCCACTCAAAAGCCATTTTCAGATTCATTTTCTTCCACCCTTTTTCAGCATACAGGGCTCTCTGTCAGGAATATGACTAAATCTTACTTTCTTCATCAACGTGTTTGTTGCTTGATTTTTATCAAGAATAGCAGATGGGCAAATGGCTGTCAATCAAATTTTTCACAAAAAAAAGAAGCATTGCTGCTTCTTTTTGCTTAGTCTACATAGGTTGATTTAGAATTGTTCAACCAAGCATAGCCTAAGCCCATTACAAGTCCGCCACCGATATAATTACCGATAAAAGCAAAGACTAGGTTATGGATCACACTGCCGACAGTCATGCCAGCTAGGTGACCGCCTGAAGCCCAGAAAGCCAATGTGAAAGCTGGGAAGTTGGCGATAACGTGTTCGAAGCCTAAAAAGGCAAAGATGAAAATAATGAAGATGATCGCTGCCACTTTACCAGCATCGTCTTTCATCCGCATGCTGACCAAAACAGCTGTATTCACGACAATATTGGCAAACATCGCTTCAACCAAAATTTGAAGTGTTGATTTATCCAATTTTGCAGTGATCGATGTCAACATGAAGTTGTCTGCGGTCAAGCCTTGAAAAGGCCCTGTTAACGCAACGATCGAACCGAAGATCACGCCGCCGATCAAGTTGAACAGAACACAGGTAAACAAAATTTTCAATGCCAAAGGAACGCTCAAACGTTTTCGATAGACCCCAACTGTCATATACAACATATTTGATGTACCGAGTTCTGCGTTCATATATAAAATCATGACCAAAGACCAGCTGAACATAAAGGCATACAAAATTTTCCCAAGTCCATGGACCATTGATTCACCTTTCATGGCAATTGCAAAAGCAATTGCTGTACCAAGGGTCAAGAATAGGCAAGCCATCATTGCACGGACAGCATAACGTACATAACTACTTTTGATCAAGTCGATTTTCTTTTCAATAGAGGAATCGATTTTCTCAAATAACGGGGATACTGGATTCATTTTTCTGCTCCTTTTTTTGTCTATTATCTTTATTCGTTATAAATTGCACAATACTTCCATATTCTAATGACGAAACAGCTTTTTGTAAAGGGATAAATGAAAATATAAGGAATTTATGAAAAATTTCATTCCTAGTTTTCATTTAAGCATCCAGAAGTATATCTTGACTTATGCAGCAATATTTCGTATACTATTCTTTGTGTAAAATAATGCAGCAGGGAAATAATAACTCGTCCCCAGTTCGTTGCCCGCAGGGTTCAATTGCGTAACCGCGGCTGCAAAGGTGAAGATTGAAGAATGAACTGTACGAATATGAATTTTTCAACGGATTATTTTACTCCAAACTAATTTATTGGAGGAACCAAATTATGTCACGTTATACTGGACCATCATGGAAAATCTCTCGTCGTTTAGGTATTTCATTATCAGAAACTGGAAAAGAATTGGCACGTCGCCCTTACGCTCCAGGTCAACACGGACCAAACAGCCGTGGAAAGAAATCTGAATACGGCATGCAATTAACTGAAAAACAAAAACTACGTCATATGTACGGCGTCAACGAACGTCAATTCCGTACATTGTTCGTTAAAGCTAGCAAAATCAAAGAAGGCAAACATGGTGTTAACTTCATGATCTTACTAGAACAACGCTTAGATAACGTTGTTTACCGTCTAGGTTTAGCAACTACACGTCGTCAAGCACGTCAATTGGTCAACCATGGCCACGTATTGGTAGACGGCAAACGTGTTGATATCCCTTCATACCACGTTGAAGTGGGTCAAGTGATCAGCGTTCGCGAAAAATCACAAAACATTTCTACAATCAAAGAAGCTGTTGAAGCAACAGCTGGCCGTTCTTCATTTGTCAGCTTTGACAGCGAAAAATTAGAAGGTTCATTGACTCGTTTACCTGAGCGCGATGAATTGACTGCAGAAGTTGACGAAGCATTGGTCGTTGAATTCTACAACCAAGTCCTTTAATTTTATCAAGGAACACGATCCGTTATCGGATCGTGTTTTTTTGTGTAAAAAAAGGAGAAGCACAATGCTTCTCCTTTTTCAGATAATATTCACAACAGATTTGCCTTCGGTCTTCTTTTGACGATAATTGAACATCAATAGTTCCCGTTGCCGTTTTTTAAAGATGATCTTCCGCAAATTTCGTGGTACAAACTTACGAATATCCTCTTCATTGTAGCCAACTTGCAGTTTATTTTGATCAATGATGATTGGGCGTTTTAATAAATTAGGGTAGGTTTCGATCAAGCTAAGGAGTTCTTCAAGTTTCAACTCATCCAAATCAATAGCCAATTTTTGATAGACTTTAGAACGGGTAGAAATAATATCTTCCGTACCATTTTTGGTCAAAGAAAGAATTTGTATTAATTCCTCACTATTTAATGGATCGCTAAACATGTTTCTTTCTTCAAAAGGCAACTCATTTTCGGTCAACCAAGCCCGCGCTTTGCGGCATGAGGTACAGCTTGGTGTTGTATATAGTGAGATCATTTGATCATTCTTCCTTTCTTACTGATTTTGATTTGTTTCTTGCTGTGAAGTGCTATCTTCCATCTTTTCAAAGGTTTCTTGCGTCACGACATCCGCAATACGAATATTGATTTCTTTGACAGTTAATGTGGTCAACCGGCTGACTTCTTGCAACACGATTTCTTGAACCTGTCCAAATAATTTCGGCATATCTTTCCCATAAAGCACGACTACTTCTAAATCAACAGCGATTTCTTCTTTGCCAATCTCAACATTGATCCCAGAAGCGACTTGTTCCTGTTTTTCAAGGGCTTCTGTTTCGTCGGTAATGAATCGGCCATTCAAGCTGATCAACCCATCCACGGATGTCAATGCTGCAGCAATAATCGTTTCAATGACTTTCTCTTCAAAGGACAGTTCATTCGTTGGTTCTTGCTGATTTTCTGTTTGTTGATCGTATGTCATTTTTCACACTCCTTGGTTTGACGAATACAAATATGCCAACGCGCTCACCTGTTGCACAACTTTATTTACTCAACTTTCAAACGCTAGGAAAATATCCTACCCTTTAAGCATAGTTTTTTTTCGGTTTTTTTACAAAGAAAAACACTTGTTACCCGAAAAACAATCTATATTGAAACAAAATAGGTAGGTTAAAAAAACAACAGTAATTGGATTCACTGTTGTTTTCTTACATTTTTAGATTCAGAGTTTTATTTTTTATAGCTATTGACCATGCTCTATCTTAATCCCCTTGCTTCACCTGTCAATCACTAGTGCTATATTTGTGATCTCTGTTAATTCGTTATAAATCTGGGCTTTAAGTATATCCCCTTTCAAAAGAGAAATTTTTACTGTCATCCGATCAACTTTCACTTGAATCAGTCGTTTCTGATAGGTGATTTTAAAAGTATAACTCTTCCATTTTTCTGGAATCGTCGGCGAAAGAATTAGCTCCTTACCGTCAGTTCTTACACCCCCAAATCCATAAACAATATTCATCCATGCAGAAGCAATTGACGTTGTATGAAGTCCCTCTCTGGTATTACGATTAAAGTTATCTAGGTCCATTCTTGTCGCAAATTCAAAAAATTGATAGGCTTCCTGCTCTTTTCCTAGCTCAGATGCCAAAATAGAATGAATAGAAGGAGAGAGAGACGATTCATGAATCGTTTTTGGCTCATAAAACTCGTAGTTGATTTGTTTTTCAGCAATGCCAAAAGATTGGTTGTATAAAAACAAAAACATTAACACATCAGGTTGCTTAATCATGTTGTTCCGGTAGATACGGTCATAAGACCAATGATCATATAACGGAAATTCATCAACGGGAATCGAATGAATATCAAGTTCCGGTAACTTAAAAAATCCATCGTGTTGTTCAATCAAACCATTTTCATCTTTGAGTACGACCATCTTCTCCGCACACTCTTGCCAATTTTGATATTCCTTTTCTATGAGTCCACACTTTGCTAAAGTAGATTGGAAGCTTATTCGATCTATAGTCTTCATTTCTTCCAACACTTCTAATGTATACTCAAGCGTTCGCTTAGCCATATAATTCGTATACGCATTATGATTAACCATCATTTGAAATTCATCTGGTCCCATCACCCCAAAAAAACCAAATTCTCCATTTGTAGACCATGCACCCCGAGAAACTAAAAATCTTGAAACTTCAATTAAAATCTCAATTCCATGGGAATACAAAAATTCTTTATCATGTGACACATTTACATAATGCCAAATGCCATAAGCAACACCTGTACTCGGTTGGAATTGCAGACTAGCATGTTGCCACAAATCACACGCTTCGTGACCATTTAAAGTAGCAATTGGATAACAAGCACCTTCGCAGTCTAGTTGTTTTGCTCGTTCTTTCGCCTGAGGCAATGTATAGTATCGAAACTCAAGCAAATTTTTTGCTGCGCTTAAATTTGTTAAGAGATAGAAAGGTAAGCAACAAGTTTCAGTATCCCAAAAAGCAAGTCCACCGTATGCTTCGCCCGTTAATCCTTTAGCACCAATATTGTGATTAGGATTTTGTCCATAATAGGTTTGATGCAATTGAAAGATACAATAACGTATACCTTGTTGGTTTCGCGTATCTCCCTCAATTTGAATATCTTCCTGATCCCATACGTTTTTCCAATGTATTCTATTTCTTTCACAGACTACATTAGAGGATAATTGTAATTTCAAAGCTTGAGAACCTATTTGACTTAGATTTCTTTCATCGATTCCCGTTTTATTCACAATCATAGTTACCCTACGCTCTACTTCAAATACTTCTTTCTCCTTAAGTTTAACGTTAAACTCAAAACCGATAAATTTGTCCCTCTCCACGATTCGAGTGTCTAGGGACTTTGAAGCTACAATAGAAAAACCTGCATAAACTTTCTGTTTAGTCGTACTTGTTTCTGCTATCATTGAAGCACTAAAATGATTCGAATTTTTTTCTTGTTCTTTCCAAAAATTTCTCCCTTCTCCTTTGTGAATCGTGTTAAAATCTATCCCCATTAAAATTGTTAAATCTGCATCTCCTTCAAGAGTTTCTATTGAGATATTTTGATATCCTTGGGTCACCTCTTCCATGTTTAACATACGTTTAAAAATAATTTTTACTTTTGTTTCTTTATTTGGTTTCCAATGAAAGCTCCGAATTAATATCCCAGTCCTTAAATCCAAATGTCGCTCAAAGTTATCTATTTCGGCATTAGCAAGATCTAAAGAAGTATCACCACACCAGATTCTTGTATATAACCAATCAACTGCGTTGACCATAAAATGACTTCTAGCAACAATCCCTTTGTATTTCACATGATTTTCTTGGGGACTGTTCTCATAAACTCCGTTGAAATAACTTCCAATTAATGTTTCACCTGAATAGCCTTCTTCGAAATATCCCCGAACTCCCATATACTCATTCGCTAGCGAGAAAATAGATTCTGATACTTCGCTTCGACTCTTTTCGAAGCCTTTTTCCGAAACCAACCAAGGATCAACTGTATAATACATATCTGCAATTTTACCCATAGCACTACCTTTCTAAAATGTCGTTTTTCTTACAACCAAAGTTCCATTCAATAATGTAATTTGGCTTTCTTTTATGTGTTCATCAACAATATTAACTAATGTTTTCATTGCTAATTCGCCTTTTTTGGTTTGGTCTAACCTGATAGTTGTTAATGGCGGATCATTCAAAGCTGCATATCGAATATCGTCAAAACTAATGATTGACAGTTTTCTTTCGTGAAATGACTTCTCCTGTTTCAATCTGTGAATGAATTTTATTGCCAAATAATCGGCCGTTACAAGTATACCTTGGAAATCATCTAGATGATTCAGGATTTCTTCTTGTTGCTCTTCTGTGTATTCTAAATCTGCATCTAGTTTTATATGATAGTCTTTAAGTGCATTGTGATAACCAATATAACGTTGCTGGATAACTGATGTTTTATTTTTGTCAAATTCATAAGATAAGAAACCAATTTTGGTTAATCCTTTTTTCAATAAATAAGTTGTTGCTTTGTAGCTTGCATCTTTATCATTGGTATTAATAAAATAGCTGTTGGGATAATCTTCGATATGACTGTACACTTTTTCTTTCAAATGAGTATCAATGAAAATCATTGGTACTTGAATAATTTGATGTACTTCCTCAAATAGTTCCTGGCTAAACCCAACAGCAATGAAACCATCAAATCGCCAATTTTTCTGTACTTCTTCTATATCTTCTGTTTTTGTGACGCTATGCACTAAAGTAAAGAAATTATGTTCCTTTGCAACTCGCTGGATACCTTGCAAAATTTCGTTCACAAAAGGATCCGCAAAGTCTAAATTCTTCTGATCCGAAAAATACAATAATCCGATCAAACGTGATGAGGATTTCACTAGGGCCCGAGCATTCATATTTGGCGAGTAATTATATTTTTTTATAATTTCCTCGATCATATCGATTTTATCTTGGGACACGCGATGCGCTTTTTTATTAATAACATTTGAAACTGTTGTTACACTGACACCTGCTTCTTCAGCAATTTTTTTGATTGTGATTTTCATGCGCTTGGTCCTTTCGAACGTACTCGTTTTCCCTTATTATACCGCATTATATCTTTCCATCAATTAGTTAGTCATTCCTTGATAAGACTTGCGAATTTACACTAACTGAAACAGTATTTTTCGTTCATTTCCTCATTCTACATTATTATAGATAGTTCTTCCTAAACACTTTATGCGTTTATTCTTTTAGGACTACATCTGAAGAAAACTTTTTTCTACTTTTTGGTAGATTTTTCTAAATCTCAAATTATTGATTAATGATATGACTGAAAACCCACCAAACGTATAAAAATAAATCGATGTTAGTAAACGTTCTGGGCTACTCAAACTAAAATAGACTACAGCGATATTAAACAAAAGCAGTATAAATGTTTGTTTTCCATTTTGGACAGCAATCAAAAAACAATTCTTTACGCTCCTTGCTATCGTATCTTCATATCGCCCTAAGTAAGAAAATAGGAGCAAAAACAATAGAAAAAGTGCTAAGACAAATGGAAATAAAATTCCTATTCCTATTGCTCTTATCTGTGCTGTCTGTTGCTCAAATAAATAGAAATCTATCAAAAAAAGAACACTCATAAGAAGTATAGCGCCCCAACTAACTGTAGCTTGAATAAAATTCTTTTTGAAACAAGTAAAATAACTTTTTACAATTCCTTCATCGTTATTTTTCAAAATTTTTTGCCAGCTTGTATTCAAACTAACTAAAGACGCACCAATCGTGATGATAGGAATACTAGTAACCAAAAACAATACATTTAGCAAAAACAAATCTGTTGTTCTCCCAAGAATCTTAATTATTGGACTATTAAAATTTATTATTTCTTTCATTTTTTCTCCTTCCAGAGGAAAACTAATTTGATAAAGCTGAAGTAATTGTTACCTCAGCTTTATCCTTTTTTTAATTTAATGCCGCATTGTATCTATCAAAGGCATCCTGTTGAATTTGCATAAACTCATCAATTCCCATTGCTTCAAGTTGTTTCAAATAGTCACTCCATTCTTCCTCCACACCGCCTTCTACGATCCACTTAGCAGCTGTTTGAGAAGCATATGAACCAATATCGACGTACAATGCAGACAAACGTGTCAGTTCTTCTTGTGAATACATCACATTTGGAAAGGCTGGCAAAACGTATTCATTGATCTGATTATCAAGAGCTAATTTCAAGCCATCTCCTTGTGTTTCATCGATTGTTACTCGGTCATTAAAACCTTCTTCGACATATTTAGGTCCGAAATCACGCAAAGAATTGATCCATGCCCATTCATCAGCGGAGGTGTCATTTTGAGGTGGTAACACAGTATATTGATCCCCATCTTTTTCAACCCCAACACCAAATGAACCATAGAATGTTTGAATGCTTGCATCATCTGTATAAAATTGATCCGCCCACTTTAACAATTCACTAGGGTTTTCGCAACTAGTGGTCACCATAAACTCATTCCGCCCATAATTGTAATGATCCGGATCAGAAATGACGTATCGGTTGCCATCAGGTCCAACAAGTGGAGGCAAAGCAACATATTCTTCAGCATGTAATCCAAAAGTAGCATCTGCTGTCCATCCAGCAGCTACACCCACCAGAGAAACATCCTTGTTCATTCGTTTTGCATCGCTCATAGAAGTATCTGCTGTAAATAATTCAGGGTCAATCAATCCTTTTTGATAAGCTTCGCTCATCCATCCAATACCATCACGATAGGATTCTTCAATACGAAGATAAACAGGTTGATCGTCTTTCAAGCTCATTTCATAGGTATTGTCTGCACCAAGACGATTATCAAAAGGTAAAATAAAAGAAAAAGTTTCGCTAAAATTCCCAACCCCATATGGAATTTCATCATTCAAGTCACCATTTCCATTCGCATCACCTTCATTAAAAGCAACTAAAACATCTATAAATTCTTCATAGGTATCTGGCATATCTAACCCCAGATTATCTAACCATGTCTGATTGATAAACATCTGGTTTGCAATCAATGGCCGCATTGGCAACTTTTTCGGTAAACTGTATATATGTCCATCAGGTGAAGTAATCATGGCTCTAAGTTTAGGATCACTCTCCATAATTTTAGACAAATTCGGCATATTTTCTTCGATCAATTCTTCCAAAGGAATAAAGACATCTTGATTTTGAGCAATTTCAGCATCTGTAAAGGTGATTGATCCTAAAAAAGCATCCGGTAAATCCCCCCCGGCCATAAGCACAGATTTTCTATCTCCCCAGTCAGCTGATAAGTGAATATCCCAATCAATTTTAATACCTGTATTTTCCTCTGCTTCTTCTAGGAAACCTTTAGTAAAATCATCTCCCCAGTCAGCCCATCGGACAGTTGTGATTTTAAAATTATTATTACCGCTTTCATTATTACTTTGCTCGATATCTGATTCTTGATTGCCACAAGCAGTTAGTGTTCCGAGCACCCCAATAGATAAAAGTAGCTTTGACCATTTTTTCTCAATCATTTTACATTCCCCCATTTATTCTTTTAAAGCGCCAATCATGACACCTTGATTAAAATATTTTTGTAATAGTGGATATAACATCATAATCGGCGCTGTCGATACAACAATTGCTGCATACTTCATCATATCAGCAGTCGCTCTTAACTCAGAAGCCAATTCTCCAGTTGCTTGTGTTTGGAGCAATTGGTTACTAATTAATAGTCTCCGAAGAATCAGTTGCAATGGTTGAAGATTTTCATTTGTTAAATAAATCAAGGCGTTGAACCATGAGTTCCAGATACCCACTGCTGTCCATAACCCAATAACCGCCAATATTGCTTTGGATAAAGGCAAAACTATACTGATAAAATATCGAATCGTTCCACATCCATCAACTTGAGCAGCTTCCCATAATCCTGCGGGAATACTATTATTGAAAAATGTTCTAGCAACAATGATATTATAACTTGATACCGCAAATGGAATGACCATTACCCAAAATGTGTCCAAAAGACCTACATTTTTAATCGTTAAGTAAATAGGAATCAATCCACCAGAAACAAACATCGGGACAATGAATACGATAGCCACCCACTTTCGACCAAATAAATCTTTTCTAGATAGTGCATATCCTGCTGGTATATTGACAAATAACGCAACCAAAGTACCAACTACCGTATACATAACTGTGTTCAAATAACTGCGCCAAAAAAGTGATTGCTCGAACAATCTTGCATAACCATCTAATCGCCAATCATTTGGTAATAACCAAACTTGACCACTTCCAACATCTGCTGGGTCACTAAAAGATGCAATGATGACAAACCATAAAGGATAAATGATTAGGAGAATTAAAACGATTGCTATTCCATAGACAAAAAAATTGAATATTTTTTCCGAACTATTCATGTGTCTTCCTTTTTTTGCTTCCATATTCCCCTCCTAAAATAACCCTGTTTTTGTAAGTCGACGGGATAATGAGTTAACCATTATCAATATAATGACATTAACCACCGTATTAAAAAGACCAATAGCAGTAGAATAGCTGTATTGAAAATTAATCAACCCTACTTTGTAAACATAAGTTGATATAATTTCGCTCCCTGCTAAATTCAATGGATTTTGAAGCAATAGTACTTTTTCAAACCCTACACTCAATAGCCCGCCCGCGCGTAGAATAAGTAAAATCATTGCAGTTGGCAAAATCAAAGGTAAATCAATATGCCTAATTTTTTGTAGTTTAGAAGCACCATCCATCGTAGCAGCTTCGTAATAAGTTGGATCAATTGCTGACAGGGCCGCCAAAAAGATAATGCTGTCCCAACCAACATGTTGCCACACATCACTCCAAACATACACACTAGCAAAGCTTGTAGGTCGCGATAACAGAGCTGGTATATCAATCCCAAATAAACCTAAAAAGTTTACAATCAACCCATTATTTGGTGAAAGAAATAAAATCAGCATGCCGCACATCACCATAGTCGAAATAAAGTGTGGTAGATATGTTGTAACTTGAAAAAATTTCTTGAATTTTTCCACTCGGATTTGATTACATAGAATTGCCAGTGCTATGGGTAATGGAAATCCCACTACAATACTGTAAATCGAAATTTTTAGTGTATTTCTAATCGTTACGCCAAATTGATATGAACTAAAAAACTGAGAGAAATGCTTAAATCCAACCCAAGGACTTCCAAATATACCTGAAGAAGGAGTATAATCTTTAAACGCAATCACTAAACCTGACATCGGAATATAAGTAAACACCAACAATAAAATTAACGCGGGCGCTAATAATATATACAAAGAAAGACTATTCTTCACTCTGCTACTGTATAAACTTTTATTACTCTTCCCCATACTCGAATCCTCCCTTTTACACTAATCTAATGATAAATACTGTCCATTCTTTTAGTGATAACTCTTCTTTCGTTCAAACTTGAAAATTTGAACTTGATTTTCAGCAATTACCTAGTTAAAAATAATCGTTTTGTCTAGCATTAATTTCACCTCTTTTTCATTTGGTTTAACGTTAAACCTAAAATTAATTAAAGTTTAACGTTAAACTTTAATTATGTCAACGCTTTCATTATAAATTTTTTTTGAATTTTGCCACCTATATAATAATTAATATAGATATGCGGTTATATTACCTACTATGTAATCACCCTTGTTCATCCCCTCTAAAGTATTTAGATACAAAAAAAGCAGTGATTACTCACTGCTCTCACTGCTTTAATTCATCGTAATGACAATTTGCTGTATCCTCGATCCACTGACACCTCTTTATATGCCGGGCGCATGATCTTTTGTGCATTGACCAATTCTTCGATCCGATGGGCAGACCAGCCAACGATTCGGGCGATTGCAAACATCGGTGTATACAACTCCTCCGGCAAATCTAACATATTGTACACAAACCCACTGAAGAAATCGATATTGGCACTGACCCCTTTGTACATTTTGCGTTTTTCTTTGATGACTTCAGGCGCAATCCGTTCCACCATAGTGTACAGTTGATATTCTTCCCATGCCTGACTGCCTTTTTCTTGGGCCAATTTGGCGACATAGTTTTTGAAAATCGCTGCTCTTGGATCATTGTCGCTGTATACGGCATGCCCCATGCCATAGATCAATCCTTTTTGGTCAAAGGCTTTCTTATCCAATACATTCTCCAAATACACGCGAATCGCTGATTCATCCGTAGTATCAGCAACTTGTTGTTTTAAATCTGCCATCATTTCTGTTACTTTGATATTCGCGCCACCATGCTTGGGACCTTTTAATGATCCTAGCGCTGCAGCAATCGTGGAATAAGTATCGGTGCCGCTGGAGGTGACGACTCGGGTCGTGAAGGTGGAATTATTCCCGCCGCCATGTTCCATGTGCAAGACCAATGCCATATCTAAGGTTTGTGCTTCTTGGAAAGAATATTCTTTGGTAGGGCGCAACATCGTCAAAATCGTTTCAGCAGTACTTAGATTCTCTGGCGGTCGGTGAATATACATACTTTCCCCTTGACTGTAATGATTATAGGCATGATAAGCATAGATGGCCAACAAGGGGAAGACACTGATCAACATCAAACTTTGTTCCAGCACATTTTCAATACTTATGTCATCTGACTTTGGATCATAACTTGCCAATGTCAGTATACTCCGAGATAAACTATTCATAAGATCAGAAGAAGAAGCTTTCATAATGACATCCCGCACAAAATTTGTGGGCAATGTGCGTTTCTCTGCTAACAGCACACGAAATTCACCTAGTTCGTCTATGGTTGGCAATTCTCCAAAAAGTAATAAATATGCAATTTCCTCAAATCCGAATCGATCTTCATTGACAAAACCTGCAACCAACTCATTGATGTCAATCCCTCGATAACGCAACTCTCCACAAGCAGCGATTGGTTTTCCATCCACGATTTTCTCAGGATATATCGTGGATATCGTCGTCAATCCTGCTAAAACACCAGTCCCATTGACATCTCTGAGTCCTCGTTTTACATCATATTCTGTATAAAGATTCACGTCGATTTGATTGGCATCCTGACATCGTGATGCGAGAAATGATAGTTTCTTATCCTTCTCTAATTTTTCCATAGCTATTTATCCTCCAATCCTATTCTTTACATTCAGATAAATTGTTATTTAATGCCTTGTTCAATCACCTATACAAGGTCCGAATTTTTTTGTTTGCTATTTTTCAAACTTTCACACATTATAGCACGATGATTTAAAAATGAAATCTTTTTCATAATTTTAATTGATTTTTTAAATTAAAATCGTATAATTATTCCTAATAAGAACCAATATTTCGTTTTAAGGAGGATTCATATGAAGTGGCAAACCACATTAACGGTGGATGATACGGCATATACGTACATTGACCTCGTGAAGCTGACCGAACAATTTTCAGCGGATCTTCACCGATTGCCCTATGCGATCCGGGTTTTACTTGAAAGTGTTGCACGTCATCAAGACGATGAAATCACAGAGGCATATTTGCCTTTTCTCGCGCATTGGTCTCCTGCCCAACCTGAAGGCGTGGTGCCTTTTAAACCAGAACGTGTCGTGTTGCAAGATTTTACCGGTGTACCAGCAGTCGTTGATCTAGCGGCGATGAGAGATGCAATCGTTGCATTGGGAGGCGATGCGGAGGCGATCAATCCAGAGATCCCTGTTACACTAGTCGTAGACCACTCTGTACAAGTTGATTGTGCCGGTACGTCTCAAGCGATTGCATTTAATACTGCCCTAGAGTTTGAGCGCAATCAGGAACGATATCAATTTTTGAAGTGGGCACAGCAATCTTTCGATAATTTTGAAGTAGTCCCGCCTGAAACTGGTATCATTCATCAAGTAAATATTGAATCGTTATCGGATGTGATTTTACAAAAGCAAATTGGTACCAATACGTATCTATTCCCCGATACCTTGCAAGGAACCGATTCTCACACCACCATGATCAATGGATTAGGTGTACTGGGCTGGGGTGTTGGCGGGATCGAAGCAGAAGCGGCGATTTTAGGAGAGCCGTCATTCTTTCCTACGCCCGAAGTGATTGGTGTCCGTTTTATCAATGAAATGCCTGCTGGCACAACAGCCACTGACTTGGCATTAAAAGTGACTGAAGTGTTGCGGTTAGAAAAAGTTGTGGGTAAATTTGTTGAATATTTCGGACCTGGCTACAGCAACTTATCTCTTGCCGACCGGGCGACCTTGGCGAACATGGCGCCAGAATATGGTGCAACGTGCGGCTTTTGTCCAATCGATCAAGAAACGCTGAATTACTTAGCCACTACTGGACGACCATCTACATTGATCACTATGGTGGAAGCCTATGCGAAAGCCAATCATCTTTTTTATGATGCACAGCAAGACCCGGAATATACGAAGGTGATCCTTATCGATTTGGCGGAGATCCAGCCAGCCTTAGCCGGGCCTAAAAGACCTCAAGACCGGATTTTACTTCCGGAGGTCGGTACGGACTTTGATCGCTCCGTCACCGCGGACGTTGGGCCGAAAGGCTTTGGCTTGACCCATGAGGAATGGGAAAAAGAAGCCCTTGTTGTGTGGCCAGAAACCACTGAACAGTTGACTACCGGCGACCTGGTTCTGGCAGCTATCACAAGTTGTACCAATACCAGTAACCCTTTTGTGATGCTCTCTGCCGGTTTGTTGGCAAAGAATGCCGTAGAAAAAGGACTAGTGGTGCCAAAGTATGTCAAAACCTCTTTAGCTCCAGGTTCGCAGATCGTAACGACCTATCTGCAAAACAGTGGCTTGATGCCTTATTTAGAAAAACTAGGTTTTTACTTGGTCGGCTACGGCTGTACGACGTGTATCGGTAATTCAGGGCCTTTAGAAACCCCTGTTGCTGAAGCCATTGAAGCAGAGAACTTATTGGTCGCTTCGGTCTTATCAGGCAATCGCAATTTTGAAGGGCGGATCCATCCGCAAATCAAAGCCAACTATTTGGCCTCACCCCCATTGGTTGTAGCCTATGCAATTGCTGGAACGATTCGGAAAGATTTGACCAAAGAACCTTTGGCGATCATCCACGGCCAACCGGTTTTTCTTGCTGATATTTGGCCGACAAATGAAGAAGTCAACGCGTATGTCCAAAAATACGTTGGTCCAGAAGCCTTCCAAGCTGCCTATGCCCATTTGTTCGATGCAAACGAGCGATGGAATGCGATTGAAACCACAGCCAGCGCGGTCTACGGATGGCAAGAAGAATCGACATACATCGCACATCCGCCTTACTTCAGTGGATTGCAAAAAGATTTGCCGCAACAAGGGGCGCTGAACGACCTGAAAGTTTTGGCGAAGCTAGGCGACTCAGTTACAACAGACCACATCTCACCTGCTGGAAGCATTGGGCTAGATTCCTCTGCTGGCAAATTTTTGACGGACAAAGCTGTGCCCTATCGAGATTTTAATTCCTTTGGCTCTCGTCGTGGCAACCATCATGTGATGATGCGGGGAACATTCGGCAATATTCGCTTGCAGAACCAATTGGTGCCTGGCAGTACGGGAAGCGTGACCCACTATTTCCCAACCGGAGAAACACGTTCGATCTTCGATGCTTCTATGGCCTATCAAGAAGCCGGGTCTAGCTGTATCATATTGGCCGGGAAAGATTATGGAATGGGTTCTTCACGAGATTGGGCAGCCAAAGGGACACAATTGCTTGGCGTCAAAGTCGTATTAGCAGAAAGTTTTGAACGGATCCATCGCAGCAACTTGGTAATGATGGGGGTCATTCCTTTAGAGTATTTAGCAGGAGAGACAGCCGAAACTATTGGTTTAGATGGCAGCGAGTCCTTCTTTGTCGCTTTGCCTGAAGAGCCGCAAGTGGGCCAAACCATTGATGTAACCGCCAAAGGGCAAGATGGATCAGCAATCACGTTTCAAACACGCTTGCGTTTTGATGCCCCAGCAGACATCCGCTATTGGAAACATCAAGGCATTCTGCCGATGGTCATCCGTAAAAAAGTCACTGAAACAGGAGGTGCAGTTCATGTCTAATCAGTTCCAAGAACAAGGGATCGTGACGGTACCCTACATCGCAGGAGATGGGATCGGCCCAGAAATTTGGCAAGCTGCCCGACCGGTGATCGATGCTGCATTAACCAAAGCTTACGGTCACACAAAAGCGATTGAATGGCTAGAGATTCTTGCTGGTGAAGCTGCTTACACTCAGACCGGCACTTGGCTGCCTGAGGAAACGATCTCAGCGATCAAAACCCACAATCTAGCCTTGAAAGGCCCATTGACCACGCCCATTGGTGAAGGCTTCCGTTCGTTGAACGTCACACTGCGGCAAACATTAGATTTGTATGCTTGTGTCCGGCCTGTTCGTTATTTTTCAGGGGTTCCTTCTCCATTAAAGGAACCCGAAAAAACCGATATGGTGATTTTCCGTGAAAACACAGAAGATGTCTACGCTGGGATCGAGTTTGCCGTGGATGATCCGCAAACCAAATCCTTGGTCGCACTATTGACAGATCAATTTAATGTCCATACGATTCGTTTTCCAGAAGATACAGCTATAGGCATCAAACCGATGTCTATCTCTGGCAGCCAGCGGTTGGTCAAAGCTGCGATCGATTATGCATTGGCGCATGGTCGACAGACGGTCACGTTAGTCCATAAAGGCAATATCATGAAGTTTACCGAAGGCGGCTTCAAGAATTGGGGCTATCAGTTGGCAGAAACCGACTATCCAGATCAATGTTTTACCATGGCACAGTTTCGTCGCTTAATCCAGTCTAATGGTGAAATTGCAGCACAAGAAGCACTCACACAAGCCAAAGCGGATGGCAAACTGATCATCAATGATGTGATTGCTGATAACTTTTTACAGCAAATCTTGCTTTATCCCGAAAAATATGACGTCATTGCCACTTGTAATTTAAATGGCGACTATATCTCAGATGCGCTAGCGGCACAAGTTGGCGGCATCGGTATCGCCCCGGGAGCGAATATCAATTACCAGACTGGGGCTGCAATTTTCGAAGCAACCCATGGCACAGCCCCTGATATTGCCGGATCAGGCAAAGCCAACCCTTGCTCGCTGCTCTTATCTGCTTGTATGCTCTTGGAATACCTTGGGTGGCAAGAAGCAGCTGATATGATTACTTCAGCGATCGAATCAGCCATTGCAGACCAGCAAGTCACAGCCGATTTTGCCGGTTTGCTTCCCGGAGCAACCTGCCTATCGACGCAAGAATTTGGCCAACGATTGATTGACACCCTTTCACGCTAAACACGAAAAAAGCCTTCTTTGCGGCATATATGCGCAAAGGAGGTCTCTTTTATTCCAACTATATTCGTGTACGCTAAAAAAGAAGCTTTACTTTTCGTTTACCATGTTTTATACTTTCGTTAACCAATATAACAAAATAAAAGTTAACGAAAAGAGAGGGATTCGATGCGTTTAACATTACGTCAACAAATACAAGCAGCACTTTTTGCCATTATTATTGCCGGTTTATCTCAATTGACCATTCCATTAGGATTGGTTCCTTTGACAGGACAGACGTTTGCAATTGGTTTAGCAGTGACTTTCTTAGGAACCCGCACTGGTACGATGGCGATCCTGATTTATCTTTTGCTAGGCTTGATTGGGTTACCTGTTTTTGCTGGATTCAGCAGTGGTATCGGGGTCTTGTTTGGGCCAACTGGCGGGTATCTTGTCGGTTTTATCTTCAATGGTCTGGTGACTGGTTCTCTCTTGTCATTCAAGTCCAACAATTATTGGTGGGCGATCATTGCGAATATCGCAGGGGCGCTGGCTACACTGGCTTTTGGTACAATATGGCTGAAATGGAGTACAGGGATGGATTGGTCCGCAGCCTTTAGCGGCGGCTTCGTCTTATTCATCCTGCCAGGGATCATCAAAGCTGTAGCAGCAGCTGTGTTAGGGATTTTCTTACGCAATAGACTGGCCCATAAATTAGCCCTTAGATAGGTAGAAACAACCCAACAGCTTCGACATGCTTCGTCGGAACTGTTGGGTTGTTTGACTATTTTTAATCTGTTATTTCAATGTCCAGCCACCATCGATCGGTACAACAGCACCTTGCAGATAGCTTGCTTGTGGACTGGCAAGAAAGAGCGTCAATTCTGCCACTTCTTCAGGTGACGCCCAGCGTTTGACCGGCGTTTCATCTGCGACCCATTGCGCCATGGCACCATCTCCAGCAAAATCTGCTTGGTTCATCGGTGTTTTGATTGCGCCCGGTGCGATTGCTTTGACTGAGATGCCTTGATCGGCATGGTCCAACGCCAATTGTTTGGTGAAGCCAATGATGGCGTGTTTTGTTGCTGTGTATGCAATACCTCCGCCTCCTGCAACCATTCCCGCAATTGAGGCCATATTGATGATCGTTCCGCTTTTTTCTGCGATCATGCCCGGCAAAATCGCTTTGACTAGGTAAAACATGCTCGACAGATTTGTGTCTAACAACTCGTGCCACAAGGTATTCTCTGTATCTAGAATTGTTTTATAACCGTCTAATTTGCCAGCCGTATTCAACAAAATATTGATTGCACCAAATTGCTTTTTGCACAAAGCCGCTGCGTCTTCACAAGTCTGTACGTTAGAGATATCACCAACATACCCTGTAAAGAGCGTTTGGTTGGTCAATCTTTCCGGGAAAGGCTGCTGATCCACACCAAAAACCCGTGCACCCTGTTTAAGAAATAACTGTGCTTGCGCCAAACCAATTCCTGAAGCTGCGCCCGTCACAAAGACGCTTGTTTCTTTCGTGATCCAATCATGACTCATTCAACGATTTTCCAATCATCTGCTAAGATATCACAAACTGTCGGCGCAAAACTCGAGAAGCCTTCATCTGCTGTTTTGATCAAAAAATAAGGGGTGACTGGGCTGCCATCATATACTTCATCCGCAACAAGGGTCACATACAATTCATACCCGCCCCATCCTTCCCGAATGATTTTTGCGCCTGCTTTTAGTTCCGGTAAAATTGCTTCAAATGTCATATTCTTTCCTGCTTTCTTCAAATTAATAATCAATATAGGTGATACCTTGTTCCAGTTCTTCAATCAAATGCGCTTGCTTGTACGCCGCGAAATCATCGTCATGCTGCCGCAGCAAACCGCGGATTTTTGTCGGTTGAAAAGAATCAGTCAACTGCCTTTCCTTGACAAAACGCCGCGTCATCTCCCATTCATAGTAATAGCCAAAAGGACGGCAATGGTACCAGGCACCTGCAATACATTTTGGTGCAAAACGGCGGTGGGTGTGGCCAAAAACAACGTCTTGGACTTGTGGGAAATCAGCAAGCACTGCGCCAAAATCAGGAGAGCCCAAAAAAGCATTCAAATGATTCCAACGGGCATATTTCCCCGTTTGGCGTACAATAAACGCCGATTGAGGGACAAAATGCGTAGATAAGATCACCTGCTTATCTGTTGGTATAGTTGTCAATACTTCTCGGAGCCGCTGATTAATCTCATGACTGATTGCCGGATCTGTTCCTTGTCGATGGATCATGCGGTCATACCAAAAGAGCTGTTTCAGTCGTAGAATGTCTTTTTCATTTGTTAAATCAGAATACTGGTAATCGTACCAGCCATTGACACCCAATAATAGATGGGTGTCAGATAGTGGATAGGTATGAAAATTAAGAAAAGAGGGATGCGTGAATCCTTCAATTTCATCTTCCGCTAAATCAATCATTTCGTGATTGCCCCAGTGGAACGTCACCGATAGTCCTTGATTCTGAAAAAAATCGATCACAGATAATGCCCGCTCTTTTTTGTTCGCGATATCCCCTGCCAGATGCAGGTGATCGACTTGTTGTTGTTTCAAATGATCGGCTATCTGCTGAAAATGAACGGGTGTCAAATGATTGATATCCATGTGCAAGTCGCTGATGATGGCTAGTCTTCCCATGATGCTGATCCTTTTGCTGTGTGCTGTTCGACCCGCAACAACTGCACCCCTTCGGTCATTTGATCTGCTGTCGTCAACTGTAAGCCACCATGGGCAGCAGCAAGGGTCAGCTGTATTGGTTCAGGATATGCTTGATTGATTTCTTCCGTTGTCCAAATCACCCCAATCATTGTTTGGCACTTCACTGTATAAGGCGATTGTTTGGACAACGGATAGCTCTCAGGGGCTACGATCAATCGCAGGTCCACCTCCACCGATGCGGTGGTTGTCGCAGGAAAAGGATCCCACCCCTCCTCTCCAACAAAATACAAGCGGTCATCGATGTGCATCACTGCCTTGATTTTTTCAGCAGCCTGTTGTGCGATCTCTATCTCCATTGGCTCACTCCTTTACATCACGCGCTTCATCCATTCATCTTTGGTGATTCCTCGCATCACTTCATCCACTACTTGTCCGCGTACACTGCGGGCAGATGGAATCGTGGCTTCGATTTTCATACCCGTTTTTTCCATGACGCGTCCAGATTTTTGGTTCCGTACATCATGCAAGGCATAGATGCGAACCAAATCCAATGTGTCAAACCCGAAGTGCAGCAATGTCATCACTGCTTCTGGCATCATTCCTTGCCCCCAAAACAGCCGGCTGAGGGTATAGCCGATTTCTGCTATTTCTTTCGCAGAATCCACCCGCAAGTCAATCGTGCCGATCATTTTCCCAGATGACTTGTCTTGAATGGCAAATTTGCCTAAAGGATCAGCTATGAAATAGGTCGCAATACTCAATTTTGTCTCCTCTAATGATTGATGCTGTGGAAAAACGAATCTCGTTGTTTCCTCATCGCTGGCATATGCATACATGTCTGTTGCATCTGCCAATGTCACTGGGCGCAATAACAAACGCGGTGTATCGATCATTTGATGCATGGCAAGCAATAGCTGATGTTTTTCTTTTTTTTCCATGACTTTCCCTACTTTCTTTCCCTGAATTTGCCCATTGGCATGCTGGATCTTAAGCAGCTTGCGTGTATGGTATAATAGTCTTAAAGAAAACGCTGAAGGAGGCTATTATGGCAGATGAACTAGAAAAACGCCTGGATACAGGCATGTACGGAACACCTCGGATCAACCCTGATGAGCAGCGCAAATACTTAGGCACATTTCGTGAACGATGTTATCTAAGTATGACAGTAGCAGAAATGAAGAAGAAGGACAACCAAGACACGTTGATTTCTGCATTGCCGCATTTTCAACAGCAATTGGTCTTGCTGAATGGCAAGTTGCCGGAATCGATCCAAACCACTTATATCGCCTTACTAACAAAACAGCAGATGGATTTTCGCGTGGTTTCTGATGCCCAAGATGCGGCACCTGATAGTATCGGTCTGCTGGTTACCGCCAAAGAAGCGGTCAATGAGACAGTCATCGATATTGAACAAAAATATCCGTCCGCACCTGTCGAACCAAAGACTGAGGAAAAGCACAAAACATCATTTTGGCACAATATTTTTCACTAGGAGGAACTATCATGTCTACGAATGAACCTGCTTTTGGCGAATTGAAACAAGAATTATTGATTGTACTGGATCGTCATATCGATATACTTAAAACCGTGACTTCCATTGAGATCGACCATTTAGACGGCGTGCTTTTTATGATGCGCAGTCTTGGTTTTATGCTGGACCGGGCACCTAAAGTCCTGGCTTCGGACGATTTGACTGAGATGCATTTTATGATGTTCCAATATTACAGTTTGCTGTCAGAACTAAAATACAATCTGGTGCTGAATTTCCCTTACGCTTCGTTAGAAGATGTCCCTTTATTAACGATCATCGAGACTTTCCCTACGTCTTACGAAACCGCCATGAAGCAATGGTGGGAAAATCGAACCGGACTTGTTGTGGAAGAAACAAAACAAACCATTGAAATTACGGCTTTCCAATAACTATACAACAAAATGACCAGCTGATCACGCAACCGTTGCGATCGATCAGTTGGTCTTTTGTCAGTTCAATTTCATTTAATTTGAAGCATCAAATACTTCTGGGAACAACAACCGCAAAACAGACATTGTCAGGCGTTGGCCAGCTCCGCTATAAGGATATACATGCATATGCATCGCAGGATTGAAATTGGCTTCTATGATCCCATACGCACCCTCGCTGTCAGCGGGTTTTGTCTTATCAGGAATGATCAGATCGATGCCGCAAATCGATGCCCCTAATGCTGCCACTGCCGCTGCGGCAATCGCTTTATACTCCTCATTGAAATCATCCGTGACATCGATCGAATCGCCGCCGGTACTGATATTTGAATTTTCTCGCAAGTAAACGATTTGTCCTTCTGGCGGAACGGAGCCTATCGTATAGCCTTGTTCTTTGAGCATCAGCTGTTCCAGATTGCCTAGCTGGATCCATTCCAGCGGTGACCGGTGATGTGAACCACGTAAGGGATCAAGATTTTTTTCTTTGACCAATGCTTCGATCGTTTGTCGACCATCTCCCACGACATTTGCAGGGATCCGCAACAAAATCGCATCGACCCGTCCATCGATAACAAAGAAGCGGTACTCCGTTCCAGCCAAAAATGATTCAACCAAAATCGATTGATCTTCTGCAAAAGCAATCGCCACAGCTTCCTGATAGTCAGCCAAAGAAGCCCCTTCTTTGAAAATTGAAATACCCAGTCCATAATTGGTGGTTTTGGGCTTGACAACAAAGCCGCTTTTCGCAATATGCGGGTAGTAATCGATTGCCGCCGCAGCCGTTGCAAATTCAGCACCGCTAGGAACATGAAAGCCATGTTCTGCCAATACTTTCTTCGTCACCGTCTTATTGGCCATGATCAATGGGACGATATATTGATCCTTGCTTGTCATATTGGCGTTTTTGACATACTCAATATGGTCCCCTGCTTGCAAGCGCAAGAATTGATCTGTTTCATCTAAAACTGTTACTTTGATTCCTTTTTGGATCGCATCAAACATCAAAATTTGCGTAGATAATTCTAGCGTGCGATAACCAGCTAATTGATACGGTCTGGCCCAAGCAGATTGATGATATGCCACACCTAGCTCTCTTGCGACTGCCGCTTGACCGGCAGATTGACTTGCTTGAAAGAGCTTGCCGGCAAAAGTCAACGCAGGATTTTCCAGCATATCGCCTAATTGCGCCAAATAAGGTACTTCTGGCAATTGCAATTCGGCCGCAAAGCTGTGTAACTCAGCGACTATTTCTTTCGCTTCTTGCAGATAAGCTGTTTGAGCCAATGGATGTTCCAGTGCGACAGCATCATTCATTCGATCCCCTGTTTTGACCCATTCGTCTAGATCAACGCCTTCATCTTTGGTGCTTAAAAATAACAAAAAGAAGTGTAAAAAACGCACTTGTTCTTTCGAGATACCATAGGCAGCGTAAGGATCGATGTCGATATTGCGTATCTCAATGTATCGGATGCCCGCTTCAGCAAGGTCTGCCACGCGACGGCCGCCCCTTAAACGTACCGGCGCATAGAATTCTTTCTCTTCCGAGAGTTTGCCGGTTTCCACAAGCGCAGCAATATCCCCAAGATAGTTTTCTAAGGACCCATAAGATACCGTCACATCCGGATGATTGGTGTAGCCATAACGGCTGTTTCTGATACTGCGAACAGGCTCTGTCGGCCGCTGCTCACCTGTGAAATAGTTGGCTTCTGAGGTGGGGGTTGCCCCAAAGAAATAAGTCAAAAACCAACGATAATGCAAATAATTGCGGGTAACCTTCAAATACAATGCTGTCTTGAAGGATTGATAGTCTACTGCCTGATCACTTGCTTCGTACAACTGTTGGAGGAAACGATCCGCAAACTCAAAATTAAAATGGATACCGCTGACCATTTGCTTACGTTTGCCATAGGTCTTCGCCAAATAGCGGCGATACAAGACATCCTCAAACTGGTCTAATTTAGCAATCACGATGTCCGCTTCTGCTTGGGGCAAAGCTGGCGGCATGCTTAATGGCCATAACATTTCTTCTGGTGCCATTGACCGATAGGCCACATCGTGGATCGCACCCAAATAGCGAAACAATTCATCTACCGTATCCGCTACAGGTGTGATCAGTTCTAATTGATTTTCGGCAAAATCCGTTTGAATATAGGGATGAAAACTGCGATTGCCTAACACTACAGGATGATCGGTACCAGAAAAATCTCCTGCCAGCGTGACCCGCTGCGCCTCCCGTTCGATTCCATAACGGCCTTTTAGTAAATAAGGGGAAAGTGCTTTTTGTTTTAAAATGTTTTTTATCATCATGTAGGTATCCTCTAAATTTCTACTTGTTTTTAGTTTGATCATTCATATTCTCTTCTATTATAGACAAAAAATGTGAAAATTAAACAAATTTGTTCCTCTTTTTTACATTAACTGTTAACAAAATTACCAAGAATTTATAAAATACTTGAATAAATTTGATATTTACCTACAAAATAAAGTATACTGATTATATAACAGTAAATTATTATGTCTATATTACTCTTTTTGAAAGGAAGAATAGTGAATGAAACCACTTAATCTTACCAAACGCGAACGCCAGATCATGAATATCTTTTGGAATGCAGAAAAACCCCTTTCTGCAAACGACATTGCTGTCCAGCAGCAAGACCTCAGCAAGAATACGATTCAAGCTGTTGTACGCAAATTAAAAAATCATGATTTATTGAAAGTAGCCGATATCGGTTATAGCGGCACCGTGTTGACGCGCCTGTACGCGCCAAATGTGACGCAAGAAGATTTTCTTGCTGCCGAATTGTCTGACCAATCGTTACTAAACTTGATCACCAACTTTATTGAGACCAATAAAGAGATCGACACGTTGAACGAACTAGAGAAATTGATCAAAGACCGCCAAGGAGAACTAACAAAGTAAGCCACTTGCCCTTGTCGTTACTTGCAATCTAAGTTTGCGAAAGACTGCTTCCCGAAATACTCGGTCTGCGTACACTTGATTGTGAGGCATCTTTTGTCTTTGCTGGAAAGGGTCTTGGCCTATATGACAGCATCTCTTCAATTGACCATCACAGATTTATTAACAATAAAAAAGAGCCATGTATTGGGAATATCCCGAGACATGGCTCTTTTTTAGTCTTTGATCAATCCTTTGAATAGACCTACAACAAACTCATTTGGATCAAACGGCTCTAAATCATCAATGCCTTCTCCTAGACCGACCAATTTGACTGGCAAACGCAACTCATTGCGGATCGCCAATACGATCCCGCCTTTGGCTGTACCATCTAATTTGGTCAAAACAAGACCAGACACATCCGTTGTTTCTTTGAACTGTTTGGCTTGATTCATGGCATTTTGACCGGTCGTCGCATCCAATACAAGTAAAACTTCGTGAGGCGCACTTGGATCGACTCGGTGGATGATCCGCTTGATTTTTTCCAATTCATTCATCAGATTGACTTTATTTTGCAATCGTCCCGCTGTATCTACAAGTAAGACATCAGCATTTTCCGCTTTGGCCCGCGCCATCGCATCATATACCACCGCTGCTGGATCTCCGCCAGCATTGCCGCGAACCACTTCAACGCCCGCCCGTTCACCCCAGACGACCAATTGATCAATGGCACCTGCACGAAAGGTATCTGCTGCGGCCAATAAGACTTTCTTGCCCTCTGCCTTGAATTGATGGGCTAATTTCCCAATACTGGTAGTCTTGCCTACGCCATTGACACCCACGAATAAGATGACCGTCAAATCAGGCTGCATATTCAATGTATTGACTTCATCGACACCTGCTTCACCATAAAGATCCACCAGCTTCTCAATGATCACATTTTGTACTTCTGCCGTTTTTTTGACATTTCGCAGTTTGACTTCTTGTCTTAATGCGTCAGCGATTTTCATCGCTGCATCGAACCCGACATCAGCACCAATCAATGTTTCTTCCACTTCTTCAAAGAAATCTTCATCGACAGTCCGAAAATTGGCAAACAGTTCATTCATCCGTTGGCCAAACGTTTTGCGTGACTTACTCAATCCTTTGGTGTATTTGTCTTGCACTGTTTCTTTTTCGATCGTTTCAGAAATCGTTTCAGGCGTTGGTGTAACAGACTGTTGGGTCGTTATCGGTGCCTCAGCAGGTGGTTGCACAGCTGGTCCTTCTTCTGGCAAATCCGCATGTGCATCTGCTTGATCTTCTTCATCACCAGGAACCTCTTCATCGGAAACTGATGAATCAGGGGCTGGTTCACTCGCTTCATGGCTAGATGGTGCTGTTTCATTATCAGGCACGACAGGCTCAGCTATTTCTTCTGTATCTTTTGATTCTCCAACCAACGCTTTTTTGATTTTATCAAAAAATCCCATATCAAGCACCTCCTGTTAAGACATATTTTTCGATCACTTGCGCGACACCGTCGGCTTCATTCGAGGCCGTCACAACATCTGCGGCATCTTTGATCATCGGTACCGCATTGTCCATTGCTACCCCAATGCCGGCATAACGAATCATTGGTAAATCATTTTCTTCATCGCCGATCGCCATGACCTCAGATTGATCAATCCCTAAGTCCTGAGCCAATAAACTGATACCATAAGCTTTCGTGATACCTTTTGGCATAAATTCCAGTAAGTTGTGGCGGCTTTTGATGATTTCGAACTTTTCACTAACTTCTGCTGGGATCGCAGGTATTTTAGGATCCAATACTTCTTGGTGATAGGCAATCACGGCCTTATTGTATAATTTGGTTTCATCTAAAGCATCAATGGCAAATGGACGGCAATCCAACAACGGATTCAACGAGCCATAGATCGACAAATGCTCAGCTGAGGTGGGCAAACTCAAAACGATTTCCTCTGATACGATGTCTAAAGGCAAATTCAACCCTTCAGCCACAGCGATCAATTCATGGACATCGGCCAACTGCATCGCCGCTTTTTCAATAATTTCACCCGTTTCATTTTTTTGCACCAGTCCGCCATTGAAAGTGATACTGTAATCTCCGGCATCTTTTAGTGACAATTCATCTAAATACGGTCTAATTGCCCGCAATGGACGTCCCGTACAAATAACGACTTTGACCCCTTGGGCCTTGGCACGGGCCAGCGCTTGTTTGTTGCGGCTCGTGACTTCTTTTTTGCTATTTAATAATGTTCCATCTAAATCAATGGCAATCAATTTAATCATCACTTCTACTCCTCTACTCTTGCGCGGCTGCGAAACGTCCACCTTCACGAACCTCTTCTAACCGTACCGAAACGGTTTTGGAGACACCAGATTCTTGCATAGTCACGCCATATAGGACATCGGCAGCTTCCATCGTCCCTTTACGGTGGGTCACCACGATAAACTGCGTATCATTTTGGAAGGCGCTGAGATAATGGCCAAATCTAGACACGTTGGCTTCATCCAATGCAGCTTCTACTTCGTCTAATACACAAAACGGTACAGGGCGCACTTGAATGATCGAAAACAAAAGTGCAATAGCGGTCAAAGCTCGTTCTCCCCCTGAAAGCAGACTTAAGTTTTGCAGTTTTTTTCCTGGTGGTTGGGCTTCGATCTCAATTCCTGTATTCAACAAATCAGTAGGATCTGTCAACACAAGTTCTGCGTGACCGCCCCCAAACATATTGGGAAAAACTTGTTTGAATTGTAACCGAATGGCATCAAACACTTCGCCAAAACGGGTTTTGACTTCTTCATCCATTTCGGACATCGTATCAAAAAGCTGTGCTTTAGCGGTCAATAAATCATCACGCTGCCCAGTCAAGAACACATGACGCTGATTGACTTGCTCAAATTGCTCGATCGCATTTAGGTTGACCGGCCCTATCTCATCGATAGCAGTTTTTAATGTTTGGATTTCTTCTTTGGCAGCAACAGCATCTGTGATTGCCGCGAAATCTTGCGCTGCTTTCTCATACGTCATGTTGTATTCTTCTTGCAGGTACAACAAGCGATTATCCATCACTAATTCGCTGCGATTTTTTTCGATCTCAACCGCAGTTTTTTGTGACAACTGCTCTTTTTGATCTAAATTGGCACTGCTTAATGCTTCGTCCAAGGTACCGATCTTCAACTGCAGCGCTTGTCGCTTGGTGCGGATCGCCCCCAATTCTTCCGTTAAGGTATCCTTAGCGGCTGCATATTCCTTGATTTGCTGCAAAAGGGCTTCTTCTGAGAATCCATGGTCACTGGCGTTGCTGGAGAGTGCTTGTATTTGCCGTGTCAAGACCCGTTGCCGATCTTCATTTTCGGCAATGGCTTGCGCGTTGGCGGCTATTTTTTGCTGTAAATGCGCAGTTTGCTCCTTCTGAACCGCAAAATCTGCCTGCAAACGTGCCACATCTTCTGACAATTGTTGTCGTTTTTCTTCAATCAAGTCTTCTTCAACATTCATTTGACGAATATCTTGATCGATTTTTGTCAATTGGGCAGTAATATGCTGCTGTTGTTCTTCTAAGTCTTGTTTCTTCTCCGCATACTCTTCGAAGAAGGCTTGTACTTCCCGATGTTCAAAAGCAAAGACTTGCTGTTCTTTTTGCAGGCGGTCAAGTTCTTGTTGCAGATGATCCAACCGATTTTGCAATTCATGCGCCGTCATGCGGGCTTCTTCACCTTGGGTGCGCAACGTATCTAGGGCTGCGCGCGCTTCTTTAGCGGCTGTTTCAAAATGCTGCACTTGTTTTTCAGTCGTTTGCAGCCGTTCGTCTAATTGTGCTGCTTGCGCAGTCAGTTGCTGCAATTCATTGCTCTGACTGAATAAGCTGCCTGCGTTCTTTTTGGTTGCCCCACCGGTCATCGAACCTCCGGCATTCATGACATCGCCTTCTAGCGAAACGACCCGATAACTGTAATTCAGCGCCCGGGCCAACGCATTGGCACTTTGTAAGTCCTCAGCAATCAAAATGCTGCCTAAAAGATTGTCTGTGATTGTCTGAATCGATGCCGGCGACTCAACCAGCTCACTAGCAACACCGATAAATCCATTCACTTGCTGTGCTTGGTTACGGGCATATTCAGGCAAATGGCGGGCTTTGATGGTCGTCAAAGGTAAGAATGTTGCACGGCCGCCACGATTTTCTTTCAAGTAAGTGATGGCATTGCGGGCATCGCGTTCATTTTCCACGATCACATGTTGTGCCGAAGCGCCCAGTGCTGTTTCGATCGCAACCGTATAGTCTTGAGGGACATCGATCAGCTCTGCTACGGCTCCGACTATTCCTTCCAAGTGCTGTTTGTTCTTTAATACCAAACGAACCCCTTGATAAAAACCGCTGTAGTTTTCTTGGATGTCTTGCAAACTACGCTGCTTCGCTCGAACTTGCTGGACTTGATTCATCAATGCATACATTTTTTTCTGGGCTTCTTCAAAGCGTGCTTGATTATGCTGCGCTTTTTCTTGTACTTGGATGTATTGATTGCGCTGCGCATCAAGTGCAGTCTTTGCAGTCGTCAATTGTTCAGTCACCAACGCGGCTTCGGTTTCTTTTTCTTGCAGCGTTGTGTTCATTTCTGTTTGCCTTGTCAGGGCAGATTGATTTTTGGCCGTTTCTTGCTGATATTGGCGAGCCAAATATTTCAATTCGTTGCCAACCGTTGCTTGCTCTTGCATGGCTTCCACATATTGACTGCGCAATTCTTCGATGATTTCTTTGGCAGAACGTTGATACTTTGCTTGGTCTTTGCGGGTTGCTGCAATTTGGGCTTCCACTTCTTGGATGCTGCGGTTCTTTTGCGAGAGCGCCGCAATCAGTTCGCTTTTTTCCTCGTTTAGGAGATCGCTTCTTTCTATGACTTCATCCAAATTCTCTTGATACTCTTCGGCGCTCTTTTGGGTATGTTTCGAGCGTTCATCCAACAGTTCTTTTTGCCCTTCTGCTTGTGTCAAGCCCTCTGTGGCCGTAAGAAGCTGTTGATTGATTTTTTCGAGGGTTTCATCGAAAGCAGTTCGTTGTTGACGCAACTCATGCAATGAAAGTTCCCCTTGGTTGATTCGGGTGGCAATTTGTTCGAGCTGCAGATTACATGCAGCCAACTCCGTTTTCGCCAATTCCCATGCTGCTTTGGCTTCGGCGATCTCCATCACTGTATAGGCCACATCGATCGTCGTCAGTTGTTCTTTCAATGCCAAAAACTTTTTGGCTGCTTCGCTTTGCGCCGCCAACGGCAACAGCTGATCTTCCAATTCATAGATGATATCTTGTAAGCGGCTCAGGTTATCTTCAGTTTCAAATAATTTCTGCTCTGCTTTTTTCTTACGCTGTTTATATTTCAAAACACCTGCCGCTTCTTCAAAAATGCCGCGACGGTCTTCTGGCTTACTGCTGAATATGGCCTCCACTTTCCCCTGAGAAATAATGGAAAAAGATTCTTTCCCCAATCCGGAGTCCATAAATAATTCTTGGATATCCTTCAAGCGACAGGATTGTTTGTTCAAAAAGAAGTCACTTTCACCCGTCCGTCTTAACCGACGCGACACACTGATCTCATTGTAATCCAATGGTAAATAGTGATCGCTGTTGTCCAAAATAATGGTTACTTCAGCTAGATTTAGTGCTTTGCGAGAATCTGAGCCCGCGAAAATGACATCAGGCATTTTACCGCCTCGTAAATTCTTGGCAGATTGTTCTCCTAAAACCCACCGAATCGCTTCGGTAATGTTGCTCTTGCCGCTGCCGTTTGGTCCGACAACAGCAGTCACTCGGTGTTCAAAATCGATGACTGTGCGGTCGGCAAAGGATTTAAAGCCGGCAATCTCTATTCGTTTTAAATACACTCCGCCATTCCTCTCTTATTGTTCCAGGGATGCGAGCGCATTGGCTGCTGCATCTTGTTCTGATAATTTTTTTGATTTCCCTTGTCCTTTACCGATCAACGTATCATCACAATAGACTTCTGTCCAAAAAATTCGTTCATGGGCAGGACCTGCTTCCTTGATCAAACGATAATTGATTGCGACATCGCCACCTTTTTGCAAGACTTCTTGCAACCGTGTTTTATGATCCATCTCATGGGAAAAAGCACCTGCTTTGACTTTCGGAAAGACAACTTGTGTCAAGAAGCCATCCACACTTTCTAGTCCTTGATCTAAATACAATGCGCCCAGAAAGGCTTCAAATAGATCGCATAACAAAGAAGGACGTTTGCGTCCGCCGGAATTCTCTTCCCCTTTGCCTAGTCGGATCGACGCATCAAACCGACAATCTTTGGCAAACATCGACAAGCTATCTTCTCTAACGATCGCTGCTCTCAATTTTGTTAATTTGCCTTCAGGCAGATCTGGTAATTCCCGATACAAATAGCGCGAAACGATCAACTCTAAGACAGCATCACCTAAGAATTCCAACCGTTCATTGTCTGACAAGTGTAAGTTGCGGTGCTCATTCACATAAGATGAATGGGTAAAAGCTTGTTCTAATAGATCAACATCATGGAACACAATACCAAACTTTTCTTTCAGTTCTTTCGTTAGCTGTGTATTCATCTGCCACATTCCTTTATTCTTTAGTTGACACTTCCTTATTATACTGGTTTTTGCTGAATTATGAAATGTTTCATCTAAAAACTTGCCTTGTATGTAAGAAAAATTTATGCAGCTATTCTGATAATAAAGATTCGTGTCCGATAAAGGGTCAAGTCATATAAAAAGCCGTAGTATAAAACAGGTAGATATTTTTGTATACTAGGTATAAAGATAAACAGAAGGAGTGGCTCTCTATGAATAATGATCAAAAAGCATATAAAATTAGGAAATCCGGGAATAGTGATGTAACAACAATCCCACGAGAAGTAAAAGACAAATTAGGTGTTGAAACAGGTGGCTCGATTAGTTATGTGTTTTTGCCCGATGGATCGATAAAGATTGAGAAAGTCGAAGAAAAAATAGATATTGATTCAATCGGTGATTCGGTTATGAATCAATATAAGGGTGCTATCGAGGATTTATTCGAACTATGAAATACTTAAAAGTTGAAGATATTATCCGTATCAATAAAAAATTGATTGCTGAGACTTCCCGTGGAGAACTTATCGGAATAAAAGATGCTGCAGCACTGGACATGGCGATAAACCAACCAAAACAAATAGTGTTTGGTCATGATCTATACCCTCCCATTTACGATAAAGCTGCGATCCTTACTATAAACTTAGCTAAAAGACACCCATTTCAAAATGCCAATAAGAGAACAGCACTAGTCGCAATGCTCGTATTTTTTAGTATGAATGGCTATTCTACTCATTTCGATAGACAAGAAGCAGTACAATTCATATTGACTATCACAACGAGTGATCAAGACTTTGATGCATTGAAACGTAACGTCACTTTATTCTTAAAAAATCAGATAAGATATATAGCAAACCTAAATAAGTAGTGTGAATAACGATGAGATTGGAAATAAAATCGAACAGCAACTAGGATTTAGGCCTTGCTGATTAAACGTGTTTCACGTTTCCCATGTTCCAAATTTGCTCGTTGGGAAATATAGAAATGACATTATTAGAATAGGTAATATCGTGCAATGGGCTTTTGGTACGAACCCTGAAAGCATGTATCCTTTGTAATACAATTTTTTTATCACTACTTCCCCCCCTAAGCTCCCCTCTAAAAGAAACTGTAAAAAGCAAAAGATCAGCCCACAAAATCAATATGGACTAATCTTTAAATGATTATTTTTTATTTACATGCTGCTTTTGAAAAAGGACTGCCATCCCACAGATTATCAACCCAAAAACAAATAACCATGAGTAGATTGTCGTGGTGAATGCGACAAAACCAAAAATGCCAATACTTATTAATAAGATACTATTACTTATACTATTTGAAATTAGAAGCAAGACACTCAATTTGAATTTTTTTTGTTTGGGTTCCATAATGCCAACCCTAGCAATATTCACCAGAAGTAATCCTTCCAAAAATAGTATGATTATATTTGCAAAAAACAGAATGAATCTGAGATTATTATTGACATTAATAATATATATATTGAACACTATGAAATAGGTTAAAGTTGGTACGATAAAAACCAGCATCTTATTATTCACCACAACCGTTTTCAAATTCCGAAAATAAGATATGATGATTCCCTCAGATTCTCCAAAATAATAATTACTGATTGTTTTAACCATTGCGATCACGCTTGGAAAAATTGTAAAGCTAACTACGTAATAAACCGGGAAAAATATCGGTTTAAAATCAATACTAAAAAAAATTTGGAAGAATAAAGCATTGGTTATCAAAAACAAAGCATTTATCACGACAACGCTATATATATATTGACTAATTTTATTTACATTCGTTAAGACATTTGTCATAATATCATCCCTTTACAGCTCCTGCTGATATTCCTCCTACAAAATATTTCTGCAATAAAGTGAAAAGAATAATCAATGGGATAGCACATAAAACACAGGCTGCAAAAAGAACACTCCACTGTGCAGGATTTTCTTTATCACCTAAGAAATTCAACATGGTTACTGGTAAGCTCATTTCAGATTGTTTATTCACAAAAATCAACGGATAGAAATAATCGTTCCAAATCCAAATCCCTTGTGTGATCACAACAGAAACAGTCGCAGGTGCCAAAAGCGGAAAAACTATTTTATAAAACCTAGTAAATAAATTGGCACCATCTAGGTATGCAGATTCTTCGATCTCAGCCGGTACACTTCGCATAAACCCAGTATACAAAAAAGCTGAAAATGGAATGCTGCAGGTGATAAACATAATCATAGGGGTAAATCTAGTACTTGGGATTCCCAATTGACTAAATACTTGAGCAATCGGTATAACAACCATTTGACCTGGAATAACTAACCCCGATATAAACAAAATATATAGAAAACGACTCAATTTACTATTGATTCTTCCCAGTGGATAGGCGGCCATGGAAGCGACTATCACAACAACAAATACACTCCCCAACGTAGTGATCAAGCTATTTAAAAACGATGAAGTAAAATTCATTTTATCAAAAGCAGTTCGATAACTTTCAAATGAAAACTGTGAAAACAACTCCAATGGTGAACTTGTATCACCAGGGCTTTTTAAAGAAGTTGATACTGCTATAGCCAACGGTGCCAATGTATTAACCAAAAATAAAACTAAGAAGATGTGTATTAAGATAGCATTGCGCTTTTTACTCATTCCATTTCCCTCTCTCTCTTATTCATAAAAATCAATAGTACTGCAGTTATTGCAATAATAACTAGAAAAGAAATAACGGAAAAAGCAGCGGCTTTACCAAACTGTTGCTCAGTAAACGCCATTTTATAGATAGAAAACATCAACGTATTTGTGGAATCTCCCGGCCCTCCGTTTGTCATAATAAAAGGATAATCAAAAGATTTCAACCCATTGATCACATTTAAAATTACATTTATCGTAATTGACGGTGCCAACAAAGGAATCTTTACAAATCGAATAATCTGCCATTCTGAACAACCATCTATTTTTGCGGATTCCAATACTGAATTATCAATTGTTTGTAAACCAGCCAAGTATATGATCATTGTTTGACCAACATTCTTCCAGATGTCTACTATGGTAATACCATAGAGGGCTTTACCGTAGTCACCTAATATATTGAAGCTACTTCCATCCAACCCTATCATATTCATCAAAGATGCAATTAGACCTGAACTAGGCATATAAACATAGCTCCAAATAAAACCAATAACGATTGCGCTGAAAAGAGCTGGGATATAAGCAGCAGATCTGTAAAATGCCATTCCCTTTATTTTACTATTAAGCGCTAATGCTAAAACTATTGCCAATAAATTTCCGCCAATAACCAGGATAGCTGTATATATCAATGTATTGGATATAGAGTTAAATAATATTCCTGAATCAAACAATGTCTTGAAATTACTAAAGCCTACATGATTATAATTCAAATTAAATCCATTAAAATCCGTTACGCTATATGTAAATAATTTTATAAACGGCCAAATCCAAAAAACACCAAAAATAATCAATGCTGGTAAGACAAAAATATACAAACGATTATTCATTACTAATGATGGATTTTTTTGAATAAAAAATTTCTTTTTCTTTTTATCCAAAGAATAGATTGTTTCTTTTGCTTCCATATTATTCACCCTTTTTATAAAATCGACTCTAGAAATACTTCTTCTAGAGTCGATTTATCCTATTTATTTCAACTCTTCGAATTTTTTCTGCATTGCTTCTGCAACATCCTCTGGTGAAATTTTTCCAGTACCGATCATTTCACTAAATTTGGACTGCATTTCTGTTTCAGTCCCGCTTGGCCATGCTTGATTGCTCCAATAGAATGAGCGCCCAGCTTCAAAAGCAGGTACAATATCTTGGAATACTTCATTACTCAACTCTACACCTTTAACAGTTGTAAATGACGTCGCCGTTTTGATCCAAGCATCATATAATTCTGATGAACCATCCATCATTTCATTAAAGATTGCCTTTATATCTTCCAAATGTTCACTTTCAGCACTAATGGCAAAACCTGCTCCTGTAGCTGCAGAAATATATGTTTCTCCTTCAGTGTTAGCTGGTAATGCCATAAACCCAAGATCAAAAGGTGAACCTTCTAAAGCTGTATAGCTGAAATCACCATCAAAAATCATTGCTGCTTCACCATCAACAAAAAGCTGTTGTGCTTGTGCTTGACCTAGACCTAAAGAATTTGTTGTAACATATCCTTTATCATACAATTCTTTATACATGGTTATTGTATTGACCCATTCATCGTCAGATAACTTTGTTTCTCCTGTATACAACTGATCATCAAAGGCATCATTCTTAGGATAAACTTGATTTGCTGCAACTTGATACATACCAAATTGAATCATATAGGAATCTTTATCTCCCATAACGATCGGTGTGACTCCTGCATCTTTCAAGGTTTGACATGCATCTAAAAATTCTTGCCAATTGGTGGGGATTTCAATTCCGTTTTCTTTAAATAGATCTTTGTTATACCATGTGCCTAATACACCAACCGAAGATGAAACTGCATACGGATTACCTTCATATGACATATCTGCTTTCCCTTGATCAATGATTGTATCCCAATTTTCTAAATCGGTTAAATCTGCAATATAACCAGCTTTTGCCATTTCTTCAACCGAGCTTGCACTCGCTTTCTTTGGTTGAACAAGGAAAATATCTGGTGCTTGTCCTGTTGACAACTTACTTTTAAGTGCTGTATAGTACTGGTCGTCGGGCAGTAATGTGGTTTCAACTGTATAACCTGGATTCTCTTTTTCTACAATTTCTTTAAAAGATTTCAAAAACACCCCTTGATTCCCATCGCTAACCCCCGAGGCCATAACAGTAATTGTTTTATCATTACTGTCCCCAGTGCCTGTTGCAGCATCATTCCCATTTCCACACGCAGACAAAATTCCAATGGTTAAAAGTGCAGCTACAGATAAACCAAATCTTTTTTTCATCTTTTTATCCTCCTTTGTTATATCTTTATTTTATTTGAAAACGAGTAAGCAATTTTTGTAAAACATGGTATACTTTTTTTAGGTGTAGAGAGGAGCTGCATAAGTGAGTATCAGCAAACGATTAAAACTATCCATGGTCATGATTACATGTGTCACAGTTGTATTTACAACATTGTTATCATTTTTGTTATATTTTTATTTCTCTTACCAGGACTTGAAAGCGAATACAAATAATTCTTTAGACCGTAGTGCCTCTTTAGTTGAAAATAAGATAAACGAAATCGATATTTTAACTGAAAAAATTCAATTTTATTCCAAAAGCACTTATGACCTAATGACTGATTTAAAGAAGTACAGTACTGAAAATAGCGATTACTCAAAAAATGACCTTTATTACACAGGTCAAGAAATAAAAGATATTTTCAAAACATTGATGTACCGCATGGAAGATGTCAACTTTATGGCTATCATTTTACCCAACGGTTCTATTATTTCTTATTCGAATACTCAGAAAGATTTTATATCATTCTATAATCCACTAAGAAGCCTTTGGTATAATCAAGCACTCGAAAAAGCAGGTGATTTATCCATTAGCATCATTCCGAATAATTCAATTATCACTGATTCAGAAGATGAACAAGTACTCTTGTTCTCTAGATGCTTGTACGATTTTTATTCAAAAAATCTACTCGGTACAATCGTTGTAAGTTGTGAACCAGACTTTTTTAATTTTATGACTAATGATTTTCCAGATAAAGTAATCGACTTTCAGTTAAAGGATATTGATTCAAATGAATCGCTTTTTCAAAAAAATACCGATTCCAATCTAACTAGTACAACTACAATATCAAAAAATATTAACACGAACAGACAACCGCTTTCACTTTCTGTGCAAATTGATAATAGTCAATACTATCAACTTTTCACTGCATTGATTATTGGAAATATGTTTATCTTATCGATCACATTTATTTTTATTTATTTAAGTGCATCTCGTTATGCGCAAAATTTCAGTTTACCCATTATTCAATTAGCTAAGACAATGAAGGAACGCGCAAAAGACAATGATATTCTCTCTCAGTCAAAAATTGCAGAAGAAGAACGAAATGATGAGATTGGCATACTTTACTCTCAATATCGACAGATGTTAAGTACTATCGATAATCACTTGATTGATCAAATAAATTATGAGCAAAGCTTGTTAAAAGCAGAATTAAACGTCTATAAAAACCAAATTGACTCTCATTTTTTGTACAATACGCTTGAATCAATAAACTCATTAGCAGAAATCAAAAATATTCCGGAAATCTCAAACATGACATTAGCTTTATCAAGTATGTTCCGTTATGCCTCGAACGGTTTTAATAATGAGGCCACTCTTGAACAAGAATTAAAAAATGTTTCAGATTATCTAATCATACAGCGAATCAGATTTCAAAGACAAATTGATTTCATGAACCTAATTACAAATGATGAATTATATCATGCTATCATCCCAAAAATCACTTTACAACCCTTGGTTGAAAACGCAATTTTTCATGGACTAAACAGAGGTGGAATAAGAGGGAAAATTCGCATATTTGCAAATCTGAGGCAAAACGCATTAATCATTCGCATTTTTGATGATGGTCTTGGTATTGATCCTAATCACTTAAATGTCCTTAGCAATGACCTAGCAAATGCAACCAAGTTAGTACGAGAAAGAGAGAACCATATTGGATTGATAAATATTCAAGCAAGAATTAAAAATTATTATGGTGATGACTATGGCCTATCCATTTATAGCAATCAGAATAAAGGAACATTGGTCATACTAAAATTGCCTTTTATCAAGGAGGAGTAATTGACATGTACTCATTTTTACTTGCAGATGATGAACCATTGATTCGAAAAGGAACCTTAAAGAAAATTATCGGTTTAGATTTAGCTATTTCATGTGCTTTTGAAGCTGAAAATGGTCAACAAGCGATAGATTTTCTTAAAAAAAATACCGTTGACTTCATCATCACTGATATGGACATGCCTAAAATAGATGGTTCCCATTTATTAGATTATCTAAAAACAAATCAACCACAAATACCCATTATTGTAATCAGCGGATATCAAAATTTTGATTATGTTCAAAAAGCAATACAGTCAAAAGCAATCAACTATATTTTGAAACCATTTAGTAAAAAAGACTTAGCAACCTCGCTGAATGATGTAATACAAATACTTGGAAGAAGAAAGAATGAACTTATTGAGAATACGAAACGTTTCTTAAAAGCATTAGAAAGTGATGAAGTAATATCCGATGATCATTTCCATAAACTGAATATCTCAGGAAATAAATATTATCAACTATTCATCGCAGAAATTAAAAAGAAAACCATTCATCTGAATGAACTTAAATTAAACTCTATCTACCATTCAACCTATCCAGAGGACGGAAATCTTCATTTTTTCGTTTTAGAAAAAAACATGATTGATGAAGTACATCTTGATTGCAATGAAAATTTACATGGTGCTCTTTCAGACGTATTTTTTTTGCCAATGAATACTATGGATAGTACATTTAAAGAAGCATATCAACAAACCATAAATTTATTGAACTGGCGTAAGTCCAATACACAGCCAATCATGATCAGTGAAGACATTGCGAACACACCTCAGCCGTTTTTTGACAGATTGACATTAAATACCTATATGTATCTAATCGAATCTGGACAGAGCAAAGCATTCCGAAGTTCTTTTTCAGAGGAATTAAATATTTTATATAATGAAAAAGATATCCCTCTGATTCATATTAAAGAGTTAGGTCTCGTTATTATTGAACGCTCAAAACTTTTTTTAGACAACTTTTATCAGATGCAATCAAATTATACCTATCCCTCTGTTCAACATACTTTACTATATCGGATGTTTCAGTATGAACAGGTTCGAGATTACCTGTTGCATTTTTTAGGAAATATCGCTGATTCTATGGCATACGAAAAGCTTTATAGTTCTTCTGACTTAGTTGTCAATGTACGCGATTATATCAGGAACCATTTCGAAGAACCATTGACATTATCCTTTTTAGCCGATTTATTTTATGTAAACAGTTCATATCTATCTTTAGTTTTTAAAGAACGCACAGGCATGAAGTATGTTGATTATCTCAATCAACTGCGTATCAACAAAGCGAAAGAATTGTTGACTGAAACTTCTGCTAAAGCAGATTTTATTTCAAAAAAAATTGGATACGACAATGTAAAATATTTTTTCAAAGTCTTCAAAAAATATACAAATGAAACACCTGAACAATACCGAGAAAGAACGAAGTCTAAATAAATATGCTTACACTATAAAAAGCCATACTCTCAGTGTAGTGACCTCCAAAAGTTAGGTATCTGGTCTAACTTTTTGGGGTCGCTTCATAGGAATATAGCTTTTTATAGTTATACTTTGACGTACGCCAGAAAACACTTATTTAAGATAAGTATTGATTAACGTAACTGGTGTGCAAGACCAAGCGTGACAAAATGATGAAATTATCGGACTACCATATGGCGAAAAATCAGGTGTTTCTGGTTTAAAAGCCTCCCAAAAAGTATCAGCACCTAATTCAATCATCTTCCCCCAATATGTTTTCATCAAAGTGATTGCTTCTTGATTTGATCCAGCTATAAAAAGTGCCTCTACCAAATGATGATACATATATGGTGTACCAAAACCTTTGACAGGGAACTGTTTCAAAATCATCTTTTTAGCTATTTGCTTATTTATTTCAGGTGAGAAAACACCAGCTAAGATCATCCATACTTGACTGGCACAATTGATCTCATCTGTCCCTTCAATAATAAATTGCTGCTTTTCTTCATTAAATAATTTTTGTTTAGCAAACGACTCTAATTTTTCTAACTGTTGCACATATTTTGTATAATCTAAATCTCTCATTTCTTTTGCCAATAAACAAAATGATTTTAGGCAATAAATCAAGACTCCTTGCGCAGCAGTTCTTTTATCAAAATCATCCGACCAATCAATAAAAACAGGCCAATCATCTTGTAAGTTCAATCTACCTTCACTATCTACCAATGCCAAGGCTAAGTCTATCTGTTTCTTCGATACGGGATATAAGTCTTTTAGAACCGCAATATCATTAGTAACGTGGAAATATTCTTCTAAAATTGAAACAAAAAATAGACTATAGTCAAATAAGAAAGTATCGTCAGGAATCAACGCAGGTGCTGTGAAAACATTTGCCGGAATTTTCCCTTCTTTTGTTGTCATGCCGCCAAAAAGATATAAACACCTTTTAACTAAATCATTTGATTGAAAGGTTTTATAATTTGCTGAAGCTTGCAGCCTTAAGTCTCCTAACCACAAACGACGATCCCGTTTTGGTCCATCTTCAAAAACATCTTGCATACAATCTGCCAATGTTTTTAATGATACATCGTATATCTTTGAAAGTTCAGGATCCGTAATTTTGCTTGATGCGGCTGTCTTCATATCTACTGCACTTTCGGATATAAAAATCGGATTTTCAAACGATGCTTTCCATTTTGGAGAAGTATCAAGTACTTCTATTTCTATGAACCGGCAACTGTATCTTCTTGGCAATTCAAGTTTTTTAGGCAAAACATCTATATGGATATATTCTTCTTGAATCCATGATTTTGAAAGCCATCCTTTGTAATCTTGCGAATCAAACCCTAGTTCTGCTGGAATTTCTGCAAACTTCAATCTAAGATATAGCGGTGCATCCATCGGCGAACCAACAGAATTTATTGACACGGAAAATGTGCCAACATAATGGTTGCCAAGATCCAATATAATTGATTCATCCTTGCCTATAAGCTGCTGAGAGAGTTGTTCAATCCCAATTGGGGATGGCAAAACATTAAACCCATATGCAGCATTTTTATCTGTCACCAATTCAACTATTCTATTCGGATGTATCTGTTTCTTATTCAACACAGGTTTATGTATCTCCGCTTTATGCAGCAACTCTTTATCCAATGCCCATTCAACTTGATTATTTATTTGAAAATCAAATGACATACATTTGTACCTCCTCATCTATTTGTGTAAATCTCTCAAATAGATTGTAAGCGGATTCCAAACGTTGTTCAATGTTCATATACTGGTCTTTGTTTATCCAAATCCTATTTATGAATCAAAATATATTTCTTTGATTCCTTATTTCACTCGGACGCATTTGAGTATACTTGGCACACAATTTATATAAAGCTGCGGTAGAATTATAGCCAATAATTTCTGCTATTCGTTCGAAACTTAAGTTTGTTTCTGCAATAAGTTCATATGCTTTTTTAAAACGTATATTATTTAAAAGTTCTTGAAAAGAGGAACCCGTTTGTTTTTTCAATTTATAACTCAAGTAATCTTTGTTATAGCCAAATTCCTTTGCGATTATTGAAAGAGTTGCTTCCTTATAATTCTTTTCAATGTAACTTAATAAATTTAATAATTCATTATCACAGATATTTTGTTGATTTAAGTTTTCTGCTTCTAGTAGGCGAGTCATTTCAATCAATAAGATCGATAGGTTTAAATTAAGAGAACGCATATAGTAAGGTTTTTTTTCAAAAAACTCGATCAGCATATTTTCAATCAAATCTTGGACTCTTTTGTTGTTTCCGGTTCTAAAAATTAAATGCGGGTATTTCTGTTTCACTTCACTATGACTAGTAAGCAAAAACTCATTAACAACGCTAGATGATTTTATCATATTAACTATTAGCTCTGTACTGATTGATGACTCTTTAATCAATATATTGATTAAAATATCATTTTTACTTAAAGCATCAATTTCTTGGATAGAATTTTTATCTAGCATCAGAATTTCTCCTTGCTCTAAAAAAATTTCTTCTCCATTGATTCTATGATTGCTCTTTCCTGAAAGCATATAGTTTAATTCCACAAACGCGTGTCTATGCGCAGGCATTGGGGCATATCGATGATGTTTGCTGATGAAAATATTTCCGTCCTCAAAATAAATCTCTTCAGGTATCTGAGGAATAGCTTCACTTTTAAAGTCTAATTCTAAATCATTGATATTTTGCCCATGAACACTTTGCATTTTCTCAATAAGTGTTTCTTGGAAAAAAAAATCCTTTATTTTATCAATCATCACAGCCAACTCCATCTAAATTCAGTATAATTTAATATTACCTGATTTTCCCAAAGTATCAACTCCCACAAAAAAAAGACGCCCCAAAAGGAACGTCTTTCATCAATCAAAGATCAGCGAGATTCTGCAGTAACAGAAACAGTTGCCCATGGGTTATGGTCAACATCGTATGCCCAATCAAAATCTTTCACACGGTCTGAAATAGGTAATACTTCATTACGGTAAAGTGTTGGGATAACGAATGCTTCGTCAAATGCGTATTCTTGCCATGCATCAAATGCTTCTTTGCGTTTTGTATCATCAAATGAATCCGTTGAATCGATTGCTTCTAATAGCTTCGTGTTTTCATCTGAAGAGAAACGTGTGTAGTTATATGCTGCTGTCGCACCATACAAACCTGAAGGTGATGGATCTGAACCTGTACCCCAAGCGCCTTGGTATACATCGATTTCAGGATCATCATTTTCTAATTTGTCATAGAATGCTTGGAAGTCGATCAAACGACCAGTTGTATATTGTACATCTAGTCCGATTTCATTCCATTGTTGGATGTAGTAATCAGCCAATGGTTGCGCTGTTTCGCCACCTGACATTGACGCAAAATTGATCGTTAATTTTTCGCCATCTTTGTCTTCACGCATGCCATCGCCATCCACATCTTCGTAGCCTGCATCATCAAGCAATTGGTTTGCTTTGTCGATGTTGTACGTATAGCCTTCAATCTCTGTATCATGCAATGTACCAAATACTGGTGGGATCAAAGTCGTTGCGTTTGTACGCAAACCATTGTAGAAACGGCTGCCGACTGCATCATTGTCTAATGCATAGCCCATTGCTTGGCGCAATGATTTGTCTGCCATTTTTGCATCTGGATCTGTTACAACTTCATTAGCATCAGAATCCCATGTACCTAATTTGAAACCAATATAAGTATATGCTTGTTCTGGACGGCCTAAGATTTGATAACCATCAGTGTCTTTATATGTTGGATACGTATCTGTTGGCATTGATAAAGCTAGATCATATTGTTTCGCATTCAAACCTTCTACGATTGACGCAGATGGAACTGCTTTAAATGATAACTTATCTAGTTTTGGTGCACCACCATAGTAATATTCGTTTGGTACATATTCTACAGACTCACCAGAAACGATGTTAGACATTACATAAGGACCAAACACAACTGGGTTTTTACGAACGGGATCACTTGATTCCATATCTTTGATCGCAATGCCGTCAAACGTATGTTTTGGTAGTGCAGAAGCCCACACACCGCCACCAGCTTGTAACATACCTGGATGTACTTGTTTGTATTCGATTGTTACGACTTTGTCGCTTTCTTTTGTGATACCTGAGATCGTATCAGATTTGCCATCATGGTAATCTTCCATGCCGACGATGTTTGTGAAGTTGCTGTCATAACGCACACCTGTGTAGTCTTTGTTACCGATTACTTCATAAGAGAAAATCACGTCATCTGCGGTTACATCTTCACCGTCAGACCATTTTAAATTGTCACGCAATGTGATCGTTGCTGTATTGTTGTCTTGATCGATTTCTAAGTTTGCTGCGCCGCCATCCACGATTTTGAAGTCAGCATCTGTTAAAAACAGACTTTCATTACTTGGAGACATGAATTGAGCATCATACGCATCTTGATAGAATTCTGTTTGGAACAATCCTTGGAACTGTGTATCCATTACCACTGCAACGTCAAGTGTACCGCCGTCCACTGCGTCTGCATCATTTGTAACTGAAGTCGGGAAGCTGCTCACATCTTCTGTTTCAGTAGCTGAGTTGCTGCCGTCAGATGAATCTGTTCCACCACTATTACTGCCACAAGCTGCCAATGCTAACACTGACAAAAGAGTGACCATACCAAAAATATTTTTCTTCATCCTGTATCCTCCTTAGTTTATCCTAACCGTTGACGCGCATCTGCTGAACGCTTGAATGCTTGACCAACGTAATTTATACTCAACATCAAAACCAAAATCAGAATTGACGCGGGTAACCAAATCCACTGTCTATTGACCAGCACATCACCACTGCTGGCATACCCAATCAATGTCCCTAAACTTGGCACATTCGTTGGTAGACCAAAACCTAAGAATGTTAGTGTCGTTTCAATACCAATATTGGCTGCAAAGTTCATTGTTAAGTTGGTGATGATCAATGAGCTCAAGTTTGGCATGATTTCTCGGAACATAATGACAAAGTCATTGGTTCCTAATGTTTTCGACGCACTAACATAATCTCTACGGCCTTCTGACAAGGTTTTGCTTCGGAAAAGCCGTGCTTTCCCGACCCAGTAAAAGGCACTCATGACCCATATAAAGGTCCAAACATCATAACGAGGAACGATCGACACGATAACGATAATGATCAACATGATTGGCAAGATCATCACGAAATCAACGATACGCATCAAAATATTGTCGATCATGCCGCCATAGTAACCAGAAATGATCCCTAGGCCAACCCCTACGATCGAGGTAATGATCGTAATGGAAAAACCAATCAAAATCGAATTACGGGCACCAATGATCAATTGTCCCCAAACATCACGGCCACCTTCATCCGCCCCTAAAAGGTAGGTGCCGCCGTTTGGTGAAACAGCGCCAGGCACTGCATACTTATCAAGGATACTTACACGCATCACTTGCGTTTGATCGATCATCGCCGAACCAATAAACACGAATAATAAAACTGCGACTAAAAATACCAAAGAAAAAATGGCAATTCTGTCTTTTAGAAATTCGCGAAAAATCATTTTTAATCCCATAGGCGGGATACTTTCTTGTTTTAAATCTTTATCTTTTTTTTCAGACATGCTTTATCCCCTCCTATTACTGGATTCTGATTCTTGGATCGACAATACTCATAATAATATCAGACAACAATGTACCGATCAGTGTCGCTAATCCTAAGATCAACGTCAATGACGTGATCACTGCGTAATCTCGCTGTACGATACTATCGATAAATAGTTTTCCTACACCTGGATAAGCAAAGATTTTTTCGATAACCACAGATCCAGCAATCAATGAAGTGATCTCATAGCCCATTTGTGAAGCGATCGGCAATGAGGCATTTCGGAAGACGTGGCGTGAAAATACTTTATTCGTTGGCACCCCTTTTGAACGTGCTGTACGAACGAAATCCAGTGATTTAGAATCGATGACTTCACTGCGCAGATATTGAATCGTGACAGCAGTCCCCAATAAAGCTGAGGTAATCGATGGCAAAATCAAATGATACAATCGACTCCAGAATTCATCCATCCCGCTGACACCAGGTACGACAGAGCCGCTCGTTGGGAACCAGCCCAAACGATACCCAAAAATGAAGAGTGCCAACAAAGCAAAGATAAACAATGGAACCGCAAAACTAAAGAAGTTATAGACAACAACTGCTTTATCGATCAAAGAGTCTTGGTAGCGCCCTGCCAACATCCCTAATGGAATGGCAATCAGATAGGTCAGAATCACTGTCAGCAAAGATAACCACAGTGTATTGCTGATCCGGCCTGATAGTAAGGTAGCTACAGGTAATTTATAGATAAAACTTTGCCCAAAATCACCTTGAACGGCATTACCGATCCAACGGAAATATTGGGTATACCATGGATCATTCAACCCAGCAGCTTCCCGCATCCGTTCAATCACCGCAGGATCTTGGTTTGGATTGATCAATCCGGTAAACGGATCCCCTGGCATTGCTTGTGCAATCAAGAAAATCAAAATACTCAAAATAATGACTTGAGGGATCATCAACAACAAACGACGTAGAATTGTTTTCCACATTATTCAGCACCCCCATTTTTCAATGCGACTTGATGTGATGCGGTAATTGTCCGCAAATCATACACCCGACCCGTTTCATCATAATAATCTTTTTGATGCGTCACGTAATCTAATTCTACACGACGACGGTTTTCTTTATGGGCCTCACGATTTTTTACATCAATTTGAGGAATAGCTGATAATAAGCGCTTGGTATAGATATGGCGTGGATCTTGATAAATATCTTCTCTTGATCCGATCTCAACAAAACGGCCTTTGTACATGATCGCGATATTGTCACACATATGTTTGACGACACCTAAGTCATGAGAGATAAACAAGAAACTTAAGCCGAATTCTTGTTGGATGCGTTTCATAAAGTTCAATACTTGCGCTTGAACCGATAGATCCAATGCAGATACAGGTTCATCTGCTACGATCAATTTAGGATTCGAAGCAACTGCTCGGGCAACACCCAAACGTTGTCTTTGACCACCAGAGAATTCATGGGGATATTTGTACAAAGCATCCTCAGGCATACCCACGATGTCTAACAAGCGTTTGACGCGTTGTTTTTCTTCTTGATCACTTAGACGTTCAAAGTTTCGTAATGGTTCCGCAATGATATCGATGACCCGTTTTTTGGGATTCAAACTCGACATGGAATCTTGGAAGATCATTTGCACATCTTTATTGTAGTTCATTTTTTTGCGCGCCGCACGTTTCGTCACGTCTTGGCCTTCATAAATGATTTCTCCGCTAGTGACTTTCTCTAAACCGACAATTGCTTTACCAGTCGTCGATTTACCTGAACCTGATTCCCCTACTAAACCATAGGTCTTGCCTTTTTCGATCACAAAGTCAACGCCATCTACAGCATAGACAAAATCCGTGACGCGATTGAAGAACCCGCTGCGAATTGGATAGTGGACTTTCAGATCTTTGATTGTAATTAATTCTGTCATCTACACTTCTCCTTCTTCGTCTCTAAAATGGAAATGCTTGTAGCACGTGCAACGGACTAGATGATCCGGTGCAACTTCATGCAAGACCGGATTTTCTTCATGGTCGCTTGCAGGGATCCAAGGAATCCGTGCAGCGAAACGACAGCCTGTACGAGGCATGTTTTTCAAAGAAGGCACAACGCCTTCGATCACATGCAACTCATCATTTTGAGAATTTTCTTGTGGGATCGAGTTTAATAATGACTGTGTGTAAGGGTGTTGCGGGTTGGAAAACAATTCTTCTGCAGTAGCCACTTCAACGAATTGTCCACCATACATCACGGCTACCCGATCAGCCATTTCAGCCACGACACCTAAGTCATGCGTAATCAAAATAATCCCAGTTTGCGTTTCTTCTTGCAGATCTTTCAGTAAATCCAAAATTTGTGCTTGAATCGTTACATCAAGCGCTGTAGTTGGTTCATCCGCAATGATGATCGGCGGTTTGCATGCAATCGCGATAGCAATGATGACACGTTGCCGCATCCCCCCAGATAACTCATGGGGATATTGACGACCCACCCGCGGTGGATTTGGGATCCCAACTTGTTCTAATAATTCCAATGCCCGAGCTTGACGCTGTTCAGCTGACATATCGGTATGGTAAGATAAACCTTCTTTGATTTGATCTTCAATACGCATCAATGGGTTCAATGCTGACAATGGATCTTGGAAGATCATCCCGATATCGTTACCGCGGATTTTGTTGTACAGGGTTTCATTTAAATTTGATAAATTTAAATCTTTATATAAGATTTCCCCCGTGATTTTGGTGTTGTTAGGATCATGCAATCCCATAATAGTGGTTGCTAATGTACTTTTTCCGCAGCCAGATTCTCCAACGATCGCTAATATCTCATTGCGGTCTAAGGTGAAAGAAATACCATCTACTGCATCATAGTAATCATCTTTAATACGGAAACCTGTATGAAGGTTTTGAACATCTAGTAACTGATTATCTCTGGACAATCGAATACCCCTCTCTACTTTCTAAGATGACGTGCACGTGCTAATAAAAAACTAGGAATAAACGAATGAATTCCGAAAGCTTTCTTAACAATGTATAATATATTCTTAATAATTATATAGAAATGATTCTAATAATGCAAGCCCTACAAAAATAAAAACACTGAATTTTCAGAATACTTACAATAGTCTTACATCATTGCCATGTCAACTTTTCAATCTCATCAATCAAGTCGTGAAACACTATAATAAAGGCTCCCTTATTGAAGAAAAAAGGATAAAGAAAGAGCCAAGTCATCTAGGACTTAGCTCTTTTAAACTGTCTTAAGCAAGATGGCTTGAAATATAATCAACCGCTCCACCGACTGTTTCGATCTGCTCGGCATCTTCATCTGAAATTTCGGTACCAAATTCATCTTCTAGTTCTAGGACGAATTCCATCACACTGATCGAATCAGCGTTCAAGTCGTCTTTAATGCTCATTGTATCCGTCACGTTCTCGGCATCAATCTCAAAATGATTGGCGATCACGACTGCTACTTTCTTGAATACTTCATCTCGTGTCAACTGGCTTCACCTCCACGCGTTTGCACAAAACATAGAATGGCTAAGAAACATTGTACTGCTTTCCCATGCATTTGTCTAGGCTTTTTTTGCAATTTTGTTACAACGATGTCATTCCGATTGCGAAGCTGACGTTGCTGTGTTTGATTCATAATGCGCCACCAATTGCGCAACGACATCTGTTGCAAGCATCGCATGGATTTGTTTGATGGTATACGCAACCGCTTCTGGCCCCGTAGAGCCGTGGGTCTTGATGACTGGCGCCTTTAAACCAAAGAGAACAGCACCGCCATGTTTGGCGTAATCCATCTCATTTTTGACATTTCGCAAAGCATCTTTCAATAATACAGCACCTAACTTACCTTTGATGCCAGCATCCATGATCGAAGATTTCAATAAGCCCATCAAATTCAAGGCTGTGCCTTCAATTGATTTTAAGACTGCATTCCCAGTGAAGCCATCCGTCACAACAACATCTGCTGCGCCATTCAGTAACTCTCTCGCCTCAACGTTGCCAATAAAATGGATCGACGGTTCTGCAGAAAGCAATTCAAAAGCTTTCTTCGTTAATTCACTGCCTTTGGTTTCTTCTGTTCCATTATTTAAAAGGCCTACACGTGGGGTACTGATGCCGCGCACTTTTTGTGCATAGAAAGAACCTAACACCGCATAGTTAACCAAATGTTCTGGTTTGTTGTCTGCATTCGCACCTAGATCCAGCATATCAAACCCGGCATCTTTACCAATCACAGGCATCGTTGACATCAATCCAGGTCGATCGATCCCTTTGATCCGTCCAACGATGAACAGACCTGCTGCTAACAGCGCGCCGGTGTTGCCGGCAGAAAAAATAGCATCTGCTCGTCCTTCTTTGACTGCTTGTGCAGCTAGTACCATTGAAGCTGTTTTTTTCCGTCGAATCGCTTTGACGGGTTCATCATCGCTATTGATTTTTTCATCGGTATGAATAATTGTGATCTGACTTTCATCTGTCACATATTTTCTGATCTCATTTTCTTTTCCATATAATTGAAACGCAATATCTGGAAAGTCTTTTTTTGCCAGCATGACACCTTCCACGATGGCTTTTGGGGCGTTATCTCCACCCATTGCATCGACGGCAATTCGCATGTCGTTGCCACTCCCTTCATTTTCTTCATTAGTATAGCATAATTTATCAATCAAAAAATTGTTTATCGGCTTTTTGCGCAGCCAAATATGCAGCTAATGGTTGATATTCTGGCAATACTTGCCAATTCTTTTTTTGCCAAAGCGCAGTGGCTTCCACTTGGGCGACTTCTAAAATATGGGCATCCGCCACCAGATCTGCTGCAGCAAATTCTGGCAATCCTGACTGACGGTTTCCGAAGACTTCTCCCGGACCACGCAATGCCAAATCTTTTTCACTGACGATAAAGCCATTGGTGGTTTCAGTCATGATCGTCATTCTGGCCACGCCTGTTTCATTCTTAGGATTGGCGATCAAAATACAATAAGAGGCATCTGCCCCACGACCAACGCGCCCCCGCAGTTGATGCAACTGTGCCAAACCAAACCGATCGGCATCAATGATCAGCATCACTGTCGCATTTGGTACATTGACACCGACTTCGATGACGGTCGTGGACACCAAAATCTGCGTCTCGTTTTCTTTGAAAGCAGCCATGATTGCATCTTTTTCGTCATTTTTCATTTTGCCATGCAGCATTCCCACTTGATAGGTCGGTGCATAGTAACTTTGCAATTGTTCATAAATTTCTGTCGCATTTTTGACGTCCAGCATTTCAGATTCTTCAATCAGCGGACAAATCACATACATCTGATGTCCTGCGGAAAGTTCTCTTTGTGCCCATTCTAAGATAGCGTCAAATTGAGGTGGTCTGACCCAGCGGGTTTCGACGGGTATGCGGCCAGCGGGCATTTCATCAATGATCGAAACATCCATTTCACCATAGGCGGTGATCGCTAATGTCCGCGGAATTGGCGTAGCAGTCATAAATAAAACATCTGGCGCATAGCCTTTCTCTCGCAAAACTTTTCGTTGATTGACACCAAATCGATGCTGTTCGTCTGTGATCACTAAACCCAAATGAGCAAAGTCAACGCCTTCTTGGATCAGCGCATGGGTGCCAACAACGATATCGATCTCGCCGGCTGCTAACGCAGCAAGGATCGCTCGTCGTTCTTTGGTCTTAGTCGATCCTGTCAACAGTGCTGTCCGAACTTCTAACGGATCGAACAACTGATTGAGGCTCTCCAGATGCTGTTGCGCCAAAATCTCGGTTGGCACCATCAATGCCCCTTGAAATCCGGCAGTCATCGTGGCGTATAAGGCGATCGCAGCAACGACGGTTTTGCCGCTTCCTACATCGCCTTGTAATAAGCGCTGCATATGTTGCGGACTCTTCAAATCATGGCAGATTTCATTGGTGACTCGCTTTTGGGCATTCGTTAGTTCGAAAGGCAACTGGCGGGTAAATGTTTTGAGCCGCTGGACATCATAATCGATGACTACCCCATTCTTTGCATCTTTCTCACTGCGTTTCAAGCCTTGGATCTGCATTTGAAATAAGAAGAATTCTTCAAAAATGACTCTGCGCTTGGCTTGATGGCTGTCTTGGGGCTGCTTAGGAAAATGCATGGCAAACATTGCAGCATCGCGACGCATCAAACGATACTTATCGATCAAAGTTTGCGGCAAGATTTCCGGGATTTGATCGCCAAAGTCCGTAAATGCTTGCTTGATCAGTTCGATCAAGACGCTTTGGCGCACCGATTTATTGACATGATAGATTGGTGCAAACTCTTCACTGCTTTTGCTGCCAATGATTTTCATACCTGTCATTGCTTTGCGTTTGGCATCCCATTTGCCATATACCGCAATCTCTTCTGATAATTCTACTTTGTCTTTTAGATAAGGTTGATTAAAAAAAGAAACATTGAAGACATCGTGGTCTTGCATCATACGAAATTGCAGACGGCTCTTTTTATAGCCAAATCGATTGACTACGGGCGGTGAAACGACAATGCCTTTGATCGTTACTTTTTCTTGATCTTGGATTTCTGCCAATTGTCGTTCTTGAATATCTTCATAGCGAAAAGGATAATATTTCAGCAAGTCTTCGATGGTTTCAATGCCTAGACTAGCAAGGTCCTGGGCGCGCTTTTCACCGACACCTTTCAGCACGGTCAATGGCTGCTTTAACATGCGAATCTCCTTTCATGTGTTGTTCGTTGTCTTCATAGAGCACTTCGCTGATCGCGATTGATGCACTGATACGAAAAAGCGAGGACAAAAATCGTTTGTTCGATTTTTGCCCCCGCCTGCCTATTTTGATTATTCTGCTGAGAAGAGATACGGATAGACTGGTTGATCTCCTTGATGGATTTCCACTTCGATCTCTGGGTGTAATGCTAGAATCGCTTCTTCGATTTTGTTTGCTTCTTTGGCTTTGCCTTCTTCACCGATCATGATCGTCACGATTTCTGTGTCTTCTGTGATCATTTTTTGCAATGTCGTCATCGAAGCAGAGAAACGATCTGGTACGGATACAACGATCTTTCCGTCCACCATGCCTAAGAAGTCGCCTTCTGTGATCTCAATACCATCAATAGAGGTATTGCGAATCGCATGGGTCACAGACCCGCTGGCTACGCTTGCCAAAACATCTGTCATGGCTTGTTTGTTTTCCTCAAGACTTGCTTGCTCGTGGAAGGCCAACATCGCTGTCATTCCTTGAGAAATCGTCCGCGTCTCAACAACTGCGACAGGTACATCTGCCACTTCAGCTGCTTGTTGCGCAGCCATAAAGATGTTTTTGTTGTTTGGCAAGACGATGACTTGGTCCGCGTTGACTTCTTTGACAGCAGATAAAATATCTTCTGTGCTTGGGTTCATCGTTTGACCGCCACTGATCACATAGGCAGCACCTAGGCTTGTAAACAATTGTTTCAATCCTTCGCCAGCTGCGATCGCGATGATCGCATAAGGTGTCCGAGGACGTGGTGCAGGCGCAGCATCGTTCGTTTGGTGGTCATGTTCTAGAATCGTTTCGTGTTGTACACGCATATTGTCGACTTTGATTTTCACCAATGAACCGAATTTTTGACCATAGTTCATGACTTCACCTGGATGTTCAGTATGCACATGGACTTTGATGATTTCATCATCATTGACCACTAGCAAAGAATCTCCTAGTTCGTTCAAATAATTACGGAATGTATCGTAATCAAAATCGCTGTCCACCGTAGGACCTTCACCGATTTTGACCATGATTTCAGTACAATAACCAAAGGTAATATCTTCAGTCGCCATATGTCCTTGCACACTGCGGTGATGTTCTGCATTGACCATCTCATCCATTGCTGCAGGTGTCGGTTCAAATACTTCATCCGCTTGATATTCGCCGCTCAAAGCATTTAGGAATCCTTCATAAATAAACAGCAGTCCTTGACCGCCACTATCTACGACCCCAACTTCTTTTAAGACCGGCAATAAATCTGGGGTTTTTGCCAAAGCGCGTTTGGCACCGTGAACAACAGCTTTCATCACTTCCACGCAGTCATCGCTGGTTTGAGCTTTCTTTTCACCATATTCAGCTGCGATGCGCGCAACTGTCAGAATCGTTCCTTCGACAGGTTTCATGACTGCTTTATAAGCAGTTTCAACGCCATGCGTAAAGGCTTGTGCCAATTCTGGTGCAGTGACTGTATCCACTGTCGGGATCGCTTTTGAAAAGCCGCGAAATAGCTGTGACAAAATCACGCCGGAGTTCCCCCGCGCGCCCATCAATAATCCTTTTGACAGTGTTGCTGCCAATTCGCCAACTTTTTCAGATGTTGCATCGGATACTGCTTTGGCACCGCTTGTCATTGATAGGTTCATATTGGTTCCTGTGTCGCCATCAGGAACAGGAAAAACATTTAATGAGTTGACAAACTCTGCATTTACTTGTAGACGAGATGCGCCGGCCTGCACCATTTCTTGAAACTGACTTGCGCTGATATTCGTTACCTTCACTTAGATAGTCCTCCTTAAAATCATCCGCCGTGAACGGATCCCTTGCCTAATCTGGCAGTACACGTACGCCTTGAACAAATACATTGACCGAATTCGCGGATACACCTAGCATGGTTTCTAAGTTGTATTTCACTTTTTCCTGTACGTTGCGGGAAACTTCGGAAATTTTGGTTCCATAGCTGACGATCGTGTATACATCCACTGCAATGCCGTTTTCTTCTTGACGGATCACGACACCACGAGCATAATTTTCTTTACGTAAAATTTCATTGATGTTATCTTTGATTTGTTTCTTGCTGGCCATCCCAACGATACCAAATACATCTGTTGCTGCACCACCGACGACTGTCGCGATGACTTCATTGCTGATTTCAATAATACCTGCTGAGGTTTGAATTTTAACAGCCATTATATAGCCTCCTTAAAGGGGAAATTCCCATCTTTCTACTTAACATATTTTATCATAGCTGTACTGCAAATAAAAGGATGTGACTTACGAAAAGGGGCGTTATAGCAGAACTTTATCTATTCTGACCTTGTTTAATTTACAATGTTTACTGTGAAAAGTCAATGTTTCCTGGAAATTACACTTGCATTTTTCAGCATTCTATGATAAATTCAGATGGTATGAGCTGAAATAGCGCTCCAACATCAAGGCAAAGGAGGAAATAACCACATGGCTAAAGTTTGTTACTTTACTGGACGTAAAACTACAAGTGGAAACAATCGTTCTCACGCAATGAATGCGACAAAACGTACTGTGAAACCTAACTTGCAAAAAGTTCGCGTTATGATTGACGGAAAACCTAAAAAAGTTTGGGTGTCAACTCGTGCTTTGAAATCTGGAAAAGTTGAGCGCGTGTAACCACACCTTTTCAGGCCGTTCTAAGGAACGGTCTTTTTTTTGTGCATTTTTTCTTTGGATGCACTTATGTTTTCATTAAAGTCAGCAGGCGATTGTTTTTTTAATCTATTTACTTGTGGTAAACTAAGAAAAAACTTCATAAGAAATAGGTGACTATTCGTGCAAACTATCAAAGCTTTTGTTAAAGAACATCGCCGCTATATGCTGGCTAGTTTTTTCTTGCCCTTTTTGATCATGGCGCTGATTTATTTAACGATTGGCATATATCCTGGGAGCAGCCGCAGCGTATTGGCTAGTGATGCCTTTTCACAATTTTCAAATTTCCATGCGAGCTTTCGCAATATGCTATTAGGTAAACAAAGTATTTTTTATACGTGGAATGCCTCATTGGGTCTGAATTATTTGGCACTGATATCTTATTATTTGGGCGGGATCTTCACGCCGCTGGTCTTGTTCTTTCCAAACCAGTTGATGCCAGATGCGCTGTATTTCCTAACCTTGATCAAGATTGGCAGTGCCGGACTAGCATTTTGGTTTTATGCGAGTCAAACTTTCAAAGTGCAGCGTTGGCAGCATGTCACTTTGTCCGTATGTTATGCGTTGATGTCTTTCATAACAGCCCACTCTGAATTGATCATGTGGTTGGATGCGATGATCTATTTGCCACTGGTCATTTTGGGTATTGATCGGTTGATCCAAAAACGCAAACCGCTTCTCTTATTTGTCAGTTATCTGCTGCTATTTTTGTCTAGTTTTTATATGGGGTTCATGATTGGTGTTTTTTCCGTCCTATACTGTCTTGTAGAGTTGGGACGCAATTGGACACAAGCCAAAGGTGCCGTGATTCCATATAGCCTGACAGCGCTCCTCGCTGGTGGTGCCTCAATGATCATCGTCTTACCAGCCATTATGGATTTGCACTCTAACGGTGAGGCCTTGACCACAGTGACAAAATTTAAAACTGAAGCGACTGATGTCTTGGATATCGTGATGAAGAACATGGTTGGCGTCTACGATACAACCAAATACGGATCGATCCCTTTTATCTACATTGGTCTAGTACCATTGTTGTTCTGTATATTGTATTTCGTTTCAAGAAAAGTACCATTGAAAGATAAATTGCTTTATGGATGCTTATTCGGCATTTTGATTGCCAGTTTTTATATCGTACCGTTGAATTTGTTTTGGCATGGGATGCATGCGCCTAATATGTTTCTTTTTCGTTATGCCTATCTCTTTTCATTCTTGGTGATCATGCTTGCCGGTTATGGCTGGGAACAGTTGCAGCAAAAAGACCGCGGTCTATTTGTCATTATTGGATTATCGACGATTGTTGTCTTCGCACTGTCCTATGCCTTAAAAGGTGCAGACAGTTACGACTATGTCACGATCACTTCGTTTGCATTGACGATCGTTTTTCTGATTCTCTATCTTCTGTGTGTCAGCTTTGGACAAGTAGGCTTACTCACTCAGAAAAGAGTGTCCCTGTTGATGCTGGTCTTCGTCTGCGGCGAAATGGCGGTCAATACCAGCGGCATGCTTCGGGGGATTTTGGATGATTGGAATTATGCCTCTCGTAGTCTGTATACAGAACCCTATGATGATATCCGCACACTTGTTACCCAAGCGAATGAAGCCAACGACACTTTTTTCCGTCTTGAGAACTTAGATCCAGTTTCTTCAAATGATAGTATCAATTATGGCTACAGCGGCGTCAGCATGTTTTCTTCAATCAGGAACCGCAATTCTTCCAGTTATCTAGACCAACTAGGATTTCGGTCCCGTGGAACCAACTTGAACATTCGTTATTTGAACAATACGTTGCTGATGGATGCATTTACAGGAATCAAATATAATATCTCAAAACAAAACCTGACAAAATATGGCTTTGAGCGTGTGGGTGAATCAGGTGCCTACAAGTTGTATGAAAACAAGAACGCTTTGCCACTGGCTTTCTTAGCTGATCCAACAATCAAGGATATTGAACAACCCGCAAATGATAATTTGACTAGTCAAACCAATTTGATCAACGGTTTGGCAAACGCCAATTATACGTATTTTTCCTTTCAGCCTATCACTGTGATCCATACAGAAAATACGGATATCTCAGATGATGGCATGTATACAAAATTGACTGAACAAACATTTAATGAAGCAAAAGAAGTGACTTGGCAAGTAGAAGTCCCTGCCCATACACAAGCCTATCTCAGTTTGTACCCAGCGAACTTTGGCGAACTCGACAGTTCATCTGCTACTGTTACCGTCAATGGGATCAAACGAGAAACGCAAATCAGTATCAATGGACAATACTATGATTTAGGTACCTTTGATGAAGCAACGACGGTACAATTTACTGCAAGTTTTTACGGTACAGATGAGATTTCATTCCAGAATCCGCAAGTCGTGACCTTGGATACCCAAGCATACCAATCAGCCATCAACGCCATCCAAGAACGCGGTGTTGAGATGACAGTTGGCAAGCGCAGTGCGGAAGCTGAGATCACCACGGATACAGAACAACAATTGGTGACAACGATCCCTTACGATAAGGGCTGGTCAGCGACTTTAGATGGTGAATCGGTACCAATCACAGCCTTCCAAGATGGCTTTATCAGTATGACGATCCCTAGTGGTACGCATCAGCTGAAATTGACCTATTTACCGCAAGGATTCTTACCAGGTGTTTGCTTGTTCTTTGTCTGCATCGCGTTGTTCATCTTGTTTCTTTGGTTATACCCAAAGTACTTGTCGCGACGCGCGCAAGCTCTAGAAATAGATGACTCAGAAAAATAGATTGAAGCATAAAGAACCACGGGCATGTTTAGGACATACCCGTGGTTTTCTCTATCTAAACACCAAATATCTGTTTGGATCCAACGCATTTTTCTTTACACTCTTCAACATCATTTCCCACAGACTGACCTGCTTGGGTTGTTTCAAAATCCGAAAAACAGATAACCCTTGGTCAAACTTTTGTATCCCCTTTTCTATATCACCCAAAATATACCAATACCACCCTTGATAACAAAGCAAATTGGCGCTATTCATTAAATCTCCTCGATCGAATAAGATTTCTTCTGCCAAATCCAATGCTTCTTTGGCCCACTCAAAATGGCGAAAGTTGATAAACGTACTAAAAGTGCTGAATAGCAAATCTAATTGTACTTCTCGCATCACAGCTAACCCAGATTCTTTTTGGGTTCGAGAAATCGCCGTTTTTAACAGACGATGAGATGTATCAATTGGAAATAAGAACTGAAAATAGCGAAACAGCAACACCTCATAGACACCCCAATCATCGACTTTCAATAGGTATGAAACGACAGGGCGGGTACGAATCCGATAGGTCTCAAAAAAGTGCTCCCTTTGCGTCTGCGCCTCTGTCTGGGTCTGCGCAACATCTCCCTCAAGATTGACTTTAAAAGTATGCTGGATAGAGTCAGCATATAATAAGATGAAGGTACTGTCTTGCTTGTCAGCGATCTCTTTTTTTAGCGCTGTGATTTGTCGTATCCCCCGCTGCATGGATTCAGCGCTCGAGTAGGCATCTTTATTGATAGTAAGTACTCGATCTAGTTGTTCTATAAATACACTTGTCAAGTACATCGGTGTATAAAGCACGTGTTCAAAGTGGGCTGTTCCTTGATCCAAGGCACGCAAATACAAAAATTCCTCGAAGGAAACATTGATTTTTCCCAATAAATGCTCTAAACGATGCAAACTAATATTTGATGCGCCAGTTTCAAACTTGCTGATAAATGAGCGGCTATTCAGGTCATCCGACAAGTGTGCCAGTGTAAATCCCCGCGCTTGGCGTAACTGCTTAAACAATTTTCCTTCTTCCATGAGAAACTCCTTTTCTAAAATAAATAGACGATGCATCGAAGATCATTCCACTATAGTGGAATTATTTACCTTCCTAGTATAAAGGAATCTATACTAACTATACAACTACTAGAAAGTGATGTGATGAATCAATGCAAGTCTATCTGCACAACAAAGGCTATCGTGCCCTCGTCAACGCTGCCCTCTTAACCGGGATCGGCATGAGCTTATTCAATATCGTTTTTGTGATCTATGCCAGTACACTTCCTTTCAACACACTTGCGGTATCACTGGCCTCAATGGCGATGCTGGTGCCTAACTTACTACAAATCGTTACTGGTCATTTGGCGGATCGCACGCAACGGAAAGTACGCTGGATGATGACAAGTCGGCTGTTTCAAGGTGTGCTGTTTTTACTCTTGGCTTGGTTGATCCAGTTACCCCCAAGTTTGATTACATTTTTGCTCCTTTTAGCAATCAATATTTTATCCGATTGCCTTGGCGCTTATAGTGGCGGATTACAATTGCCTTATGTCAGACGTTTAGTTCCCGCAGCAGCATTGGATCAAGCAATGGGCTTTCAAATGGCTTGTCAAACAACGATTCAGATTATTTTCCAAGGGATCGGTGCCTGGGCGATCGTGTTCATGAACCACCAATTTGCTTTATTCGGTGCGATCAACGCTTTGACTTTCTTCTTGGCTGCTATTGTCATTTTTCTGCATCGCCCCTGTTTCATCGATCATACACCCCCGAGCCAGAATCACGGGCGTATTTTTGCAAATACAACAAGTGCCTTTCATTTGGTCACTGCTGGTCCTTTCCTAAGACAAGTATTGTTCTTCGCTTTGATGATCAACACATTAGCCGCCAGTACCTCCGGGCTGATGAATATTGATTTATTGACTGCTGCAAATCTTTGGTTTGCCTCATACGGCAATACAGTGGCGATGACGGGAATCGCCACATCGATTGGCATGATTGCCGGTGCTCTATTCACCAATGATTGGTTTTCTAAAATGGGGTTGATTCAATTGATTGGTTATACCTCCGTCATGATGGCACTGGCGGCAGTGAATTTCTTAGTGATTGGCAACCGCTGGTGGATGATGATCTCGCTCTTTGTTGTCGGTTATTTGATTGGTAAAATCAATCCGCGCCTTTCAGCCTATATCATTAGGGAAATCGATGAAAAACAACTAGCCCTCGTTAGCGGCTTTATCTCGACAGTGGTGATGTTAGGCGGGCCAATCGGTCAATTGGTCTTCTTAGGCATAGCGAACCGTTCATTGATCCTTTGGAGCTGGCTCCTATATATTGTTTTATCCATAACTGTTGCTGCTTTCGCCTGCTATACAGCATATAAAGCAAAAAGACCTGTAGAACGATCAAAAGTTGACATGTAACGATCACAAAAGCGGCCATCCTTCATTGAAAGATGGCCGCTTTGTTTATGCTAATATGATACTTTCCATAGATATAAGCCTTCAGGATGCGCTGTAGGTCCGGCGGCGTTGCGGTCTTTTTGGGCAATGATCTCTGGCAAGCTATCTGGCGCCATACGTCCGTTCCCGATTTTCAGCAATGTCCCTACCATGATCCGAATCATTTTATAGAGAAAGCCATCTCCGCGAAATGTAAATATCAATTCATCCCCAGCAGCATTGACCGCCATTGTTGCTTCATAGATTGTGCGGGTCTTATCTTCCACAGAACTGCCTGTTGCACAAAAACTGGTAAAATCATGGGTGCCTAGCAAATCTGGCAAGGCACGTTGGATTTTTTCTACATCCAATGGGTAAGGAAAATAACTGGCATAATGCCGCCGAAACGGGCTGCGGGGCTTACCGATGTCGACGCGAAATTGATAGGTCTTTTCCTGTACTAAATAGCGGGCATGGAACTGGTCATCAACGATTTCCACTTCTTTGACTGCTATATCCTCTGGTGTTTGGGTATCTAAACCGAAGCGCATTTTTTCGAGGACCCTCGTTTGGGGAAAATCGAAATGAATGACTTGGCCCTCTGCATGGACCCCTGCATCAGTTCGCCCTGACCCATGGATTTGGATAGGATGGCCATTGTTCATGCGGGTCAATGTTTTTTCAATCTCTTCTTGCACTGTCCGTCCGTTCGGCTGTCTTTGAAAGCCTTGGAAGTTGGTGCCGTCGTACGCAATCGTTGCTTTGTATCGTACCATTTCATTCACCTATTTCATTAAAATAAAGAACCGTTGCTTAGACAAATGCGCAGCGCTGAGGTCCTCGCCCACCCTTCATTCAACATGAGCGGTGCCAGCAATTCATCAGACTTGTGCTATATTGTCTTCAGCCACGGTCCTTTTTTTGTTTTTAGCCTCTTAAAAAAATCAGTGCTATCGTAAAGCATGCATAGACGACTACAACCCATGTATCTCGTTGATGCCAATGCAAGACACGATATTTCGTTCGGCCTTCGCCACCTTGATAGCCACGGGCTTCCATCGCTGTAGCCAAATCTTCTGCTCGATTGAAACTGCTGACAAACAAGGGAATCAACAAAGGAACGATGGCTTTCATTTTTTGCAATAGTCCACCTTCACCAAAGTCGACACCTCGGGCTCGTTGTGCATTCATGATTTTCTCAGTTTCATCCATCAATGTCGGAACAAAGCGCAATGCAATCGACAACATGAGAGAAATCTCGTGTACAGGAAAGCGAACAGCTTTTAGCGGCCGCAAAATATACTCGATCGCATCCGACAATTCTAACGGCTGTGTGGTCAGTGTCAATAATGTCGACATAAAGATAATCAAGACAAACCGACAGAAGATAAAGACCCCGTTTTGCAACCCATACTCTGTGATATTGAAGATCCACCATGACCAATACACAGTCCCGCCTGTCGTAAACAAAATCTGCAATGCGACAGTGAATAAGATCAGCCATAATAAAGGCCGTACGCCTCGGGCAAAGAAGCCAAAATCAATTTTAGAGAGCACAATACAACATACGGTAAACACGGCTGCCAGTAGATAACTCTGCCAGTTGTTGGCCAGAAAAATAATCGCGATAAAGTAAAAACTCGCAATCAATTTGACCCTTGGGTCCAAGCGATGAATCAGAGAGTCACCAGGAATGTAACGGCCAAATATCAATTTATTCATCATTGGCTGCAACCTCCTTTGCGACTAGGACATCCGCCAATTCGTCTGCAGTCAGCGGCAAGCCATCGAAAGAAATGCCCTTGGCTTGCAAATGCGCCGCAAACGCAGTCGCGGTTGGAACACCTAACTGCTTTTCTTCCAGCCACTTGATATCTTGAAAGACAACTGCTGGGGTGCCTTTTTTTACGATATGTCCTTTTTCTAAAACATAGACGTAATCCGCGTAATTGGCTACATCATCCATCAAATGGGTCACCAAAATGATGGTCATATTCTTTTCATTGTGGAGCCGTTCAAACATCTCCATCATATCTTTGCGACCTTGTGGGTCTAACCCTGCTGTAGGTTCATCTAGCACGAGCACCTCAGGTTCCATCGCTAGGACACCTGCAATGGCCACTCGGCGCATTTGACCACCTGACAAGTCAAATGGAGAGCGATCAAGGTAGCTTTCATCTAGTCCAACCAATTGAATATATTCTTTGGCTAGTCGTTGCGCTTCTTCTTCTGTCACGCCGAAGTTTTTAGGGCCAAATGCTATATCTCGAGCAACGGTTTCCTCAAAAAGCTGCGACTCAGGAAATTGAAAAACGATACCCACTTTTTTGCGCAGCGGTTTTAAGTTCTTGTTGTCAGTATCTGGCTTGATCACGCGCTCACCAATCGTTACTTGACCACTGGTTGGTTTTAACAAAGCATTCAAATGTTGCAACAAGGTCGATTTTCCACTGCCTGTATGGCCAACCAACGCCGTGTATGAACCTTCCTTGATCGTTAGATCAATATCAAAAAGAACCCGTTGTTCGAAGGGTGAATGCGGCTGATATGTGAAGCCTACTTGTTCAAAATGGATGTCCATAACCAATCCACCATCCCTTCTTCAGTCAAATAGTCCTTAGGCACACGGATCCCCCGCTGTGCCAATGCTGCTTTTAATTTTTCAGGAAAAGGCAGATCCAGCCCTAAGCCAATCAACTCTGGCCCAGCTGAGAAGATTTCTGCTGGTGTTCCCTCACGAACCAATTCCCCTTCTCGCATCACCAACACACGATTGGCATTGGCTGCTTCATCAATATCGTGGGTGATGGATAGGACAGTCAAGTTGTTTTGCTCTTTGATCTTTTTGATGGTAGAGATCACTTCTTCTCTTCCTTCAGGATCCAACATACTGGTTGCTTCGTCCAAAATAATGATATCAGGACGTAGGGCCACGACTCCGGCAATCGCCACCCGCTGCTTTTGACCGCCAGATAAACGTGCTGGTTCTCGCGTAGAAAATTCACTCATCCGTACTTGTTCCAAAGCGTCTTTGACACGTACCAGCATCTCTTCTCTCGGTATACCTTGGTTTTCTAAACCAAAAGCAACATCATCTTCAACAGTCGAACCGACAAATTGATTGTCTGGGTTTTGGAAGACCATACCGACCATTTTGCGTATTTGCCAGATATTGGCTTCATCCAAAGGCCTACTGCCTACAGAAACGGATCCTTCCTGGGGCAAAATCAAGCCATTGATCGTTTTCGCCAATGTAGATTTCCCAGAACCATTATGACCGATCAACGCCACCCATTCTCCTTGATTGATAGAAAATGATACTTTATTTAAAGCGGCACGGTCTTCTTCTTCATGATAACGCACAGTAATCTCTTTTAATTCGATGATTGGCTTCATAATAGACTCCTTCAAATGCGATTGATTCTTTCTAACACTACCAAAAAAGAGGGTGATTTTCAATCATTCTCATTGATTTGTAGACAGTTCTTTTTTCCACTTGCCATGACCTGTCAAGACAGGTAATCGAAAGTAAAAAAAAAGCACTTTATGATGAGTGCGTACACCTCGAAAAATCGAGGTGTATGCGCTGAGCTAGACTCGGAAAGGATCTTCCAACATCATAACACTCTTAATAAACATCTATAAAGTGATGATAAGTGTGATTTTAAACAAGTTCTAGGATAACCATTGGTGCAGAATCTCCGCGTCTTGGTTCTGTCTTCAAGATGCGTGTGTATCCGCCTTGGCGATCTGTGTAACGAGGAGCGATATCATTGAATAGTTTTTGCAAAGCAGATTCAATGACTACTTCTTCGTTTTCTTCACGAACGCTAGCAACTTCATTACGTACGAATGCGGCTGCTTGACGACGTGCATGCAAATCACCACGTTTACCTAAAGTGATCATTTTTTCTGCAGTTGAACGAACTTCTTTCGCACGCGCTTCAGTCGTAACGATACGTTCGTTAATGAATAAATCAGTTGTCAAATCACGCAACATCGCTTTACGTTGGCTAGATGTGCGTCCTAGTTTACGATAACTCACGTGGTTTCCCTCCTTCACTTTCGAAATGTTGTTTCGGTTAAACGAACCGAACTAACGCAGTCGAAAACGGTTTAATCGTCTTTACGTAATCCTAACCCTAAATCATGTAATTTCACTTTGACTTCTTCTAGAGATTTACGGCCTAAGTTTCTTACTTTGATCATTTCAGGTTCAGATTTGTTAGTCAATTCTTGTACAGTATTGATTCCTGCACGTTTTAGACAGTTATATGAACGAACAGATAAATCTAATTCTTCAATCGTCATTTCTAACATTTTTTCTTTTTGTGTTTCTTCTTTTTCTACCATGATTTCAGCGTTTTTCGCTTCATCTGTTAGGTTGACAAAGATGTCTAAATGTTCAGTCATGATTTTTGCAGAAAGACTCATTGCTTCTAATGGCTCAATAGAACCATCTGTCCAAATTTCCATCGTTAATTTGTCGAAATCATCACGACGGCCTACACGTGTGTTTTCTACTTGGTAGTTGACACGACGTACTGGTGTATAGATAGAATCAACAGGAAGAACACCGATCGGCATATCTTCTTTTTTGTTTTCGTCCGCTTGAACATAGCCGCGACCAGGTTTCACTGTTAAGCGAGCATGGAAGTTGGCACCTTCAGAAACGGTACAAATATACATATCTTTGTTAAGGATTTCTACATCGCTGTCAACGATAATATCGCCAGCAGTTACTGTAGCAGGTCCAGAAATATCGATTTCTAGGGTTTTTTCTTCATCCCCGTACATTTTCAATGCAAGACCTTTAATATTCAAGATGATTTGAGCAACGTCTTCCCGAACGCCCTTAACAGTAGAGAATTCGTGTAAAACTCCATCGATTTGAATATTGGTGATTGCCGCACCAGGTAAAGAAGATAATAAAATACGACGTAGGGAATTCCCTAGTGTAGTTCCGTAGCCTCTTTCTAGAGGTTCAACGATGAACTTGCCATAATCTTTGTCTTCATCAATCTTTGCGATTCTTGGTTTTTCGAATTCAATCATTCTTATCTTTTACCCCTTTCAAAACGAAAAGTGTCTTGTTCAATGACGTTTTTGTTACACTCAAAATGAGCAGCACTCATTAAACACGACGGCGTTTTGGAGGGCGGCATCCATTATGAGGGACTGGCGTCACGTCACGGATTGCACTCACTTCCAAACCTGCTGCTTGTAATGAACGAATTGCTGCTTCACGTCCAGAACCAGGTCCTTTAACTGTTACTTCTACAGTTCTTAATCCGTGTTCCATTGCTGCTTTGGTAGCTGTTTCTGCTGCCATTTGAGCGGCAAAAGGCGTAGATTTTTTGCTTCCTTTGAAACCTAATGAACCAGCTGATGACCATGCTAACGCATTACCATGAGTATCAGTGATCATAATGATTGTATTATTGAATGTTGAGTGAATATGTGCAATACCCGCTTCAATATTCTTTTTCACACGGCGTTTACGACTCACTTTTTTTGCTGCCATGAAGTTTAACCTCCTTCACTTAGAAATTATTTTTTCTTGCCTGCGACTGTTTTAGACGGGCCTTTACGAGTACGTGCATTGTTTTTCGTGTTTTGTCCACGAGTTGGCAATCCACGACGATGACGGATCCCACGGTATGAACCAATTTCCATCAAGCGTTTGATGTTCAAGTTCACTTCGCGACGTAAGTCACCTTCAACTTTTAATTTATCGATTTCCGCACGGATAGCGTCTGTTTGTTCATTCGTTAAGTCACGAACGCGAACTTCTTCAGAAACACCTGCGTCTGCTAAAATTTGTTTTGCAGTCGTGTTACCAATACCATAGATATAAGTAAGTGAAACGACCACACGTTTATCACGAGGAATATCTACTCCTGCAATACGAGCCATATTTGTTACACCTCCAATTATCCTTGACGTTGTTTATGTTTTGGATTTGCTGGGCAAATCACCATAACGCGTCCTTTACGACGAATTACTTTACAATGTTCGCACATTGGTTTTACTGATGGTCTTACTTTCATGATAATACCTCCTGTGGTTTTACGGAGTACAATTATTTAAAGCGATAAGTAATGCGGCCACGGTTCAGATCATACGGTGATAATTCCACCGTTACTTTATCTCCAGGTAATATACGAATGTAGTGCATCCGGATTTTACCAGAAACGGTCGCTAGAACTTGGTGTCCGTTTTCCAATTCTACTTTAAACATTGCATTCGGCAAAGTTTCGACGACTGTACCTTCGACTTCAATCATATCTTCTTTTGCCACGCACAGTACCTCCTTGTACTTGTGATTTTCACACGATAAAATGGCGGAAACGCGGTTCCCACCTGATATTCTCAAACTATGCTCCCACCCTACAAAAAAGGTAGAAGTCGGACTGATATATTCTACCATATCCTGTCAAAGGTTTCAAGAGAAAGTTTTAAGCTGCAAGTTGGTCTCGGGCAATCTATGATTAGTCAATGATGTGTTGCACATCTTCGAAGACAGCATCGATGTCGCGATCCCCATCAATTGATTGCAATAACCCTTGGTCTTTATAATAAGACAAGATTGGTTGACTGCTTTCAATATTGACAGCTAGACGATTTTTGACCGTCTCAGGCTTATCATCTTCACGTTGGTAGAAGTCATGACTTCCACAACGATCACAAGTTCCTTCCACTTTTGGCGGATTGAACAATTTATGATAAGTTGCCCCACAATTGCGGCACATGAAGCGGCCGGCTAAACGTTCTACAAGAACTTCTTCAGGAACATGGATATCAATCACTGCATCGATCTTTTTGTTGAGGTCTTTCAACATCTCGTCCAAGGCTTTGGCTTGATCCAATGTCCGAGGAAAGCCATCTAATAAGAAGCCTTTCTCCGTATCGGGCTCTGCCAAACGTTCTTTGACGATACCGTTGGTTACCTCATCAGGAACCAATGCACCTTGGTCCATGTATGATTTTGCTTTAAGGCCTAGTTCTGTTTCGTTCGCCATAGCAGCCCGAAACATATCGCCTGTTGAAATATGAGGAAGACCGTATTCAGCAACGATACGTTCTGCCTGAGTACCTTTTCCGGCACCAGGTAATCCCATTAAAATGAGGTTCATTCTAATTCCTCCTGTAAGTTTTTGAATAGTGTTGAGGAAATCCTCAACACCTCAATAACTTTAATTGATAAAACCAGTATATTTCCGTTTCAGCATAAGTCCTTCTAACTGCTTGGCAGTATCCAGAGCTACACCGATAATGATCAATAGACTCGTTCCACCTAACCCGATCGATTGCGGTAAATTCCAAACCATTTGTGCAATGATTGGCAGCAATGCAACCAAGCCTAAGAACACTGAACCGACAGTACTTAATCGCATCAATAAGCGTGATACATATTCTTCAGTTCCTTTACCAGGACGCACACTTGGAATATAACTTCCTTGTTTTTGCAAGTTTTCCGCTAATTTCTCAGGGTTCACTTGGACAAATGCGTAGAAGAATGTAAATGCAACGATCAAGACCGTGTATACGATCGCACCCGGTACGGTGTTATAACTAAAAATCATTTGAACAACGTCATACCATGTTTCGCCTCTGTACGAACTGCCTAATGCTTGAATGATCGCATTTGGTGTCGTGATCAAAGAGCTGGCAAAGATAACTGGGATAACACCCGCAGCATTTACTTTCAATGGAAGGTAACTGCTTGTTGGTGCGCCTGCTACTCGTTTGGTATATTGGATCGGAATCTTGCGTTCCGCTTGTTGAACATACGTTACAAATGTAATGACGATCAAAACAGCAACAACAAGAATCAGCATAAAGATGGCATTTAGCCAGATATCAGATTTTTCCACGTTAATGAAATAATCTTCAACCAACTCTTTGATGCTTGCCGGCAAGCGTGAAATGATCCCTGCGAAGATGATCATGGACACACCATTTCCAATACCACGTTCCGTGATTTGTTCGCCTAACCAAGTCACTAACATCGTGCCTGCAGTCAGAATCAAACCAATAACGATAAACGTAGCCACGTTGGGGTTGTTTACGAAGCCCAGTTGCGTGTAGTAGTTAAATCCAGCGGTCAATGTCATTGATTGGACAAACGCCAAAACCAATGTCAAATAACGGGTTGCTTGATTCAATTTCTTCCGACCGACTTCCCCTTGCTTAGACCATTCAACAAATTTTGGTACGATATCCATCTGCAGCAACTGGATCACAATTGAAGCAGTAATGTAAGGTGAGACCCCCATCGAGAAAATCGAAAATTGTTGCATGGCACCACCACTGACCAGATTCAACATGTTTAAGAATGGTAAATCGGCAATAGTAGCCAAGCGGCTTGCGTCTACGCCTGGCACAGTAATATGTGTTCCCAGACGAAAGACAAACAAGATAAACACGGTGAACAAAATTCTTGATCTAATATCTTTTACTTTAAAGGCATCCCTCAATAGTTTGATCATTAGATCACCTCGATTGATCCACCAGCAGCAACGATTGCTTCCTCAGCTGCTTTTGAAAATTTCGCTGCTTTCACAGTCAATTTCTTCGTTAATTCTCCGTTAGCTAATACTTTGATTCCTGCTTTTTCGTCTTTGACGATTCCAGCTTCGTGTAAAGCAACAGGTGTTACTTCAGCACCGTCTTCAAAGCGGTTTAAGACATCAAGATTGATGACTGCATATTCTTTGCGGTTTACATTGGTAAAGCCACGTTTTGGTAAACGACGGAACAATGGTGTTTGTCCACCTTCGAATCCTAGACGTACTCCGCCACCTGAACGAGCTTTTTGACCTTTTTGTCCACGTCCAGCTGTTTTACCGTTACCAGATGAAGTTCCTCGTCCAACACGGTTACGTACTTGGCGTGAGCCTTCTGATGGTTTTAATTCATGAAGTTTCATAGGTTTGGCACCTCCTTAATCAAACTAGATCTGCTGATCCTTAGACTTCTTCAACATCCACTAAATGAGAAACAGTGTTGACCATGCCTTTGATTGCATCGTTAGCAGGTTTTACAACTGTTGAGTTCATTTTCGTTAGACCTAACGCTTTTACAGTATCGCGTTGGTTTTGAGGACGTCCGATAATACTGCGTTTTAAAGTAATTTTCAATTCAGCCATTATGTTGTCCTCCTTAACCGATTAATTCTTCAACTGATTTGCCGCGAAGTGCTGCCACTTCTTCAGCGCGTTTTAATTGTTTCAAACCTTCAACTGTTGCGCGAACAACGTTGATTGGTGTGTTAGAACCTAAAGATTTAGATGTGATATCTGCTACCCCAGCTAATTCCAATACGGCACGAACTGGTCCACCAGCAGCGACCCCAGAACCTTCTACAGCAGGTTTCATTAGGATACGTCCGCCACCGAATACACCGATAACTTCGTGAGGGATTGTAGAACCAACCATTGGTACTTCAACCAAGTTTTTCTTCGCATCTTCGATTGCTTTACGGATTGCTTCTGGTACTTCTTGCGCTTTACCAGTACCGAAACCTACGTGTCCGTTTTTGTCACCGACAACGACTAAAGCAGCAAAGCGTAGACGACGTCCACCTTTAACAACTTTAGTAACACGGTTGATCGCAACAACGCGGTCTTCTAATTCCAAATGTTTTGGATCAATATAAACCATGAATGGTGTTCCTCCTTCTCTTAAAATTCTAGTCCATTTTCGCGCGCTGCTTCAGCTAAAGCTGCTACACGGCCATGGTAAAGGTATCCACCACGGTCAAAGACTACGACTTTAATACCTTTTGCTGCTGCACGTTCTGCGACTAATTTACCGACAGCTTGTGCTTGTTCAGTTTTGTTTGCACCTGAAACATCTTTGTCTAAGGCAGAGGCACTTGCTAGCGTCACACCCGCTACGTCATCAATTACTTGTGCGTAGATGTTTTTGTTCGAACGGAACACGTTTAAGCGTGGGCACTCAGCAGTACCAGAGATTTTGTTACGTACGCGACGATGTCTTTTTTGACGTGTCTTGTTTTTATCTGGTTTTGTAATCACAATTTGTCACCTCTTTATATTTGCTAGCCTAAGCTGCTAGTCGTAAAAGTTTACGACTATTTACCAGTTTTACCTTCTTTACGGCGTACAAATTCGCCAACATAACGAATTCCTTTGCCTTTGTAAGGTTCTGGAGGACGAACGCCACGGATATTGGCAGCCAATTCGCCGACAACTTCTTTATCGATTCCTTTGATGATAACAGAAGTGTTAGATGGCACTTCGATTTCAATGCCAGCTGGCGCGTCGATTTCAACTTGGTGAGAATAACCTACGCTCAATACAAGTTTTTTACCTTGTAATTGTGCACGGTACCCAACCCCGATCAATTCTAACGCTTTTTGGAAACCTTCAGAAACACCAACAACCATGTTGTTGAAGTTTGCACGGGTAGTTCCGTGGATAGTTTTCATTTCTTTACTATCGTTTGGACGAGTGAATGTTACTTCGCTTCCTTCGATATTCATTGTAATATCAGAAGAGAAAGTCCGTGTCAATTCACCTTTTGGTCCTTTAACTGTAATGTCGTTTCCAGCTTGTTTGACTTCAACACCTGCAGGAAGAACGACGATCTTATTACCGATACGACTCACTTAGAGGCACCTCCTTGTGTAATATTTTAAATTACCATACATAAGCGACTACTTCGCCGCCAACATTTTTTGCTCTCGCTTCTTTATCAGTGATTACACCGTCAGAAGTTGAGATAATTGCGATTCCTAGACCGTTCAATACTTTAGGTACTTCGTCAGCTTTGACATAAGCACGCAAGCCTGGTTTAGAGATACGCTTTAAGTTAGTGATAACACGTTCGCCGTTTTTGCCGTATTTAAGAAATACGCGGATCACGCCTTGTTTGTCATCTTCAATGTATTCAACATCGCGGACGAAACCTTCACGTTTCAAGATTTCAGCGATATCACGTTTGATTTTTGAAGCAGGTACTTCTAAGCTTTCGTGTTTAACCATGTTTGCGTTACGCACGCGCGTTAGAAAATCTGCGATTGGATCTGTCATGACCATGGGATAATTTACCTCCTTTATGCGAGTATAGTTTACCAGCTAGCTTTCTTCACGCCGGGAATTTGTCCTTTATAGGCAAGTTCGCGGAAGCAAATACGGCATAGATGAAATTTACGATAAACTGAATGTGGACGTCCGCAACGTTCGCAACGTGTGTATTCTTGAGTTGAGAATTTAGCAGGGCGTTTGTTTTTAGCAATCATTGATTTTTTAGCCACGTAGTTCGCCTCCTTTTTTTATTTTTGGAATGGCATGCCTAATTGTGTTAACAATTCACGAGATTCTTCATCTGTGTTTGCTGTTGTTACAATAACGATATCCATACCACGTACTTTGTCGATCAAATCGTAATCAACTTCAGGGAAGATCAATTGTTCTTTGATACCTAAAGTGTAGTTTCCGCGTCCATCGAACGCTTTTTTGCTCACACCGTGGAAATCACGGACACGTGGCAATGAAACACTGACCAATTTGTCTAAGAATTCATACATTCTTTCGCCGCGCAATGTTACTTTCGCACCAATTGGCATACCTTCACGTAAACGGAAGCCAGCGATTGATTTTTTCGCTTTAGTGATCAATGGTTTTTGACCTGAGATCAATTGTAATTCTTCAACAGCTTTGTCTAAGTTTTTAGCGTTTGACACAGCGTCACCTACACCCATGTTGATAACGATTTTATCAACTTGTGGTGCTTGCATGATTGAGCTGTAGTTAAATTTGTCCATTAATGATGGGACAACTTCTTTTGAATATTTTTCTTTAAGGCGGTTCATCTGTTAGCCCCTCCTTCCTTCATCTGATTATTTATCAAGAACTTCGCCGGTTTTTTTAGAAACGCGGACTTTTTTGCCGTCAACTTCTTTGTAACCTACACGTGTTGCTTCACCGTTCGAAGGATCAACCACCATCACGTTTGAAACATGAATGGGTGCTTCCATTTCGACGATTCCGCCTTGAGGAGCAGTTTGAGAAGGTTTTTGGTGTTTTTTCACGACATTGATACCTTCGACAACGACTTTGTCTTTTTTAGGAAACGCTGCTAGCACAACGCCTTCTTTATTTTTGTCTTTACCAGTGATAACTTTTACTTTATCGCCTTTTTTAACAAACATGTTTGTTTCGCACCTCCTTTAGATAAGACTCACTATTACAATACTTCTGGTGCTAGGGAAACGATCTTCATGAAGTTGCCTTCACGCAATTCGCGGGCCACTGGGCCAAAGATACGAGTTCCACGAGGGCTCTTATCATCACGGATAATTACCGCAGCATTTTCATCAAATTTGATATAAGAACCGTCTGTACGACGTGCTCCTGATTTTGTACGAACGATAACGGCTTTAACGACGTCACCTTTTTTGACAACCCCGCCTGGCGTTGCTTGTTTGACCGTAGCAACGATCACATCACCAATATTGGCAGTTTTACGACCAGATCCGCCAAGGACTTTGATCGTTAGGATTTCACGGGCACCTGAGTTGTCCGCGACTCTTAATCGGCTTTCTGCTTGGATCACGATGTGTATCCTCCTTTCAGATTTTGCAATTCACAATCTATATAGGAAAATCTCGTGTGATTAGATAATCACTGCCTTTTCAACAATCTCTACTAGACGGAAACGTTTCGTAGCTGATAATGGACGAGTTTCCATAACTTTCACGATATCGCCAACTTTTGCTTCGTTGTTTTCATCGTGTGCTTTGTATTTCTTAGAATAGTTCAGACGTTTTCCGTAGATAGGGTGGTTTTTCTTTGTTTCAACTACAACAGTAATGGTTTTATCCATTTTGTCGGATACCACGCGACCTTGGTAAACTTTGCGTTGATTTCTTTCTTCAGTCATACGCTAAATGGCCTCCTTCCACTATTACTTAGCTTGTTCACGCAAAACAGTTTTGATGCGTGCAATCGATTTACGTACTTCTTTGATACGTGCAGTGTTTTCTAATTGACCTGTTGCTAATTGGAATCTAAGATTAAACAATTCTTCTTTCAATTGTTTTTCTTGATCTAGCATTTCGGCAGTGGTTAATTCTCTGATTTCTTTAACCTTCATTCGATTCACCACCCATTTCCTCACGTTTTACGATTTTCGTTTTCATAGGTAATTTGTGAGAAGCAAGACGTAACGCTTCACGCGCCACTTCTTCAGATACACCGGCAATTTCAAACATGATTTTTCCACGTTTAACTGGTGATACCCATCCTTCTGGAGCCCCTTTACCTTTACCCATACGAACGCCAATAGCTTTTGATGTATATGATTTGTGAGGGAAAATTTTGATCCATACTTTCCCGCCACGTTTCATATAACGAGTCATGGCGATACGAGATGCTTCAATTTGGCGGTTAGTGATCCAGTGAGATTCAACAGCTTGCAAGCCGTATTCACCGAAAGCCACTTCTTTGCCGCCTTTTGCTTCACCGCGCATTTTACCACGGAACTCACGACGGTGTTTTACACGTTTAGGTACTAACATGATTATTTCCCTCCTTTCTCAGTGTTTTTTTTAGTTGGAAGAACTTCTCCACGATAAATCCACACTTTAACTCCTAGTTTTCCGTATGTTGTATCTGCTTCTTCCCATGCGTAATCAATATCCGCACGTAATGTATGAAGTGGAACAGTTCCTTCTGAATAACCTTCTGAACGGGCGATATCGGCACCGTTTAGACGTCCAGAAACTTGTGTTTTGATTCCTTTAGCGCCAGAACGCATTGTGCGTTGGATCGCTTGTTTTTGGGCACGACGGAAAGCCACACGGTTTTCTAATTGACGTGCAATTCCTTCGCCCACTAATTTTGCATCTAAATCTGGTTTTTTGATTTCAACAATGTTGATGTGAACTCGTTTGCCAGTTAAGCTGTTCAATTCTTTTCTTAGGTTTTCGACTTCAGATCCGCCTTTACCGATAACCATACCTGGTTTCGCTGTGTGGATTGAAACGTTCACGCGGTTTGCTGCGCGTTCGATTTCAACTGTTGACACTGCGGCATCAGCAAGTTTAGATGCGATAAATTTACGGATTTTCAAATCTTCGTGTAGAAATTCAGCATACTCTTTTTCAGCATACCATTTAGCATCCCAGTCACGGATGATGCCTACGCGCATTCCAATTGGATGTACTTTTTGACCCACTGATTGTCCCTCCTTATTTTTCTGATACGACTACAGTAATATGACTTGTACGTTTGTTGATTGGTGATGCTGAACCTTTCGCACGTGGACGGAACCGTTTCATAGTTGGTCCTTCGTTAACGAATGCTTCAGAAACGATCAAGTTTTCAACATCTAAGTCAAAATTATTTTCTGCATTAGCGATAGCTGACATCAAGACTTTCTCGATGATTCCTGCAGCTTTGTTTGGTGTGAACTTTAAGATCGCGATTGCTTCAGCAACGCTTTTCCCTCTGATTAAGTCAATAACTAGACGTGATTTGCGAGGAGAAACGCGGACTGTTTTAGCAGTTGCTTTCGCTGATGTAATTTGTTCTGCCATTTTTGGATATCCTCCCCTCAAAATTAGCGTCTTGTTTTCTTATCATCGGCAGCATGTCCGCGATAAGTTCTTGTTGGTGCAAATTCACCTAATTTGTGTCCTACCATGTCTTCTTGGATGTAAACTGGTACATGTTTCCGTCCATCATATACTGCAATAGTATATCCGATAAAATTCGGGAAAATTGTGGAACGACGTGACCAAGTTTTGATCACTTTTTTCTTTTCAGCGCCTTCTTGTGCTTCAACCTTTTTCATCAAATGATCATCGACGAAAGGTCCTTTTTTCAAACTACGACCCATGGTGTACCTCCTCTCAAAATATGTGACACACGGTCATAAATGTTACTTGGTTTTACGACGAACAATAAGTTTGTCAGATTTTGCTTTTTTGTTACGAGTTTTGTACCCAAGAGCAGGTTGTCCCCAAGGAGAAACTGGTGCTTTACGTCCGATTGGTGCTTTACCTTCACCACCACCGTGTGGGTGATCGTTAGGGTTCATTACGCTACCACGAACAGTTGGGCGTTTACGCATCCAACGAGAGCGTCCAGCTTTACCGATGTTGATCAATTCATGTTGTTCATTACCAACAGCACCGATCGTTGCACGGCAAGTAGCCAAGATCATACGTACTTCGCCTGAGTTCAAACGAATCAATACATATTTGCCTTCTTTACCAAGTACTTGTGCACTTGTACCAGCTGAACGGATCAATTGTCCGCCTTTGCCAGGTTTCATTTCAATGTTGTGGATAACTGTACCAACTGGAATATTTTCAAGTGGTAATGCGTTCCCTACTTTGATATCTGCTTCTGGACCAGAAACGATCTTTGTGCCAACTTCTAATCCTTTAGGTGCTAAGATGTATGCTTTTACTCCATCCTCGTAATGTACTAACGCAATGTTAGCAGAACGGTTTGGATCATATTCAATCGTTTTAACTGTAGCAACGACATTGTCCTTGTTACGTTTGAAATCGATTATACGGTATTGACGTTTGTGACCGCCACCTTGATGACGAACCGTGATACGTCCGTTGTTGTTACGACCAGCATTGTTTTTCAAAGGAGCTAACAATGTTTTTTCTGGTGTTGAAGTTGTGATTTCAGCGAAATCAGAACTTGTCATATTACGACGGCCGTTCGTGGTAGGTTTGTACTTTTTAATCGCCACGTCTTTTTCCCTCCCATGTAAAATTTATACGTAGACTACTTATTCAGCAGCTTCGAAAATTGTAATTTCTTTTGAACCTTCAGTTAAAGTCACAACAGCTTTGCGACGTTTTTTTGTATATCCTGCATATTTACCCATGCGTTTGAATTTAGGACGAACGTTGATGATATTCACGTTAGCCACTTTCACACCGTCAAAGGCAGCTTCTACAGCTTGTTTTACTAAAGTTTTGTTTACTTTTGTGTCCACTTCAAAAGTATATTTCTTGTCATCCATGGCAAGCATTGATTTTTCAGTGATCACTGGGCGTTTAATAACGTCTAGTAAGTTCATTATGCAAGCACCTCCTCGATCTGAGTAAGAGCAGTTTTCGTTACAAGTAATTTGTCACTTGAAACGATGTCAAGAACACTAATGTTGTCAGCAGTTACTACAGAAACTTTCGGCAAGTTGCGCGCTGATAAAGCGGCAAAGTCGTTTTCAGATTCAAGAACTACCAATACTTTAGAATCAATTGTCAAGTTAGCAAGAACTTGTTTGAATTCTTTTGTTTTAGGTGCATCAAAGCTTAATCCTTCGATTGCTACCAAGTTATTTGAAGCAACTTTTTCTGACAATACAGATTTCATTGCTAAGCGACGAACTTTTTTAGGAAGTTTGTAGCTGTATGAACGTGGTGTTGGTCCGAAGACTACGCCACCTCCACGCCATTGTGGTGAGCGGATCGAACCTTGACGGGCACGACCAGTTCCTTTTTGGCGCCATGGTTTACGGCCACCGCCTCGAACTGCACTGCGGTTTTTCACAGCGTGTGTTCCTTGTCTTAATGAAGCGCGTTGCATGATGATTGCATCGTAGACAACTGTTTCATTTGGTTCAATTCCGAAGATTTCTTCGTTCAATGTAATTTCGCCATTTTGGCTTCCATCTTGTTTGAATAATGCTACATTCGGCATTCCTTAGTTCCTCCTTTCTTCCTATCTGTTTATTTAGCTTTCACAGCTGATTTGATTGTAATCAATGATTTTTTCGCGCCAGGAACGTTTCCTTTGATCAGAATAACGTTGCGTTCTGCGTCTACACGTACGATTTCCAAGTTTTGGATCGTGATACGATCGCCACCCATACGGCCAGCAAGACGTTTGTTTTTGAAGACACGGTTTGGAGCTACTGGACCCATTGAACCAGGACGACGATGGTAACGAGAACCGTGAGACATTGGTCCGCGGCTTTGTCCGTGACGTTTGATAACGCCTTGGAATCCTTTACCTTTCGAAGTACCAGTTACATCAATGATGTCTCCTGCTTCAAAAATATCAACTTTGATTTCTGATCCTACTTCTAAGCCCTCAAGCTCTACATTCTTGAATTCGCGAATGAAGCGCTTAGGAGCCGTGTTTGCTTTCGCAACATGACCTTTCGCAGGTTTGTTAGACAAAACTTCACGTTTATCTTGATAGCCGACTTGAATTGCTTCGTAGCCGTCATTTTCGATTGTTTTCACTTGTAGTACTACGTTAGCAGTAGCTTCAACTACAGTTACTGGAATCAATTCGCCAGACTCAGTGAAGATTTGTGTCATTCCCACTTTTTTCCCTAAGATTCCTTTGGTCATGATTACACCTCCAATTTAATTATAGTTTGATTTCGATGTTTACACCGCTTGGCAAGTCTAGCTTCATTAAAGCATCAACTGTTTTTGGTGTTGGATTCACAATGTCGATTAGACGTTTGTGTGTACGCATTTCGAATTGTTCGCGTGAATCTTTGTATTTGTGCGTCGCACGGATGATCGTGTACAAGCTGCGTTCAGTTGGTAATGGAATTGGACCAGATACGCCAGCTCCAGTTCTTTTTGCAGTTTCTACGATTTTATCCGCTGATTGATCTAAAATACGATGTTCATACGCTTTTAAACGGATACGAATTTTTTGTTTTGCCATTGTTTTCCCTCCTTCGCCTATTTTGAAAAGTAGACATAGCTCCACGAAAATTTTCCGTCACGCTCGTCCATGGCAAAGCGTCCGGGCGTGTCGCAACCTCTCGTTTCGTAGCCGGCAGAAATTTCTTTGCTGCCAGTGTGACTTACGCATTTTACGTAAACAGCACCTTTATGATTATATTACGGATAAACATTGATTGCAAGCTTTTTTTATTGGAAATGCGCGATTCTTTTGCATTTCTTTCTGAAAACTTTCTTCAATTATACGAAATAAAAAAAGAAGCATTGTACACTTCTTTTTTATCCATTTATTCTACCGCGAAATGTACGATCCATCGCTGCTTTCAATGGGAAATAAAGTATGGCCACCAGCACGATCGTCACCGTCACATTGATCACCGTCGCCGGCAGTTTGACCAGCGCTGCCGCCCACGCATGTGAGAAGGCACTCCCCATAAACCACAACATCACCGTGTTCTTGATTTGTGTCATCGCTAATTTGGCGATTCCTGTTGCCAGTCCAATAACGACCAATTGCCAGACACGATAGGGTTTCTTTTTAAATAGAAGAAAGGCACCGTACGCTGCTGCGCCAACAATAAAACTTTCCAGGATGAAATAGGGCGCTTCTGCGGCGTAGCCATTCAAGACATCAAAGATGGCAAAACCCAACCCACCTGCCAGCGATCCGTTGATATAGCCCAATAACAATACCGCCAGCAAAAGAACCGCATTCCCTAAGTGGACGAAGGCACCGGTCGGCAGTGGAATCTTAATCATTGTACCAATCACAGTCAACGCGGCAAAAAGAGCGACCAGTACCACCCGTTGAATCTTCCGATCATTCATGGTGCATCCTTCTTTCTGCTTCATTATACGCCCCATGCCATACATGTCCGACATACGGGTTGATTGATACTCCTTGTTCGATCGCAGCTGCCACGAAGGATTTCGCCACACGAACACTATCCAACACTGTCCATCCTTTGGCTAAACCGGCTGTCACAGCTGCCGAAAAAGTACAACCCGCACCATGGTTAAAATCCGTATCGATACGAGGTCCCTCTAACACTGTGAACGTCGATCCATCGTACAAGACATCGATCGCTTGGCTGCCTTGTAAACGGTGACCACCTTTCACCACTACATTTTTTGCTCCTAGATGATGGATCTTCGCGGCAGCTGTTTTCATCTCTTCTACCGTCCTTAGATCCCCTAGCCCAGACAATATACCGGCCTCAACCAAATTCGGTGTAGCGACTTCGGCAAGCGGCAATAAATCCGCAATGATTGCCTCTACACTTTCTGGTTGCAAAATATGCGCGGTACCTTTACAAGCAATCACTGGATCGATGACAACCTGTTTGATCCCGCGCTCTTTGATTACACGCGCCGCCACTTTGATATTTTGTTCATTGCCTAGCATTCCTGTTTTCACTGCATCCATGGCTTCCCCAGCTAGTGCTGAGATCAATTGTTTTTCAACCAAATCCGCTGCTATAGCTGTTACCTCGTGTTGCCAACCCGTCGTCGGATCCATCGTGACAATCGATGCCAACGAAGCAAATCCGAATGTGCCATACTCTTGAAATGTCTTCAAATCGGCTTCGATCCCCGCCCCGCCTGTTGAGTCAGAGCCTGCAATCGTTAATACTTTTTCCATCTTCATGCCCCCTTTTTTCTCAGTATAGTCAATCTTCCCCTTGACGAAAAGAGCCATTTGGCTTATTTTAGAACCATCCAATTGATAAAAGGTGGGTTGTCATGGTACACAAAATCGATAAAAAGAGCAAGCAGCCTCTTTACCAACAAATCGTCGCCTATTTCATTGATCAAATTCAGAGTGGTCTTTATGGACCTGGAGATCGTCTACCGCCCGAGCGGGATCTAGCCGCTGATTTTTCTGTCAACCGTTCGACTGTCGTCAAAGCGTTAGATGAACTCAAAAGCCTTGGCTGGATCTCAAGGAAACAAGGTAGCGGATCTAAGGTGTTGGAAGGACGTTGGGGCAGCAGGCAAGCACCCCTCTCTTATTTAAGAGCTTCTTTAGATAGCCCTTATTTACAACAAGATCCCTTCGTCACAAAGATTCAGCAATTACGACAGGACACTGAGGCCCTTGATTTATACACTGGTGATCTCCCTCCTGACTTGATGCCTAACTTTACGTTCCCGGCATTTACTTGGGAAGAAATCCGTCAAGAAAGTCAGCACCTATCCGCATCTGGTTACCGACCACTAGAAGAAACCTTATTGCGTCACTTGGTGGATTCCTTCGCTTTACCCACTAGTGGTCAAAAATTAGTGATTACCGCAGGCTCCACACAAGGAATCACACTTTTGATGCAAGTATTGTTGCGTTCTGGGGATTGCATTGCCGCTGAAGACCCTTCTTTCTTATTTGCATTGCCGCTTTTTTCAACAATGGACGTTCAACTGGTAGGCATCAAGCAAGACGATGAAGGCATTTTGCCCCTTGCATTAGAACGTACGTTAAAGGAAAAGAAAATCAAGTTTCTTTACTTAAACCCAAGCTTTCAAAATCCAACTGGACACACGATGGGTTTAAATAGGCGGAAAGCAATCATCGCCCTGTGTCAAAGGTATCAAGTTCCAATCATCGAAGACGATGTCTTTGGTGAGTTGTCTTTGTCAGAAACACCACCAAAATTAAAAACGTTAGCCCCAGAAACGGTGATTTATCTAGGTTCCTTGTCAAAACTATTGGGTGCAACGATCAAAATCGGGTGGCTATTGGCACCTGAAGCATTGGCAGAACAGTTTGCTCAAGCAAAACGTCGTATGTCGATTGATACAACCATTTTCCCGCAAGTTTTAGCAAACAGCGCCTTGCAATCACCTGAATTTTTTTCCCAAAAACACCTATTGCTGCAAGAAATGGCGCACAGAAAAACAGCCCTCGAACAAATCCTATTGCCTTTTAAAGATGATTGGCAATGGCAGTCGATCAAAGGCGGGCTTTATTTCTGGTTACAGTGGCGACACCCATCATTACACCGCCACGATTGGCAAGTATTGTTGCGCAATTCACTCTTAGGGGCCCCTGCTTTTTTGTTTAGCAACGAAACGAACGCAGTACGACTGAATTACACACGGTTATCTGAAAAAGACCTCTCGCTGTTTACAGAGCGGTTTCAAAAAGTCACTTCACAATTAAAGGAGCTATCACATGAACGAAACCATTGAACTTTTACAAAACCACAGAACCTATCGTCAATTTGATCCGCAACATCAACTGCCAAAGGAGCAATTACAAGCGATTCTAGAAGCTGCTCGTCAAGCCCCTAGCTGGATGAACGGCCAAGCTTACTCGATCATCGTGATTGATGATATGGCCATTCGTGAACAACTGGTGGCTTGGAATCCAGGAAATCCCCACATCGCTGCAAGCTCTGTTTTCTTGTTATTTCTAGCAGATCTGCAACGGACCAAGCAAGTCGCCGATGTCAAAGGCACGCCTTATTTGGTCGATGAAGGATATCAACCACTCCTGATTGCCACTACGGATGCAAGCATCGCGTTGCAAACAGCATCGATTGCTGCCGAATCTCTAAGTTTAGGGACTGTGATTTCCGGCAGCGTCAGAAAAGATAGTCAAAAAATTGCAAAACTCCTCGATTTGCCAGAGTATGTTTACCCTGTTGCTGGCTTGAGCATTGGAAAACCAATCGTCGACATGAAGGTCAAACCACGCATACCCGAAGCAGCGGTCATCCACTATAACGGCTATCAACCGTATCCATATGATTTGATTGCTGCCTACGATCAAACCATGGCTGCATTCGGGGAAGCGAGAGAAACAAAGACTTGGTCTGATAAGTTCGCTGGGTTTTATAGTCATACGCCTGACCAAGGGTTCGATCATTTTTTGAAAGAGCAGCATTTAACAAAATAACGCAAAAAAAGCAGAAGCGCATGCGCTTCTGCTTTTTGATTCAATCTAATTAAGCTTGGATTGAAGATACAACGCCTGAACCAACAGTACGTCCGCCTTCACGAATAGAGAAACGAGTTCCGTCTTCGATAGCGATTGGGTGGATCAATTCAACGTCGATAGCAACGTTATCACCAGGCATAACCATTTCGATTCCTTCTGGTAATTCAACAACACCAGTTACGTCAGTTGTACGGAAGTAGAACTGAGGACGGTAGTTAGTGAAGAATGGCGTATGACGGCCACCTTCTTCTTTTGTTAAAACGTAAACTTCAGCTTTAAATTTTGTATGAGGTGTGATTGTACCAGCTTTAGCTAATACTTGTCCACGTTGGATGTCTTCACGAGCAACACCACGTAGCAATGCACCAATGTTATCCCCTGCTTCAGCATAGTCTAACAATTTACGGAACATTTCAACACCAGTTACAGTTGTTTTCGCAGTTGCTTCAGCAATACCAACGATTTCAACTTCGTCACCAACGCGAACTTGTCCACGTTCAACACGGCCTGTAGCAACAGTACCACGTCCAGTGATTGAGAATACGTCTTCGACTGGCATCATGAATGGTTTGTCAGTGTCACGTTCTGGAGTTGGAACGTATTCGTCAACTGCAGCCATCAATTCTAAGATTTTTTCTTCGTATGAAGCTTCGCCTTCTAGAGCTTTCAAAGCTGAACCAGCGATTACAGGAACGTCGTCGCCTGGGAAGTCATATTCTGACAATAAGTCACGAACTTCCATTTCAACTAATTCAAGTAATTCTTCGTCATCGACCATATCCATTTTGTTTAAGAAAACAACGATGTATGGTACACCAACGTTACGAGATAACAAGATGTGTTCGCGTGTTTGAGGCATAGGACCATCAGCAGCAGATACTACTAAGATCGCGCCGTCCATTTGAGCAGCACCAGTGATCATGTTTTTAACGTAGTCCGCGTGTCCTGGGCAGTCAACGTGGGCATAGTGACGTGCTTCTGTTTCATACTCAACGTGAGCTGTAGAGATAGTGATTCCGCGTTCGCGTTCTTCTGGAGCGCCATCGATTTGGTCATAAGCAGATGCTTTTGCCAAGCCTTTTTTAGCTAATACAGTTGTGATTGCAGCTGTAAGTGTAGTTTTACCATGGTCAACGTGTCCGATCGTACCAATGTTAACGTGGGGTTTAGAACGGTCAAATTTTTCTTTTGCCATTTTAAAATGTTCCTCCTAAAAAAAAGATTATTTTTATATTTTGATAGGTAGGGAGCAAAAGCTCCCCATCCCTTATCATCGATAATATTGTACACGAAACTCTCCAAAAAATATAGCATTTTGATGAATTTCGTAGAGCTACATCAATTATTCAGCTTTGCCGCCGTTTTTCTTGATGATTTCTTCTTGAACAGATTTAGGTACATCTTCATAGTGATCAAATGTCATCATGAACGTACCGCGACCTTGTGTAGATGAACGTAATGTTGTAGCATAGCCAAACATTTCTGCCAATGGTACGATTGCATTCACGATTTGTGAATTACCATGTGCTTCCATTCCTTCTACGCGTCCACGACGTGCTGTTACGTGACCCATTACATCACCTAAGTAATCTTCAGGGACAGTGATAACAACTTTCATCATTGGTTCAAGAATAACTGGTTTTGCTTTCTTAGCAGCAGCACGTAAAGCCATAGATGCTGCAACACGGAAGGCAGTTTCACTTGAATCGACATCATGGTATGAACCATCATAAAGTTTTGCTTTGATGTCTACTAATGGATAACCGGCTAAGACACCGTTCGCCATTGAGTCTTCAAGACCTTTTTCAACCGCTGGGATGTATTCACGTGGAACCACACCACCGACGATCGCGTTTTCGAATTCGAAGCCTTTACCTTCTTCGTTTGGTGTAAATTCGACCCATACGTGACCGTATTGACCTTTACCACCAGACTGACGTACAAATTTACCTTCCGCTTGTGTTGCTGCACGGAATGTTTCGCGATAAGAAACTTGAGGCGCACCTACGTTTGCTTCAACTTTAAATTCACGACGCATACGGTCAACTAAAACGTCCAAGTGAAGTTCTCCCATACCAGCGATAACAGTTTCGCCTGTTTCAGCGTTTGTTTCCACACGGAATGATGGATCTTCTTCAGCAAGTTTTTGTAAAGCAATACCCATTTTATCTTGGTCAGCTTTTGATTTAGGTTCAACAGCGACTTCGATAACTGGTTCTGGGAATTCGATTGATTCAAGGATAACTGGTGATTTTTCGTCACACAATGTATCCCCTGTTGTTGTATCTTTCAAACCAACTGCTGCCGCGATATCGCCTGAGTAAACCGTTTGGATCTCAGCACGTGTGTTGGCATGCATTTGCAGGATACGACCGATACGTTCGCGTTTGTCTTTTGATGCATTCAATACATATGATCCAGAGTTCAAGACACCTGAATATACACGGAAGAATGTCAAACGACCTACGAATGGGTCAGTCATTACTTTAAATGCTAATGAAGCAAAAGGTGCTTCATCGTCAGCTGGACGATCAGTTTCTTCGTCTGTTTTAGGATTGATCCCTTTGATCGCAGGCACATCAAGTGGTGAAGGAAGATAGTCGATGACTGCATCCAACATCATTTGAACCCCTTTGTTTTTAAAGGCAGATCCGCAAAGTACAGGGAAAAAGTCAACTGTTAATGTTGCTTGACGGATACCAGCTTTCAATTCTGCTTCAGTGATTTCTTCACCGTCCAAGAATTTCATCATTAGTTCTTCGTCAGTATCAGCAACAGCTTCGATCAATTTTTCGCGCCATTCTTCAGCTAATTCGGTATAATCTTCAGGAATTTCAGTCTCTTGGATTTCAGTTCCTAAGTCATTTGTATACATTTCAGCTTTCATTTTAACTAAGTCGATGATACCGACAAAGTCATCTTCCGCACCAATTGGTAATTGGATTGGATGCGCATTTGCTTGCAAGCGATCATGTAAAGTTGATACAGAATATAAGAAGTCTGCACCGATCTTATCCATTTTGTTACAGAATACAACACGTGGTACGCGGTAGTCTGTCGCTTGACGCCATACTGTTTCAGTTTGAGGTTCTACACCTGATTGTGAGTCCAAAACTGTTACAGCACCATCTAATACACGCAATGAACGTTGCACTTCAATCGTGAAATCCACGTGTCCTGGTGTGTCGATGATGTTTACACGGTTTTCTTTCCATTGCGCAGTTGTCGCAGCAGAAGTGATCGTGATTCCGCGTTCTTGTTCTTGTTCCATCCAGTCCATTTGAGAAGCACCTTCATGTGTTTCACCAATTTTATGGATTTTACCAGTGTAATAAAGGATACGTTCAGTTGTTGTTGTTTTACCAGCATCAACGTGGGCCATGATTCCGATATTACGAGTTTTTTCTAGCGAAAATTCTCTTGCCATTCTAGGTTGTTCCCCTCTCATTCATACTTAACTTGCGTTAAGGTCGTATCTCAGCACCTTCAAATAAAAAGCAGTGAGGATCTTACCAACGATAGTGAGCAAATGCGCGGTTGGCTTCCGCCATTTTGTGTGTGTCTTCGCGTTTTTTCACAGAAGCACCAGTGTTGTTCGCTGCATCCATGATTTCTTTCGCTAAACGTTCTTCCATTGTGTGTTCGCCACGCAAACGCGCGTAGTTAACCACCCAACGAAGACCTAAAGTCGTACGACGTTCTGGACGTACTTCTACAGGGACTTGGTAGTTAGAACCGCCGACACGACGTGCTTTAACTTCCAATACAGGCATAATGTTTTTCATTGCTTGTTCGAAAACTTCCAATGGATCATTACCTGTAGATTCTTTGATAATGCCAAAAGCATTATAGATAATATTTGCAGCAACACCGCGTTTACCATCAACCATTACACGGTTGATCAAACGAGTTACTAATTTTGAGTTATAAATAGGATCTGGTAAAACATCACGTTTTGCAACAGGACCTTTACGAGGCATCCGTAACTCCTCCTTCCGAAATATCAGTTCTGATTTAAATACGATTCATTTGATCGGTTTGTTTTAAAGATTAAGCTTTAGGACGTTTTGTTCCATATTTAGAACGAGATTGTTTACGGTCGTTAACGCCGGCTGTATCCAATGCACCACGAACGATATGGTAACGTACCCCTGGTAAGTCTTTTACACGTCCACCACGTAGCAATACCACGCTATGTTCTTGTAAGTTATGACCAATACCTGGAATATAAGCTGTCACTTCAATCAAGTTTGACAAACGAACACGCGCATATTTACGTAGAGCCGAGTTCGGTTTTTTCGGTGTCATTGTTCCCACACGAGTTGCTACCCCACGCTTTTGAGGTGAGTTAACATTCGTTTGAGCTTTCTTGAAACTGTTATATCCTTTGTTCAATGCTGGTGAATTTGATTTTTCAACCTTGGATTTACGAGGTTTACGTACTAATTGATTAATTGTAGGCATCCCTAGTTGTCCTCCTTCCTTGATTCGCTTTATAGTCCCACACATCCAGGTGGTTCTTTTTTTGCGATAAAAAATAATGCAGTTCCTGCATTCGTATCAAACTATGCTTTGATAGACAGTCAGCACGTCTCCAACGAGAGACCTGTAGATAAAGCACCTTTGATAGAATACCATGCTTCAACATTACTGTCAACCTTTTGCCTGCGCTTCTTTTTAAGTTTTCTTGAAATGATCCAACAAAAAATTATTTCTATTCTGTCCTCCTTTTTCACCCATCTTCTATTATAATAGAAAGCAGTAAATGAATTTTTTTAAAGGCGGGGAATAGATGAACTTAAAAGAAATGGTCGGAATCGAAGCGGCGGGTCATGTGAAAGATGGCATGGTCGTCGGATTAGGGACTGGTTCTACAGCTTACTATATGATTGAAGAATTAGGCCGACGTGTAAAAGAAGAAAATTTGTCGATCATTGGCGTACCTACTTCTTTTGCGTCAAAAAAACAAGCAGAATCATTAGGTATTCCGGTACGTACGATCGATGAAGTAGACGCTGTTGATTTGACGATTGACGGTGCCGATGAAATCAGCAGTGACTTTCACGGAATCAAAGGCGGCGGTGCTGCTTTGCTATTCGAAAAAATCGTTGCCACATATTCAAAGAAGGTCCTGTGGATCGTTGATGAATCAAAAATGGTCGATACCCTAGGTGCTTTCCCACTACCTGTGGAAGTTATTCCTTACGGCAGCCAACAGGTTCTGCATCTTTTTGAAAAGAAAGGCTACCACCCTGTACTCCGTGTCAATGAAGACGGCGCACCAATCAAAACTGATTGCCATAACTATATCATTGACCTTCACTTGCAAACGATCGCAGATCCAGTGACTTTGGCTGCTGATTTGGACAAGACAGTGGGCGTGGTGGAACATGGGTTGTTTTTGAATACTGTCCATACAATTATTATTGGCCAACCTGCAGGACCGGCAACAAATCATGTCCGTGAATAAAAAAAGGTGAAATCCCTTTTTTTATTCAAAAAAAAGCTTATGTTTTATTTTTTGTGCAAATTGACCTATCGTTTTCATGTGGTTTGTGCTATATTCAAATAAAAAAGAGAGGCAGGAGGAACTATGAAAGTCATTGGCTACGCCCGCACGACGATTACGGATGATCATACAAGTGAACAATTAAACAAGCTCAAACAATTCGGTTGTCATGAATTTTATCATGATACTTATTCAATCAAAGATGATGAACGCCATACGTTAGAATCAGTAGTTGCCCGCATGCAGCCTGGTGATATGCTTGTGGTTACTGAGCTGCACCGTATCGGTAAAACCACCAGACAATTGACTGAATTAACTGAATTATTGAAGAATAAGCAGATACACCTTGTGTCATTGCAAGAAGGCATCGATACCAGTCAATCGATGGGCTCTATTTATTTCAATTTAATGGAAGGGCTTGCGGTCATGGAACGGTCGTTGATCAAAGAACGGACATTGGTTGGCTTGAACAACGCCCGCAAAAAAGGCAAGATCGGCGGACGCCCAAAAATCGATCCCAAAACAGTCAAAAAAATTCGCCATTTATATTATGAGAAAAAAGAAACGATCCAATTTATTTCGACAAAATGCAATGTTTCTGTAGGTACATGTTATAAGTACATAAAACTACCAGAAGACGAATGGCAAAAATTATTATCTTGATATCACAGAGGCGCCTCCCCTGCAGCCTCTTTTTTTATTTTTTGTTTACTTAAGGATTTTCAGTTAGGTTTTCCGCTAAAATCATGGAAATTCTTTGAGAAAGAGTGTACAATAAACAGGGAATTGAAAATTTCAGAAAAATATCGACTATCTAAAGGAGAGTTTTACATGCCAAAATTAGTATTTTCTCGTCATGGACTAAGCGAATGGAACAAATTAAACCAGTTTACCGGTTGGGCTGATGTTGATCTAGCGCCAGAAGGTGTCGAAGAAGCAATCGAAGGCGGACGTAAAATCAAAGAAGCAGGCATCGAATTCGATGTAGCTTACACATCAGTATTAACTCGTGCCATCAAAACTTGTAACTATATTCTAGAATATTCTGATCAACTTTGGGTACCAACAATCAAATCTTGGCGCTTGAACGAACGTCACTATGGTAAATTACAAGGTTTAAATAAACAAGAAACTGCTGAAAAATACGGAGATGAACAAGTCCACATTTGGCGTCGTTCATACGATGTATTGCCTCCATTGATGGAAGCAACTGACGAAGGTTCTGCTGCAAACGATCGTCGTTATGCAACACTTGATCCTCGTGACGTACCTGGTGGCGAAAACTTGAAAGTCACATTAGAACGTGCTTTACCGTTCTGGCAAGACGAAATCGCGCCTGCTTTGAAAGATGATAAAACTGTTTTAGTTGCTGCACACGGCAACTCATTACGTGCCTTAGCAAAACATATCGAAGGCATTTCTGATGAAGACATCATGGATCTTGAGATCCCAACTGGTCAACCACTTGTTTATGAATTGAACGATGATTTAACAGTTGCGAAAAAATACTATTTATAATATTTCTATCACGACTGTTTCACTTTCTTAGTGAAACAGTTTTTTTGGGTTTCTTTTCTCCCCTGATTCCTCTATAATAAACACCAGATTGAAAGCGTATAAAAAAGGAGATTCTATGGAATTTTACCAAAAAGACACCTGGTTATTTTTAGGAGATAGCATCACCGATTGCGACCGAAACCGCCAAGACCCATACGACTTAGGTCATGGCTTTGCGCACATGACTGCGGATCAACTCAATCATATGTATCCAGACGGCGACTTCACTTTTTATAATCGCGGCATCGGCGGCAACCAATCCCATGATGTTTTGGCACGATTACAAGAAGATTGTCTTGATTTGAAACCTGATATTTTGGTCTTTTTGATTGGCATCAATGATACCTGGCATCATGTCGGCGCAGCAGATTTTGGTTTTGCTGATCGTGGACATCAATTCGAGGAAACCGTCAGACAGATACTGACAAAAGTCACTGCAAACGGGATGACCCGCATCTTATTATTAGAACCTTTTCTGCTTCCCTATCCAGTTGATCGCACGTCATGGCGTGTGGATTTAGACCCAAAGATCCACTGCATCCGACAACTAGCAGCAGAATTTGCGTGTCAATTGGTGCCTCTGGACGGTATGTTTGCTGAAGCAGCCGTTGCACAAGGACCACAAGCTTTGACAGGTGAAGATGGTGTTCATCCGACAACCGCAGGCCATCAACTGATCACCCAAGCATTGCTTGACCGTTTATCTTATACAGACAAATAGTAAAAACGCCATCCCTTCTGGAATGGCGTTTTTTTTATAGATAATTTGATGGTGTTTGCGCATCCTGATAAATGGCGATAACATCGTCAACAGATAGCGGCACATACGCCTGTTGACTAATTGAACTAAAGGCAACTGCTTGTTTGGCCATTTCCTCAAAGTGTTGATCATCTTTGATCCCTACTTCTGGCAATGTCATCGGTATACCGCAAGAAGCAAAAAAGTCATAAAGTTTTTGGATGCCCATCCGTGCAGCCATTTCTGGGACTGACTCTTGTACACCAAAGACCTCTCGGGCAAAACGCGCCAATTTAGGTGCTGTTTCTTCATTTAAGACATGCAGCATCCAGCGTGGTGTCAAAATAGCTAAGCCAACCCCGTGGGTAATATCATAAAAAGCACTCAATTCATGTTCCATTGGATGACAAGACCATGCACCGCCTTTGCCACTGCCCGTCAATCCATTTAAAGCCAACGTACTTGCCCACATCAAATTGGCCCGTGCATCATAGTCATCTGGTGTGTCTAAAGCAATAGGCAAATTCTTGATAACAGCTTTCAGTAAGCCTTCTGCCACCCCGTCTTGCACATCGGTCTGCGGTGTTGCACTAAAGTAATTTTCAATCAAATGGCTCATGATATCCGCTGACCCTGCAGCCGTTTGATAGCGACTGACACTGAACGTTGTCGTTGGGTCTAAGAAAGATACTTGTGGTAAAAAATGCGGACCATGAACACCAAGCTTTTTTTTGGTTGTTAAATTAGAAATGACCGCACCACGGTTCATCTCACTTCCTGTAGCAGCCAGCGTCAAAATCGTCACTAATGGAATTGCTGGTCCTTGATAATTGCGATTCAATACAAGATCCCAAGGTGCCAACTCACTGAATGCTGCCCCAGCGATCACTTTGCTGCAATCGATGACCGATCCGCCACCGACAGCCAGAATCACATCAATGTGATTGTCTCGGCATAGTTGCGCGCCCTCACCCACGGTTTCGATTCTAGGATTTGGATCTACTCCAGATAATTCAGTTACTTTGTTATGATTGGCCGTCAATTGTGCCATGATCGTATCATAAAGACCATTCTTTTTGATACTTCCTCCACCATACACCAATAGCACATTTTTCCCAAAAGTATTTAAAACATCGGGCAGCTCACCTAACCGTTCTTTGCCAAAACGGATATCTGTACTGACATGAAACGTAAAATTGTTCATTTTGTCATCTCCTTTGCATTCTTCTCTATTAAACCACTTTTTGTTGAAAGTGCAACTTTGACCAACCAAAAAAACCTGCCCTCATAGGCAGGTTTTCAAAAAGATAGATTAGCCAATCGCTGTTTCTAAGCCGACTCTGATCATATCGTTAAATGTTGTTTGGCGCTCTTCAGCGGTCGTTTCTTCACCGGTGATGATATGGTCGCTCACCGTACAAATCGCTAAAGTTTGAACGTGGAATTTGGCACCTAAGTAATACAAAGCAGCTGCCTCCATCTCAACACCCATTACACCTAATTCTGCAAGTTGCAGCGTTTCAGTCATATCATCTTTGTAGAATGTATCTTCGGATAAGATATTCCCCACATGGGTAGTAAAACCAGACGCCGTTGCTGTTTCATATGCTTTACGCAATAGATCGAAGTCAGCGATTGGCGGGAAATGGAAACTTTGGAAGTTTTTCGCTACCATGGATGAACTTGTTGCTGCCGCCTGGGCAATCACCAAATCTCTGACATGGACATCTTTTGAGATTGCCCCGCACGTGCCGACACGAATCAGTTTTTTGACACCATATGAGTTGATCAGTTCATGGGCATAAATGGTAGCAGACGGCATCCCCATACCTGTTCCCTGTACAGAAACCCGCTCTCCTTTGTAGGTACCTGTATAGCCTAACATTCCTCGAACATTGTTATAACAAACGGGGGCTTCCAAAAAAGTCTCCGCAATATATTTTGCCCGCAACGGGTCGCCTGGCAATAAGATTTTATCTGCAATCTCACCAGCTTTGGCTTCGATATGAACACTCATTTTTTTCTCTCCTTCACTTTCACTTCTTTATAAAACAGCTAGCGTTTCTTTGATCAACGCTTTAAATTCAGCTTTGACACGTTCAGTGGTTTCCACGACTTCTTCATGGTTTAGGCTGGCTTGCATGCCCGCCGCAAGATTCGTAATACAAGAAACACCTAGCACTTTCAAACCACTATGAACAGCCACGATCACTTCAGGGACTGTCGACATCCCTACCGCATCTGCACCGATCGTCCGGGCAAAACGAATCTCTGCAGGCGTTTCATACGTTGGACCCGAGAAGCCCATATAGACGCCTTCTTTTAGGTGTAATCCTTTCGCTGCGCCAACTTCTTTGGCGGCATTGTGGTAATCGACATGATACGCTTGACTCATATCTGGGAAACGTGGGCCCATGGCTTCATCGTTTGTCCCAATTAATGGATTGGCACCCATGAAATTGATTTGATCGGTGATCAACATTAAGTCTCCCGGTTGGAAGGATTCATTGACCCCACCACAGGCATTGGTCACAACGAGGGAATGGGCATGTAGTGCAGCCATCACACGGACTGGATATGTCACGGTTTGCATAGAATGACCTTCATAGTAATGGAAGCGTCCTTGCATCGCCAAGACTTTCTTGCCCGCCAATGTACCATACACCAATTGTCCGGCATGACCCACTACTGTCGATACTGGGAAATGCGGGATATCGTTGTACGGCAAGATGATTGGGTTGTCGATCTCATCTGCTAATTCGCCCAGTCCTGAACCCAAAATCAAGCCAAACTCAACTTCGCCGACCCCGCTGTCCTTAATAAATGTGGTTGTTTCTTGTAATTTTTCTTGCAATGTTGTCATGTCTTCACCTCTAATTTAAATGATTTAAAAAGCTTTCGCCATTTTCTGTTGCTTGAACCCCGAAGTTTTCGGCGATCGTTGCAGAAATGTCTGCATAATGACCTTGCGGCAAAGCCCCTTGATTCTTGAATTGCTTGCTATAAGCCAACAATGGGACATATTCTCTTGTGTGGTCTGTTCCTGGGAAAGTGGGGTCATTTCCATGATCCGCTGTAATCAAGAGCAAGTCATCTTCCCCCATTGCATCCAAGATTTCTGGAATGCGCAAGTCAAAGTCTTCAATGGCATGGGCATAACCAACAACATCACGACGATGGCCATATAAAGCATCGAAATCAACCAAGTTGGTGAAACTCAAACCAGTAAAGTCTTGTTTCATCACATTTAGCAGTTGATCAACACCATCCATATTACTCTTCGTCCGAACAGAATCAGTTATCCCTTGTCCATTGAAGATATCATTGATTTTCCCAACAGCAATGACAGCTTTACCGGCATCTTTCAATGAATCTAAAACCGTATTGCCAAAAGGATCCAATGCATAATCATGACGGTTGCTGGTCCGTGTGAAGTTACCAGGCTCTCCTAGATATGGACGGGCGATGATTCGTCCGATCATATATGGTTCATCTTTGGTGATATCCCGGACATATTGACAGATGCGGTAGAGTTCTTCTAAAGGAATGATCTCTTCGTGGGCTGCAATTTGCAGCACTGGATCTGCTGACGTATAGACAATCAAATCACCCGTCTTCATTTGATGTTCACCAAAATCATCAATGACTGCAGTACCAGAGTAAGGCAAGTTACACACCACTTTACGGCCAGAAAATTCTTCGATTTGTTTTAATAACGCATCTGGGAACCCTTCAGGAAAAACGCGGAAAGGCTTTTGGATATTCAGCCCCATGATTTCCCAATGTCCAGTCATGGTATCCTTCCCAACAGAGATTTCTTCTAATTTTGTCGCATAACCTTGATGGTCCGCCACATGTTTGACACCCTCCAACGGTCGGATCGTGCCCAATCCAAGTTGTTCCAAATGGGGAATCGTCAATCCGGCTTCTTTCGCAATGTGCCCCAACGTATCTGACCCAGTATCACCAAAATCCGCAGCATCCGGTGCTTCTCCGATTCCGACTGAGTCCATGACGATCAAGTGTATTCGTTTAAACATATCTATTCCCTACTTTCTTTTAATGTTTTCCTTACTATCATACTAAATTCAAGCAAAAAATGCTGAATTGCTTATTTTTTGAATGGTACCGATGTCTACAACAACATAGAAAAAGGGCAGGACATAGCAACACATTCATGTCCCATAGCCCCACCCTTTCATACTGAAAATTATTTAGATTTAATATAATTCTTCCCATTTGCTTTCGGACCAGCTGCTTTTCCAAGGAAAAGAACCAAAACGATGATCGTCAATGCATACGGTGCCGCTTGCAGATAAACTGCTGGGATAGAAGAAATTACTGGCAACTGTCCACCAACGATACTGATGTTTTGCGCGAATCCAAAGAAAATCGCCGCACCCATCGCACCTAGTGGATTCCATTTACCAAAGATCATGGCCGCCATCGAGATGAAACCTTGACCAGCAATTGTCGTGACTGCAAAACGTCCAGAAATTGATTGGGCAAACAATGCACCACCCATACCGCCAAGAAAACCGGAGATCAATACACCTGAATAGCGCATCACATACACATTGATACCCAAAGTATCTGCCGCTTGCGGGTGTTCTCCGACAGAGCGCAAACGCAAACCAAAGCGTGTTTTAAAAATAACGAACCATGCAATGATCGAGATCAAGATGGCAAAATAAGCTGGCAAAAATGTTTGGTTAAAGAAGATTGGGCCAATGATTGGAATATCTTTCAAAACCGGAAAGTTGAAGTAGCCCAATGTACGTTGGATGTTGTCCGTTTGGCCTTTGTTATAAATCGCTTTGACCAAGAAGACAGCCAATGCTGGCGCCATCAGATTCATCACTGTACCACTGATAATATGGTCCGCCCGGAAATTGATCGTTGCCACTGCATGAAGCAGTGAGAAGACCATTCCGACCAAACCGCCGACGAGCATACCCAACCATGGTGTCCATGCTCCAAACTGTGACGCAAACTCAAGATTGAAAACAATCGAACTGAAGGCACCCATCACCATGATTCCTTCAAGCCCAACGTTCACGATCCCACTTCTCTCAGAGAAAACCCCGCCTAATGCGGTCAGGATCAAAGGAGATGCATAAATCAATGTTTGTGTAACGATGGAAGAAATTAAACTAATATTCATTAGATGGTCCCCCCTTCCTGATCTTGATTGTTTGGTTTTGCTTCAATCTCTTGCACGATCGCTGCTTCTTTCTTGCCGTCGAAGATTTTCGCTAACAAGAAGCGAATCACAAAGCTGATGGCAACAAAGAAAATAATGATGGCAATATTCACATCCACCAATTCAGATGGAATTCCTGCAAACTGCATACCTTGTCCACCTAGTTTCAAAATACTGAACAAGAGCGCCGACAATAAAATACCGATAGACGAGCCGCTACCAAGTAACGATACTGCCATGCCGTCAAACCCGATACTCAAAGAAGAACCTTGAACAAAGAAGTTTTCGAAGGTACCTAAACCTTGAACGACACCACCAAGACCAGCCAAGGTACCCGAAATGATCATTGAGATAATGATCGTCCGTTTACTGCTCATCCCAGCATATTCAGATGCGGTTGGATTCATCCCAACTGCACGGATTTCATAACCTAACGTCGTTTTCTTCATTAAGAACCATACCAAAACCAAGAAAATCAATGCCAAGAAAATCCCTAAGTTCAAGCGAGAGTTATTGGTCAAATTTGCCAAGAAAGGTGTTTGTAAGGAGGCATTGTCACCAATCATCTTGGTGACACCTTTCGTAGTGATCATAGATTCATTCATCACATTGTTCACCAAATGATTCCCTGTATACAATAAAATGTAGTTCATCATGATGGTTACGATCACTTCACTCGTGCCAAAGAAGGCCCGTAAGAATCCCGGAATAGCCGCAGCAATGGCGCCGCATAAGGCACCCACAATGATTGCCAAAGGCAAGACAACGAGTCTTGGTGCATCTGGCATGGCCAAAGCAACCCAAATACTTGCGACCCAGCCAGCTAACGCTTGCCCAGAAAGCCCGATATTGAAGAACCCAGCTGAATTTGCTACGGCAAAGCCTAGTGCTGTGAAAATCAACGGCCCAGCCGTTACAAAAATCTCACCGATATTGCGGGCATTGATGCCGCCAGTTTGCGCATTGACAAACACGGTTTTAAACATTTGCTGATAGCCCAAAATTGGACTGTAACCAAAGGCAGCCATGATAATGCCGCCTAGAATAAACCCAAGGAGTACCGCAATGATCGGTACTAGGATATTACGTAATTGTGTCTTGCGATTATTCAACAGAACCACCTACTTCCTCCATTTGCAACTCGCGTCTAGCTTCTTCTAATGAATAGCCAGCCATCAACAAGCCCAATTCTTTCTCTGATGTTTCTTTCGGATCAACAACACCGACGATCTCACCAGCATGGATTACAGCAATTCGGTCTGATACATTCAAAATCTCATCTAGTTCAAAGCTGACAAGCAAGACAGCTTTCAGTTTATCACGCTGTTCAATCAAGCGTTTGTGGATAAACTCGATCGCTCCAACGTCCAACCCACGAGTGGGATTGGCCACGATCAACAGATCTGGATCCCGGCTGATTTCTCTCGCAATGATCGCTTTTTGTTGATTTCCGCCTGATAACGCCTTTGCAGGAACGATTTCATTGACCGTCCGCACATCAAATTCTTGGATCAATTCTCGAGCAAATTCATTGATCTCGCCATAATCGAGCACACCGTAATTACTCAACGGTTTTTGGTAATACGTTTGCAAGGCGATATTTTCAGATAGCATCATATCTAAGACCAAGCCATATTTATGGCGATCTTCTGGCACATGCCCTACCCCAGCTTCCGTTACTTTACGTGGCTTGAAGTTGGTAATGTCATCTCCATTCAATAACACTTTGCCGCTTTCCGCTTTTCTTAGTCCTGTAATGGCTTGAAGCAATTCCGATTGTCCATTGCCATCGATCCCAGCAATGCCCAAAACTTCACCGGCCCGTACTTCTAAGCTCAAGTTCTTCACAGCTTCGATACCGCGATTTTCCTTGACCACCAGGTTTTCAACTGACAGCACCACTTCTTTTGGTGTCGCTGCTTTTTTCGGTGTCTTGAAAGAAACAGAACGACCAACCATCATATCTGCCAATTGTTGTGAATTGACATCTTTTACGTTGACAGTACCGATACATTTTCCACGTCGAATGACGGTACAACGATCCGCTACTGCTTTGATCTCATCTAATTTATGGGTGATCAAAATAATCGATTTGCCTTCTCGTACAAGACCGCGCATGATCGTGATCAACTCTTCGATTTCTTGCGGTGTCAATACAGCCGTTGGTTCATCGAAGATCAACACATCCGCACCACGATACAAGGTTTTTAAAATTTCGACCCGTTGCTCCATACCAACAGAGATATCTCTGACATAGGCATCTGGATCAACTGAAAGGCCGTATTGTTCGGAGACTTTCTTGATTTCCGTCCGCGCCTTTTTGCGGTCTATAAAGCCAAGGCGATTGGGTTCGCTGCCCAAGATGATGTTTTCAGTCACAGTGAAGGCATCGACCAGCATGAAATGCTGATGGACCATCCCGATCCCTAATTTATTGGCAGCAGTCGGACTGGTAACGGCTACTTTTTGCCCATTCATCCAGATTTCGCCAGAGGTTGGTTCCAATAACCCTGACAACATGTTCATTAAGGTTGACTTGCCCGCTCCATTTTCCCCAAGCAGTGCATGGATCTCTCCTGGTCTTACTTGCAAGTTGACATCGTCATTGGCTTTGAATGTGCCAAACTCTTTGGTGATATGACGCATTTCTACAACATATTTTTCCTCAGCCAAATTTCTCACATCCTTACTTTCTCATTCGCTATACTATCGACAATCTATGGTCTAAAATAATGGCTATTGCTTTGGAAGATTACTATCCTCATGAAAACCTAAAGCTTTCATCAATACAGTAAACATCTATCAAAGAATGATTTTGCCCCATGATTGGGGCAAAACCATCACAGAATGACAAGGATTAGTCTTCTGGTGTTTCTGGAACTTCCACTTTACCGTCGATCACATCTTGTTTTGCTGTTTCGATTGCTGCTTTGGCATCGTCTGAAAGGTAACCTTCAGTAATGTCCACGCCGCCATCTTTCAAGCCGTAAACGATATGTTCGCCGCCAGGGAAGTTATCTTCTAATGCACGTGTTGAGATATCTTGTACTGCTGCGCCAACACCTTTTAATGTTGAAGCCAATGTGAAGTTATCGTCAGTACCATCAGCTGAAGTAAATGCACCTTCATCTTGTTGATCGCTATCTACACCGATAACCCAAACTTTTTTGTCTTCAAGATCCGCATCGCTCAATTGTTCGTTGATTGCTTTTGCTTCTTGGAAGACACCAGCACCAGTACCGCCTGAAGCGTGGAAGATCACATCCGCGCCACCTTGATACATTGAAGCAGCTAACGCTTTACCTTTTGCAGGATCGCCGAATGATGCTGCATATTCAGTTACAACTTCGATATCTTTGCCTAATGCTTCTGCCGCATCAGCCACACCAGTTTCGAAACCTGCTTGGAAACGGTCGATGACGACGCCTTCTTCACCACCGATGAAGCCGACTTTATTTGTTTTTGTTGTATAAGCTGCTGCAAAACCTGCAAGGTATGCTGCTTCGTTGTCTTTAAACGTTGCTGAAACGACATTGTCTTTGCCTTCGATGACATCATCAATGATCCCGAATTGTGTATCAGGGTTTTGGTCAGCTGCTGCTGAGATCGCATCTTTCAATAGATACCCTACACCAAAGATTGTTTTGAAACCATTTTGAACGGCGCCATTTACGTTTGTTGTATATTCAGACGCTTCATTTGATTGCACATAGTCATAACCGCCAACACCACGAGCGATACTATGTTCTTCACCCCATGCTTCCAATCCTTCCCAAGCTGATTGGTTGAATGAACGGTCATCCACACCACCGATATCGGTTACGATCGCAACACTGTGTGCTGCATCGGTTGATCCTTCTGCTGCACTGCCGCCAGTTGAATCAGTTGAACCTGAGTTGCCGCTGCCGCAAGCACCTAGTAATGTTAAACCAGCTACTGCAACAATCCCTAAACTAAATAATTTTGCTTTTTTCATTGCTGTAAAGCCCCCTAAAATATAGTTTTTTATCAACAGCCGCATCGACTGAATGAACATGGTTTATAAATCTTTATTGGTAAAGTAATATGGCAATAACTCGCCAACCGTTGTTTCTTTGGTCACACCATTGTCACCGACCAAGGTAACAGGCATCGTTGGCTGACAAAACTCAACCATCACTTGGCGACAAGCGCCGCAAGGTGAGATTGGATCAGGTGTGTGGCCAGCCACAACTAAATGATCAAAGTCCTTTTCGCCCTCAGAAATAGCTTTAAAAAATGCAGTCCGTTCGGCACAGTTGGTTAACCCGAAAGATGCGTTTTCGATATTGATTCCTTGATAAACAGTCCCGCTTTTCCCTACCAAACAAGCACCTACTGGAAACTTAGAATAAGGCACATACGCTTTGTCTAAAGCAGCTACGGCTGTTTCGATCCATTCTTTTTTCGCTGTTGTCATGATAATCCTCGTTCTTTGCGTATTTTTCTTTTAGAAAAAGTGCTGATCAATAGCCGCCGCCAGTTGAGCCTGTGACAATGGCCACACTTGCGCTTGTTCCTAGACGGTTTGCACCAGCTTCAACCATTGCTGCAGCTTCCGCTTCATTATGGATTCCGCCCGAAGCTTTGACACCCATTTCAGGGCCGACCGTTTCACGCATCAAGCGTACATCTTCGATCACTGCGCCACCTGTTGAGAAACCAGTAGACGTTTTGACAAAATCTGCCCCCGCCGCTTTGGCTAATTCACAAGCTTTGACAATTTCTTCATTGTCTAATAAAGCTGTTTCGATGATGACTTTGACGAGCGCTTTGTCCTTCGCTGCGGCAACTACAGCTTCGATATCTGCTTGGACTTTCTTATATTGCTTCGATTTCAATGCACCAATGTTGATCACCATATCAACTTCATCTGCCCCATTATTGATGGCATCTGTCGTTTCGTATGCTTTGACTTCAGATGTATTGGCACCTAAAGGAAAGCCAATCACTGTACAAACAGCTGTAGGTTCACCTTGTAATTGTTCTGCTGCAAAAGCAACCCAAGTGGGATTGATACAAACAGAGTAGAAGTGGTAGGTCTTCGCCTCTTCAATAATGCGCAAAACATCCTCTTCGCTGGCGTCCGCTTTTAGTATTGTGTGGTCGATCATTCGATTCAATTCCATGGTTTATTCGCTCCTTATTCTGTAATCACGTCGTGGATCAGTGGCGGTTCAGCGCCTTCATCCCCAATTTCAATGTTTGCTTCGATCAATGCAATGACTTCATCAATGGCTTCGGTATTGCTGTATATGGTCAGAAGGGATTCTCCCTCAGATACTGCTTCCCCGACTTTTTTGTGCAGCTTGATCCCTACTGCATGATCGATATCTTCTTCTTTTGTTTTACGTCCAGCCCCTAACATCATGGCTGCGATCCCTAATTCATTGGCCACAAGTTTCGTTACGACGCCGCTGGTTTTGGCTGGCAGTTCAACTTCATACTGCGCAGTCAAGATTTTGCTTGGCTCGTCGATCACTGAGGCATCGCCCCCTTGATTAACGATCATTTCTCGAAACTTAGACAATGCTTTGCCGGAATGGAGCGCTTCGGACAACATTTGACGGGCTTCATCTATCGAGTCAGCTTTCTTAGCCAAAACGACCATTTGACTGCCTAATACATAGCACATCTCAGTTAAATCTTCTGGTCCGTTTCCTTGCAAGGTTTCGATGGCTTCCACTACTTCTAGACTATTGCCGATTGCTTCACCTAACGGTTGGGACATGTCTGAAATGACTGCCATCGTTTGTCGATTGGCTAATTTGCCGATACGGACCATTGTTTTGGCCAAACGTTTGGCATCATCAATATTCTTCATAAAGGCGCCGTCACCGGTCGTAACATCTAAGACGATCGCATCAGCACCTGCCGCGATTTTCTTGCTCATGATCGAACTCGCAATCAATGGAATCGAGCTGACTGTTGCTGTCACGTCCCGCAAGGCATACAATTTCTTATCTGCTGGGGCCAGATCTCCGGATTGGCCAATGACTGCCATTTTGCTTTCATTGACTAAGCGAATAAATTCTTCTTCCGGAATTTCGATTTTAAAACCTGGGATTGCTTCTAATTTGTCTAACGTACCACCTGTATAGCCTAAGCCGCGGCCAGACATCTTCGCTACTGGTACACCAACACTTGCAACTAACGGCGCCAAGATCAAGGTGGTCGTATCTCCCACACCACCGGTTGAATGTTTGTCTACTTTGATTCCTTCTATCGAAGAAAGATCGATCACTTCGCCAGAATTGGCCATCGCCAACGTCAAATTTGTGATCTCCTCATCTGTCATATCTACATAGTAAATAGCCATCAACAAGGCGCTCATTTGATAATCTGGGATACTACCTTCAGTATACGCAGTTACAATGTAGTCAATTTCTTCCTTCGTTAATGACTTGCCGTCACGTTTCTTTTCAATTAAATCCACCATTCGCATCGAAATGACCCTCGCTTCCTCTAACATTATACAATAATTTTCTCTCTGGTAAACCACTTTAGTAAAACGGTTTACTAAATACGAGAAAACAATGAAAACACTTACAAGAAGAAATATACCGCATTATTCCTTGCTTGTCAATGTCTTCACGCTCTCACGAATAATTAATTTTGTATCAAAAATCTTATTTGGAATACGACGCGTTGGAAACTCGATCGCATCAACTAAAAACTTGGCTGCGGTAAAGCCGATCTCGAACGTTGGCTGCATCACCGTCGTCAATGGCGGCGTAATATATTCAGATAACTTCAACGCATCAAAACCGATGACTGAGATGTCTTCTGGTACTTTTTTGCCTGTTTCATAAATTGCTTGATAACAGCCAATCGCCATCGCATCGTTGCCGCAGAAAAAAGCGGTGATTTCTTTATATTTCAGCAATGCTTTCGTCGCTTCATAGCCCCCCGACACGGTCAATTCTTCACTCTCTACGTATCTTCCTTTAAATGGAATCTGATGGTCTTTTAACGCATGACGATAACCGTTGAAACGTTCTTCTAATTGATAGTAGCCAGTGCTTTCCTTCAGCATACCAATATTGCGATGGCCATTCTTGATCAAATAACTGACCGCTTGATAGGCCCCTTCATACTCCTTGACGATCAAACGGCCATTGTCCCGCTGATTGATGCCACGGTCGACAAGAATGATTGGACGATCGGCAAAGAAGCCGCTTTTCAATGAATATTCTTCTGGCAGTAAATGTGGCGTTGCCAGCAAAATCCCGTCGACTGAACGATGAGACAGCTCATTCAAATATTGGATCTCCTTTTCTTGGCTATGGCGCGAATTGCATAACACCAGCATGTATCCTAGGGGATTAAAGTAGCTTTCCGCCCCTTCAATGATTTTAGAAAAAAAGAAATCCGTCACATCAGGCACGATCATACCGATCGTCTTGGAATGGCGGTTGATTAGATTTGAAGCAAAAAAATCTGGCTTATAATGGTATTTGTTGACAATATCTAATACCCGTTTGCGGGTCTCTTCACTAAACCGGCTGCCTTTGTTGTTTAAGATCTGAGACACCGTCGTGACAGACACACCTGCCATTTCAGCAATCTGCTTGATGGTCATTTTCATACTTCTCACCTCTCTTGCCTAAAGTGTAGCAAATTTTGAACCAAAAAAATAGCACCCTTTCTCAGCCGACGATACTTTCTTTTTTCGCTGACACTAAAATGTCAGCAATTTCGGGGTGGCCAACGATAAAAAAAGTATCAAGGAGGCTAGGCCTCTTTGATACTTTGAATGATGTAATAGCCCTTGTCCTTCTTGATGATCTCCGCATTCCCGAAGGTTTCTTGCATTTTCTTTTGGGCACTAGGTGCGCCTTGTTTCTTTTGGATCACGATTGTCAGCGTCCCATCGATTTTCAGCAACGGATAGGCCCCTGTCAAAATTTCATGTACGACATCTTTACCCGCACGGATCGGCGGATTGCTAAGGATCGCTGCATATGCTTTTTGGTGCAATGTTTCATAGATATTCGATTGATGGATATCGACTTGTTCGATGCCGTTTCGTTGGGCGTTTCCCACAGCCAACTCCACCGCTCGTTGGTTGATATCGATCATCTCCACAGCTCTTTGACTAGCATATGCTAATGACAAGCCTACCGGACCGTAGCCGCAGCCAACATCCAACAACGCACCTTCTGGTAACTGTGCCCACTCAAAAGTATCGATCAACACACGGGATCCATAATCGACTGTATCCCGAGAAAACACCCCGCTGTCTGTCACAAACTGAAACATTTTGCCCTTTAGTTCAAAGGACCACTGTTCAAATTGATGGGCTGTATCGGGATTTTCTGTATAATAATGATTACTCATCGGCATTTCCTTTCTTTCTAGACAACTATTGCTGCTTTTTTGCAATCTTAACAGAGATTTTAGGTCTTTTCTAGTGGAAGCTGTCTTTTCTATGGTAAACTATTTTCGAGCAGAAGCAAGCCGCCGCCTGAATAAGACAGCCGATTGCCGATGACCGGTTTGACTTCATTGAACCGTGCTGTAAAGAAGGAGCCTATTATGCAAGAAACCATGAATTTTTACCAAATTCCTCGTGAGCAATGGCAAGGTTTTTATACCAACGGCATGATGCCATTTACCCAAGAAGAATTAGACAATATCAAAAGTTTGAACGACCGGATCTCCGTTCAAGATGTAGAAGACGTGTATGTGCCACTCTGTCATTTGATCCATTTGTATATGAAAGAATTCGAATCATTGACCCTCAGCAAAGGACTTTTCTTGCACCGTTATGTCAAAATGCCGCCGTTTATCATCGGCATTGCTGGGAGCGTCGCCGTGGGCAAAAGCACCACCGCGCGATTGGTCCAAAACTTATTAGGACGCCTCTTCCCTAGACGCAATGTCCAGCTGATCACCACTGACGGCTTCTTATACCCGAATGAAGTATTGGAAGCACGCGGCAGCTTAGACCGTAAAGGCTTCCCTGAGAGTTATGATATGGAAGCTTTGATCAATTTCTTGAATGCTGTAAAATCTGGCGAACCAGATATCAAGATTCCTATGTATTCACATGAAGTCTACAATATCATCCCCGATGCCTACGAAATGATCAGCCAACCAGATATTTTGATCGTGGAAGGGATCAATACGTTGCAATTGCCCGCTAATCAACAAATCTATATCAGTGATTTCTTTGATTTCTCGATTTTTGTGGACGCGCAACCTGAACTAATCGAAAAATGGTACATTGAACGCTTCGAGTCGTTGTTGGACACAGCTTTCCAAGATCCGAGCAATTATTATTACCAATATGCCATCGGTGACCGGAAAGAAGCGATCAAAATGGCAAAAGAAGTATGGAAAAATGTGAATTTAAAGAATTTACACGAGTATATCTTGCCTACACGCAGCAGAGCCGATATAATTCTTCATAAAACCAAGCACCATTTGATCGATGAAGTGTTCTTACGCAAGTATTGATCCCTTCCATTATGTTATGCTGTTGAAAGGACCATTCCTTTTTTCAATAAAAATTAAAAGAATTGAGGTAATTTATTGTGACAAACGTTGACAACTTGCCAAACGTCGAAAAAATTATCGTACTCGATTACGGTAGTCAGTACAACCAGCTGATTACGCGCCGGATCCGCGAGTTCGGTGTTTTCTCTGAATTATTGAGCCACCGCATTACCGCTGAAGAAGTTAAGGCCATGAATCCAAAAGGGATCATTCTTTCTGGTGGACCAAATAGCGTCTATGACGAAAACTCTTTCGGTATCGATGAGAAAATTTTTGAACTAGGCATCCCAGTTCTGGGTATCTGTTACGGTATGCAGTTGATTACTTATAAACTAGGCGGCAAAGTAGAGCCCGCCAAAAACCGTGAATATGGCAAAGCAGAATTAGAAGTCTTGTCTTCAGATGCAGCTTTGTTCCAAAACACACCAGACAAACAAACGGTTTGGATGAGTCATGGCGATTTAGTGACAGCCGCACCTGCTGGATTTGACGTAGTCGCGACAAGCAAGGACTGCCCAATCGCATCGATCCAAGATGCAGCCCGCAAAATGTACGGCATCCAATTCCATGCAGAAGTGCGCCATTCTGAATACGGCAATGATTTGCTGCGCCATTTCGCGATCGATGTCTGCGGATGTACTGGCGATTGGACCATGGATAACTTTATTGATATGGAAGTAGCCAAAATCCGTGAACAAGTCGGTGACAAAAAAGTCTTGCTTGGCCTTTCCGGCGGTGTGGATTCTTCTGTTGTCGGTGTCCTTTTACAAAAAGCGATCGGCGACCAATTGACCTGTATCTTTGTGGATCATGGTTTATTGCGTAAAGATGAAGGCGAACAAGTGATGGAAAGTTTAGGCGGTAAATTTGGTCTGAACATCATCAAAGTTGACGCCAAAGAACGCTTCATGTCTAAATTGGCCGGCGTTTCTGATCCTGAACAAAAACGTAAAATCATCGGGAATGAATTTGTCTATGTCTTTGATGACGAAGCAACAAAATTGGCCGGTGAAGAAGGCGTGTCATTCTTAGCGCAAGGTACCCTTTATACCGACGTGATCGAATCAGGCACTGAAACAGCACAAACCATCAAATCACATCATAACGTGGGTGGTTTACCTGAAGACATGCAATTCAAATTGATCGAGCCATTAAACACATTATTCAAAGATGAAGTCCGTGAATTAGGGACCCAACTTGGCATGCCTGACAGTATCGTTTGGCGCCAACCATTCCCTGGTCCTGGTTTGGGTATTCGTGTCTTGGGTGAATTAACCGAAGAAAAACTGACAGTCGTCCGTGATTCTGACGCGATCTTAAGAGAAGAAATCGCCAATGCTGGTTTAGACCGCGACATCTGGCAATATTTCACTGTCTTACCTGGCATCCGCTCTGTTGGTGTGATGGGTGACGGCCGGACTTACGATTATACTGTCGGTATCCGTGCAGTAACCTCTATCGATGGCATGACCGCTGACTTTGCCCGAATCCCTTGGGATGTCTTGCAAAAAATCAGCGTGCGGATCGTGAACGAAGTCGCTCACGTGAATCGGATCGTGTATGATATTACGAGTAAGCCACCTGCTACTGTGGAGTGGGAATAAAGAGCCAACAAAATATGAATGGGGAATGCCGATATATCAACGTTCTTCAACTTTTAAAATGCCTGAATTTCATTAAAAATGATATGCTTCCCTACCTTTTTCCCTACCAAAAAAGCTTGTCTACATTGACGTAAACAAGCTTTTTTTGGGTTGTTCCCTACTTTTATATTTCTAGATTATTAACTAGAAACAACTTCTATCTTAATATTATTTACTATTAACGGAGGTTATTTAGTTATTTTACACAAAAAACATTATATTTTTTGATTTTTTTGACATTTTGTGATAATTTTAGTTTGTAAGAATTATAAATCATGCATTGTTTCTAAGATGAATTTTCTGAATATTCGATATATTAGCGATGATATTAATAGCTTCTAGCAATTACACCCTAAAAAGATCGGTCTACCTCTTTCATTATAAAATAATTAGAAAGCGGTTGAATCTCATATAAACAGCCACAATACAGTCGTCAAGTTATTCTTATCTTGAGCGTGATTAAGACAATGTTGGAATATGATATTTTGTGAAAGTAGGCGATATTGTGAAAAGCGGGCTAGGAATCTTAATTCCATTTTTAATTATGTTGTTTCTTGTGGTAAGAAGGAAGAGAGGTGAGTTATTTATATAAGAACAAAAAATTAACCCAGTTGCCAGTTGTAAGTACCGAAACTTGTTATGTTGCAGAATTTTGTCAATTTTTTTGTTTCCTAATAAATTTAAAAAATAGATAAGGAGAAATAAAATTATGAGAAGACTGAAACTATTTGTAATAGGATCATTTACACTACTTTTTTTAGGACTGGGAATTAATGCAAATGCCCTTGAAATTGTTGAGAATACATTGAACTTGACGGAAGAAGTATCGTATGTTCAAGAGGATATTAGTACCGAAACAATTGAAAAATTAGGTGAGCATTTTAACAATCCAGATAAAATGATTGAAGTTTGGAACCATGAAAATCCAGAAGATCCAATTTCTGAAATTTCGTACCATGGATCTTTAAATGACACCGATTCCCTATTTGCTCCATTTGCAATTATCGGCTCAGATAACAGAACAAAAGTAGCCAATATTTTTACTACTCCGTATCGACAAACAGTATATATTGAAAGTTATTTTAGACGTCCAGCAACATCTGATTTAGCGGTATATAGAGGGAGTGGTGCCGTACTACCTGATGGAAAAATTCTTACTTGTGCCCATATGTTTATTGATATAAATGGGTTCCACCAGCAAGCAGTCGGAGCTAATATATTTTGGGGAATGAGAACAGTACAAGGTACACCTACTATCGATGGTTTTGCTTCTGTGACACATATTGGGCTTCCAAATGAGTACTCTACTACAAATCAAAATCCTTTATTTGATTTCGCTGTTGCAAGGACAGACCGTAATATTGCTTCTATAACCGGAGGACTATCACTAGGTACAGCTACCGGAACCACAGCTATCAGAGTAGGTGGATATCCTGGCGATAAAGGATTCGATCAATATGAGATGACTGGAACAGCCAACATCGTTAATGGTGTATTTAGATATACTCTCGATACAAACCATGGTCAAAGCGGAGCCCCGATTTTAAACACGAGCAATCAGATTATTGGTGTGCATTCTTTTGGCTCTTTCGAATCTGGCGTAGCAGTATATAACGGTGGTCCAGCATTTACTCAGGCGCACCTTAATTTCATCCAATCGATTATATAATATATGAAGCGCTACTTATATTTTTTTAGTGGATTCATGCTCCTAATTTTAGGTGGATTTGTAATTCAAAATATATTTTACGACACACAATCCGAATCAAAACCCACTTCGATAATTACAGGGTATTATTGGTCTGGATGGCTTGACGCCCGTGATAAATATTCAGATGAAAAACAGGAACAAGATTATATGAACAGTGTAAAAAGTGGTCGATATGATCAAGGAACTAGTTTTCTTCTGAGAACACACTCAGAATATTTTTTCAACTGGCATATACTCCCACTTAGCGCTCCTGAAATCCCTAACGGAAGTTATGTGGAAGTACATTTCTCGGGAGTCATATTGGAATCTTATCCTGCAAAAATCACAGAAATTAAGTATGTAGAGATAATTAAGTGATGGTAATTCATACTTGTATTTCTTCTCTTTTTCTAGCAAAAAAATAATTATATCTATGGTTTAAAAGAGAAGAATTAATACAAACATTCATTTTCGAAAGTAGTAAAACAAATGGTATTAAGAGTATCCCCCCTGTAAAAAAAACACCTACACTAGATGTTAAAGCGACCTCCCAAGGTTAAATTTCAGGTCTAACCTTGGGAGGTCGCTTTAAAGTAAACAAGCTTTTTTACCAAATTTAAATTAGTTTACTTTTTTGATTTTATAACAAATCCTTTAATCTTTCTGAATACTCACTAATTTTCAATTGATCTATACCTGCCACACCTACTTTACTTTCTAATTTCAGTGTTGAGATAAACCAATCTGAAACAACTTCAAAATCATACACTGAAAACTTATACTTTAACGAGTTAACTACATGAAAAGCTTTCTCATATTGTCTTTCCATCATATAATTCGTTATAATTTCCCTAACAGAGAAACTTTTCCCATTTTCGTCTTTAATCTCACCTAAATCGATTGATGAAAATTCTTTCTTCATCAGCATACCAAATCCTTGTCCAAGGAGTTCCATTTGTTTTAAAATCCAGTCTTGATTGTCCACTCGGTATCCCCTACCTTCTCGTTTTTCTAATCCATAAACTAAAGATTGTTTAAATCCCTTTCTTAAGCATTCCCCTTAATATCAACGAATCTCTAAAAACAAAATAAAGATAGAATAGGATATATATACTTCAGCAGTGCATTAGAGAGCCGATTTCCAATCTGTCTCTCTTCTTCAAACTTTGGATCATATCTATCTTGAGAATAATTTTGAGGAGGTCTTGACCAAAATAATCCACCTGTAGCTTTTTTACAAATCCAATCCCAATCAAAAAATATAGCTTTCGTTTTGTGAAAGAAGTGAGGGATATGTACAATGAAAAAATTATCGATTCTGATTCCTATATCGAGGTATATGATTATCAGACACCTGTTTATCCAAGGCGTAGTAAGAAAAGTGAAGATGATCCTTCCAATTGTTTCTTAGATGAACAACTCAGTCAAAAAAGAACCTTTGATGAGTTATCAGCTATTGAACAATATGATTCATTGAAACGAAAAAGCAAGCATTACAAGCATATGCGCTTTGAAATCGCTCGCTTAGTTGATTTGAATTTTGATCATAATACAAAATTCTTAGCTCTGACCTTCAAAGAAAATATCGCTAATATCGCCTACGCTAACGGTGAGTTCGAAAAGTTTATCAAGCGCTTAAATTATAGCGTATTCAAAACAAAAAAAGCCAAACTAAAGTATTTAGCTACTTGGGAAAAACAACTGCGAGGAGCAATTCATTATCATATTATTCTGTTTAGTTTTCCTTACATAGATTTTAACAAACTATCAAAAATCTGGGGGTATGGCTTTGTAAAAATAAATAAAATCGATGTTGATGCAAAAGAAAATCGTGGTCGGTACATTAGCAAATATTTTGATAAAGACTTAGAACTGAAAGATCACAAGAAAAAAGCCTTTTTCAAATCAAGAAATCTGAAAGTTCCTTCTGTAACGAAAACAATGGTAGATGAAACCGTTGATACGAGTGACTATGAAATTCTACATTCAAATACGTATACACTGAAACAACCTATCTTTTCAGACAGCCAATCTACCAATGAAAATGGTCTGGAATTCACAAATATAACCGTACAGTACCACAAACTAAAAAAACAAACACGAAAGTAGGTATCCGTATGAAAAATAAAGTTAGCAAAACTGACTTGGAAAAACTCGGCTTCAAAACACACCAAGCAGTCACAATTATCCGACAGGTAAAATTAATGATGGTAACAAAGGGCTATCCCTATTATAATAATAAGAGAGTAGGAGTAGTTCCACGCAATGTTGTTGAAGAAATCATCGGCATTCCTCTTGATTAGGAGGAATGTTACTATGGCAAAAACAAAATATGCTTGTGTGTACCAAAAAGGAAACGGACGCTTTTATTACTCAATTATCTAGGACTCGATAAAATCACAGGGAAACGAATTCAAAAGAAAGCATCAAAAGACCGACTAGGAAAACCATTTTCAAGTGCAAAAGAAGCATATCAAGAAGTAATTCGAATAAAGGAAGAGTACAATATCGCCAATGGTTTCGCCAATTATGATTTGTCCTACAAGGATTTCATGGAACTATCGTATATGCCACATTATCAAGCAAGTGTTCAAGCGATCACTTGGGATTCTCGTCAATCTGGTTTAGTACGAATCACTGATTTTTTTGAAGAAAAGAAATTACGTGAACTAAACGTTAGAGACTGTGAAAGCTTTCGAAACTGGTTATTAAACGATAGTGGCTACTCGCAAGCCTACTGCTCACTTCTCTATGGTATGTTTCGCAAAACACTTGATTATGCAGTGATGCTTCAATTCTTAACTGAGAATGTTTCAAAACGAACAAAAGCAATCCCGAAAGGAAAAGCGATTGTTGCTTACTGGACGAAAGAAGAGTTTTACGAACATATGTGTTTTGTTGTTTTGTGGTTATATTATATGACGGGGATTCGTGTGAGTGAAGGATTAGCCTTGAATTGGAATGATGTTGACTTAAAAAAAAAAGAAGTTGCGAATTCATCACACACTGGAGATGAAAAATCAACAGCAATTCTTCCGAAAGCCGTACACAAAAACGCAGTGCGGCATGAGGATTACCTCATTAGATGATGTCACGATTCAGATTCTGGAAGAGTGGTAAAAAGTTCAAAATGAGCATGGAATCACTCAATTCATTCTAAGCTATACCGATTTACCACTCTTTCGCTCAACTGTCCAACGAATCATCGAGCGTTACGCAAAACTGGCAAAGATTCACCCTGTTCAAGGGAAAGGGCTTCGCCATTCACACGTGAGTTATTTAATTAATGAATTCAATGCCGATATTTTAATCGTTTCCCAAAGATTAGGACATTCGAGTCCTGAAATCACACTAAAACATTATGCCCATCTTTGGAGTCGAAACGATGAAGGGATTGCTCAACAAATGACTGGGAACATTCTCATCAACTTAGCAAAAGAATCAAAAGTAGGAACATTTAATGGAAATCAGGCAGTAAAATTCTAACCCTGCTTATCTCCCTACTACCCCCTGCCAATTCCCTACCAAAATGGGTCTTCGCGAAATAGAACGTTGATATAACAGCGTTTCGAAGCGCCAACTCACTTTGAGTGGGAATAATCAAACGAAAAAGCTTGGAAATACTGATCAAATCAGTGTTCCCAAGCTTTTTGGCTCTATAATTTATTGGACTGATGAATCAGAATTGATTCTTCAGTCCAATTTTCATTTTAGGTATTAAAAAACATATCGTTCTCTAGTATGATTAAATCACCACAAAATAAACAACTGAGAGGACGATATGCTATATGAATGATTCTATCAAAAAATTGTTGAGGATTACAGATAAAAATTTAGAAATTGTAGATGTCTCTTACGAGACAGTGAACAAAAAACAGCGCTTAGTGATCAACGCAACGCTATCTCCTTGCCCGCAAGCTTGTAAATCATGTGGATCCACAGTGAAAGACAGTGATGGTAAAACGATAATTGTAAGAAATGGGAAGAAAAAAACTACTATACGTTTTGATGAATATAATCATATGCCGATGGTTATGCAATTAAAAAAGCAGCGCTACAAATGTAAAAATTGTGAAACCTATTGGACTGCACAATCTTACTTTGTTCTTCCAAAACATTCTATTGCCAATCATTTAAGATACAAAATCATTTCTTTACTAACGGATAAAGTTTCTTTGAGTTTTATTGCTAAGCTTTGCACGGTGTCCTTAACTACAGTGATTCGAATACTAAAAGAACTCAAAAGCTATCTTCAAGGAAACGCTAAAAAGGTTCTTCCCAAAGTATTGATGGTGGATGAGTTTCGATCACATGCTTCACTTGAAGACAAAATGAGCTTTATTTGTGCAGATAGAGAAAGTGGAGAGTTGATTGATATTTTGCCAACACGTAAGCTATCGCGACTAACTACCTACTTTCAGAGCTGCTCTAACAATGATCAAGTAAAATATTTAGTCACTGATATGAACGCAGCTTATTTTCAATTAACCAAAACGGTATTTCCAAATGCCAATCTCGTTATTGATCGATTTCATATCGTTAAACATATGAATCAAGCATTTCAAGACCTACGTGTAAGAACAATGAAATCCTTACAAATAAAAGGTTTCAAAAAGGACGCACAGAAACTTAAAGTAAATTGGCGTTTTCTAACAAAAAATAGACAGAATATAAATCATTCGGAATATAAGTCTTGGCGTAGTTTCCGTTCACCTAAGTACCCTCTTCTTACAGAAGCTATGATGATTGATAGACTACTTACATTTTCCACTTCCCTTAGGGAAGCTTATGAGGCATTCCATGACTTGGCAGATGCATTTAGAGATAAGGACCATATTTTCTTTTTTGACTTGCTCAAACATCTTCCAGAAAGTTTAAATGAGGAATTTAGAAAGAAATTACAGAACTTGCTTAAGTATGAAGAAGGCATAAGGAATGCAATGATTTATCCTTATTCAAACGGTAAAATCGAGGCAAAAAACACACATATCAAAACACTAAAAAGAGTATCCTACGGATTCAAATCATTTGAGAACATGAAAATACGCATTTATATGATTAATCATTTAATTGAAGTGAAATAACATAAAAAACCAAAACAGATTTGTTAGCATCTGTTTTGGTTTCACTTAAATCTTTTCCATCAGTCCTTATTGACAAAGAGCCAGCTTTTTTTAAACCACTAATTCTGCCATAGCTCTCCATAACCATCTCAAAACTCAACCCTCAACACATTATTCAAGTCGGTAAATTTATCTTGCTCCTCAAATGGCACAAAAAAAGCAGGTTCAATCGAAAACATTTCTTCCAGAAGTTGTCTTTGGCATTTAAACTCATTTTCTATTCTCTGCACGTCAGTTAATTTATTCGTTAAAATCAAATTGAAGATACTCCTGATTTTCCCTGGACGTTTTAGCGTGATTTCTCTGTCCAAAGGTTCCTCTTGTCTGTAATCTCTGAGTGCAATTTGACGATAAAAATAACTGTGTTGCTTTGGAGTGAGGAAACCTAGTTTATAGGCTCTCATTTCCAGCGCCTGAATTGAAACATTGTACTTTAATTTCAATGGTGCATAGCTATCAGGATTTGATATTTTTTTCAATTGTTTAAATTCCGATTGCATTATTTCATTGGGCAGTAAAAAACATGAAGCAAAATAATCAGCTTCTCTTTCTTTCAACTGTCTTTCTGTCTTATCCAACACCCCAAAATCAACATGCGCATGCATTAGCAAATGACCTAATTCGTGCGCTAAATCGAAATTTCGTCTTACAGCCGACTTCTTTATGCCAAGCACGATAATAGGTATGTCTTCTGTAGACCATGCACTATAGGCATCTGCTTTTCCGCCTATATTCTTTTCTAAGACATAAATACCTGATTTTTCTAAGGACAAAAAAAGATTGCTATTGTCCTGATAAATACCTAAGAACTTTCTTGCCTGCTCTGCAGCGGCTTCAATTTTCGCATTGGGTCCTCCATCATTGAGCCATTTGAAGCTTTCTTTTCTAAGCGCTAATAAAGTTTTAGGGGGAACATTTACAAATGATTCAAGATAGTTGATCATTTTGGCAGCGACATTTAAGTAAACAACTTCACTATTGATTTTCTTTCTCGAAGATACATCTGCTTTTCGATAGGCAACATTTGTTTCAAAAAACGTTTGCTCCACAATAAATTCTTCAAAGAAGAAATCTGATCGCACTTGTAAGATATCTTTCATTTTAAGAATATTTTCAAAGGACGGTTCTATCATCTGCTTTTCAAATTGCCAAATAGATTGTTCTGACACATTGAGCTTTTCACCAAGTTCTTTACGTGAGAGTCCTTGCAACATTCTAACAACTTGCAGATTTTTACCATGGAACATGTGTATTCTCTCCTTTTCATTACGATGAGAACTAGTTAGATACTTCTTTTCCCTCTTTAGGTACTGTGATCTCATACTCTTCAGACTGAATGATTTCTTCTTTCTCACCTAAAACTGTTGAATACTCTTCCTCCTCAATCATAATAGATGAGGTTTAAATAAACTACTACAAAAATCATCTTTTTTTAAAGTAACCCTGCATCTATATATTCAACACCTTCACCACACACCCCTTTCTAAAAAATCAAACAGACCTTCGCAATTTTTTCGTGGTATCATAAGCATAGTTCTCAAATACGATATAATTGCGCACATATCTTATCTATACAATACACAACACCTAAAAACAAAGGAGGCGCCCATGAAAACCATCGGACTATTAGGCGGTATGAGTTGGGAAAGTACCATCACCTATTATCAACAGATCAACAAACAGATCAATGAAGCACTTGGTGGTCTGCATTCTGCACAGATTCTATTGGCGAGTGTAGATTTTGAGGCAATCGAAGCCTGTCAGAAGAACAATGAATGGGAAAAAGCGGTGAGATCCTGGCTGGCTATGCCCAATCCTTGGAACGAGCTGGCGCTGACTTTTTGCTGATTTGTACCAACACGATGCACAAAGTAGCTCCTCAGATCCAGCAAGCGATCACGATTCCTATCATTCATATTGCCGATGCGACTGTCACAGACCTGCAGGCGAAACAGATCAAGAAAGTCGCGTTGCTGGGAACGACCTATACCATGACGCAAGATTTTTACAAACAACGGGTGATCGATCAAGGCATCGACGTGCTGATTCCAGATGAGGCAGCGATTTATGAACTCAATCGCATCATCTTTGATGAGTTGTGTCATGGTGTCATCAAAGAAACATCGAAAGCCACATTTCTCCGCGCCATTCAAGATCTACAGAAACAAGGCGCTGAAGGCGTGATTTTAGGCTGTACCGAAATTGGCCTGCTGATTGAACAAACCGATGTCGACTTGCCAGTCTTCGATACGACACTGATCTATGCCAAAGCGGCGGTTGAATTGGCATTGTCCTGACTATCCTTATAGAAAGCACCACATGTTTTTGATTTCCCAGAGATGCCATACCTTTTCTTTCCACATAAAAGCACCTCAACGCATCATTGGACCCATGACGTGTTGAGGTGCTTTCCTATCTGAAGAAATATTATAGCTCTCCTAAAGACTGTCCCAGTTTGGGATGGATCTTATGCACAAGCCGCAACCAATCTCTCCAATCAGGTATAGGTTTGAATAATAAGTAGTCTTTGTTTACAATATCTACATTCAAGTACGCTTTATAATTTGTCACGACCAAATCAATATTCTTTTCAGTTAAAAACGCAGTTGAAACTTCATTGATATTGGGAAAAAAGACATCGCAATCTTGACCGATGTATCGCAAGAAACAGGCTTTTATCGACTCACAGACATAAAGATTGCCTTCTAAAATCAAGGCGATACGCTTGATTGGCTGATGATACAATGCCTCGATCGATTCTGTGTATAATGTCAGCGCACAACATATATCTTCTTGATACATATTGTTGATCGCGAGTTTATCCCATACATCCGCCAGAAATTGGCCATTTTTTTCATAAGAGCCATGGGTCCGCCCGACTTGTTTGACCTCTGGAAGGGATAAGTTCAACACTGGTGCAATTTGATCATTGATCTTTTTTGATAGAAAGAAAGAATGCATCAAGACCGACAAATCAGCCTGCTGTATCTTAAAAGTGTCCGCCCATGTTCGGCTATAGATTTTACTTATTTCCTCTAGCTCCGGCCAAAATGTGTATTGTTCAATGAACAGTCGCTCTTTCTCAATGTCAACTATGGTACGCTTGCATACTGTAATCAAATACACCCATATAAATTCTTCTTCAGGGATACTCACATGGAATCTCACACTCATTTTTTCTCTTATAATACGATAGAGTTCAAATTCTTTGATACTCTTGATTTTATCCATCAGATATGTCGGTAACTTGATGTAATTTTTTTTACGATAACGGACCATCGCGATGTATACGCTATAAAAGAAGTCGATTGGTAAAACACCTGTATTTTCAATTTTTACAGATGTTTCAGCCACCGCTTCCGCAACAAGATTTATCAACGCTTTCGGTGGGAGTATAGTATGAAGTGTCACATCCGATTCATAATAAAAATCATTAAAAAATTTTCGGATGTTGGTTTCTTGACCGACAAAATTCACGGGATTCATCGTTAGCTTCAACTCATACCGTGCCAAAACTGGAGCGATTCCTTGAAAATAGCGGCGCATCGTACTTTCAGACATATACAATTTGTCAGCCCATATATCAATTGAATGTAATTTCCCTTGCAAAATCGATTCTAGAATTTGAAAGAAACCCTCTTCTTTGATCAACTGCTGCTTTTTCTTCACATATCCATCTGTACAACGTTCCTTAAACAAATAACCTTTTGAAGAACTTTCTAAATGCAACGTATCAGAAAAATAATGCTTGATATCTTTAATATCGGTTCTAATTGTCCGCTTGGTGACATCTAATTTTTCTTCGAGCATCGCAAGAGAGCAAACCCTCTCTCTCTCAAAATCATTTAACATCTGCAGCCAACGTACAGTAGACTTATTGATAATGAAGTTCAGCTGTAAAGATTTCATTTATTCCTCCGTATTCTATGGTAAAAGGCAGCAAACAAGGATCGGACATCTTATGTAAAAGAGACAATGAACGTCTGACAACAGTCATTGAGAATGGCCTTTATTATGCGCATAAGAAGGCTTGAAAAAAGCCGACTGAAAATCGGCTTCTCCCACATTCTTCGCCTATTCACTTATTCATTGCAAATATAAGCAACACAGTCTCCATTTGCGTCATTATCTATCTTCGCTTAAATAGATAAGCCCCCACGGAGGTGGTGTGCTCATATTATAGCCAGATAACTCCCTGTAATAACATTTTTTATCTGTTTCAACCATTTCGATAAAGGCTTCTTCCTCAAAAGATTCTATAAAATCATCTTTATTTTGGTTTAAACATTCTGCAATTATTTGGAGTTGTGCGTCGATTGCTAATAGCTTGGACATTTTTTCAAACAAAGGCATTTCTTCTTGTTGGTAATGAATGATAAACTGCGCAGATAACTTCTGGTAAAACATATAAATTTTAGGGTATTTACTAGAACATCGACTTTTCTTGATGATTTCATCAAAGTAATATAAATACTCTTTTGGTGTATCAATTTGATTGACATTCATAGTCTTTCGACACTCCTCTCATTCTTGTACTGCTGTATAAATTGATTTGTTAACGATTCTCTGCACCCAGACAGTATGACATAGATCATTCTACTGATTTTTCTGTCTATTTTAAATACCTATAACTGCCTAAGTAAGTGTGAAGAATCAATATAGTGCACCCACCGGCAACTGATAAAATCTGTTAAATGTAATGGTGTCTTATCTTTCAATACGTTCTGGCCACTCCCTTACTCCATATTTTCATACTAAAAGCGCGTTCAAATTATCCCCCATCAGTCTCAAAATTCTTCGTTTTTAAAAAATAAAATAACGATTAATATCTAGGAAATCAAATGTATGCTGATCTTGTTTTCAAGCCACTTCTTCAAAATAATGACTCTCATTTCCACCAGTATTAAAAACGAAGGTTTTTTAGAATAACGTATTTAACCTAAAATTATGGCATAACTTTGTTACAAATCAAACAATATAGCATCTGATATAAAATGAGAAATCAATTATTTCACTATTTAGTGAAATAATTGATAAGACAGTCTTCTTTGTAATCTTCCCCTCTCCTGCCCAAATATCATACACTAATCAAAAAAAGCAAGTAGTTACCCACCTTTATTGGATAACTACTTGCTTATACCTCTTTAATTATTTACATATTATTTATTCAAAACCGGCCTAATCCTTAACAAAAATCCCCGCAATTGCGACCGCTGCAAGTGTAAATCCAACCATCCACCACATCTCTTGATGAAACACTTGTGTGGTGGCTACGATGATCGAAAGCCCGATTGGCCCGCCAATTTGATGCATCATATTGGTGACGCCACTGGCAATACCAGCCATTTCATCTGAGGCCTCATGCACACCAGCTGCTGTTACTGGCGCCAAAATCAACCCTTGGCCGATACCTAAAATGAGCATTGGCAAGAAAATTGCCAGCCAGTACCCTTTTGTAGTGTCCGTCAATGCCAGTGCAGCAAGTCCGGCTGCCAAAATCACTTCTCCCAGCAGCAAGACCCTATGATTGCCAAATTTTGCTGTCAATCGCGGCAGCTGCAACGCTACAATGAAATTGACGATCGTTAATGGCAAAAAGGCCAATCCTGATTCGAAGGCGCTAAAGCCGTACTGACTTTGCATCATTTGTGGCAGGAAAAACCATAAGGGCAGCATTGCCATCATGAACAACAATCGTGTGAAATAGGCGCCTAAGCGGATCTTGTTTTTAAACAGGACCAAGGGCAAGATGGGTGATGCACAGCGAGATTCCCAATAGAGAAAGAGCACCAGCAAAACAATGCCCAGACTGAAGATCCACCACATCGATTCAGTGAGGCCATAAATGATGCCCACCAAACTGAATACCGATAAGATACTGCCTAAATAATCGATTTTTCCCGTTTTGACAGGGGTTGCGTGAATGTATTTCATTGTCAGCAAGATCAATAGGAGGGTGAATGGCACATTGATCAAGAAACCAGCGCGCCAGAAAATCAAACTGGTCAAGCCACCCCCTACCAGCAAGCCTACACTTGCGCCAATCCCTGCGGTCGCACCGTAGTAAGCAATGGCTCTTTGCCGCATGGTGCCTTGATATGCATCCATGATCAAAGCCAATGTCGTTGGTGCAATGATCGAACTGCCGATCCCTTGCAACGCCCGCATGAAAATCATGGTTGTCGCATCTTGCGCACTGCCGATCAGAAAAGAACTGATGGCGAAAATGGTCAAGCCAATCAAAAAGATTCGCTTTCTACCGAGCAAGTCAGATAACCGGCCACTCAGTAATAAAAAGCCGCCAAATGTTAGGGTGTAGGCACTTGATACCCACGAAAGAGCGGTAGCGGTTAAATGTAAACTTTGTCCGATCTCGATCGAACTTGTAAAAATAATGGAATTGTCCATCAAAATCAAAAAATAAGCCAATAATGTAATTGGCAGGATGATACCAAATCGTTGTTTGTTCAATTGATTCCCTTCTTATCCTATCTCGATGGTGTCTAACCATCCTCGATTGTTTGTATTGCTGTCAGCACGTATGCTTCTTTTCTATATCAATTTAAAATAGGAGGCCATGAAGCGGCCCCCTATATAGGATCGTTTAGCGCGTATCAGGAGCTAGATCCTCAATAAAAATCAGGTTTCGTTTTATATTCTGAGCCGGGTTCCCATAGACCAATACTGGCACGGTGGTCTTCCCGCTTGCCAGTGAGGATGTCCAAGACACATTGTGCGATCGCTTTTCTGGTCACTTGTGCGCCCAGAAAGGGGGCGCCTTTGGGACTAGCAACATACTCCCTGCGCTGGCCATTATACAACCAGGTCATTCGCAAATAGACATAATCAAGATCACTTGCTTCGAGTGCTTCGATGCCGCAACCTTTGGCCACAGCTTCGCCCATCATGCGGGTATTCCATGCAGCAAAGGGTTCTGCTACTTCACCGTAGACACTTAAAACCCCTGCTTGAATGATTCGCCGAATGCCCGTTTGGTGCATCGCAGTGATCACCAATTCTGTGATTGCTTTGTCATCAAAATTCATATAGACGATGTCTTGGCCTTGCATCGCTTCTACCAAGTCTGACAGTTAGTCGGCTTGGCCCGTGATTTTCCGTAAACCATCATAAGGCAGCGTATCGGCATGACGCCCGAATAGTGTCACTGTGATAGCTGGTTGTGCCTGCAATAGCGGAATCAAATAACGAGGGATTTGGCCACCCGCACCAATGATCAATACACGGGTCATTTTTCTGTATCCAGCATACGATTCATGAACCATTCGACTTGTTGTGGTGCATCGTGGTCGAAGAAAGCCGATTCCTGTTTGTCCAATGCCGTGATTTTTGCGATGTCTTCTTCTGTTAAGGCAAAATCAAAGATATCAATATTTTCGGCCATGCGTGTAGGACGGACGGATTTTGCCAACACGACTATCCCTCTTTGTATCAGCCAACGCAAGACAACTTGTCCTGCCGTCTTGCCATATTGCGCGCCGATTTCTGTCAATACGGGGTCTTGGAACAATCCATGACGGCCTTCCGCAAAAGGCGCCCAGGCTTCGATCTGCACGCCATATTTGTCATGCCATACTTGGTCTTCTTCCCGTTGATACCATGGATTGACTTCGATTTGATTGATTTGCGGTTTGACCTCGGTCAGTCCAACAAATTCAATCATTTTGGCAGATTTGAAATTGGAGATGCCAATTGATCGGACTTTGCCCGCTTTTTGGGCCGCCGCCAATGCGCGCCAAGCACCATAAACATCTCCATAGGGTTGATGGATCAAGTAGAGGTCCAAATAGGTCAATTGCATCACTTCTAGGGAGTGGTCGATCGTTGCTGCCGCTTTGTCCTCAGGCGTTTGTAAAATGAACAGTTTCGATGTGACAAACAAATCTTCTCTGGTCACGATCTCTTCTTTGATGGCCCGAGCGATGCCTTGGCCGGTTTCTTTCTCATTGCCATAAACAGCTGCTGTATCAATCAAGCGATACCCTGCTTTGATTGCTTCGTATACTGCTTCGGCTGTTTCTTCCAAAGGTATTTGGTATACGCCAAACCCTAATTGCGGCATTTCTACACCGTTATTCAATGTCATTGTATGCATCGTATATCCTCCTTTATTCTTCAGTACAGTCACTACTCTAAACCTTGAAGTCCACTTCAACGCAAGGGAAATCTCTTTATTTTTTTCGTTCCCATAATTTTTCTACTTTATCTGGTGTTCTCTCGCCGGCTTTGAATTTCGCAATATGGTCATCATAGGTATCGATTTTGTATACCAACAACTCTCTGACTTCCTGCATGTCTGCCAATTTTTTGTCCAACTCTTCCAATTGATCATAAAGAATCTGCTTTTGGGCAGCCTCCACGTTTTGGGTTTCTCGCAGCTGTGCCAATTGGGCAAACTCGATCAATGATTCTACAGATAAGCCTGCATTCCGCAGATTTTTGGCCAAATAGATCCAATTCAAATCATTGGTGTTGTATTCCCGATACCCGCTGCTGTTGCGATGCACCGGTGGAATCACCCCCACACGTTCATAATAGCGGAGCGTGTCTGTACTCAAGGCAAACATTTCTGCAGCTTTTTTGATATTCATCTTCTCGACCTCCTTTATGGTCTTTATCATAAACCTTGGTGTGTACGCCAAGGCAAGCAAAAGACGGAAAATCATAAAAAAATAAACTTGTTATCGCTCATATATGCAGCAATCCACATCATTTGTCAGCCTTCTTTCTGCGTGCTATGCTTGACATGGTTCCTTTAAACGGACAGATTCGTACGAGACGGATCAAGCAACAGACAGAAAAGATAAAGGAGAATGGATATGAAGATTTTATTTATTGGTGCTTATGGAAAAGTTGGACAACACTTTGCAGACCTAATCAGCGACCATGCTGCTATCAGCGAGAAAGCATTGATCAGAAATCCTGACCAAGTCGCTTTCTTTGAAGAACGAAACATTGAAACCGTCCTATTAGACATTGCTACCAGTTCGATCGATGAGATTGCCCAAGCCGCAGCAGGTGTTGACGCGATCATCTTTAGCGCTGGTGCGGGAGGAAAAGGATTGGAAAAAACATTTGCTGTCGATTTAGATGGTGCAGTCAAAGCAATGGAAGCTGCAAAAAAAGCCGACGTTTCACGCTTTGTCATGGTCAGCACGTTCCGTGCGGATCGAGAAGAACTACTGAAAGAAAACAGCTTGCGCTCTTATACGATTGCCAAATTTTATGCGGATGAATGGCTGCGGAATCGGACAGATCTGGATTGGACGATCGTTCACCCTGGTGGGTTAACCGATGAACCTGGCACAGGGAAAGTGACTGTTGGCAAGCGCAATGCCTATGGGCCAATCTCACGAGCGGATGTCGCAGCAACCCTAGTGGCCGTTTTAGAAAACAAGGATACGATAGGCAAAGAATTTGAAGTGATCAATGGTGAGACTGCGATCGTAGAGGCAATTGGGTCTTTGTAGCACATCATTTGCTTGCGGATATTTGATAAGGTCACACGAATACAAAAATCAATGCACACTTCCTGCTAGGTAAGATTCCTTATCTAACAGGGCGTGTGCATTGATTTTGATCTATTTAGTTTCTATTACTGGTTAAGGTGATACATCTTACATCTTATATTTTTACCTTTTCTCGCTTTTCAAGTACGAATAAATTTATTTTCATTTTATCAATTTTTTAAAAAAAGTTTGTTTAAAGAAGTGGTTGCCAAGTTTGTTAAGCAAATTCTACTACTAGTTTTTTGCCTAACGCTCTAGCAATATCATCCAGTTTATCAAATGAAACGTTATCTCCTCTTTCGATTCTAGCGATTGTAGCTTGCGTTGTATGTGCTCTTTGTGCAAGCTCGGCTTGCGTGAGACCTGCCTCTTCACGGGCATGATAGAGAGCGACTGCCGTACTAAGTTTTCTTCCTTCTCGATCATATGCTTCTAAAAATTCACTATCTTTCTTCTTTTCTTCAATCACATCTTTGATCAGCATGAGCAAACCACTCCTCTCTCAGTTCTTTTGCATGATTTAATTCATTTATTGGCGTTTTTTCGGTTTTCTTGGTGAAGCCATGGGTGATTACATATCTTCCATGTATCACATGAAAATATATCGCTCTTTGTATATTCGATCCTACCTTACTTCTCAACTCGTATAAATTTGTGTCTAATTTCTTCACCCATTTCAAACGTTGCGCTACAAGCATACCATTTCTTTCTGTTTCTTCAATCGTACGCAAAAGTTTTGCACTATCTTTTTTGGGTAATGTTTCTAACCATTCTAGAAATTCGTCATGACCGTTAGGCCGCTTATACGTCTCAAATGATATTTTATTCATACTCAATTATATCATATATTTTTATTTTTATCTAATTCAGAATATAATATGTTACTTTAGCAAGTCCTTAGCTTTCATTTTATCCAAATTTCGCCAACCATACTTTCGATTCTGCCACTTCTTGATACGCCAACTGATGACTCGGTGTCCAACTATCTGTGACTGTTGCTTGGCGATCTGTGAAAAGTTTTCTGACATAGGCGGCATCTGTCGCTGACACGATGGGATCATGGGAGCCAAAACTCATAAAGACGTGCGTCTGAGCGAGATCCCCAGATGGTAGGTCTTTGACAGGGTACATTGCATGATACAATATGGCTTTGTTAAAGACGGAAGGCTGGGTCAGCAAGAGCCGGATGGCGATGTTGGCGCCATTCGAGTAGCCAACAAGCACCACTTTATCCATGGCAAAGTCGTAGGTTGCTGCCGCATCTTGGATCGAGGCGGCCAATGCATCCCCCCGTTGTGCCAGATCTGCTTCATCATAGATACCTTCTGCCAATCGTTTGAAGTAACGGCGCAGACCGTTCTCCAGCACGTCCCCTCGAAAACTGAGGAGAGATGCTTCTGGAGAAAGCGTACGACCAACGTCCAGCAGCGAATGTTCGTCACCGCCTGTGCCATGTAACAATACCAGCACCGGTGCCTCTGGTTGTCCTGCTTGGTATAGTGCGTGCATCATTTGTCCTCCTTTATTTACTCCGGTCGTTTGATATCGAACATTTCACCAATCGTGGCGTATGTATTGCCGGCCAAGCGACTGACCGCCTGTAAGCCAGAGGGATCGATTTTACCTTCTTGATAGATACTTTCATCAATTTGATAGGCCGTTACTTGAAACAACAATAAATCAACTTGACTACCTGCCTCAATGGGCACATGCTGATACAACTTGGTCTCAAAACGTACTTTCGCTTCCTTTAAACCAGGAACCGCAATCGTTGCGGAGGGAACTGTCGTAAAATCGGCAACTGTCAATTCGCTCTCGCCAGCTGGTAGTTGCGCGGCAGTTTGATTGGCGGCGGCTACATTGTCTTGATCCAAAATGTGTATGACCGCTTCTTTGGTCGCTAGGACATTCCGCGCCGTATCTTTAGCTGCGCCCTCTTTGCGCTGGACTGCAATCGATACGATGGCAGGGTCAGAACTGACGATCGTAAAGAAACTGAAAGGCGCGATATTGAGGACGCCGGATTCAGACACTGTCGTCACAATGGCTACCGGTCTTGGAATCACAGAGCCAATCAATAGCTTATAATTTTCTTTTTGGGTCAATGTCGCTGGGTCTAATTGTCGCATATCTGCTCCTTTCTGCTGCTTCAATCGATGTGCAGCTGTGGTAAATGGGCCATAATATCGTTGCGTTGTGCCTCAAACTGCGGCGGCAGCATCAATTTTTCTCCGACTGAAGCCAGCGGTTCATCCACCAAGAATCCTGGTGCCTCTGTGGCTATCTCAAAAATGATCGATCCTCGTTCTTGGAAATAAACGGCGTGAAAGTAGTTGCGATCTTTGACCTCTGTCACCCCATATTGTTCTCCCTGCAGATACGTTTGCCATTCTTTTTGGACAGCATCAGTTGGTACTGACCAGGCAATATGATGAACAGTGCCGACACCCCAACGCCCTGCTGGCATGGCCTGGTGCGGCACAACGATCTCATGTTGCCATTTGCCCACGGTTTGGAAGTGACTGCTGGTATCTGTTTCCTTGATCAGTTGAAGGCCTAAATCTTGCGTTAAGGTTTGACTCGTGGCTGCTGGTTGTGCCGATAACAGCACCGCCCCATGAAAGCCCAAAATAGCAGGTGTGTCTGCTGATTCTTCGGCTTCGACCAACGCCAAAGCCAAATCATGGGTGTCTGCGAGTACCAATGTTTTTTGATCGAACAGGGTACTTTCTTGTACCTGAATCCCCGCGGTGGTCAACTTTTCTTGCCAATAGTCACTTGTACCTTTGGGGATACGAAAAGCAATGCGTCCAACTTGACCACTGCCCACACGCCCTGCATGGGCATTAGCCCATGGGAAAAAGGTGATGATCATGCCGTTGTCGATAGCCTGATTGCTGTAATATAAATGATAAGTGTAGGGATCGTCAAAATTGACGGTCTGTTTCACCAAGCGCAAGCCTAATACGTCACGGTAAAAGGCGACATTGGCTTGCGGATCGCCAACGATTGCAGATATATGATGGATATGATCGATTGGTTGCATGGGCGGCTCCTTACTGCCGTACTGTATTGAAAGGTGTGATCACGCCTTCGATATAGTCGCGTTTATTTTCTAAAAATGGGGCTAAAGATAGTTTCTCACCAAGCGTTTCATACGGTTCATCCCCCATGAAACCTGGTTCATCCGTGGCAAGTTCAAAGAGAATATGACCGATACGGACATACAGTGACTCAAAGTAATAACGATCGACATAGCCTGAATTGCTTAATCCTAGATTGTCAAAAACTTCTTGCCAGACTGCCAAAGAGGCCCGATCTGCTAAACGAAAAGCGACATGATGCACTTCACCATCCCCTTGCTGCGCTTGCGGACTTGTCGCATCTTCGATCAAGACGATCTGCCCACCGTTGCCGCCTTCCCCCACGGACAACAATGCCTGGTTGGCTTCTTGGGCAATGGTTTGAAAGCCAAAGACATTTTCCAACAGGCCTTTAAAATCTGCAAAGTACGACACTGTGATTTCTACTGGACCTAATCCATAGATAGCAAATTCTAGCGGCACTGGGCCTTTCTTCCATGGTGTACCTGCAGCGACACCGTGGTTCTCTTCATCAGAGATCAATTGATACGCTTGCTGGTCAAAGTCCCAAAAGCGCAAGACTTTTGTGCCAAAAACCGTCGTTACTGCTTCATGTTTGACTGAGAAGGTATCTAGTCGTTGGGCATAATAGTCTAATGCTGCATCGGAGGGGACACGAAAACTGGTTCTTGTGATTGCATTGGTTCCTTTACTGCCTCTTGACGTCTGTGGAAAATCAAAAAAAGTCATCGTCGTTCCCGGTGTACCAATATCATCCGCAAAGTAAGTATGATATGTATAGATATCGTCTTGGTTGACGGTCTTTTTGACCAAGCGCATCCCTAAAATATCCGTAAAAAAGTGATAGTTACGTTCAACGTCACTGGTCATTGCAGTGACATGGTGTACCCCTAATAATTGGTCTTGTGTTCGCATGATAGCTCCCCTTTTCTATGGTTGTTTGATTTTTCGTAAGGTCGATTTTAATGTCGTCAATTCTTCAGTACTGATAGCGTCAAATAGCTGTTCGATCTGCTGCGCGTGAGAGGGAAAAATTGCATCCATCAACGTTTTTCCCGATTCGGTCAAAGAAACCAAACTGATGCGCTGGTCGTGTGGGCTGTGTTGTCTTTGCACATGACCTTTTTTCTCTAACTGATCAATGACATAGGTCGTTGTACTGCTGGCAATCAAAATTTTCTCTTTAATAGCCTGAGTCGCTTGGGTGCCTCGATGATACAACAGTTCCATCACTGAAAATTCGGTGATATTCAAGCCATAACAGCGGACATCCGCTTTGGCCATTTGTGCTAATTGATTGGCTGTTCGAAGCAATCCGATATAGGCAGTTAATGCTGCTTCTTGATGGGTCATATCATTCACCTCATTTATTTCGAATTCGAGATAATCATAACTTACTTTTTGTAAGTTGTAAACGAATATGCTTATACGGAAATAGCAAAATACGCATACCAGCGACCAACGTGCTGTGTATGCGTATAGAAATCAGGATCAACGGGCCGAGGCAATTGGTACGGTGCTTGGTTCTGACAGTGACTGAGCCATCTTTTGCTCCAGTGCCAGTAGCCATTTTTTGCGTTCTAGTCCGCCGCCATAGCCGCCGAGGGTGCCATCACTATTGATAACGCGGTGACAAGGAATCAAAATTGACAGCTGATTCTTGCCGTTGGCGTTCGCCACAGCGCGGCTGGCTTTGTCATTGCCAATGGCTTGTGCCAATTGTTTATAGGAATATGTTTCTCCAGTGTTGATTTGCTGCAGTTGCTGCCAGACTTGTTGTTGAAACGGCGAACCGATCATCGCCAATGGAACGGTGAAGGTCATCCGCTGTCCATTAAAATATTCGCTCAGCTCTTGTGTCAACAGTTGGATAATCTCCGTCTGTTGCGGGATGATGACTGCATTCAAGCGTTTGCGCAGCACCATGATTTCTGTTTCCAATCCTCGCCGGTCAACAAATTCCAGCAAATACAACTGTTCATGGTCACTGATCGCAAGCATCGCCCCTAATTTGGTTTCAAGCCATGTAGAATACAGGACGCGCTTTTCTTTGCTATTGGAAGGCAACTCCCCCATGATTCTGGCAAAAGCATCCCGAAACCCATTGCCTGAATCAAAGCCTGCCTCCAATTGGGCGTCGATGATGGGTTCGCCCTGACGGATATGTTTGAAAGCTAGGCCCAGTCTGCGGGCGCGGGAATATTCAATGAAAGTCATACCAAAGTACTTTTTGAATTGGCGGCGGGCAGTATTCGGATGGATTGCCAAGGAATCAAAGTCTTTATCCGTCCATTTCCGTTCTGGATTGGTTTCTACGGCATCCACTAGTCGTTGGACATCTGGCGACAGATAACTTGGCGCACTCAGGGGCTTGCATCGCTTGCACGGACGATAAGAAGCCAACAAGGCCTCCTGGGCATCGCCGAAAAATTCGCAATTCTTTTTTAATGGTTTTTTGGCGGGACAGGTGGGGCGGCAAAAAACACCGGTCGTCTTGACGCCTACATAAAAAATACCTTCATACTGCGAATTCTTTTCTACCAGCATCTCATAATAATGGTCGATCTGGGTCAATTCTGTGATCATGTTGTTTCCTCCCCTAAGTAGGTTCTGAGCTGCTGCCCAAAAGCTGTAGTCATAGTCGTCACCCTTTCTTCTGTGTATCTGTACTGTACACGAAAGAGACATCGGCTATCCCACCAAAATTAACACCTATTTTTTTAAATCCCATCGGCACCTGCAAAGAAACAAGCACCCTCTTGTCAATTCTCTTGAAGAGATGCGCTTGTTTACATCGCCGAAAATCTGTGATAGAGCCTTCGCACACGTGGTCGGTTGTAGCGTTGGATCAAAATAAACGGCAGATTGACAAGGAGTGCATAGACACAATTGAGCAGTGCTGCCCACATTGGGTTCCATAAGAAAAACACCCCTGCGGCAAAGAGCAGCAACCAGTGTGTCAGTTCTGCACGACAAGTTTCTAACATGAACTGATAAAGATACGCGCCCTCTTTTCTCTTTGTCATACGCGACTTATCAAATCCGCGGCTGTCGATTTGCGTCCCTTCCGGCAGGCGGTCTTTCCATCGTGCGACGCGGAAATACGTTTGCCAAAACTTCCCTTCTTTTTCAAAAGAGAATGAACGAAACCATGCCGCATGTGCCGCGAAAAAAGCCAACGGCACTTGACGTATTCCCCAAGAAATACCGAGATGCAAACAACCCCATGCCAAAATATCTACTAGCAACAGCATAATAGGTTGCGTGATGATCAACATCTGATTTCCCTCCTAAAGATGGATTTTGCGGTCTTTCCAGACAACTGATTTTCGGATATAGGTCTGGATCGCCGACCAGGCAAATAGACAAAGAAAAAAACAGAAATAGCCTGGAAACAAGATGAGCAAGTCCCTACGAAAAGTCCCCACGCGTTTGGCAAAATAGACGTTTTGTCCATAAAAGACTGCGTAACAGACTGCTGCAATGGGCCACGAGTAGCGCAGGCCAACACAGGGGATCGTGCTATTGCCGATGAGCCAAAGAATGATCCCCGCCAGCAGTCCCGGATTCGTGACTTGAGCAGCTGTGGCGAAGTCTTTGGTCCAACCTTGGATCAATTGTTTGAACCCATTAGGATACATGCGAAAAGCCAGCAGCCCACGACCACTATACAAATGGATCGGCATTTGAGCCGCCATAAATCGTTTGGCCAAGGCGATATCGTCTAAAATCCCTAGTGCCATATCCTGATGGCCAGATACTTCTTGATATGCCTGTTTCGTACACAGAAGACATGGACCAAACGCACCACCTGCTTTGACTGATTCACCAAAGACAGAAAATCTGTTCAAGCCAGCCATGAGGACAACGTTAAAGACATAAGAGAGTTGCTCATAGACTTTTGGCACGTGATGATAAGGCTGAACACTCATGAGTCCTTGGTTGCCTTTGTTCTGAAAAGCTGTCACGATCCGGGCAAGTCCTTCTGTTGTCAAAAATGTTGTATCGGCATCAAGAAACAGCAGCAATGTGCCAGTCGCCGCTTGTGCCCCTTGCCAACATGCGGCAGCTTTGCCGGGCTGATCGGTTTTTGTCGCCAATACGGTTGCCCCGAAGCGCTGTGCCACAGCCTGAGTTTGATCTGTCGATCCATCATCGATCACTAACACTTCATGGATGTCGATCTGTTGGGCTTGCAGTGATCGAAACAACTGGGGCAAGTTAGCCGCTTCATTTCGGGCAGGAATAATGATCGATAGACGATCAGGCATGTCCGCCGTTGTGTCTTTGGGTACGTACCCACGTCGGCCAAACACTAGCCAGCCACTGAACCAGGCCAACAACCAACCTACAAGCCAGAGGTACATCTTGATCAGCCTCCTTTTTTCAAATTGTCTATACACCACTAATTAACGTTTGCGCTGGGTGATCATTCGGCTCACTTGCTGTCCGCTCAATGTCACCATCGGCATCCCAGCACCAGGATTGACTGTGCCGCCGACAAAGTACAGGTTATCGTATTTCTCGCTGTGCTTCGGATGCTTGAAGCCATGGTTTTGTTTCCGATCAGAAACAGTACCATAAATTGCACCACGATGAGAGGCATATTGGGCTTCGATATCTGCTGGTGTCCATCGATCTTCAAAAACGATATTTTTTTGCAGATCCGTCAAACCCATCCGCTCCAACTTCTCTAGAATGCGTGTGCGAAAAGCAGCATATTCTGCTTCAGTGAATGGAGAATCTTGCAAGTAGGGAATATGGGGCAAGATTTTTAGATTTTCATGTCCAGGAATCGTTTGACTAGGGTCTGTCTTATTGACATTCACTAAGTAAATCGTTGGATCGTCTGGCAATCGGTGGTCATGGAAGTTTTGGTCAAAATTCGTTTGTGCTGCTTCCGAAAAGAAAAAGTTATGATGCGCCAACTGCGGATATTCTCCTTTGACCCCTAGATGCAAGACAAAGCCAGAGCTGGCGGGTTCGAATTTCTGCTGCACTTTTGCAGAGATTTCCTCGGATAACAATTGCTGATACGCTGGAATGACCTCCATATTTGACACAAAAATGTCTGCCGTCAATCGTCGGCCATCCGCCAAATACGCCGCTGTTACTTGTTGATCTTGGGTGTCTAATTTCGTGACTTTCTGACCGGTGATAAAAGTAACGCCAATTTCTTTGGCTAATTGTACGATGCCTTGCGCAAGATGCTGCATGCCGCCAGGTACATACCATATCCCTTGGGCATGCTGCATATAACTCATCATATTCAAAACTGCTGGGGCATCATAAGGCGAAGACCCCACATATTTACTGAAATACCCTAGCATATCCCGCATATGAGGATTGCTGACCCGTTTGTCGATTGCCTCTTGCATCGTGGAAAAATAATCGAAGCCTTTCAATGCACGCACGATGCCATGATGCCGCAAGACATCTTTTGCCTGATCAAAACCTTCCGCGAAATAGCCTTCTTCCGTCAAATCGTAAATTCCCTTGGCATAGGCCAAAAACGTGCGATATTCTTCCATGTCTTTGGCGTTTAAATCAGGATTTTCTTGTGCCATGCGCGACAGGTCGCCATATAGGTCGATCTTGCTGCCGTCGGGAAAAAAGGAGCGCCATTCGAGGGGCAGACGGCGAATCGGTACATAATCTTTCATTTGCCGCTGACTCTCCGTGAACAATCTGTCGAATATCTGGGGCATCGTCAAAATAGACGGACCCAAATCAAAGCCAAAATCTGCTGTCTTCAAATGATTCAGTTTTCCGCCTAAATGGTGATTTTTTTCCACTACGGTGACTTGATAGCCTGCTTGCGTCAAAGAAACTGCTGCGGACAACCCACCCAGGCCACCACCGATCACTAAAATAGTTGTTTTTTTGTCTGCCATCATTTGCCTCTTTCTGCCTACGTGCCTTTATTAGGCATCTTACTTTATTCTTCCACACCACACATAGGCCGTGGATGCGTCTTGTTTATCTGTCATAGTATCGTTCATTCATTCTACCACGGCGATAAGAATCCATGATGCAGCACGCTTTGGCCAGAAGAAAAAAGGACACCCGTTAGTTCACTGGGTGTCCTTGCGTTTACCTATTTCGTTGTATAGAACAAAGCAGACACCAAAGAGGCCGCCTTATTCCGCTAATTGGATATCTTTCGCAATACCCGCCACATCGATTTCTCGTTGCAAAAAGTCGGCATCATCGATGGGAAAGTGTTGGCGAAACTCTGCCAGTTCCATCAACTCGATTTCACCGGCAGCCAAGTCGAAATCTAGGACATGGCCTGCAAACTGATGATCATCACTTAAAAAATGCCAGTGAAAACCAGCCGCTGCAGCACCATGAAATAATTGGGGTGTAAAAAAGCCCACAATGGTTCCCGCTACATCAGTCCTTTGGAATTCTGGTTGATTGTCGATGATCTCAACAAATTTCGGATAGGGCTTGGTTTGTTTCGGTGCCACCCGCACATGGATGTTAGAGAAGACCCCGCGCATTTTGACAGCCGTAAATAAATTGGGACTCACCTGTGCCAGAATACGTTCTTTGACCCCATCACTATTTGTTTCAGTATGGATCGCCACCTGCTTATTGGGGGCAAATGTGGTCACTGCGGCATACGGTGTTTTTTCGGCACCTGTCAATTGACGCACGTCGCCGGTTTGATCCACATGGTAAATCTGGCCGTCTAATATGATCACTTCGCCATCTGAACCAGCTAACGTGCCGATCCCAGTATCGCCGTCATCCAATAAGCGGCCAATCTGCTCCGTCCCTTCCATCAGATCTTGCATCAAGCCGCCTAATGTCCCATGTTGGTAAAGATAGCTTTTGCTTTGTACCTTCAAGATGATTCCTCCTGTTCTTAATAAAATTGATCTGGCAAAATCGTTTTGCCCAATGCCACATTATCGGAATAATCGACAGGAATATCAATGATGACCGGTCCATCTGTCGCCAGTCCTTCTTCGATTGCAGCAATTAATTCTTGTTTCGTGGTTGCCCGCAGCCCTTTGGCACCAAATGCTTCCGCATATTTGACAAAGTCTACCGGCCCGAAATCTACGCCTGATGCACGGTCATATTTCATTTCTTCTTGGAATTTGACCATGTTATACGTCCCATCGTTCCAAATCAAATGGATGATCGATTGCTTCAAACGAACGGCTGTTTCCAACTCTTGTGCTGAAAACAAGAACCCACCATCACCAGAAATCGAGATCACTTGTGTATTTGGTCGAACCAAGGCTGCTGAAATGGCCCATGGCAATGCAACACCTAACGTTTGCATGCCGTTACTGAACAATAAGTGCCGTGGTTCATAGCTGCGAAAATGGCGGGCCATCCATATATAATGGCTGCCGACATCAACGGTGACTGTCATATCATCAGTGACTTCTTGTTGTAACACATCAATGATTTCTAAAGGATGCACGGTTTGTGCTTGCCCTTCTTTGATTGGTGGTTGTTGTTTGAGTTTCTCTTGCAACGCCTGCAAATACGTCCGCGCATCCTCTGACAATTGATCCCCTGTCATGGTTTGTGCAAGTTGTTCACTGATTTTAGCGATACTGCCCATCAATTCAACTTCTGGTTGCATAAAAGGATCGATCTCCATAGGCACTTCATCGATCACGATCACACGGGCATCTTTTTCAGCATTCCAATTACGGGCCTCATATTCGATAGGATCGTAGCCCACAGCAATCACCAAATCACTGCGCTTCAACAACATATCTCCTGGTTGATTGCGGAATAGTCCAACCCGTCCAAAGAAATGGGCTTCTAATTCCCGCGAGATAATGCCTGCACCTTGGAATGTTTCGACAACGGGTAAGCCTGTCTTCGCCACCAAATGGCGAATCGCTTGCGTTTCTTTGATACCACTTGCCCGCATACCTAGCAACAAAACAGGTAATTTGGCTTCATGGATTCGTTCTGCCAACATCTCAATATCGGCTTGATCCGCTGGACCTAGTTTCGGCGCAGACAAAGGTTCGATCGCTGCACCTTCAGCAAAGCCATCGGTCACATCTTGTGGGATCGACAAAAAGCTGGCACCTTTTTTGGCTGTCTTTGCAATACGAAATGCATTCGCAATGCTTTCTGATAATGTTTCTGGATCTTGGACTTCACTGCTGAACTTAGTTATTGGTGCAAAGAGTGCGGCATTGTTCATGCTTTGATGGGTCAATTTAGATAGATCAGAACGTTTGACCTGACCAGCAATTGCCAATACAGGATCCCCCTCTGCTGTTGCAGTGACCAGTCCAGTGGCCAAATTGCTGGCACCCGGTCCGCTCGTTGCAATCACCACACCTGGCTCCCCTGTCAAGCGGCCAATGGCTTGCGCCATGAAAGCAGCATTTTGTTCATGTCTTGCCAAAATCAATTCTGGCCCATGATCCGCTAATACATCGAAGACACCATCGATTTTTGCACCAGGGATCCCAAAAATATAAGGGACATGATGGTTTTCCAAACTTTCAACAATTAATTCTGATCCTTTTTTACTCACTGTATTACCTCTTTTCGATAACTGTATTACTCACAAATAAAATAATAGCACTTTTTATTTATTTATCAACAAAAAACAACTATTTAAAACTGTATTAAAAAAGTGAGCGTTTTATCGATAACGGTTCCATACTTGCTAGACTAAGCATCTGTTTGCCACCCATAAGCAAAAAAAAATCGCCGATGATCGACGATTTTTTTCTATAAAAGGATTGAATTATTTGGCCTCTGGATGATTTTTTTGATTGATCCATGTAGTGGCTAGATCCATCGCACCACGCGCTGCATTGGTTTGATCTAACGCATGGACCATCGCGAAATCATGAATGATTCCTTGCATCCGCACTTGTGTTACTTCCACACCAGCCTCTCGTAAATGTTGGGCATACGCTTCGCCTTCATCTCTCAACACATCGGCTTCGCCTGTAATGATCAACGCAGGCGGCAGATCAGTGAGGGCTTCAGCGGTGGCTCGTAAGGGTGAAGCTGTCACTTCATTACGGGCCGCCTCGTCAGTCGTGTACTGATCCCAGAACCACTGCATCCCTTCTTTGGTCAAATAATAGCCTTCGCCAAATTCTTGATACGAAGGTGTATCAAAGTTGGCATCTGTGACTGGGTAGAATAAGAGTTGCTGGCCAATCGGAATCCCACCTCTAGATTTTGTCAAAAGCGCCATCACGGTTGCCATGTTCCCACCTACTGAGTCCCCCGCCACGGTCAAACGACTCAAGTCAATGCCTTTTGTTTCAACAAAACCTGGCAGCTGTTGCAAGACAGCATAATTCTGTTCGATCGCTGTTGGATATTTGGCTTCAGGGGAACGACTATACTCTGGAAAAATCACCAAAGAATTGGTCCGCACAGCCAGTTCTCGGATCAATTTATCATGCGTCTTCGCACTGCCAAAGACCCAACCTGCCCCATGGAGATAATAGATGACAGGCAAAATAGCATGGTTGCCTTCAGGACGGACAAAGCGGACATTGATCGTGCCCCATTCGCCGGTATCCACTTGTTGATCTTCGACTACCGCAGCATATGTCTCGACTGGGGTTTCTTGGACTTTTTCCAACAAGGCCCGGCCTTCTTCAGGGGGTAATTCATAGATCCGGGGATGGGCTGCATTTTCCTCGCTAAAATCGATAGCTGCTTGTTCTAATGAAATTCTGTCTGTCATAAGATACGCTCCTTCTTTTTTTATTCTATTATTAGCCTATCATCTGTGCGTCTATAATCAAAACAACTTGCTTTTAGTCAAGATTTTCGAACTTTCTATTAAAAAGCAAAATATTTTTCAAGAAACCTCTTAAATGACATCTGTTCTCAACCGATAATTGGAGGACGCGTGAAGGAAGACTTCCCAAATAGAAAGGTGAAACCTCGATGAATTTTACATTAGCAGGAAATCAGAACGACCATTTACTTAAGGCCATATTTAAAGAACTCGCAGTGATTGTCTTTGATACCAACAAACAAGTGGTTTTTGCCAATGAGATCATGGCCGACGTACTCGGCTATTCCACAGAGGAGATCATCGGTCTGCCACACAAGATTTTTTGTGAAGATGCATATGCCAATAGTCAAGCCTACCAGGACTTTTGGTTTCAGCTTCTTGATACCAAAAAAAGTTTCCAAGACAAGATCATCCGCCGAAACAAGCAAGGAGAAACATTGATTTTAGAAGGTGTCTATTTCCCAGTTCTCGATGAAAACCAGGAAGCGATCCACGTGGTCAAGATTGCTTTTGATATTACCCAGCGGGAAACGACTTTGGCCGTGACCGTCAAAAAAGTCCAAGAAAGTGCGGCTGTATTGAACCGTTTATCTGATACGGGTCACCAGCAAGTGAATCTGCTATCAGCAAACCTCACGCAAGTCAACGTGCTGTCCGATCAAAGTCAACAGACGACCCAAAATCTAGAAACAGAGATTCAAGAAGTCACACATGTCTTGCAGGACATCAACCGCATTGCCCAACAAACCAAACTGCTTTCCTTTAATGCGGCCATCGAAACCGCACGAATCGGCGAACAAGCGGCTGGCTTTCGGGTGGTAACCGATGAAATGCAAAAATTGGCAGAACAAACCAAACAATTGACCCAGTCGATCGAGTCAGCATTACATGCAATCAACGCTGAAGCGGGTTTGGTTTTGACCAGCTCAGAAGCCACAAAAGAAACGTTGCATGCTTCACAACAACACTTGCTGGATGTATTGAAGTCGTATAACCAGTTGCAGGAAACTGCCGGACTACTGAAGGACGAAGCACGTTTTTTGATGAAGGAAAGTGAGTTGACATCCTGATTCTACAACATTAACTGCGGAATAACCTGCGAATCATCGCTATCAGAATTCAGTTGGTGTGATACACTGTAACTAACCTATTTTACAGGAGGACAACAACAATGCAGCCGACGATACGTTTGATCGACCCCAACGACGATCCATTTTTAGCCGCGATCATCCGCCAAAATTTGGCAGATCACCAGTTGGACCTGCCTGGAACAGCTTATTTTGATCCTGAACTAGATCATTTGAGTACATTCTATGCACAACCGATGGCCAATTACTTCACCATCACGGATGCAGCGCTTGGTGTGCTAGGCGGCGGTGGTTATGCGCCTTATGACCAAACCAAAAAAATCGCTGAGTTGCAAAAATTTTATCTCAGTCCTGCAGCAAAAGGGTTGGGGCTCAGCTATTCTTTGCTACAAACCATCGAAGCAAGTGCTCAAGAATTGGGGTATCAACAACTGTACCTTGAAACCCATCATCTGCTTTCGGTTGCCCTCCACGTGTATCAAAAGGCGGGCTATATAGAGATTGATGGACCTTTACAGCACACGCAGCATACAACGATGGATCGTTTTTTTGTGAAACATCTTCTAAATTAATCAACTTGCAAGAGGATGCCCATTATAGTGATATGAAAAAAGTTTCTCCCAACCCTACATCTCGTTGGAGAAACTTTTTTTCTATGTCTTTAGATATTCAACAGCCAAATCAACACTACTGCCGCGCCTGTCTGCACTGCGCCTACCGATAAACCATAATACAAAAAACGCGGTCCTTCATTCAAGAATTTCCTGAAATCTAGCCGTAGACCAATCGCTGCCAGCGCTGTTGTTTCAAACCAGCCGCTGACAAATTGTGCAGTCTGACTTAGCCAATTGGGTAGCTCGGTAAAGCTGTTCAAGATACAAATACCCAGAAAACCTAAGACATACCATGGAATCGGCAAGGTTTTCTTACTGGTGCCTTGCGACGTGTTCTTCGCCATTTTTTTAAAGAGCAGAACGACAAGTGTCAGCAAGATGATGCGGGTGATCTTAAAGAGCATGGCATACTTGACCACGTCACCATCCAACAAGCTTGCGCCCGCCACGACCTGTCCGACCGATTGCAAGGTCCCGCCAAGCAAGGCACTTTTCGCCAATAGATCTTCTCCGTAGAGAGCTAGTCCGAGAAATGGCAAGGTCAACATCATGACCGTACCCAGTAAGTTCACCAGGGTAATGATCTGGCCTTTTTCTTCGTCATCTGCATTGATCGCAGGTGCAATAGCACCAATCGCTGATGACCCGCAGACCGCATTTCCCCCAGCCATCATCATGGCCATCGTTTGACTAAAGCCCAATTTTTTCCCGATCAATATTGCTGACGTGATCACGATACTCATCATCAATAGGATAAAGACAAACCCTTTTAACCCCATTTCACTGATCGTTTGAAAGGTTACTGTAAACCCTAATAAGACCACCGAATATTCCAATAAGCGGCTTTCTGCAAATTTGGTTCCTTGTTGATAGACAGATTGTTTGAAATACGTATTTCCTAGAATAATGCCTAACAAAATCGCAATCGTTGCGCCGCCAATCTGCGGTACCCATTCTGCAGCGAATTTAGCCACCGCTGCCACAATCACTGCCAAAAAAAGCCCTGGCAGCCATCCTTTTTTTCCAACCCAACTCAATGACATCCATCCTTCCATTTAGCATTTATTATACACGATACCAGCCAAAATGGACGGACGAAATCAATCGTTAATTTTTTATTACAGATCACAGAATTCTGGTTGCTGCATGAAGCAATTCATTGTTTCTAAAGAAAATTGTGCTACAATGAAGAGTGCATAAACGGGCTCTTACGTTCCCCTTACTTGTGACGTGATTGTCCGGAGTGAAGAGATTCCCTGATTGCTATATAGAAGAAAGGACGTCCACATGAACGAGCAAATCAAAAACAAATTGGCCTTGCTGCCGGATCAACCTGGCTGTTATTTGATGAAAGACAAAAACGGCACGATCATCTATGTCGGGAAAGCCAAAATACTAAAGAATCGTGTACGTTCCTACTTTACTGGCAGTCACGATACCAAAACAGAACGATTGGTACAAGAAATCAATGATTTCGAGTATGTTGTCACTGAGTCCAATACCGAAGCGTTGTTGCTTGAAATCAATTTGATCCAAAAAAACAAACCCAAATACAACATTATGTTGAAGGATGATAAATCCTATCCCTTTATTAAGGTCACAAAAGAACGCTACCCACGGTTGATCATTACCCGAAAAGTACTAAAAGATGGTGCGTTGTACTTTGGTCCTTATCCAGATGCACGGGCAGCCAATGAAACAAAAAAAGTCATAGATCGCTTGTTTCCTTTGCGAAAATGCGGTCCTTCTCAAAAAAGACCTTGCCTGTACTATCATTTGGGCCAGTGTGTCTGTCCTTATGTCCATGATACGGATCCTAAGGAATATCAGAAAATCGTTGATCAAGTCAAACATTTCTTCCATGGCGGTCATGTCGATATTTTGAAAGACCTGCAAGAAAAAATGGCCGCCGCGATAGACACCTTGTCTTTCGAGCGGGCTGCTGAATTACGGGATCAGATCCAAGCTATCGATACCGTAATGACCCGCCAAAAAATGACGTTGACCGATCTAATGGACCGCGATGTCTTCGGGTACAGTGTGGACAAGGGATGGATGTGTGTCCAAGTCTTTTTTATTCGCCAAGGAAAACTGATTGAACGGGAAGTGTCATTGTTTCCCTTTTATAATGAAGCTGAAGAAGACTTCTTGACTTTTGTCGGGCAATTTTATCAAAAAAACGAACATTTTATCCCGAAAGAAGTCTTCGTTCCGCAGCATATAGAAGCTGAACCCTTAGAAGCTTTATTAGCAACCAAAGTATTACAGCCCCAACGTGGCGACAAGAAGAAACTCGTGGATTTAGCCACCAAAAACGCCCACATCGCTTTGGCACAAAAATTTGCGCTGATCGAACGGACCGAAGAACGGACGATCGGGGCTGTCGACCGGCTAGGAGAGGCAATGGGGATTCCAGCACCTTATCGGATCGAAGCCTTCGATAATTCTCATATCATGGGAACGGATCCAGTTTCAGCCATGGTGGTCTTTGTTGATGGCAAACCATTTAAAGATGACTACCGAAAATATAAGATCCGAACGGCGCAAGGCGGCGATGATTATGGCTCCATGCAAGAAGTCATCTACCGTCGCTACTCGCGGGTCTTGAAAGAAAGCCTGCCCTTCCCAGATTTGATCGTGATCGATGGCGGGAAAGCGCAAGTCGGGGCCGCTCAAGAAGTCCTGCATGATCAACTCGGCATCGACATCCCTGTAGCTGGATTGGTCAAAAACAACAAACATAAAACCAGCGAGCTGATTTTTGGCGAATTTTTGGATCCTATCCATTTAGAACGCAATTCAGTTGAATTCTTTTTGCTGCAACGCATCCAAGATGAAGTCCATCGCTTTGCGATTACTTTCCATCGCCAATTGCGCAGTAAAAACAGCTTTTCTTCTAAATTAGATGAAATTCCAGGCCTTGGGCCAAAACGGAAGCAGCAACTGATGAAGACGTTCAAATCACTGAAAAATATTCAAGCAGCGTCTGTTGCAGATATTCAAGCAGCCGGGATTCCTCAAGCTGTGGCTGAAACAGTTTTAGCCAAATTGAACACATAAAGAAAAGACCTTATCCGTTTTATAATGGATAAGGTCTTTTGATTCAGATGGTTAGCGAATCGTTGCAAAGGCTTTTGACCATGCGGTCAATTCATCTAGCATATCATTCACACCAGCTTGCATATGTTCACCAGGTTTGAAGACGGTGAACTGATCAAAATCGGTAAATAAATTGAATGCTGGATTGGTACGTACCGTCGCGACTTTTTGTTCTGCTAAAACGGTTCGTAATTGTTCTGCTGCGCGGATCCCGCCGCCAGAACCGTAACTCACGATCCCCGCTGCTTTATCGAACCATTCTTCTCTCGCACTGTCGACGGCATTTTTCAATGAAGCCGCAAAACCATGATTGTATTCTTGAACGATGAAGATATAGCCGTCAAGGGCTGCAATTTTGTCATTCCAAGCGGTATTTGGTGCATCTGTGCCCATAAATGGCAGGTTAAAATCCTTCACATCTACGATTTCAAAGCTGTGTTGTGTTCTTTGCGCAGCGATAGATTGAATATATTCCCCTACTTGCGGACTCACGCGTCCTTCTCTTGTGCTGCCTAAAATAATGCCGAATTTCATGTTTGTTTCCTCCTTATCCTTCTGCACGATCTGCAAATACATCTGCCCAATCAAGCAATTCCGTTAACATATCATTCACGCCAGCAGTCATATGCGGCCCTGGCTTAAAGTCTGCAAAATTTTCAAAATCAGTGAATAAATTGAATGCCGGATTGGTACGCACCGTTGCGACTTTTTGTTCTGCTAGGATCAATCGTACTTGTTCAGTGGCGCGAATGCCGCCCGCAGAGCCATAACTTACGATCCCAGCTGCTTTGTTGAACCATTCTTCCCTCGCACTATCCAGCGCATTTTTTAGCGCGGCGGATAGCCCGTGATTATATTCTTGTACAATAAAGATATAGCCATCCATGGCTGCGATTTTGTCATTCCACGCCTGATTCGGTGTTCCTGTACCCATAAATGGCAGATCGTAGGCTTTGATATCGATTATTTCATATGTGCGGTCACTATGGGCCTTTGCTGTTTCTAAAATATAATCAGCGACTTGTGGACTCACACGACCTTCTCTTGTACTGCCAACAATAATACCAATATGCTGGGCTTTCTTCTTTTCCTTTGTCACAAAAATTTCTTTCGTCACTTCTTTTTCAATCACTTGCGGTTCTTTCTTGCCAAATCCAAATACCATCGTGTTTACTCCTTTTTTATCATTTCTTTAACAATGTGCTCAGTCTACCAACTTACTTTTTGTAAGTCAATCATTTTGCTTACTTTTTGTTAGAAAAATTTTTTTAAATTTATTGTTGACATTCGTTCGGTACCGAACTATACTGAACACACAATATCGTTAGGTACCGAACGATAAATAAAAAGGAGTGTTTTCAATGTCTAAAACAACCGATGATTTGATGAAACAATTACGCTTTATCAGTGAAGCAAGCAATGCCTTTATGAGTCAACGCAAACAACGTCTAACTGGCCAACAGCGGGTATTGGCGATTTTGAAATTAGAAGATGGCTTGGTACAAAACCATTTAGCAGAAGTCTTGGATCTACGTCCTAGTTCTTTGGCAGAATTGCTGAAAAAAATGGAAAATAATGGGGAGATCCAGCGTAAAGAAGACCCAGAAGACAAACGGAGCAAACGGATTTTCCTTACAGATGCCGGCCGTGAGAAAGCGGACACGCTGACTGCCCAAAAAGAAGCAACTTCTAGTGAAACCTTCTTTAGCGGCTTACAAGAAGAAGAACAAGCCACTTTTGCAGCATTACTTGAAAAAATTGCTGCCGGTTGGGAGAAGGATTTTCAAGAACAAGCGGAACGCTTTGTAGATCCTATGGACCGTTTCCAAGCGATGCAAGGGATGCGAGAAGCCATGATGGATCAATGGGGCGGCAACTGGCAAGAGATGAGTAATGAAGAACGCCGAGCCATGAAAAAGCAAATGAAAGAAGCCATGCGTCAAATGCCATTTCGCGGTCGTCCGGGTATGCATGGTGGCCATCCTTTTGGCGGACGCAATCAAGACTGTCGTCAAGGATGGGGCCAACACCCTTTCTTTAAAGGTCAAGACTTCAATGGTTCTGACAAAACAAAGCAAAACCGTGATACAGATCATACACCTCAAGATGAATGGCAAGATTTTTAATTGCACCAAGTGAAGGAAGGAAGACTTTTGGCGTTTGACGTCAAAAGGAAAGGAAGAAAAACATGCAACAAGAAGCAAGATTGACAACATTACCACAAGCGAATGGTTCATTTAAAATGAAAGACTTTATCCGATTGATCGTTAGTGTGAATCCAAAAAAATCCCTTTTCATTCTAGGGATGGTGCTAAGCCTGATCACAAGCGGTGCTAGTTTGATCGTCCCACAATTGACAAAAGGTTTGGTGGATAACAGCGGGACTGCCACTTTTGATCGTCACATGTTGATTGTATTGATTCTGGCATTTGCCCTCCAATTAGGTTTAGGTACATTAGGCGGCTTCCTCCTTCGTTACGTGGGAGAAAGTGCCGTGCAAACTTTACGAGAACGACTATGGACACATCTGCTTCACTTACCTGTTGGGTATTTTGATGCCCATAAATCTGGGGAGAGCAGTTCTCGCTTGGTCAACGATACAACTGTCATCAAAGAATTGGTCACCTCTCAGTTTCCAAGTTTTGTGACCGGATCGATCCAATTGATTGGCTCCATGGCGATCTTATTTTGGATGGACTGGAAAATGGCTGCGATCATGTTCAGCGCGGTTCCTTTGATTGCCTTGATCATGCTGCCGATTGGCAAGATCATGTCCAAGTTAGGCCGTCAGCTTCAAGCAGCCACGGCTGATTTCAATGCTGACGCTAGTGAGAAGCTGGGTGAAATCCGTTTGATCAAATCCAGCAATGGCGAAAAAAGCGAACAAGCAAACGGTCACCGCTTCATCAGCAACATCTTCACCCTTGGTGTCAAAGATGCCAAAGTGGAAGCTGTTTTACAACCAGTCATGATGACCGCGATGTTGGGTCTATTTGTTGGTATTCTAGGGTATGGCGCAGTGCGGGTACAAGCTGGAACATTAACAAGTGGCGCATTGGTGGCATTCTTGCTTTACCTGTTCAACATTATTGCCCCTGTCACAACTTTTGCGCTGTTTTTTTCACAAGTCCAAAAAGCGATGGGTGCTACAGAACGTATCCAAGAGATTTTAAATACCGCCATCGAACCTATCCATGGTCAAGAAAAAGCCCTAGTAGAAGGTGCCACTTTATCCGTACAGCATCTCAACTTCAGTTATGATTCAACCAGACCGATTTTGACCGACATTTCCTTCGAGGCGAAACCCAATAGCGTGATTGCTTTTGCTGGTCCTAGCGGTGGCGGAAAATCAACGATTTTCGCTTTACTTGAACGCTTTTATGAACCAACTAGCGGAGAAATCAAGATCGGTGATCAAGCCATCACCACGGTCAACTTACAAGACTGGCGCAGCCAAATTGGCTACGTGTCACAAGACAGTGCAGTATTTGCAGGTACGATTCGCGACAACTTGCAATATGGCTTGCAACGAACATTAACTGACGACGAACTATGGCAAGGGTTGTCTTTGGCTTATGCCGATCAATTTGTGCATGATTTCCCTCAACAACTCGATACGGAAATTGGGGAGCGGGGCGTCAAACTATCCGGTGGCCAAAAGCAACGTATTGCCATTGCCCGTGCCTTTTTAAGAGACCCGAAAATTTTGATGTTAGATGAAGCAACGGCTAGTCTTGACTCGCAATCTGAAGAAAAAGTCCAACGGGCCCTTGACCATCTGATGACTGGACGAACGACTTTAGTGATTGCCCATCGCTTGTCAACCATCGTTGATGCAGATCAAATCTATTTTATCGAAAATGGCCATGTGACCGGACAAGGGCGTCATCGAGAACTTATTGATGCACACCCTCTTTATGCCACCTATGTCAACGAGCAGATGGTCCAATAATCCCTCTTCTATCCATTGGATACCACTGCTGACACCTATTGCGTGATCCTCACGATCGGTACTTGCAAAGATGTACGTCGTCTTTTGCAATTGCCGACCGGGAGGATCACGCTTTTTTTATACTTTATCCACTAGATGTACCTTTCTCTTGCTTTTGCAACTGCTGCATCAAATGCTGGTTCTCTAATTTCAAAAAATCTCTTTCACTACTTGTCTCAGCCAGTTTACTTTGGTAGACAGCCAAATGCTGCTGGTATTGTTGGTCTAGTCGTTGATTTTCTGCTTCTATATGTGCCAATTTGACGGTCAACTCTTGATTCATTGTTTCATATTTATGATACAACTTTTGGGCATTGTCGATGTTGGTTTGTTCCAGCGAAGCTTTACTTGATACCTTGGCCGCAAAGAATGTCACCAGACCAGTGATAAGTGCTGGGATTATGACCGTGTAAACGGATGCTTCCATATCCTTTCTACCCCCTTCGATACAAAACGTATCTCTATAAAGGTAGTATAAAAGATACGAATCGTATCGTCAACAGATATAGATATTTTATGTATCTTTTTATATCGAATAGATACATTTCATATCGAATATGGTATACTAACAAAAAAAGGAGGCGTTGACGTATGCTAGGGGCACGTCTTAAGACATTGCGCTTGCGATCTAATCAAACGCAACAACAGATTGCAGCACAATTAGGCATTAGTCGCGGTGCCTATTCACATTTTGAAAATGATCGAAATGAACCTGATGGCACGACGATCGTGAAATTAGCCGAGATTTTCCACGTATCGACTGATTTTCTTTTGGGCCGACCTGATCAGCAGTTCCAGCCGCAATCTGTTAAAGCACAAACAGTGGCTGCCCATATCGATGAAGATGTGACAGATGAACAAATGGATGATATCGTCAGTTATATCGAATTTATCAAACAACGCCACAGTAAAAGGAATGATGTGCATGGATAAAGTGGAAGAACTGATGGCCGCTTATCCAGATTTGGCTTTTGTCTTTGACAAAAATATGCCTGCTGGACAACAAGGGTTGTACATTGACCACCACGTTTATCTCAATCCTGACCAGTCACAAGAAGAGCTGTTACAGACACTGGGAGAAGAAATTGGCCATTATTTGACCAGTGCCGGCGACATTACCGCACAAGATACCAATGAAAAGCGAAAGCAAGAACACAAAGCCCGCGCCATTGGGTCGGCCATTGTTGTTTCTCCTTATGATATCATTCGCTGTTTCGAAGAAGGTTGCACAACATTAATGGACTGCGCTGCTTTTTTAGCAGTACCGCCACAAACCCTAAAAGACGCGATCACATACTATGCCCGCCGTTTTGATGGCATCAAAACAGAAGACAATTATACGCTGTTTTTCCATATTGATGGAACGATCGAAGTGGTCAAGACATTTTGATTCTTGATATGTTATGGAGGGAGTTCTGCTATGAATACTTTGCGATTTAGCGAACAATCGCCTGCAACCCCAGATGCCCAACTATTGTTGGGCGAGTTGTCCGCTATTTTGACCAGCGTCACGGGGAACAATGGTCAGCGTCACTTTCTTCCAAATACGATGTCTGAACCTGGAAGTTACTTTGTCGTCGCTTATCGGCATCAGCTTCCTGCAGCTTGTGGTTCATTGCAACGTAGGGATGCAGACACTGCCGAATTGAAAAGAATTTATACCCGTCCCAATAAAACCGGAGACGGCAGTCAGCTATTGCAGCATCTTGAAGGGGTGGCCAGACAGAATGGCTATTTGAGGCTGGTGTGCGAAACACGTACGATCAATACTGCTGCAGTGGCTTTCTATTTGAAGAATCACTATCATCGCATCGAAAACTATGGTCCCTACCAAGGGCGTTCTGAAGCAATCTGTTTCGAAAAAATGCTTTGAAGACACCAATCTGCTATGTAGTCATTTTACAAAAAATTCTCTTTGTTCTTACCATAATACATTACCATCAATTCCTTTCTGTGAAATAATTAACATATATTAATATATATGTTATAACAAGGAGGACTAAATAATGGATATCGGGTTATTTACGTTAACGCTTTCATCATTAGCATCGCTTGCGAGTATTTTTAAATTAAATTCATCACCGAATTTTCTAATCGGCTACAGAACTAAACAAAGTATGTCTAACGATCAAAACTGGAGGTTTGCTCAGAAAACTTTCTTCCCTATATCGTTTATTTTTGTTTTAATCGTAATACTATTTAATAGGAATGGGTTCACTGGAGATGGGGTCTATACTGTTTTATGTCTTGTCGCTTATATGCTTGCAGGTGTAGTCACTGAATATATGTTGTATAAGAAGAATAAGAATAAAAAGTAATAAACAAAATTGATCACTTAAAATTATAGTAAAAATTTTCAGGATATTGTTAAAGTTATATAATAAAAAGTTTAAAACTGATTCTATATGTAAAATTTATCACAAATATTAATTTAAATCAACATATTAGCTATAAACTGCTAAAAAAGTGCCTTTTTTTAGATTAGGTATTTTATAGTAAATAAAACATCATACTTAATTCCTCGACAATATTTCCATAGATTTCATTCATCCTTTTTATCGAATTTTTCCCGACCATTAGTGATCTAATATGTTTGCAAACCATTATAATACTTTTAGCATTGCAGCAAAAAGCCGCTCCCTAACCTCTATAAATGCAAGCGCCTTTTTTAAGCTAGTCGCGACTGCCAGCATATGAGTTGGATAGCAACTTGCTAGCTATCTTCTTTGTCTTTCTCATCCAACCAGTGAGAAAATAGCTCAATGATTAGGTCAACAATATTTTGGGGGACAACCAACAATAGATAATGCATAAATACTACAGACACCTCATTTGGAAGCAATCCGCCTATTCTATTATATCAAAACCATATTTACTATTATTATTCTTCATAAAATAAACTTCAGCTGCACCAAAAAACTTATATCTAGCTAATTTTGATACTCAATTGTATACCCTTTTTTATTCTTTCAGTCTATGCTTGATGTTATCTAATACTTCAATGTATATTCAATGATTAGAATTTCTCCTACTAACAAAATTCTTTTATTTTTAAAATAGTTATTTCCCCAGACCAATATCTCAGGGCCAAAAAGTGTACGCTTTTCATATCGGGTAGCTTGCTTTACTAACAAAAATAGCCCATCCCTTTAAGTTCTTTCGTTGTCTCTAAACAACGATTAGTGAATCTGTCATGATAAATAATTACTGCATTGCATTTTATTTTCAAAAGAAAATCCTCGTATTACGTTATTTAAACCTCTTAAAAATTTCTATTTTTTCTAATAAAAACACCATTGATACCGCCGCAAGTAACAGTCGCTATCAATGGTTTTCCTTACGCTTCGATCAGCGTTGTAATTTAGATATTCTTGGGTACATAGAAGCTACGGTTATCCATGCCGAAAATGCGGTCACTATACTCACCAGGTTCGGTTAGGCGGATCGATGTCAGCATCATTTGCATGGAAGCATCCAGATTATCGATTTGATGCAAGACTTCGGCTTCCATAATGCGTGGTCTAACAGGTGAGCCGTATTCTAATAAGCCGTGATGGGCTAAGACCATGTGCCGCAATACCACGATATCTTCTTGCTTGTCATCGAATTTTAATGCGATACATGCTTGTGTGATTTCCTCATCGACCAAGACTAGATGACCAACGAGATTACCAGCTAATGTGTACTCCGTCGTCATCGGTCCAGTCAGCTCAATCACTTTTCCCAAGTCATGCAAGATAATGCCTGCATACAGTAAAGACGCATTCAACTCAGGATATTCTTTGACGATGGCTTTGCCTAAGCGCAACATAGTCGTTGTGTGGTAAGCCAAACCGCTGGCAAAGGCATGATGATTGCGTTTTGCTGCCGGAAACTCAAAGAATTCTTTTTTGTATTTATTCAACAAAAAGCGTACGATACGGTTCCAATGGGGATTGATGATCTCAAACAGTGTTTGATTGATCTCTTCCTCCATATCCTCTTTTTTCATAGGGGCTTTTTCCATATATTGGCTTGGATCTTGCCCTTCTTCGGGTTTTGCCAGTCGCAAATGGATGATTTTGACTTGCGGATTCCCTTGATAGACTTCTCGTTTGCCATCTAACATCACCACACGACCGGGTTCAAAGCGGGCAATCTCTTCTTCTGAAGCATCCCAAAACTTGCCATCGATCGTTCCTGAGGTATCTTGAAAGGTAAAAGCAATGAATTTTTTCCCGTTCTTTGCGATTCGTACATCAGCATTCTTGATCAATAAAAATAGTTGGAAGGTTTCATCCACGGTTAACTCTTTAATTTTTTTCATTGGGTTATTTGGCGATCAACCAAATATTCACATCCTTTGCTAAGGTCATAGACTGGCTGTTGATACTTCTGATAATAGCTTACCATTTCTTGGTCAGAAGACAAACAAATTACTTGATAACTTTGGCCAAATTCTGTCAACAAGCGGACCAAACTTTCTTTACGGGCACTGTCATAATGCAACCAGCCATCATCGATAATGATTGGACTGATCGGCTGATTTTTTTGTAATGATAGGTACCCAAAACGAATAGCCATAATCAATTGATCCTTGGTACCAGTCGACAAATCAATGATTGAGTAGGTGTCACTTTGACTGGCAACAGTCAATAAACCTTCCTCAAAGAGGATTTGCTGGTATTGTCCATTGGTCAATTGGGCGAAGTACGTTGAAGCTGCCGTCAGCAATTGCGGCAATTGCTGTTCTGATAGTTCAGTGGTGATATCTCGCAAAATGGCCGCTGCCAATTGCCGACTCCCCCACGTCACAGCCAGCTCTTGGATCGCGGACCGCAGTTCGCTTTCTTCCTGATACAGCTGGTTCAATGTGCCATTTCTTTGACTGGCAGCGACTTCCAGTTCTAATTTCTGTCTGTCTTCTGTCAGTGCACGTATGTCTTCTTGAACGCGTACCTGGCTCGTCTTCAACCGTTCTTTTTCCTGTATCAAAGCAGCTTCATCGACTGCCTCTGGGAAAATCGGTGTCAGCATCGCCTGCAGTTCGGCTGCCCGTCGGTTGGTGCGCTGCGCACTCTCCCATTGTTTGAGCCATAAACTGATCTCAGCGGGCTGCTCTAGTCCTTGCTGCTGCAAGAGTTCTTTCGCATCAGCCACGATGTCTTCTCGCTCTTTGCGTAAACGGGTCAATTGTTGTGCCAATAATGTACTGGGTTGCTGCAGGCGGGTCAACTTGATTGCTTGCATATCTTTAGCAAAAGCTGCCAGCACTGTCAGTTTATCCGTGATCGATTTATTTTGCAGCGGCAGCCAATCTGTATACGGTTGAAACAATACGTCAAAAGGCGCCAGCGCCTCGCTTACTGTTTGCCGTACTTGACTCGCCTCAGCTTCTTCTTCTAAATAATGTTGATAGGCTGCGACATCTGCTTCATACGCGTCCAAATAATCGGACCATTCTTCATGCGGCAACTGTCCGAAAAAAGGCAATAACCCTTGGGTTTTGCGTTGGATCGACTGTTGCTGTTGTTGGGCTTCTTGTCGCAGTTCAGCCTGCTCTTCTTCGATCAAATCCAATTGCAGCAACGCTGCCTGCCATTCTTGTTTGTTCTGTGGTTGATTTTTAGGCCGTTTTTGACTGAGAACCAATCCGCTGATGAGGAGGATCGCCCCTGCACCGCTAATCACCCACTGCCAAGGACCAGTAAAGAAGCCTAGAATAACCAGTATAAGTCCAATGGCCATCAATAGCCGCAGACCAGTGTGCTTTTTCTGTGTACCGCCTAATGCAGGTTGTTGGTGTTCCAATCGAGAAACTGTTGCTTCAAGGGGGCTGGCTTTTTCGGCTAACCATTGTTGACGGCGCTCGATTTCACCCGCTCGCGCTTTCAATTGATCTAATGACTGCAACGCTTCACGGATCGGTGCGGTCAAAAAAGGGGGTGATTCACTGCGCCATTGCCTTTTGGTCACGAGTTGATTCAATTGCTGGATGGCATGGGAACGATTGGCATCTGCTGCTGCCTGACGGTCAGCTAAGCGCGCAATCTCTACTTGCTGTTGCAAGAGATGATCAATAGGCTGCTCATGATCCAGATAAAAGAAATATTTATCTGATCCTTGCCCTTGTTCCAGTTGATCCAATTCTGCTTCTTTCTTACGTAATTCTTCTGTGATTTGCTGATAGGTCTGGTAGAACGACTTGATAGCCTGCGCCTGCTCGGGATCTGCAACAGGTACATCTGCAATCTGCTGCCACTCTTCATACAGTGCCCAATGGCTGATTCGTTGCTGATTCTCTTGGTAAGCATCATTCAACGATTGACTGCGGGCTTGCAGGGAATCGATATCAGATTGGATGAACGCAATTTGCTGATATTGGTGTTGCAAATGTGCTTCTTCACTTTCTTTATCTGCGATTTGCTGCTGCAGCTTTCCTAATTGTTTCAGTGCTTGATTCAACGGCAGTTTTTGGCCACGGGGTTTGTACAGTTGCTGATTGCTGGTCCCTAAGCGCACAACTTGCTGCAGCATATTTTGACTGCCGGTGATCCCCAACGATATCAATGACTGATGGAGCTCTTCTTCCCCCAGCTTATCGATTTGGTTCAACTGCTCTTGCTGAAAGGTGAAGACATCAAAAAACAAGGTGCGATTCAATGGCTGCACATGCTGTTCAAGCCACGCTTCATCGGTTATTTGTCCATTGACATACACTTTCCCTCGTCCGCGATCAATTTGCCGATACCGTTCTATGACGATCTCACCATAAGGTTCGATCTCCAACCACAATTTCCCACCATACGCGGCGCCATTGCGCGGCGTGTAATCTTTCTTCTTGGCTGTTTTTTTGGGGAATCCAAATAGCATCGCCGCTATAAACTGATACAGTGTTGATTTTCCAATTTCATTTTGCCCAAAAAGCAATTGGTTGCCACGGTCAAAATGGAACTGTTGTCCATGGTATTTGCCAAAACCGGTGATTTCCGCTTTAAGAATGATCATAGCTGTCACCTGCCCAATCAAAGGTTTGTTGTAATAAGGCAGCTGTTTGCGCCAAGACATCCGCTTTGAAGGAATCTTGGTCGATGCCTCGTTGGATCATCGGATGTTGCAGCAACTCTGCCAGTCCCTCCGCAAAGATGTCTGGGTCTTGATATAACTTGAGGCTTTGTGCCAGATAGGCTTCAGAGATTGCCAACGTATATTTTTCAGCAGCAGTCTGTGAAGCGGTTATACCATAGATGACTTGCAGCGGCTCCAGCTGTGCCAAGCGTTCATTTAAATAGGAAATCCATTCATTTTTTTCCGCATCACGCAGCCAGTCTGAGGGCAGCTGTTGATCATCCTCAATCACCAAATGCAGCAGTCTTCCTCTTTGACTTTGCACTTGTTGCAGGATTCTCGGCAATACCTCATTGGCTTCTCTGATGCCAGACAAAGATATATGCGCTGTTTCCCAAAACAACTCGGCCACCGATAGTTGTTGGATCTTGGCGCCTTGCGGGGTCAGATCAGCAAGCACGACGCCTGAAGCAGTTTCCTTTTTGGTCTTGCCTTGCGGCGTACCAGGATAAATGATTGGTGGTTGTTCGGAGAGTATTTTAGGAACATGGATATGTCCTAACGCCCAGTAATCATAGCCTTTATGTTTCATCTCGCTGACAGAAAACGGCGCATATCGAGTGCCTGCTTGATCGCCATGATACATCCCGATATGATAATCTACTGCTTTTCTTGCTGGGAAAGTAGGAACTTTGTCCATTTCGATCCATGGATGCTGATAACTGAACCCACTGATCGCATAACTTTCTCCGTGTTTTGTGACCCCTTCGATCGTTTTTACAGTTTCTGATTCAAACAAGTGTACGTTCTCAGGAAAGGAAAACCAGTACCGTTGCGGATCATAATAATCGTGGTTGCCGAATAGCATATAAACCGGAATCTCAGCCGTCGCCAAACGGTTGATTTCGGTAAAAAAATCATGTTGTACTTTCAAACTAGGCCGTGCTTGATGAAAGGTGTCACCTGCGAATAAGACGAAATCCACTTCCTCCGTCAATGCCACATTTGTCAAATGATGCAGGACCTTTTGATTGATGGCTGGGAGTTGTGCTTTCACTTTTTCAGATAACAAATGAAGGCCTTCAAATGACCGATCGATATGTAAGTCAGCACTATGTAAAAATCGCATATTGACTCCTCCTTAGTGCCTCTATCATAACATTTCTTTGGTATTTCGTCAGTAAAATACGAAAATTTGTTCCCATAAAAAAAGCAGATCTGAAATGATTCAAATCTGCTTCACTGATACGATTCAGGTTTTATGCTTCGTATAGATCCCGGACAGGGCCCATAATGATCCGATTCAAGTCATTGGCAACTAAGCTGAAGGCTTGTTCTTTTTGCATCAAGTCAGAAACGATCTCATCTTCTTGAATTTTTTGCGACAAGCTTTGGGCTTGTTGTGCTTCTTCTTCTGACATTTCCTCGCCAGCCATCATTTTTTGTTGCAACGTTTGTTGTAGTGTTTGGAATTCTTTGAATAAGGCATACGCTTCTTCATTGGCTTTCAAGCGGTCAAATGAGCCTCTTAAATCTTGAAATTGCGCTGATTCTCGCAACTCGCGTTCTAATTGATTTGCTGTATCATATATATTTGCCATCATATCTCCGTCCTTTCTCTTTTCTTTAGTATACCATTGTTGCCCCATTCATGCCTAGCGCTTGCATGGCTGTTTAATTGCCATTGATTGAGTTCCACAGACCACCGAACAACTCTTTGGTCCCTTCTTTGATCTTACTGCCAAATTCTTTCACGCCTTCTTTGGCACTCTCGGCAAATTCATCCACCGATTGCTGCCAGTTGTTGGTGCTACTATTATAATCAGTCTGCGTATCAGGTACTTCGTCTGCAGCCATCAATTGACCACCTGTTACGTAAGCATCGGCAACTTGGAAGGCGGTGCCTTGCGTATATGGCAATATATTTTCAGCCTCTGCTTTAAAGACCTTCCCTACTACTTGTCCACTGGTTCCGGTCAAATAATGTTCCGCGCTGGATTGCTCAAAACCTAGCCAAGTCGAGATCACTACATCAGGGGTATAGCCCATGATCCATTGGTCATTGACCTTAGAAGCATCGAAATTGGTTTCAGTCGTACCAGTTTTCCCAGCGATCGTGAAGCCATACGGACTTGCGCTGACCCCTGTTCCATTCGAGTACGTGCCCAGCATCATACTGGTCATTTTGTCTGCCGTGTCTTGAGAAATGATGCGTTTGCCTTGTGCTGTCGTGTTATCCACGATAACGGCCCCCGTCGAGTCAACGATTTTCGTGATCAAATGAGGCTGATAGTAATAACCCCCATTGGCAAAAACAGCGTATGCTGCAGCCATCGTCATTGGTGATTCGCCTTTTTCCAAACCACCTAAAGCCAAGCCCCAATAATTGTCTGAGTCTGTTAGAGACAAGCCGAAGTCTTGGGCCTCATTGTAGCCGCGATCCAGACCAATCTCATGCAGCAACCAGACAGCAGGTAAATTCAAACTTTGCGCCAAAGCTTGATACATCGCCACTTCACCAGAATAGGTGCCATCAAAGTTCTGCGCGTCATAAAAATCTAATGGTTGATCTTCCAGAATACTGTCCGGTTCATAACCTGCTTCTAAAGCCGGTGCATAGACACTGATTGGCTTGATGGTCGATCCGGGCGAGCGTTTCATTTGCGTCGCAAAATTGAACCCGCGAAAGACATGTTCGCCCCGACGTCCCACCAAGGCCTGTACGCCGCCAGTATTCGGATCTAATGCAACTGATCCAGATTGGACCATGGTGCCGTCTGCAGCATTTTCAGGGAACAATGTATCATTTTTGTAGGTGGCTTCCATTTGCGCCTGATAATTTTGATCCAATGCCGTGTAAATTTTGTACCCTCGGTTCATGACATCATCCGCATCTAAACCATACGATTCTGCTTCATCGATGACTGCGTCAAAATAATAAGGATATTTGTAACCTGACTCGGAATTTCCATAGCCATCATAAAGGAGATCTGCTAAAGCAACTTGTGCTTGCTGATCAGCCGTACTTTGATCCAATACCCCATTGTCTACCATCAAACCCAATACCGTATCGCGGCGATTGGTGGCATTTTCTAGATGATCGATAGGATTATAGATCGAAGGCCCCTTCAGCATCCCTACTAAAGTAGCTGCCTCTCCTATCGACAATTCAGAGGCATTGACGCCAAAGTATTTCAGCGCAGCATCTTGAATCCCCCATACCCCATTCCCAAAATAGGAACTATTGAGGTACATTTCTAAAATGTCATCTTTAGAATATTTTTTTTCGATCTCGATTGCCAAGAAAAGCTCTTTGGCTTTCCGGCTAAACGTCTGGTCGAGGGATAGATACGCATTTTTCGCTAATTGCTGGGTGATCGTACTTCCCCCGCCGCCTTCTGTACTGCGATTGATCACCACGCGCACCGCGGCTCGGGCAATCCCTTTGATATCAAAACCATGATGATTGTAAAAATTCCGGTCTTCCGTTGAAATCAGGGCATCGATCACATCTGACGAAATACTGTCTAATGCCACGTAAGTCCCTTTTTGAGAATATAATTGGCCTGCTTCATCGCCATTGGCATCATAAATGACGGTCGATTCTTTCAAGCCTGATTCCAATTCGCTGACTTTGGTGTTTTTGGCAATATAAAATAAATAGCCGCTCATCACTAAAAGTGCAACTAAACTAAGTAAAATAAAAATCTTATTGACGTGATATTTTTTCCATATGCGCTTGCGCCATTGGTGAAATTGTTGAAGATAGGGTTTGATCCAGCGCCAAAAGGTCAGCCAGCCGGTTTTTATTTTCTGAAGGATGGACTTCCACTCCATTGCTTCACGCTCCTTTTATCAAAGTGTAGCATATAGATGCCGGTTTGTTATACGGCTTCAGTCGGAAATTTAGGGGAAGAAACCTCTACTAGTGTAGCACTGAAAGCTCTTTTTTTTCTATATTTTTTCATAAGAAAAGCTTAAAAATGCTATAATAACAACAAACAATTAGAAATGAGGTCCACCTTTACATGGAATACACAATGATTCTGCCTGCAGATCAATCCGAAATGACCCTAAGGGAATTACTTGAACATGAGTGGCTAGTGCCTCGAAAAGTCCGGCATTTCTTGCGTACCCGCAAAGAGGTGCAGATCAATGACCAACCGGCGCTGTTCCATCAAATCGTCACAGCCGGCGACAAAGTCACACTCGTGATCGAAGACAGTGATTATAGCTATCAGCCCGTGTTGCCAGGTGACCCCAACCAAGTCGACGTGTGCTATGAAGACCAGCATCTGATCATCGTCAACAAACCCGTCGGTATCAAAACCCATCCCAATCAACCTGATGAGCAAGATACACTTCTGAACCATGTCGCCGCTTATTTGAGGCCAGAGCAGACACAGCCTTACGTGGTCCATCGCTTAGATAAAGAAACAAGCGGTGTTGTGTTATTTGCCAAAAATCCATTTGTCTTACCGATCCTTGGCCGTATGTTAGAACAAAAACAATTATATCGCCGGTATCAAGCGATTGTTTGGGGAACGATCAAAAAAGACCAAACCATCGATAAAAAAATCGGTCGCGACCGCCATGATCGCCGCAAACGGATCATTGATCCCCGCAATGGAAAGTCTGCTGTTACCCATGTCACCATCGCAAAAAACAACGGCGAAACGACCAATGTTTACTGCGTACTAGATACAGGCCGTACCCACCAAATCCGGGTGCACTTAGCAAGTATTGGTCATCCAATCGTGGGAGATCCTTTGTATCAGCAACGTGCAGCACCTCGATTGATGTTGCATGGACGTGAACTGCATTTAGTCCATCCATTCACCAAAGAACGTTTGGTAGCTATTGCGGATCCCGGACTGTGGTAAAAAAAGCCTGCACCGTCATTGTGCAGGCTTTTTGGCTATGCTTTGTTCTTTGGCTGCGCCAGTATACGCAGCTCATCATCTGTCAAACTACGGTAGCTGCCAAGGGCTAGATCTGCCGGCAAAGCTAAGCCGCCCATACGAATCCTTTTGAGATAGCGCACTTCTTTCCCTACAGCTTGAACCATCCGCTTCACTTGATGAAATTTCCCTTCATGCAAAATCAATCGGATCTCACTGGTTTGTTCAGCTTCATCTACCTTTGTGATCGTCAATTGGGCTGGCAAAGTCCGCTCGCCGTCTAATTCGAGCCCTTGTTCAAACACCGCTTGATCCTCGCTGGTCATGATGCCATCTACGTGCGCATAGTATTCTTTTTCAACATGTTTTTTTGGTGATAGTAGTTGATGGGCTAACGCACCGTCATTGGTGATCAGAAGAAACCCTTCTGTGTCTTTATCCAGACGACCGACGGGAAATAAATCGTCGCGAAAATCTTCTTCAGAAAACAAATCCAATACCGTCTCTTCATAAGAATCAACCGTCGCCGAAATGACCCCTGCTGGTTTATGAAGCAAGTAATAATACCAACGCTGATACTGGATCAGTTCTTGATCGAAACAGACTTGATCAGATTGTTCATTGACCTGCGTTTTATCGCTTTTGATCACCTGGTCATTGACAGTGACTCGGCCTTTTTTGATATAGCCTTTGACTTCTTTACGGGAACCATAACCCATATCAGCCAAAAATTTATCTAATCGCATCCTTGACACTTCCTTTTCTCATCAATAAAGCAGCCAACCCGCACAAACATATGAGCCGGTGGCTGCTAACGTGTAATTATTTGATACGTAACTTGCGACGCAAGCGAATCATTGATGACCCAAGTAATTTTTCGGCAAGGCGTAGCTTCAAAGCGATATAGACATACACGCCCCCGCCTACTGCCGCAACAAGCATACTCAAAATAAATGATTGAACCTTGCTTTCTGAACTTAAGACCAACCCAAACAATTGGCGGGCCATTAGTGCCGCAATGACCATGATCAATGTCAGTACTGCAATCAGTAAGGTGCGTCTTAAGGTCAATGTTACGTTGAAATGACCTTTGCGGGCCATTTTTCGCACATTCAGCCAACAAGTGATTGCTAGGGCAATCGATGTCGACACTAATGGGCCATAGACTTGGAAAATCCGGATGGCTGGATATTGTAAGAGCAGCTTCACCACCAAGCCAATAAAGAAATAGACCACAGCTTCTTTATTATGGTACATCCCCTGCAGCATACTGGAACTCAACATAAACAAGCCCAATACCAATCCCGACAAACATGCAGCAACCAGCACACTGGAGCCTAAATTATCTGGTCGGTAAAACAACGTGTACAACGGATAGGCCAAAACAACCATCCCAAACGTTGCCGGAAACATCACAAATGAATACAATTGCAAGTTGTTGCTGATTAGCTTCGCCAGATTTTTGTGGTCTTTTTTCGCCACAGCTTCACTGATCAAAGGCAAACCTGTCGATGCCATTGATGTCGCCAAACCAATCACGACCATCGTTAATTTATCTGGATTGCTGCCGAAAATAGCCATCAAATCAAGCAACTGATCATTAGAAAACTCTGTAAAGCCCTTCATGATCCGAACAAAGGTATATTGATCCACTAATTTGAAAATCGTGATCCCAGAACCAACGATGATGAAAGGGATCGCTTCTCTGATCGTCGACAGCATCAATTCTTTGGTCTGGATCTCGGTTTCTTCTTTGCTCATATCGATCAGCACGTCCATCCGAACCCGCTGCTTTTGGTAATAATACCCCAAAACGACGACACTGGCTAACACACCAATAAAAGCAGCAAATGTCGATTGTGTCACGGCTGCTGTATAATCGCCTTCGATCACGCGCATAATAATAAAGGTCGCCAGCAACATATAGAACACCCGCGCGATCTGCTCGATGATCTGTGAAATCGCAAAAGGCTTCATGTCTTGATTGCCTTGGAAATAGCCGCGCATGACACTCATACAAGGAAAGACTAGCAGCGCCACACTCAACGAGCGCATGGTGGGAATCAATTCTGGTCCACCGCCAGAGGCTGTGGCTAACCACGGCGCAGCCAAATACATGATCCCTGCTGTCATTACCCCAAAACCAGCCATCAATTGGAGCGCTCTCAGAAAGAGACGCTGACTGGTGCGGTACTCTTGTCGTGAATTATAATAGGCAATCTGCTTCGCGATCGCTGCTGGAATACCGGCGGTCGAAATCATTAAAAATAAGGCGTAGACATTATAGCCCATCCCAAAAAGTGCATTTGCTTTATCTCCATTGGCACCCATCCAATAGTACCAAGGTAAAATATAAATGGCCCCTAACAGTCGTGAGCCAATATTGCCCATCGTCATCCAAGCTGAACCTTGGGCCATTTTTTCTTGTGTGGTCAACTCTTTTGAAACCGATCGCGTGTCTTTATCCATCGCCATTCTCTCCAACTTTCTACAAACATATCCCTTTCATTTTAATTCGAAAAGCAAGGAGTCGCAATCTATTTTTGCAACATCTTAAAGTTTCTTCAAAATATGTTCGGATTCACAAAAACTTTCCTTCAAGAAACCGAGGTATTTCAGTGTTATGCTATAATAAGAGAAATGTTTAGCAGAATGAAGGAGAACTTGTATGCATAACGCAACCATGACCGTTCAACAGATCCGAACTATTTTGTTGCAAAATAACCTTTTAAAAGAATTGATCACACCACTGGAATGGGCTTATACCATCCCTGAAGAAATGATGGAATTGTCTTTTACGTCAGTCCATTATGACTCACGCCTAGCTATCAAAGACACGCTCTTTTTTTGCAAAGGGGCTGCCTTTGAGCAGCGGTACTTAGAAACAGCTATTCAACAAGGTGCAACGTGTTATATTGCCGAACAGCCTTATGAAGCAGTGGCTGCCTTCGGGATCATCGTCACTGATATTCGAGAAGCAATGGCTGTCATTGCCCCCGTGTTTTATGGCAACCCTCAGAATCAACTGGTGACGATTGGCATCACAGGAACAAAAGGCAAAACCAGCTGTGCCTATTTCGCCCGCGCGATCTTGGCCAAATCCACCAATGATACAGTCGCTTTTTTCTCATCAGAAGAAAATTCAGTGGATGGCCGTTCGTTTCGCAGCGCTGTTTTGACCACACCAGAAACATTGGATCTTTATGCCATGATGGCAGAAGCTGTCGCCAATGGCATGAGCCATCTTGTGATGGAGGTTTCCTCTCAAGCGTACAAAACCAAGCGCGTAGCTGGACTCACATTTGATATAGGTGTTTTCTTGAATATTTCCCCTGATCATATCGGTCCTGTCGAGCATCCCACCTTTGACGATTATTTGTATTGCAAACGGCAATTGATCCGCAATAGCCGCCAAATGATCTTAAACCGTCAAAGCGATCATTATCCATTGTTGCGAGAAACATGTGAAGTCCATCAAGTACCCTTTATTACATATGGTCGTGCTGAAGCCGATTATATCGTCCAAGACGGGGTCGATCCGAAATCATTCACCATTGCTACTTCATCAGATGTTTTGCAAGTCGCGGGGCTGTATCAGCTTGGCTTGTTGGGTTCTTTCAATCACGAGAATGCAACAGCAGCGATTTTGGCGGCTTGCCTTGCAGGCGGACATGCAAGTGATGCCCGAGAAGAATTGCCTAAAGTAGTCATTCCTGGCCGAATGGTGGTTTTGGAAAAAAATAATGGTGCGGTGCTGATCGTGGATTACGCCCATAATTATTTAAGTTTTCAATCCTTGAGCCAACTGGCGCGACAATTACGGCCATCTGGCAAACTAATCTTCGTGACTGGCAGTGCTGGAGGTAAGGCTGAATCTCGCCGCAGTGATATGGGGCGTGCATTATCCGAATACGCAGACAAAGTCTATCTGACAAGTGATGATCCTAATTTTGAAGATCCACAGGCAATTGCTGCTGAGATTGCAGCGGCGATCACCACTGATCGCTTAGCTGTTGTCTACCAAATGGACCGAGAAGCCGCTGTGACTGCCGCCATTGCCGAAGCGCAAAAGAACGACATCGTGATTCTCGCCGGTAAAGGAACAGAAACCTTCCTTAAAGTCAACGGCCAAAAAGAACCCTATCCAGGTGATCTCGTACTTGCGCAACACTTTGCTGCAAACACACAGTAAAATCGACCCAAATGAAAAAGACAGCACATCCATTGACGAGGGCTAATATGCACCCGCAAGGATTCGCTGTCTTTTTTCAATTATTTATGGCTGTTCATCTTCATGGGTTTCGTAGACATAGGGCGCGCCATCGTAGCGAAACTCTGTCGAAATGGCAGCATCCAGATCTTCGGTAAACATTAATTTACTGAAAGGAAATAAAAAGGGTTGTCCTTCTTTGGCTGCTTCTGCAGGTAAACGATAAAATAATTGTTCTTCCGCCAATTGCTGATTCAGCTGCGCCAGCACATCCGTCGACACGGTGTCTTCATCAAATGGTTCTTTGGCGATTCGTGCGTAGTCCTCAAAAAAAGCCGTTTGGCCTTCAAATGCTTGATAGTCCATCTAAATCCCTCTTTCTTTATTCTCTGATTTTATTATACGGGAGTGCGCGCGGAACAGCGAATAATATGATTGCTGATTGGGTATAGGTAAAGTTGTCGTGGTTTTGTGTCAAAATGATTGCAGTGATATTACGAATCAATGATTTGACAAATTCTTATTGAAGACCCTTGCAACTTTTGTATAATAATACGTAGAGAATATAAAAGGGGCAGACGGCATGAACAACGTTAAGAAAAAAATCTTCTACGGCACCAGCGCGACACTTGGCTTTATCGCAATGATTGCTTTGACAACACAATTTGTCATTTCTAATCATTTACTTGGGGGAAATGACTCTTCAGAAATTTTCACCCGTGCAACATATCCCAACGGATTATTGTTGGTGATTTTGATCCCGCTTATCGCTACTGCCATTTTGTTTTACGGCATTATTCGCAAAAAGTGAGCAATCGACACCCTTTAGCGGTGTCTTTTTTTGTATCCTCGTTCAACTAAAAACAAAAAAAGGAAAGCAGTCGACTCACTGCTTTCCTTTTTCCTTAGTTTGCGACGATATTGACCAATTTATTCGGTACAACAATGACTTTACGAATCGTCTTCTCTTGAAGTTGTTCTTGAACAAGGGCATTTTCTTTGGCTAATGTTTCAAGTGTGTCTTTATCTGCATCGGCTGGTACTTTTGCCTTCGCACGCACTTTGCCGTTCACTTGGAAGACAACTTCGATTTCATCTTCGATCAAAGCTGATTCGTCATAGGTCGGCCATGACACATAAGAAATCCCTTCTTCATTGCCTAAAATCGCCCACAACTCTTCACCAATATGTGGAACGATCGGTGCCAACAATTGGACGAAACCTTCCACATATTCATAAGGCAAAGCATCCACTTTATAGGCTTCATTCACAAAGACCATCAATTGCGAAATGGCTGTATTGAAGTGCAGCTGTTCGAAATCTTCCGTGACTTTTTTAACGGTTTGATGATACACCTTCGTCAAGCTGCCATCATTGAAGGTAGTGATTCGGTCACGCATCTTCCCTTCTTCATCAACGATCAAGCGCCATACGCGATCCAAGAATTTACGGCTGCCTTCCAATCCGTTTTCATTCCACGCAATCGATGCATCCAATGGTCCCATGAACATTTCGTATAAACGCAAAGTATCTGCTCCGTATTGATCGACCACATCATCTGGATTGACGACATTGCCACGAGATTTAGACATTTTTTCATTATTTTCCCCAAGAATCATTCCTTGGTTGAATAATTTTTCAAATGGCTCTTTCGTTGGTACGACACCGATATCGTACAAGAATTTATGCCAGAAACGGGCATAAAGCAAATGCAGCACAGCATGTTCTGCTCCGCCGATATATATATCAACTGGCATCCAACGTTTCAATTTGTCGTAATCCGCCAAAGCTGTTTTGTTATGCGGATCGATGAAACGTAAGAAATACCACGAACTTCCTGCCCATTGCGGCATTGTGTTGGTTTCGCGACGGCCTTTTTTGCCAGTTTCAGGATCGATGACATTGACCCAATCTGTCACATTGGCTAATGGAGATTCTCCTGTGCCACTCGGTTTGATATTGTCTGTGATTGGCAAGCGCAGCGGTAGTTGTTCTTCGCTTAATGCCGTAGTTGTGCCATCTTCCCAATGGATGATCGGAATTGGTTCACCCCAATACCGTTGGCGAGAGAATAACCAATCCCGCAGACGGTAGCTGATTTCTTTTTTGCCGACTTTGTTTTCTTCCAGCCACGCGACCATCTTGTCGATCGCTGTTTCTTTGTCTAGGCCATCTAGAAAATCAGAATTGATATGAAGCCCGTCTTCTGTGTAGGCCGATTCCGTCACATCACCACCTGCAAGTACTGGCACGATGTCTAAACCAAATGCTTTGGCAAAATCGTGATCTCGCGCATCGTGGGCAGGTACTGCCATGATTGCGCCTGTTCCATAAGAGGCCAAGACATAGTCTGCGATCCAGATAGGAATTTCTTTGCCATTGACCGGATTGATGGCATAGGCACCCGTAAAGACACCGGTTTTCTCTTTGGATAGGTCCGTCCGATTCAAGTCCGATTTTTTGGCTGCTTCCGCCACATAGGCTGCTACATCCGCTTGTTGATCGGCGCTTGTGATCTCCTCGACTAAAGGATGTTCGGGTGCCAATACTGCATATGTTGCACCAAACAATGTATCTGGTCGTGTAGTAAAGACGGTGAAGTCTTTGTCTGAATGGGCAACTTTGAAGGTTACATTCGCCCCAATCGAACGACCGATCCAGTTGCGTTGCATTTCTTTGATGCTCTCTGGCCAGTCAACATCTTCTAAATCATCCAACAGACGGTCTGCATAAGCAGTGATTTTGAGCATCCATTGTCGCATCGGTTTGCGAATGACATCATACCCGCCACGTTCGCTTTTGCCATCAATGACTTCCTCATTGGCGATCACAGTCCCTAATTCTGGCACCCAGTTGACTGGGACTTCTGCTTCATAGGCTAATCCTTTTTCATACAATTTCGTGAAGATCCATTGGGTCCATTTATAATATTCTGGATCTGTTGTATTGATCTCACGGTTCCAGTCGTAACTAAAGCCCAATGAATTGATTTGGCGACGAAATGTTTCAATATTTTTTTTGGTGAATTCGGCTGGATCGTTCCCAGTATCTAATGCATATTGTTCTGCTGGCAGACCAAATGCATCCCACCCCATTGGATGTAAGACATTATAGCCTTGGCTACGTTTAAAACGACTTAAAATATCAGTCGCAGTATACCCTTCTGGATGTCCAACATGTAATCCTTGCCCAGATGGATAAGGAAACATATCTAATGCATAAAATTTGGGTTTGTCTGGCGCATCATGGGTATTGAATTCATTTTTCTTTGCCCAATATTTTTGCCATTTTTTTTCAATTTCTTTGTGATTGTAATTCACGACGGACGCCTCCTATAAAATTGGTGTTTTGTTTGCTGTCTTGCAAACAAAACTGATAAAAAAAAATCCTATAAAAATCAATTTGATTTTTATAGGACGTTATCAACGTGGTACCACCTAAGTTTATCTGTTCCGCAAAGAAACAGACCTCGATGTTGTAACGGCCATCGCCGTATCTGCCTAGTCATTGTTCAGTCAGATATCACTTGAAGGCGAGTTCGAAAGGTGTGCTATGCATTCTCACCAACCATGCACTCTCTGAAGCTCCAACGCTTTTCTACTATTCCTTCTCAAATGTGAAAAGATTCATTGCATTTATCCTATCAAAAATCCAACGGAATAGCAATCTATTTTACCCTTACGCTTTGACCAGGATAAATAAAATTATTTTGGATATTGTTCCATTGAATAAATTGATCGGTAGAAATCCCAAATTGGTTTGCGATCCCCCAGACTGAATCCCCAGAAGCAACTGTATAGGTACCTGTTGAAGAGGTCGTGCTTGTCGTACTAGAAGATGCGCTTGTTGTCGTACTTCCTGAGATCGATAATTGCTGGCCTGGATAAACAAAATCATTTTTGATATTGTTCGCGCTGCGTAATTGATCCATGGAGATATTGTTTTTATTTGCGATCGACCAAACAGAATCACCAGCTGCCACTGTATACGTGCCATTTGATGTAGTCGTCGTTGTGCGCGCAGTGCTGGTTGTATTGGTGGTGCTTGTCGTTGTTGAACTACCTGAGACCGATAATGTTTGGCCTGGGTAAATAAAATCATTTTCGATGTTGTTCAAACTACGCAATTTGTCCATGGAAATCCCATATTTATTGGCGACTGACCAAACGGAATCCCCTGATACCACCGTATACGTTGAACTGCTCGCCGTACTAGATGCCGTCGATGTCGCATTTTTATTGACCAGTGATACCGATGTACTGGTCGTTGCCGAATTTGTTGTCGATCCAGATACAGCTAACGTTTGTCCTGGATAGATAAAGTCATTTTTGATATTGTTGGCGCTGCGCAATTGATCCATGGAGATACCATGTTTGTTTGCAACAGACCAAACGGAATCCCCTGACACCACCGTATACGTTGAACTGCTGCTTGTTGTAGTGCTCACTGAAGAGGCACTTGTACTTGTACTACTGCTGACAGTTGCCCCACCACCAGCATTTCCTGAAGCAGGTGTATCATACTTGGTCAAGCCATATTGTTGGATCACCGCATTCAAGGAAGACGCATAGTTTGGTGCAGTCGCATAGCGTCCCGTCAACCATGCCGTTGCATCTAGATACGAGCTTGTATTGCTTTTCCAAGCACCTGAATAATAGCTATTGCCGCGAATCACACTGGCATTGTCTTGGAATGACTGTGTGTATGAAGGATATTGTCTGAATGGCTCACTCATAGTGACCCATTGCCCATTCAAATACTCTAACGTACTCATATAGACCGTTTGACCATTGTATGAACCTTTGACACCAAATAGGTTATAATTTGGCGCTTTAGATAGACTGCTTCTTCCCCAGCCACTCTCAAGGATCGCTTGTGCGATCATAACCGATGCATAAAGGTCGTTGGCTTGTGCGACTGGTTGTGCATAAGTCGCGATCTCAGTAATAAAAGCGGATGTGTTCGGCGCAGCAAAATTGCTGGTAGAAACTTGTGCCACTGACGTTTCTACTGCTTCTGCTTCAACAGCAGGCATCAGAGGAGTAACAACAGAGAGCGCAGTTAACGTGGTACCTAAAACAGCTGCACTTTTTCTCATGATTTGATACAATTCACCCGATTGTTCTCTTTGCCGTTGTACTTTCTGTGTCTGACTTGTTTCCATGACCCTAAATCCTCCGTTTTTTCTTATATTGAACGTAGATTAAGTATACAGTTTCTTAAGATTTTATAAAAGATATTTGGGCGTTTTTTATAAACTGTAAACTCTCTGTAATCAAACGAACATTTAGTGAAATATGCGCATCGCTAGAAAAACATGTGTTATCATCCGGATTTCTGGCTTATAATCATGAAAATCGTCGGCTTCTCTGCCTAATTAATGCTATAATTGCAGGTATGTATTGTCAAATCTGATGTAGAAGCGAGGCATTGATTGATGCAAAAAAAATTATATTATCAATACGCGGGCAGCTGTTTCTTATTGCTCTTTGTTTTTTTAGGATACATCGTAAAATTTTATCCAAGTTGGCTGAACCCTTTTGACGAGTCGCTGACACGGGTGATCCGCAGTGGCTATCCTTTGATGACCCCTTTTTTCTTATGGGTCACAAAATTTGCGAACCCAGTGACGATCATTCTTTTATTCTTAGTGGTCCTAGTTGTCTTTTTGATCAACAAATACTATGCGGAAGCATTGTGGCTCAGTCTAGGGACGATCGGGATCGCCGGACTTTTTAACCCGTTGATCAAACTGGTCTTCTTGCGTGAAAGACCGACATTAGAGCATCTGGTCGTTGAAACAAGTTCCAGTTTTCCTAGTGGCCATTCCACTGGCAGTATGGTTTTTTATGGGACCCTGCTATTACTGGTCCCGATTCTGTTCAAGCAGCCTTTTTGGCAATGGTGTCTGCGCATCTTGCTTGGTTTGTTGATTCTCTTGATAGGTATCAGTAGAATCTATGTTGGGGTGCACTTTCCTAGTGACGTGCTTGGCGGTTTTTGTGTTGGCTTGTCATGGCTGCTCCTGACGTATCCTTATTATTTACAGAAACGCTTTGTCTGGCGTTTTACCCGAAAACAACTATAGAAGAGAAGGCGAATGTCAATGGATTCATTTCCCTATGCAGAGGACAAGAATAAACGATATCATTCTTGGAATTATGCTTTGCGCCAGCAATTTGGCGAAAAAATTTTTAAAGTGCCTATCGATGCGGGCTTTGACTGCCCCAACCGTGATGGGACAGTTGCGAAAGGTGGATGTACTTTTTGCAGTGTCTCTGGATCTGGCGATATGATCATCGCCCCTGAAGCGCCATTACCCGAACAATTTCATCAAGAGATCCATATGATGCACAAAAAATGGCCCCATGTCGATCAATACATCGTATATTTTCAAAATTTCACGAATACCCATGCACCCGTCGCAGTCATTCGCGCGCGCTTTGAACAAGTATTGACGATGCCTGGCGTTGTAGGCATCTCGATTGGTACCCGTCCTGATTGTTTGCCCGATGATGTGGTGGACTATTTGGCCGAATTGAACCAGCGCTATTATCTTTGGGTCGAATTGGGTTTGCAAACGACTTTTGAAGCTACGAGCGAAGCCATCAATCGTGCCCATGACTATCAAACCTACCTAGATGGTGTAGCAAAACTGAGAAAACATCAGATTCGGGTCTGCACGCATTTGATCAATGGATTACCTGGCGAAACGATCGAAATGATGCAAGAAAACGTCCGGCGAACGATCCAAGATTCAGACATTCAAGGGATCAAATTGCACTTATTGCATTTGATGCGTAATACGCGGATGTTGCGGGATTATCATGAAGGCCGATTGCAGCTCATGGATCGAAAAAGTTATGTTTCCTTGATCTGCGATCAATTAGAAATGATTCCGCCTGAAATCATCATCCATCGTTTGACAGGAGATGCCCCATGGGATGCCTTGATTGGTCCTATGTGGAGCTTAAAAAAATGGGAAGTGCTTAATGAAATCGATCGCGAAATGCAGCGCAGAGATTCTTATCAAGGGAAATTCTCAGTGAGAGAGGGGACTGTTCATGCTGCCAACAGCCATGCACTATAGTCATACCTTATTAAAAGAAGTTGTTCAGCCGGGGCAAACTGTCGTTGATGCCACTATGGGCAATGGTTTTGATACCGAACTATTGGCAGCTCTGGTTGGGGACAAAGGACAGGTGTTCGCCTTCGATGTGCAAGAACAAGCGCTGGAAGTCACGAAAAATCGTTTAGCAGTGAAACACCTTCTTGCTCAAGCAACCTTGATTCACCGCAGGCATGAGCACTTAGGCGACTATGTCACTGAACCGGTTCAGGCAGCCATCTTCAATCTTGGCTATCTTCCAAGAGGAAATAAGGACATTATTACAATGCCAGAAACGACGCAACAGGCATTAAACGCATTATTGCCTCTTTTGGCGCCTAAAGGCAGGATCGTGATTGTCTGCTACTATGGGCATCAAGGTGGAGAAGCTGAACTGGACACTGTGCACCGATTTTGTGCAGGATTGCCGCAAGAGTCCTATAATGTTCTATCCTATCAATTTATCAACCAGCGCAATCAGCCCCCTATCCTCTATTGTATTGAGCGCAAAAAAACAGCACTTACCTTAATGTGACGGTAAGTGCTGTTTTGTTATGCTTCATGAAGCCAGGCAAGAACTCTTTGGATCCATTGATCCCAAAACTGCCAATCATGGACACCAATCCCCGATTCAAATGTCACTGGAATTTGGTGTTTGGTTAATTTTTCCGCTGCATATTCGCTGGCAGGAAACAGTTGATCTTCTGTTCCGCAGCTGATATAAAAGCGTGGTGCTGTCTCTGGATCAAGTGTATCGATCAAATGAATCAGATCATTTTCTGATCCTTTGAAGGCACTTAAAGGACCAAAAATCCCTTCCCAATAGGCTTGTCCGCGCACTTGCAGTAAATTCTCCATACTCTCTGCCATCGCCAATGCACCCGAAAGTGAGGCAACAGCCGCAAATCTTTCTGGTTGCCGCAAACCTAATTTCATCGCACCATAGCCACCCATTGATAAGCCGGCAGCATAGGTATGTTCTCTTGCTGTCGTCAATTGTGGAAAGAGTTCTTGAACGATCTTCGGTAGTTCTTCAGAAATAAAGGTCCAATACTTCATTTCATACGTTGTATCCGTATACCAGCCTAAATCAGTTGAAGGCATGATAACTGCCAATTGATAAGCTGCTACATAACGTTCGATCGCAGTTCTTCTTTGCCACACACTATGGTTGCCTCCCATGCCGTGCAGCAAATATAGCACTGGGATTTCAGTCCCTTTATTTGTTGTTGCGGTACCGATCTTTTTTTCCGTTTCCTGAGGAAGAATGACATCGACCATTACTTCCATCTCCAATACATTGGAGTAAATATTCGCTTGTAAAAAAGCCATGTGATCACCTGCGATTCTTTTTTTATATTGTAACAGATTCTTTTCTGATTGTCCGTGTAAAAAGTAACGGAAGGCACACCCCCAGCATGATAAGCCCTTTACAGCACAAGAAAAAAGCTCAATCGAATATGATCGATCGAGCTTTCGGAATTTACGCTTTCACGCTTTGTTGTAAGGCTGTAACTTTATCTGTCCGTTCCCATGGCAGCTCAATATCTGTCCGGCCAAAATGTCCATAAGCAGCAGTTTGACGGTAAATTGGACGGCGCAAATCTAACATGTCGATAATGCCAGCTGGTCGTAAGTCAAAATTTTCACGAATGGCGCGAATCAAGCGTTCGTTGCTAACTGTGCCAGTACCGAATGTATTGACACTGATCGATACGGGTTGTGCCACACCGATGGCATATGCCAATTGAACTTCAGCTTTTTGCGCCAGTTTAGCCGCTACGATATTTTTGGCGATATAACGAGCTGCATAACTCGCTGAACGGTCAACCTTGGTGGCATCTTTCCCAGAAAAAGCACCTCCACCATGGCGTGCATACCCACCATACGTATCTACGATGATTTTTCTTCCCGTCAGGCCGGCATCCCCTTGCGGCCCACCGATCACAAAACGGCCAGTTGGATTGATATAATATTTTGTCTGCGCATCTAAAAGATCTGCAGGTATCACTTCTTTGATCACTTGTTCGATCACATCGTGACGAATCGTTTCATTGTCTGCTGCATCATCATGTTGTGTACTGATCACGACGGTATCGACCCGTTGCGGCTGATCGTTGTCATCATACTCCACTGTGACTTGTGATTTGGCATCAGGACGCAAGTAAGGCAATGCATCTGATTTACGCAACTCAGCTAAGCGTCGCACCAAACGATGGCTCAACGCGATTGGTAAGGGCATCAATTCAGGTGTTTCGTCAATAGCAAATCCAAACATCAGGCCTTGGTCGCCAGCGCCGATATCTTCTTTATCGGTTTCTTCGCGAATTTCTAAAGCCGCATCTACACCTTGCGCAATATCTGGCGATTGTTCATCGATTGCCACTAATACGGCAACAGTGTCACCATCAAATCCGAACTTTGCACGTGTATACCCAATTTCCTTTATGGTTTGTCGAACGATCTTTTGAATATCGACATATGCTGTTGTAGAAATCTCACCAAAAACCAAAACCAATCCTGTCGTTACAGACGTTTCGCATGCTACTCGGGCCATTGGATCCTTGGCTAATAAAGCGTCCAAAATCGCATCACTGATTTGATCAGCAACTTTGTCTGGATGTCCTTCAGAAACGGATTCTGAAGTGAATAAGTGTTTCTCTGTCATTTTTTATATTCCCCCTAAATATGATTCGGTTACAAGGCATCTTCGCAGCTGCGAATCCTTTCGGGAACTTGCAACGAACTGATTATATCAGACTTTAGCGGTTTTGACTTTAAAAAACCTAAAAAAGGTGTTTTTTGGCAATAAAAAAAAGCACTCACAAGAATGCTTACATGATCCGTACGGGAATCGAACCCGTGTTACCGCCGTGAAAGGGCGGTGTCTTAACCGCTTGACCAACGGACCAAATGAAGATAATGGGCCTAAATGGACTCGAACCATCGACCTCACGCTTATCAGGCGTGCGCTCTAACCAGCTGAGCTATAGGCCCTTAATAAAAAATGCTAAAGCGGGTGACGAGAATCGAACTCGCGACAACAGCTTGGAAGGCTGTAGTTTTACCACTAAACTACACCCGCATTTCTATGGCGCGGGACAGAATCGAACTGCCGACACATGGAGCTTCAATCCATTGCTCTACCAACTGAGCTACCGAGCCAAAAACGGTCTGGACGGGACTCGAACCCGCGACCTCCTGCGTGACAGGCAGGCATTCTAACCAACTGAACTACCAAACCGAAACATTTCTGTTTGTTTGCTTTAAAAAAGCAATTGCGGGAGCAGGATTTGAACCTACGACCTTCGGGTTATGAGCCCGACGAGCTACCAGACTGCTCCATCCCGCGATAATAAGTTGAAGGAGAGGAAATCACCATTTCCAATATCAACCAAATAACAATAGATAAATATGTAAAAAAGGAGGATAAGGGATTCGAACCCTTGCACGGTTTTACCCGCCTGACGGTTTTCAAGACCGTTCCCTTCAGCCGGACTTGGGTAATCCTCCAAAAGTACAATGATCCGTACGGGAATCGAACCCGTGTTACCGCCGTGAAAGGGCGGTGTCTTAACCGCTTGACCAACGGACCAATAAAAAAGAACGGAGAAGGAGGGATTTGAACCCTCGCGCCAGTTTCCCGACCTACACCCTTAGCAGGGGCGCCTCTTCAGCCACTTGAGTACTTCCCCAAATGTATATATACATTTATATGGGCCTAAATGGACTCGAACCATCGACCTCACGCTTATCAGGCGTGCGCTCTAACCAGCTGAGCTATAGGCCCCTAAAATAAAAGCTAAGCGGGTGACGAGAATCGAACTCGCGATAACAGCTTGGAAGGCTGTAGTTTTACCACTAAACTACACCCGCATGGCGGTCTGGACGGGACTCGAACCCGCGACCTCCTGCGTGACAGGCAGGCATTCTAACCAACTGAACTACCAAACCATATTAGCTTTTATAACGCTTTTGATGAACAAAAGCAATTGCGGGAGCAGGATTTGAACCTACGACCTTCGGGTTATGAGCCCGACGAGCTACCAGACTGCTCCATCCCGCGATAATAAGTTGTCCTTCAGGAAACGACGTTTCCTTAAACAACCGAGTAAACAATAGATTAAAACTGAAGCAAAGGAGGATAAGGGATTCGAACCCTTGCACGGTTTTACCCGCCTGACGGTTTTCAAGACCGTTCCCTTCAGCCGGACTTGGGTAATCCTCCAAAAGTAAAAATGATAGAATGCCTTGATGGACCTTGTAGGACTCGAACCTACGACCGGACGGTTATGAGCCGTCTGCTCTAACCAACTGAGCTAAAGGTCCAGGCTCTAAAAATCGCGGCGGAGGGGATCGAACCCCCGACCTCCCGGGTATGAACCGGACGCTCTAGCCAGCTGAGCTACACCGCGAAAAAATCATTTATTCAAATGATATGGAGCCTAGCGGGATCGAACCGCTGACCTCCTGCGTGCAAAGCAGGCGCTCTCCCAGCTGAGCTAAGGCCCCTTTTGTAAATTTATCGGGAAGACAGGATTCGAACCTGCGACCCCTTGGTCCCAAACCAAGTGCTCTACCAAGCTGAGCTACTTCCCGTAAAACAAGCGCGCCCAAGAGGAGTCGAACCCCTAACCTTTTGATCCGTAGTCAAACACTCTATCCAATTGAGCTATGGGCGCATCATATAAAAATGCCGAGGACCGGAATCGAACCGGTACGGTGATCACTCACCGCAGGATTTTAAGTCCTGTGCGTCTGCCAGTTCCGCCACCCCGGCTTTATTGCGTTGGCAAAAGCGGAAAACGGGGTTCGAACCCGCGACCCCCACCTTGGCAAGGTGGTGCTCTACCACTGAGCTATTTCCGCATAAATCCTGATGCCGGCTAAAGGACTTGAACCCTCGACCCTCTGATTACAAATCAGATGCTCTACCAACTGAGCTAAGCCGGCGATTTAAGTGCGGGTGAAGGGACTTGAACCCCCACGCCCGAAGGCGCTAGATCCTAAATCTAGTGCGTCTGCCAATTCCGCCACACCCGCATAGGTTATTACTATGAGCCGTGCAGGGCTCGAACCTGCGACCCTCTGATTAAAAGTCAGATGCTCTACCAACTGAGCTAACGGCTCATATGGGGGTTAACGGGTTCGAACCGCTGACCCTCTGCTTGTAAGGCAGATGCTCTCCCAGCTGAGCTAAACCCCCATAAGGTAAAAAAAACGCGTGGCGACGTCCTACTCTCACAAAGGGAAACCCTTCACTACAATCGGCGCTAAGAAGCTTAACTTCTGTGTTCGGCATGGTTACAGGTGTATCCTTCTTGCTATCGCCACCACACTATTCAATTG
>NZ_LHOX01000002.1 GCF_001297065.1 Enterococcus sp. RIT-PI-f | reverse complement strand
GGTATATTTACAATAGTACATAAAAATAATATTACTTAAAAATAAAAAGCTTCCAAATTGATTCCGATTTCCGAAAAAACTTTGAAAAGAAATGTCATAACTAGAAATTACTGAACTAAATTTAGAAAATTCTCCTAGGTTCCATAGTATATTAAAAAAGCACGCTAACAAACATAAAAATAAAAATTTACGAAAAAAATAAATTAAAGAATTTCTCTCTATTTTTATCCTCAACATTACAAGAAAAAATATGAAAAAACTTAATTGTGTAGAAATAATATTTAGTATATCTTGCCAATTAGGAGTAATTCCATTGATTGAAAGTGAAAAAACATTTAACAATTGGATAAAAATTATTGTTATCATAAAAATAATTTTACTCACTTTAATGCCATAAAGTTTACTTATGAAAAAGAATAGGTTAGAAAAAGCTATAATATAGCCAATCCCCATCAATATAGATAATAGAGGAATACTTCTAATGAAAATTGAGTAGACCATCAAAGGAATAATCATAATATATATAAAAGAAGATATCTTTTTCCCAAGTAAGACTTTATTATGCTCAAAAATTTTATCTTTCCCATTTAATAAATTAGTCTCCATTTTTGTTTCCTTTCACATTTATTAAGTTTATGTAAAGTTGTATTAGTCTCCCTATACAATTAGCGTATGCGAAACCTATAACCCCCATTGAAGGAGATAACAGAAAAGCGAGTAAAAGAAATATAGAAGCATATAAAAAATTAGATTTTAAAAGAACGGCTGACTTGTTTTTAATTAAAGCAATGGGTTTAAGTATAGAAGTTATTAAGGATGAGGCAGTAGCTATGGAAACAGGAACTAACAAATAAACTATCCCGGAAAAACTAGACGGATATAAAATTAAAACACCTAAAAGGGAAAATAATCCACTTAGAAAGGTGAATACGAATAATCCTATTAAAGTCAATTGTGATAATCTTTTTTCAAAGTGAATTAGATTAGAATGACTTGTCTTTGATATACGGACAAAAAACCAATTTGAAAATGGATTAACTAACATCGAAAGTAATTTTGACATAGAAGTCGCACTATAGTATTGATTCACCGAATTTATACCTACAAGAGGAATTATAGTAAAACGATCCATATACACTGCTAAATTTAGTAATAAAGAGGAAAATGAGATAGTAAAAAAATCTTTCAAAAATACCCCATCTCTAATGCTTCTATTTACTTCAGAATTATTGCTTACAAAAAGGTTATCTCTATTAAACGGGATAAGAATTATTAAAATAATAGAAGCTATAGTCTCTCCAATCAAGAAAATAACCAAAGGATTATCTACAATATCAAAAAATAATATACATATTATTACTGAAAATAAGTATGTGGAATTTGAAAGAAAGATAAACATATATTTTTCAGCAGATCTAAATACTGACATCAAATAAAAACGTAAGATTCCAATCAAAATTATTACAGAGATCAAAACTGTAAAATGCAGAAATTTTTCAAAAAAAATTGAAATCCAAAATATACAGATAGGAAAAACACTTAGGGATAATACACCTAATAAATAAAAATATTTTTTTTCACGGTATATTCTATTATTAGAAATATTCATAATTCTTGTATTCCCCAAATCTTCTCCAATAATAGTTGAAAGTATATTAAATATAGTTAAAAAAACCATATAAAATGAGAAATCGGAATTACTTGAAATTTTAGCCAAAAATGGCATCAAAATAATTTGTTGTGCAAGTATATAGATACCAAATGATCCTATATTTGCTAAAATATCAAAAAGATTTTTTTTTCTTTTAAACATTTATTGTTCTCCGTTCAATTTTAAAAGTCTATATCAAACTATAGATTTTTTCGAGTATTTTCTTATAAGTCATATTTCTATCAAATAATTCTTCACACATTTCTCTATGATTTTTCCCCATTTTGGCACTAATCTCAGGATTATTATAAAAATACAAAATATTGTGTGTTAAGCTCTCAACATTACCTGCTTGAGAACTTAGGCCTGCATTATATTTTTCCAATAAAGAAATATATTCAAAGGAATCTTGTGTACTTACCACTGGTTTGCCAACTACAGCATAATCTGCATGCTTATTTATAATACTTTGAGCTGCTTTAGGAACAATCGGGTTGACTAAGAGATCCGCTTTCGATAATTCAGATAGCATAATATCATAAGCTACTTGTCCATGGAAAATGCAATTTATATTCTTCTTTTTAGCATATTGCTCATACTCATTTTTTTTAGGTCCATCACCGAATACATTAAAAATAATATTATTTACGTTGTGGTACTGCACTATTTCTGATAAAGAATCAATTACTAGTTTAATATCATAACTATGACCTAATGTTCCTGCGTATACCAAGTTGAATATATCATTCTCCATGAATTTTTCTGAACCAATATTTGAAAGTACTTCATCTACATAGGGTAAATCAATTCCAATGAATACAGTTTGACACTTTTCATAATGCCTAAACTTATTGATAATTGAGGAATATGATGCTGATACAGAAAACGCGCTATCTGCATTACTATAGATAAATCTGCTGTTTCTTTTCATTGGATTAAATAAAATACTTGATAAAAACTTTGGTCTGGAAATAACCATATTAAATGCTTCTGGCCACAAATCTAAAACATCAATAATTACTTTAATATTCCGTTTTTTAGCTAACTTTATAATTGACTTTCCTAAACCAATAGGAGGCACAAATAAATATATTAAATCTACATTTTGCTTGTTTCTCAAATAATTTAAAACATTATCTTCAAACTTTTTATGTGCAATTATTCTTTTTAGGCTAATATTCTTATCATATTTTCTTTCATCGATTAACGTTACTTTATAGTCTAAAACATCTTTAAAATGTCTAAAATCTTTATCCCTATGATAAAATTTAGAAGTTATTAGCTCGACTTTTAGATCATGCTCTTTACTTAACATTTCAATAATAGTATTGTACCTACTACTTTTTTTTTCTGAAGGAAAATGCCAATAGTTAGAAATAATCATGATGTTTTTCAATGTAAATAAACTTCCTTTCGAATAATAATTCTCTTTTATAATTTATTAAAACTCAGAGAAAGGAGAAACATATTAGTTCGTGACTAATCAAATAAAGTTAAATCCAAATGGTTTGCGCATCTTTATACATAGCATTTAATTAATAACATTAACAAAAGTCTACGAGATTCTAAAATGCTATATATCTTAGTTTATCATTATTTTATATAGTGATAAACTATATAATACTTGATATACCCTTTAGGCTTATAATTTCTAAGTAATTTTTTTTCTAGAGATAAAATACTTACTGTACAAATAAATTAGGAGTATCGGACCCAAAAAACCTGTAAATATCATGCAAATTATAATATAATTGTGAGGCAAATTAAATCGAAGTAATATTTCTCTGGTAAATAACATAATTGGCCAATGCAATAAATAAATTAGAAATGAGTTTCTTGCAAGCCAGTCAATCTTCAAGTTTGTGATTCTTACTTTGGTAGGAATCATATATAAAACATAAATAATGGACAAAGAACAAATTATTTTGACAAAATTAGAATCATTAACATATAAATATATCGCTGATAAAGCGAATGCAATTAAAATTAAAAATTTAAACCATTTATCCAAGAAAATAAAAATTAGTTTATTATATCTATAAGTCAGCATTCCGATCCAGAAAAAAATTAAATTTTTCATCAAATCTGAAATAGTCAAAAAGTAGATATTAATCGGAAAGATACTCATTATTATAAAAAAAGTAGAAATAAACCAGTAGCTATGTGGCTTAGAAAGAAAAAATTTCCAGATAGGTTGTAAAGTAAATACTATGAATAAACAAAATAAAAACCACGTATGTCCCCAAACGTTTAAACGTGGAGTAAAGAAAATACCTAATATTTCTATAAGTGAAAAATTTATGGAATCGTTTATGACGCTTCCATATAATATTTTCGGTAGAAGGAAAATTAAGTTAATAAAAAAGTAGGGTAGTATTAGTT
>NZ_LHOX01000025.1 GCF_001297065.1 Enterococcus sp. RIT-PI-f | reverse complement strand
TGATTTGAATCGACTTACGAAGCGTTAAATTCTCATCTTTGAATCCTAACGTCTCTCTAACATGTTTATATTTCATCGGACGACGTTCAGGATAAACAATGCCCTTCGATTTGCTGAAAATGTTCATACCAGAAGGATACATGTGCAGACGACCGCCTTTTATAACCGCCTTACTTTCATCTGTTTTTGTGGTTTCAATTCCTTCAGCCCCTTGTTGACACAAGATATCCTCATACTTGCTTTCATCATCTTCCACCAAAATATCGGTTAAATACGCACACAAATACGCACCTAAATTATCGGTTTTATCAATACGTTTCACATCCACAAACCCATGAGACCAAAGATCTGCAAAAGTCTCATTTGGAATATAAACACTTTTCAAATGTGGAAATTTTAGCAACATATGAATATGCCAAGCCCCACGACCTTGTGGCTCCAATACTTTAACAAACTCAAATTTACTCTTATTTTTGACATTAAGCTTATACTTTTTATTTTTTCCTTTTTTCTTATAAGCAATCTCTCTAACTTCTCCATACTCATTGGCCATAAAATACTTAAATCGCTTGATAAACTTATCAAAATCAGCTGAAACTTTTTTCAAATCCTGTATGTTATCAGCGTAAGTCAGCGTTGTCCAAAGCTCATTTTTCTTTCCAGAAAAATTATTGTTTACCAAATACCCCAATTTTTTAAATGTTTTACGTAAGCTGTCTAAATTTTGTCCCCGATTCTCAGAATGAGCAAAATCTTTAATTTCGCCCGTCTGCAAATCGACATATTGGTCTTTGGAAATTTTTTTGATCGGTGCAGACGTATTTTTATGAGATAAATATTGCACTTCAATAATTTCGCCCATATCAGTGACCGTAACATAATCATCATTTTGGATAAAAGCATCGATTTTTCTCATTTCTACCATGTCTGCACCTCCTCTGGCTACGCCTACCGAATTCTTTTTCTCGTAATGTTTAGTTAAAATCAAGTTAAAGGGTTTTCGGTCGCTACGCTCCCTACAACCCTTGCTAGAGCGATTGTTTTGCCTTTTCTCCCCTGGAGATCTACCGAGCTGCTGACGTGCACAGCACTCGCCTTAGGCACGCTGGGAGTGTGCCAGGCGCAGCTAAAACACTCGGTAGAATCAAGGCAACCCAAACAATCGCTTCAGCAAGCCCTCTTCCTTTTTGAACACAAAAAAATGCAAGAGATTGACGTCCTAGCTTCCCACCCTTGGTCAGCCATTCACTCAATATCTTGCATTCTTCTTCAAATGCCTATATAATATCTTCGAATGGTAGATAAAGGGTCTAGCTTTATCTATCTGTAACGTTAAGAGGGTAGGATCTCTTAGCGTTTTTTTTTGTTCTTTTTTTCAGTCCTATCAAATTAAAATAAGTATACCGCTACCAACTAACCTTGACAAGAAAAATCCGAAATATGTTTATTCCACGTTTCCTTGACAGCAGGTTCCCTTCCCCCCGTACCCCCTACGCTTTGTCGCAAATTCAGCTTCTGACTTGCTCTCGCTTCAGTATAACAGGGGGAAGCCTACTGTAAAGGAACTTTCGCGGCATAAAACGTTCTTTAGAAAATAATAGAACAATCCTAGTGCTCACAAAATATTTATGAGCACTAGGATTGTTCATCTTTTTAATTCAGATATTGATAAATTAAATACGCATACCATAATAATCCTATAAAAAAGAACAAGTTTAAAATATTTTTATTTATTTTTCTTCTTTGATCTCCAAAATAAGGTGACCTTTTTTGCCAAAACAATTTCCTGTTTTTAACATCAGAAAAAAATAATCTGAAAATTATAAATAGAACAGGAAGAGAAAAGTTTAACAGTATATAAAAAATATCTGTATAATTTTCAAATATGACAAATCCTATTAAAATAAATAATACAGAAAGAAAAATAAGTCTGTACTGAATTTTCATAGATCACCTCTACAATCAAATTTACGCTCTCTTGATAGAATTAATACTATTAATCTTAAAACATTCTGTAGCAGTCATTCTGACGCCACCTTTTGTTTTTCCAGCATTGATATAAGAACTGCATAAACTTTCTCCAGAATTAAGACGTGAATACAAAACGCCTCCTGTTAAAAGTCCAGCTAAAGCTCCCATACCTCCACCAATGGCTGCGCCAAAACTTGTTGTAGCTCCAAGAGCAACCCCTTTACAATAATTATAATATCCTTTTAAATTTTTTAATCCTGCCTTTGTAGTAGCATAATCGTTAAGCCCACCATTTACAAATTTTTCAGTCCATCCCGTTTGACTATAATTAGGATTTGAAGCTCTAGCAGTAGAAAAAGAATCATTATCTACAACAGCCAAACTGACTTCAGCTCCTTCGAATTCAATAAATAAATCAGTAATTTTCTTTTCCTTTTCAGAATCGGTTAAAGAATTAAATTCACTTTTAAATTCATCACTATTTATTTTTTTCAAAAAAGCTTTATAAAGATCATTAGATTTAGTTTCAACAATTTCTGTACTATCCGAAAATTGCACTTCCTCTATTGCAACATCATCTGCACTTACTGTCACACTTGAAAGTCCAAATGGAACTGACGATAAAAGAATAAAGCTAGACATAAGCACACTAAATAATTTTGATTTTTTCATTTTATTCCTACTCTCTTTTCATTATTTATAAAAAACTGATTAATAAATTGCAAAATCGGTATTTTACAACTGCAATTATATGGTAGCGCTTTAAAATTGTAAAGATACATTTTATATACTCGAAATAATATCGGATAAGACCTACTTATATTGATAAAACATGACCACTTTTTTTGCTAAAAATGGAAAGAGCATAAGGTAAACGCACCACTCTCATGCTGAAAGTGGGAAAATAGGCTGTGCCTATTGCGTTTTTAAGAAAATAAATGTGATACCAAAGCATAGTTTTTAGCAGTTGTCAGGGAGTTGTTCAGAAACTACTCAAGTAGTCGTTTTCGCGAAAAGTAGTCTCTAAGTACCACCACAGATTGTCCTTTTTGGAGAAACAATTTTTACAAATACTTCGCAACAATGGCATGAAAATCAAGCTTTTCTTCTTCTTTTTTTTCTACTTTTACTTTCTCTTTTTCCATATGAACAGTTCTTTTTTGTAATTTATTTTTTGCTTTTTTTCGCCGACCATTCGCCCATCTTCCTCTTTGTTGGGTCTTCACTTCTTTATATTTTTCAGAATTTTCGAGATCAAAAATATCGACGTCCATCGTTTCCGCAAAACTATTTGAATAGATTAAAAGTTCATCCAAGCGATTTAAAAGTGCGCGCATTTGGATATTTTCTTTTGTCTTTAATCGATACAATTCCAAAATAATATAGCGAATTAAGGCACTGTCCGTTGCCGAATCTTCCACCGATAACAATTCTTTTAATTCTTCTAATGCGTCTCTATGTTCAGGATCAATATAAATTTGCAGCCGTTCTTTTGTCATTTGTTTTTCCTTCTTTCATTCCTCTAATATTTCCAAATTTTCCACCACTTGCGCTTACGAAGCGTATCATTTTCTAAAAGTAATTGTTGCGTTTTCTCTTGTTGAAGTAAAAATGAATGTTGGTGATTGCGTAAATCTTGTAATAATTCAGAAATTAATTGATCCTTGATTTTTAATTGCTTATCTTTTTCTTCTAACTGTTTTTTTAAAACCTCAAATGTTTCTTCAACCGAAAAATCAGTTTGCGGTAACTTTGCACTCGAGTTATCGGCCAAGTTTGCAGTTGAGTTTGCAATTTTACTGCTTTTAGATAGTAGTATCGATTCTCGAACAAGTTCAGCTGTATCAATACTTAAAGTGATTTTCTTTCCCTTTTCGACAACCGGTAACTCACCGCAAACCTTGTGCACATGGTTTCTAACCGTAGTTTTCGATACATTTAACACATCTGAAATCTCTTTTATCGTTATTTTATCTTCTGCCAATGACACTCCCTACCTTTCTGATCAAAAATAAAATTGTACACAACCAAATAAACCTATGCGGTTCGATTTTTTAAACTTTCTTCTTTTGCTCGTTCTTGAAGTTCAAATTTATGTTCTAATGCAAACAACTCTTGCTCCAAAGTGTCTCTGAGAGCCCCTGGTTTCGTTTCTAAGAGCAGTGAACGATATCTGGTTATAGAAGCAAGCAATCCTCTTTTGTCCGCTACACGCTTATTATATTGCTCTATAATTACGGTATTCTCAAAATCATGCTCTTCGTCCTTGATTTGAATCGACTTACGAAGCGTTAAATTCTCATCTTTGAATCCTAACGTCTCTCTAACATGTTTATATTTCATCGGACGACGTTCAGGATAAACAATGCCCTTCGATTTGCTGAAAATGTTCAT
>NZ_LHOX01000024.1 GCF_001297065.1 Enterococcus sp. RIT-PI-f | reverse complement strand
ACCAGAAGGAAGTATCAGAATCATTTATTCAAGCTGTTGCTTCCAAACGAAATCACATCCCAAGAAAATCTCTAAAGTATCAAACACCGATGGAAATATTTTTGAGAAATATAAAACCAGATGATTTATCTAACTTAATTTGACAAATGAAATTATTTAGAACTACTGCATAAACTTGATAGTAATCAAGTTTATATCTCTTAAAAACTAATATACTGTGGTTGTACTAAAGTATAGGAGGGGTTTATATGCAACAGACTATATTGAAACATAAAAATCATATTACAGTTATTAGTGGTCTATTCATTATTATAGGTTTTATTGCACATTTCATCTTTACCAATACGGTTATCTTTAATAGTGCTTTTATAATTGCTTCCATATTGGGTGTTATACCAATTGCAATACAGGCTTATCAGGCTATAAAAGTAAAAGTAGTGAGTATTGATGTTTTAGTAACGATAGCCGTTATTGGTGCTTTCTTTATTCAAAATTACGAAGAGTCAGCTATTGTTACTTTTTTATTTTTATTCGGGTCATATTTAGAACAGCGTACACTTAAGCAAACACGGTCTGCTATTAAAGAGTTGACGGAAATGGCTCCAGAGACTGCTTTTAAGCAATTGAACGAGGGACAATTTGAAGAAGTAGATATTGATAAAGTAAAGGAAGGGGATATTCTCTTAGTAAAAACTGGGGCCAAGATTCCAGTAGATGGTAGGGTAACTACTGGAAAAGGATATGTAAATGAGGCTAATATCACCGGCGAATCTTTACCTCTAAAGAAAGAGAAGGGTGACAAAGTATTTGCCGGTACCACTATGGATAATGGGACTATTCAAATAATCGCTGATAGAATTGGGGAGGATTCTACATTTGGTCGAATTATTGAATTAGTAGAAGAAGCACAAGATTCTAAATCGGAAGCTGAACGATTTATTGACCAGTTCTCTCGTTGGTATACACCTGTGGTCCTTATCATTGGGCTATTAGTTTGGCTACTAACTAAAGATACAGCACTTGCGGTTACTGTATTAGTACTTGGTTGCCCAGGAGCCTTGGTCATTGGTGTACCTGTTTCAAATGTCGCGGGTATAGGAAATGGTGCAAAGAATGGAATTTTGTTTAAAGGTTCTGAAGTGATTAGTCATTTTGCAAATGTAGATACAGTCCTATTTGATAAAACAGGTACCTTAACTGAAGGAAAGCCTGAAGTTAGCGAATTCGTTTACTATGGAAATAATCAAGAGGAGGATTTATCTCTATTATACTCGGTTGAAAGGGAATCTGATCATCCCTTAGCTGTCGCTATTACAAATAAATTAGCGCAATATAAACTAAGACCTGTAGATAATACGCAGGTTATAAAAGGTGGGGGTGTAATTGCTCACGTTGACGGACACCTTGTTGCAGTAGGGAATAAAACCTTAATGGAACAAGAAAATATACCACTATCTGATGATGTTCTTAAAGAATTAGATAAATTAGAAAGAGCCGGTAGTTCAATTGTATTAACGGCAGTTGATCGTAAGTTAATTATTTTAATGGGAATCCGTGACCAAGTTCGAGCAGGTGTTAAACAAGACCTACAAAAATTAAAATCACTTGGTGTTAAAAATCTCATTGTATTATCAGGGGATAATCAAGGCACAGTTAATTTAGTTAAAAAGGACCTAGGATTAACCGAGGCTCATGGCGATATGTTACCTGAGGACAAGCAAGCGTTTCTAAAAGAAAGACAGTCTACTGGTGAAATTATTGCTTTTATTGGTGATGGTGTGAACGATAGTCCTTCTCTAGCTACTGCAGAAGTAGGGATTGCTATGGGAAATGGGACAGATGTGGCTATTGAAAGTTCAGATATTGTTCTAATGAATTCCAATTTTAATCGTCTCCCCCATGCTTTAGGTTTAGCTAAAGGGACATATGCGAATATGCGACAAAATATTCTAATTGCTGTTGGTGTGGTGATAATTTTATTGGTTAGTTTAGTATTTAGTGAATGGATGTCTATGTCGATTGGCATGTTAGTTCATGAGGCAAGTATTTTAGTAGTTATTTTAAATGCGATGAGATTAAGAAGATATGAATTAAGATAATTGATCTACGTCAATTATCTTAAAAGAAATGTCCTGTATAATTTATTTAAAGGAGTGATAGATATGACTAAAGCAACATTAAAATTAGAAACATTAACTTGTCCATCATGTTTACAAAAAATTGAAAATGGTTTAAAACAGACAGCTGGTGTAGAAAAAGATTCTGTAAAAGTACTGTTCAATGCAAGTAAGGTAAAAGTGGATTTTGATGAAGAACAAGTCAATTTGAGTGCAATTGAAAAATCTATTGAAAACCTAGGATATTCAGTTATTAGTTCAAAAGTAAAGGAAGGTGTATAAAATGACAACAGCAAATGAAAGACAAGAAAAATTAGCTGCTGAAAAAGCATATAAAGAACACATTCATCATACCAAGATTAATGCTGCAGCTGTCACAGATCATATACTTGCTAATATCCATACCTTACATGTAAAATTACATCAATATCATTGGTATGTAAAAGGCACAAATTTCTATTCATTGCATAGTGTTTTTGAGAATTTATATAATGAGAATGAGACATGGTTTGATAAGATTGCAGAACGTTTACTAGCTTCAGGATTTAAGCCAGCTTCAACAACTACTGAATTTCAGGAATTTACAATAATTTCTGAAGATCCGTCTGAAAAATATTATTCTGCTGAAGAAATGGTCATACAGTTAGTAGGAGATTTTAGGACTAATCGTGAATTTACCGTTCGTGCAATGCGTTTAGCACAAGAAGAAGCAGATGATGCATTAGAAGATTTACTAATTAGTTATAAAGATTACTTAGATATAAATATTTGGCAACTTCAAGCCTTCGTTAACAAGGATGCGTTAGAAGATGATGACTATATAGATAACGATTAATTAGGAGGAAAGCTGTATGGCACACCATCACCACCATAGTCATATAGATTGTATACGTTTAGTTCCGATTTTTAATCACCTAAATGAAGAACAAATGAGTTTAATTGCGCAATCAGCGCAAGAAGTACATTATGCAAAGAATGCGTTGTTATTTGGAAATGGTGATAAAGATGACACACTTTATATTATAAATAATGGGCGTGTACGTGTTTATAACTTAAATGAATCTGGTCGTGAACAAACTGTACGCATATTAAATCCTGGTGATTTTATGGGAGAAGTGGCTATTTTTCAAACTGAAAGTTACCATTCTAATTATGCTGAAGCAATATCAGAAGTAAGCATATGTAGAATTCATAAAAAGGATATGGATGACTATTTAGGCGCTTACCCAGAAATTATGAGAAGAATACTATCAGATGTTACGAAACGGTTACAGGTATCAGAAAAGCAAACGATGCAGGTTGGTTTGGAGCAAGTAGAGTCTCGTATTATTGATTTTCTATCAGAATACGTTGAAGATGAAGAAAACCATACTTATGTGACTTTACCAATGTCGAAAAAAGATCTAGCCTCCTACTTGGGTACAACCCCAGAAACAATAAGTCGCAAGTTCTCATCATTGGAAGAGAGAGGTTTAATTAAACAGCATACTCAAAAACATATTGAGATATTTGATTTAGATAAATTATTATTTGCATCAAGTTAAGTTAAATGGTTCTATGATAAATAGTATTGGTTACCAACACTATTTATCATAGAACCCAATTTTTTAGTACAATGATCCATGGTGATATCCTTTCTTGGTGTAGTTTTGTTTTAGAAGCCTAGAAAGTCAGCATAATTATCAATCTCATTTTCGTAAATATAAGTGGCAATATCTTTCATCACACTTATTTTACTTGTTTTCGTTAATTCAAAATAACTTTCAACATCAGCACCACCATGACCAACTATTTCATCACGTGAATATTGATATTTTTCAGGATTATCCAAATGAATAAAATATCTAATCATTCCACGTCCTGAACCAACTTTTTGTGGTGCAGGCACATTCAAAGGTTCAATAATTTTCTCAACTGCTTTTAACGTAATCGGCCCATCAGCCGATAACATTACATGCCAATGCGGTTTTTTGATCGTTCCATCAGGATTGAAATCTTTATCATGCAAGGGACTTTCAATCCAACGCATATGCATTTCGTCTAAAATCTCTCGCCAATTTTTTGGTGCACTCTCTGGATACACAATAAATGCCCAAACTCTTTCACTTCACTGACAACACCTTCTACTAGCGTTTTTATCTGTTCAGCCGTTACACTCTTAGATTTCTCAAAGAAAGCCGTAAAACCTCTGTAAATGCCCTTAATTTCGTTTTTAAGCGACTTATTCTCTTTTTCTAAATCTTCAATTGTTTCAATATTCCGATTACTCTTACGCACTAAATCATTGTATTCTTTCACTAATTCGCTATATTTCCCTTTAACTTTAGTGATTTCTTTAGGTAAATCAGTTTCCACATATTTCTTTAATCGCTCATTTGAGCTATATAAATCTTCATAGCCTTGTATTAAAGCATTTAATTTATCTTTAGGAATAATCACATTTCCTGTTTTACGTTCTTCATTTTTCATAAATTCATGTCGCAACTTACCAATATCAATGGTTTCGCCACTTGGTACTTTGACCGTTTTCGTTTCGTCTTTTAAATCTAAACTCTCTTTCTTGATTGTTGGTGTTTTATCGTTCGATAACGCTAAAACTTCTGACTTCCGCTGTTCCAGCGTGGTAGTCATCTCTTTCAATTCGTCTTTCGCCTTTTTATATTCAGACACAGTTAAATTTTTACGCTCTGACCCTTTTTCGCCACGTTTAAGGTTAAACCCTCGCTCTTGCAAGTACGTTGGCAACTCGTCTTGTACCGCCCGAAAGGCTTGTCGATTAAAGACTGTCTTTGCAGATAGCTTATGTTCAGCGTTAAATGGCACAATCCCTAAGTGCATATGAGGTGTCGTTTCGTCCAAGTGAACTTGAGCGTAACGAATATTATTATCGCCAAATTTTTCAGCGAAGTAATCTTTCGCCTGTTCGAAAAAATCTTTAATTTCTTTATCGTCTTTATCTTTAAAAAATTGGTTGTCAGAAGTTATGATCCATTCGTTTATTAATACAGCATCTTTTCTGACGGCATGACTACTTGATTTGTTATCGTTAATAAATTGCTGAATATCCGTTTTGTAATTGTCTGTGCGATTGACCAAATCATAATTCAAATACGAGCGTTCCGTATCAATATCTTTGTTTGAATGATTGTCAGTTAACCGTTGATTATGATTACCCATTCCGACTAAATTTCCAGCTTTCATCTTTTGCATTCTTGCGACTAAATAACTCATCATAAGTCCTCCATTCTTTGGTTTGGCGAATTAGCGGTAAAAAAACGTATCTGAGGTTTGAGGTTAGGATTCAAAAAAATATAAGAAAAGCCCCATTTAAGGGGCTTTTTTATCTATAAAATAAAGTTCAGAAAAGTCTCAATCGTGCCACTTTCATACATGATGTATAGTCCAAGTGGAATGAATACTAAGGGCACAATGATTCGCTCGTATTTTTCAATTGTCTCGGATATTAACGGAATAGAAGATAGCACCCGACTAAGCTCGCAAAAGATAATTATGCCGATTGCAAACACAAGCAACGCCACGAGGGTCTGTGACCAATCTAACGAAGCAAAATAAGGTATATAGATACCTAAATTATCTCCGCCAGACGCAATTGTCAGCAATGTGACTGTCCAAAACAGTTGATTTGCCTTGCTTTGTTCTAATCTTTCAATAATTTCTTCCTCTTCTTCTTCCTCACCTTCTCCAACAATTGCAAAGCGAATCCCTAAATAGATAGGGATTAAACCAAGCAATCCAACCATCCATGCTTCAGGCACGAAATTGACGACATAAGCAGCAACTAAACTCGCCCCTACAAGTAAGCCAGTTCCTAGATATTGCCCCGCATAAATATGCCATTTCTGTTTATTCTGTGATAGCTGTGCAAATAAAATAATTAAAATAATTAAGTAATCGATACTGGTGGAAATATAAACACCAATAGCAGATATGATTGTCTGTCCCATAAAAAAACCTCCTGTATTAGTCAGTAATAAATCAGCAGATTTTAGGAGAGCACAGACACATTAATTTAGCTATCGCTAATGGGTAATGTCGAACGTAGGAAAGCATTTTACTCCTCCTCAAAACGTAGTTACAAAGTAATTTCTAACTGGAATTCGGTGACTACTTCCTTGTAAAGTATAACCCACTGTACTTTACAAGGTAAAGTGTGGGCTCTCCGAGGGGTCTTGCAGACGGCTCTGTCGGCTCTTTTGAGCCGAGTATCAGCGCACCCTTATGGTGCATTTAGCTGATACCTGTTTGACGTTTTGCTACTCTACCTTTTCGGTAGGTATGCAAACCTCAAACCAAAATAAAAACCCCCTTCGACTTTTGATATACTCCCATCATAGTAGACACTAGAAAAAACAAAAATTTCTAATCTACTATGATGGGAGTTTTTAGTATGTCTAAAAGAACAACATTTAGTGCAGAGGAAAAGATGATATGCTTCCTATAAAGTAGACAAAGAAAAAACAAAAATTCCAAATCTACTTTATAGGGAGCACTTCATGACGAATTTCTGGACACTCTTTTTAGATACTATAATTTATATGTATCACTCTATTTTTGTGTTCATAAACTCGTAAACAAATCATTGTTCATTTAAAATTTAGGTTCATGAATATTAGGACAATTCTTAGAAAGGATCAGAAACTTAAAAGTTTTTGATCCTTTTTTAATTTCTCATTTAATAGCTCTTTCAGCAGCTCAATTAATTAGGTCAGAAAGTATTTCATTTAGCGGTCAACAGATTATACTCTGTTGGACACTCCTTTAAACAGATTTTTAAATCATTAATAGTGTCCATGTAGATTGTGCAAAAAGCTTTCTCGAATCATAAAAAATTCATAATGAGTTATTTTGAGAAAGAGTGTTCAGAAAATGACTAATTTCTGGACACTCTTTTTAGATACTGTAATTTATATGTATCACTCTATTTTTGTGTTCATAAACTCGTAACTAAATCATTATTCAATTAAAATTTAGGTTTATGAGCTCTCTTTGATTGCTATAACTATAAAGGAGTTCAAGATAGAATATTCTTTAACAGTTTTTCTATGCTAAATTAACCTATAGTGAGAGTGCTAACTATACTCATAATTCCTATTTACTTAGAAATTATGAGTAAACAACTTGACCTTATATAGATGGTTGTCTATATTACATATATAGACAATCATCTATATAAGGAGGGTCGAAGAATGAATTATGAATCTCTTTCATTAGTATTAAAATCTCTAGCGGATCCAAATCGTATGAAAATAGTAGATATGCTTTCTTGCGGTAGTTTGTGTGCATGTGATTTACTTGAATATTTTGATTTTACGCAGCCTACACTTTCTCATCATATGAAAGTACTTGAAAAAGCGGGTGTCGTTTGTGTAAGTAAAAAAGGGCAATGGCACCATTATTCATTGAGGGAAGAATTTGTTGTAGAATTTATGGAATCTATTCAACAATTACTTGTAAATAATGAAGACAACTGTGTATGCAAAGTAAAAGAAGAATCTAAGTAGGAGGAAAGTAAAAATGAAATCAAAAGGTAAAGCTGAAGGGTTAGGCTTTTTTGAAAAGTATTTAACTCTATGGGTAATTTTGTGTATGATAATCGGAGTATTGATTGGACAGTTTGCTCCAGCTATCCCTGATACATTAAGTCAATTTGAGTATTTTCAGGTCTCAATTCCAACGGCTATTTTGATATGGTTGATGATTTATCCTATGATGTTAAAAATTGATTTTACCAGTATTGTTCGTGCTGCTAAAAAACCTAAGGGATTAGTTATCACGTGCGTTACTAATTGGCTTATTAAACCGTTTACGATGTATGGCATTTCAGCACTCTTTTTTTATGTGATTTTCCAACAATTGATTCCAATAGAACTAGCAAAAGAATACGTCGCTGGTGCGGTTATTCTAGGAGCTGCACCATGTACAGCGATGGTTTTTGTGTGGAGCTACCTAACAAAAGGTGACTCTGCCTATACTTTGGTTCAAGTCGCAATCAACGATTTAATTATTCTAGTATTATTTGCACCTATTGTTGCTTTTTTGCTAGGCGTTGATAATGTAAGTGTCCCTTTAGCCACTTTATTACTGTCAACTGTTCTATTTGTAGTTGTTCCACTGTTTTTAGGCTTCATTACTCGATTGTTGATCATAAAAAAAAGAGGTTTAACCTATTTTGAAAATGTCTTCTTGAAGAAATTTGATTCAGTGACGATTATTGGTTTATTACTAACTCTGATCATTATTTTCTCCTTCCAAGGTGAAAGAATTATTTCCAATCCATTGCATATTTTATTGATTGCAATTCCTTTAACGATTCAAACGATTTTAATATTTACAATTGCTTATAGTTGGTCAAGATTTTGGAAGTTGCCACATAATATTGCTTCTCCTGCTGGAATGATAGGAGCAAGTAACTTTTTTGAGTTGGCAGTAGCGGTATCAATATCACTTTTTGGATTACAGTCGGGAGCAACTTTAGCAACAGTCGTAGGCGTACTTGTGGAAGTGCCAGTTATGTTACTTTTAGTTAAGGTTTCTAATAAAACAAAAGACGGGTTCATAAATCCGGAATCTTTGAGTGAAATCAAGAACGTATAAAGGATAGGTGTGGAGAAATGAAAATCATCATTATTGGATCTGTCGCTGCTGGAACAAGTGTCGCTGCAAAAGCAAGAAGGAATACTGAAGATGCAGAGATTGTTTTGTATGATAAAGATATGGATGTGTCTTACGCAGTTTGTGGGATTCCATATGCAGTGGGGGGAGAAGTGGAAAACTTTGATGAACTGACGCCTCGTAATGCTGAATGGTTTAAAAAAAGGTACGACGTAGATATTCATACCTCTCATGAAATAACTCAGGTTGACTATGATAAAAAATTGGTTCACGGAATCAATCTAATTACAAAAAAATCATTTACCAATAATTTTGATGTTTTAGTGTTGGCCACAGGATCGGTTTATAATACCCCAGAAATATTTGTTAATAGACATTTTGAGAATGTTTTTCAGGTGAAAAACATTTCGAGTGGGAAAAGTATCAAGAAGTTTGTAGATGAAAACGAGCCAAAAAAAGCAGTTGTCATTGGTGCTGGATATATTGGTTTAGAAATGGCCGAGCAGTTGCAGAGACTAGGTCTTGAGGTCTCGTTACTTCAACGAAGTAAATATCCCATGTCCCATTTAGACTGGGACATGTCTTCAAGAATCATTAATGAAATGAAAAGGAAAAACATTGCCTTTTTCCCTGAAGAAACCGTCAGAAAAGTTAACGGTGATGGTCGTCTGAAGTCTATTGAAACGGCTAAAGGAACTATCTTTTCGGCAGATATTTTTGTATTAGCTACCGGAGTAAAGCCGAACACCGCATTAGCAAAATCCATGGGAATTAAATTAGGAATTACCGGAGCTATAGAAGTAAACGATAAGTTAGAAACCAATTTTTCAAATGTTTATGCTGTAGGTGATGTTGCAGAAAGTTTTGATCGCATAACTAGGCGACCAATTTATCGACCTTTAGCTTCAACAGCCAATAAAATGGGAAGGATCGCAGGAGATGTTATTACAGGTGGCAATCTACGACACAAGGGAATCTTAGGAACTGGTATTTTACGATTCTTTGATTTAACAATTGCTCAAACTGGTCTCACAGAAAAAGATGCTTTAGCAAATGATATAGCCATTACTACTTTATATAATATTAAACCTAATAAGCCGGACTATATGAATGGTAAAGAAATGGTGATCAAAGCGATCGCAAATAAAGAAAATGGGAAGATACTTGGGGCACAAATCATTGGATATGATGGGGTAGATAAGCGTATCGATGTGCTTGCTACTGCTATTTCATTTGGCGCAACTGCTGAAGATTTATTTCACTTGGATTTAGCATATGCCCCACCTTTTTCTACAACAAAAGATCCCATTCATTATACTGGGATGGCTTTGAACAACGATATAAATAATGACACTCCGTTGATGACTCCTATAGAGCTATTGAGAAGAATTGATAGCGGTGAAAAATTACAAATTATTGATACTAGATCAAAAAAACAGTTTGAAACTTCGAAAGTTAAGGGAGCAATTCATATACCTTTAGCAGAGTTAAGAAATCGATATGAAGAGTTGGACAAAGAATGTGTAACCGTAACTTATTGTAATAAAGGAGTTACTGGAAATGCAGCACAAAATATTCTACTGAACAAAGGATTTAAGCAAGTTTATAATTTATCCGGAGGAAATAAAAACTATCAAGAAGTTTGTGAAACGATACAAAAATTATGATAGAATTCTAAATATTGGAATAATTAGGAAGAAACTTATTTTGAGGTTTGATGTAACATTTGTATTTTTTTTCAAGCTTCATTTTTTATATATTATGGACTATTAGAGGTGAAATTGAAGATGGTAGATTTAACTAAAATTGAATACCGAGTTTTGATTTCATTATATGAATGCGAGGGAGGGATAACAAAACGTAACTTTGTAAAAAATATCCAGAATTTAAGTTGAATACAGCTTATTTAGTTATTGATCGGCTAGTAGACAAAGGGTACTTAGAAATGAATTACTCGAAAAAACTGAATTATCAGAAAAATTGTTTAGTCCAATCAAATCAATAACTGACTTCTATTCTGATATGTTTGGTATTTGCGCTGTTGATCGTACGGTGAAAAAAGTAATACGTGAACTAACTGATTATAGTCAAACAAGTTTTATTCTAGATAAAATAAGAGAAGCAAAAAGATATGCAAAATAAATTTATATAGTTGGAATGAAAAGGTAAAATCTCATACTTATAGTCTTGGTATACAGTAAAAAAGAAATGGAGAAATGTCTATGGGACTTTTACATTTGCTTTATGTAATATTGTATTCAATTATAGTAATTAGCTTACTTATTTCCTATGATTTATTTGTAAAAAATTTTAAGAAACTCCATTTACGATATTCTTTTAAAATAATTATTGGTTTAATATTCGTCGATTGTAAAATTAAGCTAGACAACTAAAAAGATCATTTGTGCTACACTCAAAATAGTTCCGACCAAAGAATTATTAAGGAGTGAGTACAAATGACCTACACCCATCTTACAACAGACGAACTA
>NZ_LHOX01000008.1 GCF_001297065.1 Enterococcus sp. RIT-PI-f | reverse complement strand
ATGAAAATACGCATTTATATGATTAATCATTTAATTGAAGTGAAATAACATAAAAAACCAAAACAGATTTGATATCATCTGTTTTGGTTTCACTTAAATCTTTTACATCAGTCCTGATTGACAAAGAAGAACTTTTTGATTTGACGGTTAAATAACGTTAGATTGATGGTCCTTTATAAGAAGCGGTTATAAACATCCAAAGAATAAGTTGAAGTTGTGAATATTCGTTTAATTGAGCATCTGTAGTATTGATAAAAATGATAGAAATCAGATAAATAAATCAAATAGACAAAAATACTCTATAATTTAAGTTGCGTAAAAATGTGAAGCCCATGATCTGTACAAAAGCCAACCCTACGGAGAATTGGCCTGGCTTTTTTTGCGCGCTTTTTAATAAAAACTTGTGGATTAGATAGCAACTTTTTATGGATCATCGACTGTATGATTCTTGTCTAACCATCTTCTTGCGTTATTCACCGTTTGATTTTCCAATTCACCAATCGGATAGATGAAATTATTTTTTTCTATTTTTATTCAATTTCCAAAAACCTGCACCGGAGAGAATCAACAAACCACAGCCTAATAGCACAATCATATAAGCATCTCGGCTACCTGTTGCAGGTAATGCTGTTTTGTCATCTTCATTCGCAGATAGGCTCACTGTTGAAGATGCCGAATTTTCATTGCTTTGTTGATTATCTGAACTTTCACTGCTTTGTGAATTTTCACTACTCTGTGAACTTTCTGTACTTTCACTGCTTTGTGGATTTTCGCTACTCTGTGAAATTTCTGTACTTTCACTGCTTTGTGGATTTTCGCTACTCTGTGAAATTTCTGTTCCATCTGTATCTTCATCATCAATATCTCGTATTTTGATCAGCTGCAGATCATCGATAGTTCCCCATGAATTGGCGGAAGCCTTTATATGCAATGATATAGTGACTTCACCAGATCTGACTTCAATCTCATTGATTTCTCCAGATTGCCAATTCATCCAGCCATTCAATCCACCTATTCCACCTGTGTATAAATCGTCGGAAATAGCAGAAACTTGAAAGAAATCAGCACTATCTGTAAATTGACCTTGAACAAATGCACCAAAATAATAAAGACCATCAGGAAGGTTCTCGACTTTTTGAGACACAGTAAACGATAGAGCGTCAGAATGCCAAAAATGCAACGCAGACACACCATCTTTACTATCATAATCTATGTGGTTGACATAACTTGCATTTTGACCTTCTGCATTCGTTATTTTCCACATAGATAAATCAGCGTCCTCAAAACTGCCATTCAAAAGGTAATTTTGTGCTAAAACCAGAACAGTCAATGATGCAAACCCATCATATCCGGCAACAGTACCTTGAACATTGTATTCACCAGATTTTGTCATATCAATCGCAGATAATTGCTCCTCATTCCATAGAACTGGAAGAATTTCCTGTGTCCCGTCATTATATGCAACAGTAACGGAATCAGGCACGACTAACGGCTCCCCTAGATTCATCTGAAGACGTATCGGTAAAACTTGTTCAATTTTCTTTTCGGCAGTCGCCCCTGTTTCTATATACGTAAAAATTTTCAATGACGGTAACGGATTTCCTTCAAAATCAAACAAGGCTTGATTATCGACTGCGCTTCCGCCATACCAGACACCGGCATCTTCTGGATCATATTTCTTGGCAAAACTAGTTGCCCACCCAGATCCATGTTTTTCCCACAACAGCTTGTTCTGTTCGAGCGTATCCGGTGGTCCAACTGGAAGCCAAGCGGGTTCCCATAAGAAAACACCTAGACCTTTATCCCCCACGTCAGCAACAGCTTGAAACACATTACGTATGGCAGTCGCTTGACCTTGAACAGAAATTGGATAGTCATAGACCAAAGTTTCCCCTTCGCGCACAGTGTTCGCATGTCCATCCCCATCATCCCATGTATACGCATAGGATGTCTCTGCCACCATCACTTCTTTATCATACGTATCAGCAACTTCCTTTAAGACAGACGTCAAATTACTGAGTGTGCCATGCCAATAAGGATAATACGAACTTGCAAACACATCATAGTCAACTGAATACTGATTTAAAGTTTGACTAATTGTTCGATAAAACCCGCTACGTTCTGGATTGGTGAAATGTAAAGCAACCTTACTTGTTGGAAGCACCTCTCGTACTGCTCGGCTACCTGCGTTAAACAGACTGCTCATATCTGCCCAATTGCTCTCTCCTACGAATTGGCTATTGGTTTCATTTCCTACCTGCACCATGCCAATATTGACACCCGCTTCACTCAGCTTTTCTAGCGACGCTTTAGTATAATCATAAATAGCTGTCTCTTTTTCGGACACAGTGTAAGTTTCCCACGCTTTTGGTGTGTGTTGTTTGCCAGGATCTGCCCAAAAATCCGAATAATGAAAATCAATCAGTACTTGCATCCCCGCTTGTGTGGCACGTAGTCCCATTTCTAGAGCTTTATCTAAATCATTGTTGCCGCCACCATAACCATAGCCGTCAGAAGTATACGGATCATGCCAAATGCGGATACGTGCATAATTCGCCCCATTATCCGCAAACAATTGAAAAAGGTCCCCTTTATTTCCCTCCTCATTATAAAAGATTATCCCACTATCTTCTAAGGATATAACTGAAGATACATCTACGCCTTTGATGGTATCGCTATTGACTCCATTCACTGGTTCCACATAAATAGACGGATTTGTTTCCGCTTTCACTTCTTTATTCTCAAAACCTAATACCATTAGTGTACTCAACAAAAACAAGACATACTTTATTTTCATTCATTGCTCTCCTTTTTAAAAAAGGAATTGAAATGTTTCATTTCAATTCCTTTCAGATTTTACTTATCCATCAGTTGTTCGTATCACCTTGACTTCATACGGAGCCATTTGGATCGGTTGGCTCGTCGGCGCATTTTTCAATAAATCAATACCTTCAGATGCCACACGGATTTCTTGAGATTCTTCAGAAAAGTTCATCACGAAATAATGATTGTGGCCTCGCTGTTGAACAGAAACTGCAAGATGGCCTTGCTCTATCCAAGGGTTTGCTAAGTCTAGATTGTCGATGATTTGATCATAAAAAGCCCCTAAGAAATCTCCCGTGGTGCGAGCACCAATATAATAGGCTTCACCTGTACCAAAAGCATGTTTTGTGACACTTGGACTTTGCGCATAAAAATCATCTTGATACGTGGCTAGCACTTCTGCAGCTTGATTTTCAACGATACTGCAATAATCATGCACATCATAATTTTTTCCGGCAAATGAAAGGTTGTTCTTTTGCTTCGGATATAACGTATCTGTTTCTTTGACAGCGATCCCGAACAAGTCTTTGAGTTCTTGTGGCCACCCATTTAAATAGGCCAAGTCTGTTTCATTCACATAGCCCGTCAAATATGTAGATACTAATGTTCCGCCCTTCTTTGTGTATACTTTTAATTTTTCCATTGTTTGCTTCGTCATTAAATAAAGCATAGGAGCAATCACAAGTTGATACTTGCTCAAGTCCTGATCTGGCGTGATCACATCTACAGATATATCATGATCCCAAAAATAACGATAATGCTCTTGCAGGGTTTCTGGATATCGCTTGCTCTTTAAGCCGAAACCTTGCGCATCGTTTAACGCCCAGTTGTTATCCCAATCATATATGATCGCTACTTTAGCATCGATATTTTTCCCTTTGATCTCCTTTATTTTCTCCAACGATGCGCCGACTTTTGCAACATCTTGGAAGACACGATTGTGTTCATCATTGTCATGATCAACCACAGCACCGTGGAATTTTTCAGAAGAACCACGAGACTTTCGCCATTGAAAATACAAATTGCTGTCAGAGCCATGTGCCAAAAATTGCATAGAAGACAGCAAGTGCATCCCAGGTCTTTTGGTTTTATTGACATCGTGCCAGTTGACACCACTTGGCGTTGATTCCATAATCAAAAACGGCTGCTGCTTCAAACTACGATAGAGATCATTGATAAAGCCAACTTTGCTTGCTAAATCAGCAGTTGTTTCCCAATCGTTATGCCATGCCGGATAACAGTCCCAACTGATGATGTCGACATGTTTGGCAAATTTTCCATAATCCAAACTTTGAAAAGGGATCAAATCATACGTATCCGCCATGAAATTGGTTGTTATCGGTACATTAGGTGATAAAGATCGAATATCTTTGATTTCATGTTCATAGAAATCAATCGTCTGATCTGTCACAAATCTGCGCCAATCTAAATTCAATCCATGCACTTGCATCTCGCCAATAGGTGAAGGTGATTCAATTTGCGCCCAGTCAGTCACGGTATGGCTCCAGAAAGGTCCCCACCATGCTTGATTCACAGCCTCTAGAGTTTGATACTTATTTTTCACCCACAGTCGGAAGTTTTCCTGACACAAGTCGCAATGACATTCACCAGAATACTCATTTGAGATATGCCACATCAATAGCGCAGGATGATCATGGTAACGTTCTGCTAGCTTCCGATTGATGATGGCAACTTTTTCCCGATAAATTGGTGAAGAAAAACAATGATTGTGTCTACCACCGTGCAGCATCTTTTCTCGGTGCCCGTTCGTTCTTAATACTTCAGGATACTTTTGGGATAGCCAAGCAGGTCGTGCACCGCTCGGGGTTGCCAAAATGACGTTTCCGCCTTTTTGTGCAATATTATCCATTACACGATCCAGCCAGTCAAAATGAAAGACCCCTTCTTCCGGTTCTAGGGTGCTCCAAGCAAAAATACCTAATGAAAATGTGTTCGTATTCGCTTTATCCATTAGCTCTAAATCTTTTTGCAATATCTCAGGATAGTCCAACCATTGGTCCGGATTGTAATCTCCTCCATGCAAAAAGCGCTTTTCTAAATCATATCTTTTTTGTTCCATGTCGCCATCCTATCCTTTCGTTCCCCCAGCAGTTAAGCCAGAAACGAAATGTTTTTGTAATGCAATAAATACGAGTGCAATGGGAATACTGATCAAAATTGCTCCTGCCGCAAAGGTCGTGTAACTAGCACCCATCTTATCCGTCACGAGCTTATATAGTCCAATCGGCAAAGTATAGTATGATGGGTCCCGAAGCAGCACTGAAGAAAGTGCAAAATCCCCCAATGGGCCAGTAAATCCGTTCATTGCCACAACAGCCAACATTGGCCGCGACAAGGGAATCAGTATTTGCAAGAAAATACGCGTATTGCTCGCACCATCGATTTTGGCGCTCTCATCTAAATCAATTGGAATTGAATCAAAATATCCTTTTAGCAAATAAGTATTCATCGGGATTTGTCCGCCAACGTATATCAAGATCAATAACCAATGACTGTTGATCAATCCAAGCATCTGAGCTAAAACAAAAATTGCGATCAACGCAGAAAATTGCGGAATCATCTGCAAAAGCAAAAAGAGCATCAAGCCATTTTTCCGCCCAGAAAAACGAAACCTAGAAAATGAGTAAGCCGTCATCGACACAAAAACCAAAGAAAACAGCATGGTGAAGACACTGATTTTCAAAGAATTCAGATGCCACTGTCCATAATAAAGTTCATTTTCTCCAGAAAACAATTTGATGAAATGTCCAAAGGTAGGATTTTCCGGAATCATGCGGGTACTCACTAAGCTGTTCCCCGGATTGAAGCTCGCCCCGATCGTCCACAAGAGTGGATAAATGATGATGACTACGACTAAAATCAGCAGTAGATACGACAACGTCAATCGTACTATACGTTGTTTTTTCAAACTCGATTGCTTCATATTAATCCACCTCCTTGAAAGAATTGGTTCGTCTAAATTGCCAAAGTGCGATCGCAATCACAAAAATCGACAGCAAGATCGTTAGTGCAGCAGCTAGTGCATATTGGCTGTTTTGCATGGTCAGTTTATAGATCCACGAGACCAATATATCCGTTCCGCCAGCTGTAGAACCTGGAACCGCTGGTCCACCAGAATTGAACAAATAGATGATATTAAAGTTATTAAAATTAAACGTATATTGAGTAATTAAAATTGGCGCCATTGCATACAACAACAGTGGTAGTGTGATTCTGCGGAATTTTTGAATGGCTGATGCACCATCAATCGTCGCAGCTTCATACAAATCATCTGGAATAGATTGCAAAGTTCCTGTTGTAACAATAAAAATATACGGAAAGCCTAACCAGCCTTGGATCATTAATAACGCCAGTCGTGTCCAATTCACACTTGTCAGCCATGGGATAGCTGAAATATTGAAAAAACTCAAAAGCGACTGATTGATTGCACCGAAACTATCATTAAACATACCAGCAAAAACCAAAATCGTTACAAAGCCAGGTACGGCCCACGGTAAAATCAATATTGTTCGGAAGAATTTTTTGAATCGCAGTTCTTTTTGATGAACAACAACGGCTAAGAAAATACCAATCGCCACTTGCAACGTTGAAGCCACTAAGGTCCAAATCACCGTCCAGCCCAACACATTGAAGAATGTTGCGCGCCAAATATCAACAGTGAAAATCTTCTTGAACGTATCAAAGCCTACCCAATCAGCTAAGTTGGCTGGCGCTGAATGATATAAATCATAGTTGGTAAAAGCCAACGCAATACTAAACAGAATTGGGAAAATGACCGAAAAAATCAACAAGAAAAACGCTGGACTACTCATAAGATATGGATATCCTTCAGTAAGTAAAGCCTGATAACTCTCTCGAATCGAATTGACCTTTAATCCGTTGTCTCTTGCTTCGCCGTTCTTATACGCATCTCGCAAATTCAAATAATAAAAGAAGAGACCACATGCAATCACGATCAATGCGACTAAACCTTCTGCCAGCAGAAAAATCGAATTATCTCTTGGCACCTCGACACCCAACGTCATCATGCCCCAAAGTCCCATATTGAATAAATCTTTGAAGACAACCCCATACATCACAAAAAAGAACAGAAATAACGCGCCTTTTATTTTCTGATGATTATAGAATTGTCCTAGACCTGGGATCACAGAGAAAAGCATGGCCTTCTTTCCATAAGAACTTTTGTGTTGGTCCATTTTTTATGCCCCCTAAAAAAAGGCGACGGATTCCGCCGCCATATCTTTTAATTTTGTGTTGCCTCTATTGCCGATTTGATCTGATCAACGGCTTGCGGCAAGGCTGTTTTCGGCTCATCTTTTCCAGTTGCTATCGTTTGTAAGGCAGCATCAATCGGTTCCCAAACAGAGTTCATCGCAGTAATTCCCGGTGTCAATTCAGCATATTGAGATTGTGTAGCAATCGCTGTTGCGCTCTCGCTTTCCTTGACTGTTGGATCTTCAGCCAATGCTTCAACCGCTGGTACTTCCAATGTTTTTTCATAACGAACTTTAGCATTTTCTTCATTGCTGATAAATTTGACAAATTCTTCTGCTAATTCTGCATTTTTAGAGTAGCTGCTCACATTATAGCTTTTCACACCAATGAAGGAACCCATGTGCGCACCATTCCCCAACAAAGGTAATTCCTTGACCCCGTAGTCGATCCCAGCTTCTTCATAAGGCGCCAAATTCCATGGGCCAGAAATGACTGCTGCGGCTTTTCCTTCTGTAAACAATGAATCTAACACGTTGATTCCTTGTTCGCCCACGATTCCTGAAGGAAATAAACCGGAATCATAGAATTGTTGAATGTACTCGGCACCTTCGATTGCGCCATCATTGGCTAACCCAATATCCTCTGCATTGAATCCACCATCATCATTGGTGCCAAAAACATACCCTCCGTACCCGCTCAATACACCTTGGGCATAGTAGATTTGATCCCATAATGCCAATAAACCAAATTGATCATCTCCAGCCACAGATGTCGAATATTCAAGCCATTCATCCGTCGTCGTTGGTAGACCTTCTTCGGAAATCAATGCTTTATTATAGTAAAGGATCTGGGTCTCAACGGCTTTCGGCAACCCATACACCTTGCCATCAACGATTTGTGATTGCATCGCAGAGTCGGTATATATATCTTGTGTTGCTTGGTCCACGTCCAATTCTTTCAGTAACCCTTCCGTGACGGCAGTGCCAATCTGGTCACCAGGAATGGTGATCACATCCGCGCCAGTTCCCGCTGGACCATCTAATCGTAAATCTTCGATCTGCCCTCCATAAGCTTTCTCTACAACTTTGATTGTTACATCATGTTCTGCTTCAAATTGCTTCACAGCATCTTCGATACCAGCTGATTTAGCCTGGTCTTCCCAAACCAATAAGTCATAATCGTTGTTGTTGGCCGCCTTTGTCCCAGAAGTATCTGTACTATCTCCTTGCGGTCCACATGCCCCTAGCCCCAATGCTGCTGCACTTAATAATAAAATTCCTAAACTTTTTCTTACCATATCCATCCACCTTTGCTTTATTTTATGTAACCGCTATCTTCATTTCTTATAATAAATTATTTTACTTTAATTGTAAATAGTTTTACTAGATAAATTTTATAAATTTAGTAAATTTATTTAATTAATCGCTGAATAAATCGCAAACATTGCAGGAATACCACTTAGACAAAAAGATATTTTCAACCGAACCTAAACCAAGTAAAGCTATTTAGTAAATTTCTTTACTTCCTGCGTGAAATCCTCTATACTAAGTCTCGAGGTGAAAAACCATGGTAACCATCAAAAAAATTTCGGAACACTCAGGCTATTCGCAAGCCACTGTTTCTCGGTTGTTGAACGGCGATGACTCTCTCTCTATCACACCGGAGACACGAAAGAAAATTATCCATACTGCGCTTGCTTTGGGGTATGATCGCTCAAAAATAAAAACCACTCTTGAAAAAATCGCCGTTGTATTCTGGCTTACAGAGCAAGAAGAACTACAAGATGTTTATTTTCGCCAATTAAGAATCACTTTAGAAAAATATGCCAAAATCAACAATCTAGAAATTCAATTGATTACCCATGAAGATCAGGTCTTAGAAATACTCAAACAAGTTTCAGGATTTATCGGGATCGGCTCTTTTGACAAAGAAGAGTTGCGTCGATTTAAATCTGTTTGTTCAGCTGGCGTTATTCTCGAAATCAATCCCGAGCCAGAATTGTTTGATACGGTCAAACCTGATACTGACAGAATCACAAAAAAAGCCTTAGATCTTTTTCTAGAAAAAGGCTATACCGATATTGGCTTTATTGGCGGTGCATTTTTAAACCCCAATACACATCAAGAAGAACAAGATAGTCGCGAAATTATTTTTCGTCAAAAAATGAGCACAAAAGATCTACTGAACGACAATTATATTTTCTCAGCTGGAAAGTTCACGGTTGGCCAAGGATACCAGTTGACTATCGATATGATCAATACACTAAAGGAAGAGTTGCCAGAAGCCATCTTCGTCGCCTCTGATACAATTGCCGTAGGTGTATTGCAAGCCCTGAACGAACATTCGATCACTGTACCAGATCGACTAGAATTGATAAGCGTCAATGACAATGACATCGCTAAATTTGTTTCTCCCCCTTTAACCACTTTCCGCATTGATGTGGAAGAAATCGCTAAGACATCAATTGATATGCTGGTGGATCAAATCGTCCATCCGCGAAGTATCACCAAAACAGTTTTGTTGGGTCTAGAACTAGTCGTACGTAAAAGTTTTGTGCCTGAAAATAAAGCAGATTAATTTTTCCAATATAACTAGCATGGCTCTAGAAAAAACCAGACAGTAGAGATTGTCTACCGTCCGGTTAGCGTTCTAGCCATGCTTATTTTATTATCTGTTGATCGACCGCGCGAACCTTGCTGCTGTGTGTCGCTTTCCACGAATGGTATTCGACAATACTTCGATGTTTTCAATTCCATAGATGCCCATATTTGCATCACCAATATGCTGGATATCAACGCCTAAGATCTTATTTCGCAATGCAATTTCTCGTATAGTTTCAGGATCAGCACTTTCTTGGCTTGTCCCAATTGCGCTCATCACCAACACATCATGTTGATGCGCATACCCAATAGCATCCGCTAAAACAACTTCCGAAATCCCTGGAACTGTCCCGATGGCAGGAACCAAAAGGATATCTGCGCCTGCAGAAACGATTTTCTCGACTGTTTGTTGGTCCACTACAGGTTCATTGACCCCAGCTCCATGCATCTTCCCTGCAATAATCAAGCCATCAAAATGTGTTTTGGCCGCTGCAATACTGCCGATGATTGCTTCATTTGAAACCCCCACCCCAGGATTTCCAGTCAAACAAATAAAGTCAAAGCCTAATTGATTTGCTCGCTCAAAGCTTTCTTTCGTTGCCTGTCTGCCTTCTGCGATTTCAGTTCTGTCCTCAGCCATCAGCGCATTCGGATCAATAGGTTCCAAATTCAATCCTATCGGCAAACCGACCAATTTCTTTAAATCACGAATCAAATGCTCTTTGCCTGTAGTTTTGATTTCTGAAGCGGCATTTTCATTGTACATGCCTAAAACAACTGGATTAGCGGTATCAAATCCATTTAATAAAATCATATCAGCACCATACGCCCGCGCAAATTCGCTATAGGTAATGTTGTGTTCTAAAGGCGGATGCAATACGACATTCTCTGATAAAATGATGCGTCCTTCGCTCGCTTTGATACTTTGTTTTAGTTCGTCTTTGGTCATTTTCTCAACTTCACTTGCTGTTGCACTCAATAATCGTTTTACCATGATGATCCTACTTTCTATAAGTTAATTGATTTCTTTATCTAGCTGCGCTTTATCCATGATCAGGAAGAAAGGCAAGTAACATAATACATCAACAGCGATCAAAATAATCTGCCAAATCACACCTGAAATGTGTCCCGTTGCCAAAAAACCGCTGATCAATGGTGGCGTTGTCCAAGGAACTGCTACACCGATTGTTTTATGCAATAATCCCGCGCTCATGGCAAAGTAAGCAATCACTACATTGACAACTGGTGTAAAAAGAAAAGGGATCAAAAGGGTCATATTCAACATAACCGGCAAACCAAACATGACCGGCTCACTGATATTAAAGAGATTTGGCACAGCAGCGATGGGTTTTAATGCTTTAGATTGCGCACTCTTTCCGAAGAAAATCAATGCAATCACTAAACCTAAGACTGCACCGCCACCACCAATATAAGCAAACATATCAAAGAATTGAGAAGTTAAAATATGTGGCAGTTCTTGTCCACTCTGGAAGGCAACGCGATTGGCATCCGTATTGGCCAAGAAAATAGGACCAGTAACCGAGCCAACGATATTCCCACCATGAATCCCCATAAACCAGAATAAGCTATTCAAGAATACCGTAAGAATCGCCCCAGCTAGTGTGCCGCCAATGAAACTTAAAGGCCCAGCCAAACTTGTTGCTAATAATAAATGGGCATTTTCAAATGAGGATAAATCGATCATAAATGCGACTATAAATGCAAGTAATAATATCACTGTGCCTGGAATCAATGCAGCAAAACTACGGCTAACTGCCGGAGGAACACTTTCAGGCATTTTTATGACAATGTTACGCCGGACAAAATATTGAAAGATCCAAGCAGAAATCAGTCCCACAACAATCGCAATAAAAATACCTTGACTGCCCATAAATTTAACTGGAATACCTTCGCCAGCATCAGCAATCACATTCGGAGTCAAAATCAACCAAGCTGAAATTGAAATGACACCAGCACTCGCACCATCGACATTATATTGTTTGGCCATACCGGAGGCAATCCCAAATGCAGCAATCAACCCCATAATCCCAAATGAAGAGTTGACCACGTGGTTAAACATTGCTAGGAGGCGACCATCATACAATCCTGCCAGCCAATCGGTCCAACCAGCAATTGGAAAACTACTTATAATCAGAAAAATACTGCCAATAATAATCAAAGGCATCGCAAGCGCAATACCATCACGAATCGCAATCAAACCCTTAACATTACCAATTTTTACTGCAATCGGCATCAGTCTTTTTTCCATCCAAGCTTCAATTTTTTTCATCTCTATCCCTCCATTTTCCAAACCATGCGATAGCCTACCAATTCAAGATGTATATCCTCCTTTCATCAAATTTACTTGAACACAAACCGAGTGAAGAACCTTGCAACGATCAAGATTCAATGACACACGTTGTGCATAAGAACAAGTCTATAGAAACCATTGACTTTAATCAATTTAAAAAAATAATCAAAAGGACAAATTCCTAACATTGTTCATTTTTACACATGAAAAATGAGCGAAATCCTAAATATAAGTTTGTATGAACTATATCTTACGTACTTTTTTTACAATTATTTAGGGTATTTCATTATTTTCGTCTAATCATATTTTTTAATTCACAAAAACGCTTTCATTTGTAAATTGCCTATTTTTCCAATCATGTTGACCTATTAAATTAAACCTCACACTCTCCATGAAAATTTCATAAAGAAAACATCCGTGTCGAGCAATTACAGGCAATTTATTGTCTGCACAAAAGCCAGACCTACTATTGGCAGGTCTGGCTTTTTCTGCGCTCATTCACTCAGAATGTGTGGGTTAGATAGCCATTTACTGCGCGTCATCGACTCTTCCCTTCATTGGCACTGCGAACAGCATGACCTCCCCATCAAGACAGCCCACTAGTCCTCTTCTGTCCAAGACAATCCATCTAGGATCGCCATCAATTTCTGAACATCTTGATTTAGCACTGCACTCTTCAAATACGCATATTGGATATAAAATATTTCTTTGTCCTCAGGAACCAAAGGAATCTTGACCAGCCCATCCATCTCTTGAAACGCGGGAAAATCAGTCATCAGGGTGATGCCAATATTGGACCTTACCAGCTGACCAATTGTCTGAACATCCGAAAAATAAAATTGGACTTCAGGTTTCTTTGACGACTTCTCCGCCAGATTCTGAAAAGCTAGCCCATGTGTATAACCTTTTTCCAGAAGAATAAACGGATATGCGGCTGCTTGTTCGAAGGAAATTTCTTTTTGCGCCGCTAATTGATTATCTTTTGACGCAAAAATAAAAAATTCCTGTTGATGTAGTAACTTCACATGAAGATTTGGATGAACCAGCGGATTGACGCTGCCCAGCAGGCTAAAATCGATTTTTCCAGATAATAATTTCGAAAACAACTCATTTGATCCCCCAGAAACCAAATGAAAATTAGAAATAAAACGAATGATTTCTTTATCATCTAACAGTTTCGAAAAGACTTTAGAACGAATGATGGGTGGAAAACCAATATGGGTACGGTTGTTTTTGGCATGTTCAATGGCGCGATCCAGCGTCACAAATTCATCCAAAATATAGCGCACATGGGCCTTCAAAATTTCCCCTTCATTGGTCAATGCGATGGATCGATGAGAAGCCTCCCGGGCAATCAAATCACAGCCATAGTGTTCTTCCAAGCGTTTGACAGCATAACTGACCGTTGGTTGACTCACAGAAAATTTATGTGCCACTTGCGTAAAAGACAGCAGTTCAGCTAAAGCGCTAAAGTATTCTAAATCACGTATATTCATCCTCTGATTTCTCCTTTGATTGATTGCGCTCATTCTAACATAAAAGTTGTTTTGTTATAAATAATTTTTATTATACCACCGTGAGTTGACTATAATTCTGCGGAAGGATTAAAGTAGCTAATGGAAATGAGCGCATGACCAAAAATAGACAACACGGAGGAACATAATGAACGCACATGATATTTTAAATAACCCATTTTTAAACAAAGGAACAGCTTTTACGTTAGCAGAACGTAAAGAACTAGGTTTGATTGGTTTGCTGCCACCCCATGTTCAAACCATCGAAGAACAAGCAGAACAAGCGTATTTGCAATATGTGACCAAAGATTCTGATTTAGAAAAACGTCACTTCCTGATGGAAATCTTCAATACCAATCGGACATTGTTCTACTATTTGTTCAACCAACATATTGTTGAATTCAATCCAATCGTTTACGATCCAACAATTGCGGATACGATCGAAAATTACAGCCGCTTGTTCGTTGATCCTCAATATGCTGCATACTTAGATATCAACCATCCAGAACATATCGAAGAAACACTAAAAAATGCTGCCGGCGACCGTGACATCCGCTTGATCGTTGCTACAGATGCGGAAGGCATTCTAGGTATTGGCGACTGGGGTGTGCAAGGTGTTGATATTTCTGTCGGTAAATTAATGATTTATACAGCTGCTGCTGGTATCGACCCTGCCTCTGTTTTACCTATCGTGATCGATGCAGGAACCAACAGAAAAGAATTGTTAGACGATCATTTGTATCTTGGCAACCGTCAAGAACGTGTCTATGGTGATACCTACTATCAATTTATCGATCAATTTGTACAAACTGCAGAAGCAATGTTCCCTAAACTTTACTTGCACTGGGAAGACTTTGGCCGTTCGAATGCTGCCACGATTTTGGACAAATACAAACAAACGATCCCAACATTCAACGATGACATCCAAGGTACAGGTATCGTCGTTCTCGGCGGTATCTTCGGTGCACTAGATATTACTGGCGAAAAATTGACCGATCAAGTCTACTTATGCTATGGCGGAGGTTCAGCAGGTGCCGGTATCGCTAGCCGTGTCCATGCCGAAATGGTCAGCGAAGGACTTTCAGCAGAAGAAGCCTATACCCACTTCTTTATGGTTGACAAACAAGGTCTTTTATTCGATGATATGTCCGATCTAACACCAGCCCAAAAACCATTTGCCAAAAAACGTGCAGACTTCGCAAATGCCGGTGATATGACACAATTGGTCAATGTGATCAACGTCGCAAAACCAACGATTTTAGTCGGCACATCCACCCATGCTGGTGCCTTTACCAAAGAAGTTGTGGAAGCAATGTGCGAAAACACAGCGCGTCCAGTGATTTTCCCAATCTCTAACCCAACCAAAAAATTGGAAGCAACTGCTGAACAAGTTATTGAATGGTCTGACGGTAAAGCATTTGTTGCCACTGGTGTCCCTTCAGGAACGATCCAATACAAAGGTGTTGACTACCAAATCGGTCAAGCAAACAACGCGTTGATCTACCCAGGATTAGGTTTAGGTATGTTGGCATCAGAAGCATCACTATTAACTGATGAAATGATTGGTGCCGCTGCGCATTCATTAAGTGGTTTGGTTGATTTGAACCAACCAGGTGCACCTGTATTGCCACCATTCGAGTACGTCGCTGATGTATCGATCAGAGTAGCTGAAGCAGTAGCAAATAAAGCCAAAGAACAAGGATTGGCCCAATCAGAAGAAACAGATATGGCCAAAGCTGTTCAAAATTTGAAATGGTATCCAACATACTAGGAAGGTCTGAACAATGAAAAAATTAAAAACGATGACGATTTCGGGAATTAGTCTTCCCTTGTATCTATTTTTCATGGTGGTCATATTTGGTGCCATCGCTTTAGACAAGCTGCCATTAAATATGGTTGGTATCACCATATTGCTCGTTGCTTTGGGTCATCTACTGTATTTCATCGGTGAAAAACTACCGATCATGAATTCCTATCTTGGCGGTGGATCAGTTTTCACCTTGTTAGGTGCTACTCTTTTAGCCTCCTTCAATATCGTACCCGATAAAGTCATTGACGCTGTCAGTGACTTCATGGGCAACGGTTTTGGTTTCCTTGATTTCTATATTGCCGCTTTGATCTGCGGCTCGATCTTAGGCATGAACCGCAATTTGCTGGTCAAAGCCTCAACTAAATTTATACCAGTTGCTTTGATCACAATGGTGGTTGGCTTTTTCGCGGTCGGCTTAGTGGGGATGCTCTTAGGCAATGGATTTGCTGATTCTGTGATGTATGTCTCCTTACCCATGATGTCTGGCGGTATGGGCGCAGGAATCACACCACTGTCACAAATTTATGCCGATGGCTTAGCAAACGGCAATCAAGCTGCGATATTCTCGCAATTGGCTCCGGCTGTTACCTTCGGGAATATTCTTGCCATTATTGGTGCCTTATTTATCTCAAAAGTCTTTGCCAAAACCAAATATAACGGTCATGGTACATTGATCAATGCCACCAAAGAAGAATTAGAAAAACCAAAAATCACCCTCGATGCCCAACAAATTGGGGTTGGGATGCTGTTTTCATTCTCACTATTGGTCGTTGGTGCGATTTTAAGCAACTTTTTCCCTAAAATCCATGAATATGCCTTTATGATCGTGATTGTCTTTATTTTGAAAGCATTGAACATTGTCCCTAAAAAACTGGAAGAATCCGTGGTCATGTTCAACAATGTGATCATGACCAATTTGACCCATGCTGTATTGGCTGGGATTGGTTTGGCCTTGATTGATTTGTCCACACTGGCTTCTGCCTTTACTTGGCAATTTGTCGTACTTTGTCTGACAAGTGTCGTATCCATGGGTGCTGCTAGCTGGTTCTTCGGCTGGTTATTGGGGATGTATCCTGTTGAAACATCGATTGGTGCAGGAATGATCAACAACTCCATGGGTGGAACCGGCAATATCGCTGTGTTATCCGCTTCCGAAAGAATGGAAATGATCGCATTCGCCCAAATGGCGAACCGTTTATGCGGCGCAATCGTGCTGATTCTAGGCGGGATCTTGATTCGTTTCTTTTATGCTTGATCAATTAAGACCGATCGAGATATGAACAAAGAGGTGCTGCTATCCAATAAGGATAGCAGCACCTCTTTTGTTACGTGATCTATCACATCAATCAATGCTTTTATCAAGGATCGAGCGCAACACTTTTTCTCTTAGTTCAATGGCATTGATGTTGTTCTTTTTCTCGTAACCTTGCACGAGCAGATCACAAATATACAGTTGTGAGACCTTCCCCGCCAGTGAACCACCATTCAAAAACTCATCAATGGCTGTCTGTAAAACCAAATCTGCCGAACGGCCAATTGGCGAATGGATATAGTTGGTGACGGCAATCACCTTCGCACCATTGCTCTTGGCAATAGTGATAGAGTCAAAAGTATCTTTCGTTTTACCAGATAAAGAAAAAGCAATGACTAGGTCTTTTTCTGTTAACAATGATGCCACTTGTGCCTGAAAATGGGGGTCCGTGATTGCTTTGCCTTGAATCCCTACCCGAAGAAACATACTTTCCAGATCTTGACTTGTGTTGCCACTCGCCCCAACCCCGAAGATATAGACGTGGGCAGCTTGACCGATAGATGCAATTGCCGCATCTAAAGTATCTTCTTTCAACAATCCCACTGTCGCCCGCAGTACTTCTGTAAGATTGCTTGCGATCTCATTGTAATACTTTCCCGTTAATGGCTGCGCCTGTTTTTGCGAAAAGTCCTCTTTCGCAATTTCAATTTTTAAATCAGCAAAGCCAGAAAAACCAATTTTTTGGCAAAAACGGATAATTGTTGCATCTCCCACTTTCGTATGCGCTTTGATATCACTCATAGTATTGTAAATAATTTGTTTACCGGCACTTAAAATATAGTCGGCCACTTTTTTTTCTGATTTCGTCAATAACGGATAGTGCTCTCTAATCAGATAAACAATATGCATATAAAACTCCTTCATTCCCTTTTATTCTCACTCCATTATACTCCATTAATAAAAAATAATCTCCAAAATTATCCATTTTCAGGTTTACAAGTATGAAAGCGCGTGCTATATTTATTTCGGATATATCATCCAAAATAAATTATATATTGGAGTTTTAAGGAGTATGGACAAACATGATTTTTTAGCAACTGTTTCAAAGGGTCTAATTGTTTCTTGCCAAGCACTACCCGGTGAACCATTTTATACAGAAAAAGAAAGTCTGATGCCTTATTTTGCATTAGCAGCGCAACAGGCTGGTGCAGTTGGCATCCGTGCAAATTCGGTCAGAGATATTTTAGCGATCAAAGCGCAAGTTTCATTGCCGATGATCGGTATCATCAAACGTGATTACCTTCCTGAGAAGCCTTTTATCACAGCAACGATGCGAGAAGTCGATGAACTGGTGTCGACTGGTGTCGAAGTCATTGCGCTTGACTGCACAATGCGCAAGCGTCATGACGGTTTATCGATCAACGACTTTATCGCAGCAATCAAGGACAAATATCCTGCACAATTATTCATGGCCGACATTTCCACATTTGAAGAGGGATTAAATGCCCATCAAGCTGGGATAGACTTTGTTGGCACAACCTTGAGTGGCTATACCGAAGAAAGTCCACAGCAAAATGGACCCGATATCCGGTTGATTCAACAACTGGTACAAGCAGGGATTGACGTGATTGCTGAAGGAAAGATCCATTCCCCTCAGGAAGCAAAGCAAATCAAAGATCTTGGTGTTTCAGGCATTGTTGTTGGTGGGGCTATCACTAGACCACAAGAAATCGCAAAACGCTTTATCAATCAACTGATATAGCGAAATAGGAGGAGAAAAAAATGTTTAAGAAATTTTCAAAGTTAGGGCGCGCGTTTATGCTGCCGATTGCTATTTTACCCGTTGCAGGTTTGTTGTTAGGATTAGGCGGCGCTTTAACAAATGAGAGCGCTATTCAAGCGTATCCGTTTTTATCTCAACCATGGCTGCATACGATTTTGACGATTATGAGCGTTGCAGGCAATGCTGTGTTTGCCAACTTAGCGCTGATTTTTGCGATTGGGATTGCAGTAGGTTTGGCCAATGGGGATAAAGGAACAGCTGGTCTGGCTGGTGGTGTTGCTTATTTGGTCTATACAGCAACGATCAGTGGTTTTTTGACACTTTTTTCTGCGGAAGGTGCCACCTTGGACACCGGCGTCGTAGGGTCGATTGCCATTGGCGGAACTGTCGCTTTCTTGCACAACCGCTACCGAAAAATTGAATTGCCGCAGTTTCTAGGCTTCTTTGGCGGCTCTCGTTTCATTCCTATCATTTCAAGTCTAGCTGCCATTGTGATTGGTGCTTTCTTTTATCTGATTTGGCCCCCAATTCAAAATGGCTTGGTGATTGCTGGTGAACAAATTGCGCAAATGGGCAGTTTGGGGACTTTTTTATACGGCTTCTTACTCCGTCTAACAGGTGCAGTTGGCTTGCATCATACGATTTATCCATTATTCTGGTATACCTCTTTAGGCGGAACCGAAATGGTCGCTGGCCAAACTGTATCTGGGGCGCAAAATATTTTCTTTGCACAACTGGCTGATCCAAATCATACAGGTTTGTTCACCTATGGTACGCGCTTTTTTGCTGGCAGATTTGCTACTATGATGTTCGGTTTGCCTGCAGCATGCTACGCGATGTACCGAGCAATTCCCAAAGAGAATCGCAAGAAAAATGGTGGACTGTATTTCAGTGGTGCCTTGACTTCTTTCCTTACTGGTATCACAGAACCTATCGAGTATATGTTTTTATTTGTTGCGCCATGGTTGTATGTTATTCACGCATTTTTGGACGGACTATCATTTTATTTCGCAGATTTATTGAATATTCGTGTGGGAAATTCCTTTTCTGGCGGACTGATCGACTTTCTATTGTTCGGCGTGTTGCAAGGAAATGATCAAACCAATTGGTTGAAACTCATTCCTTTTGGTCTAGTATGGGCAGTTGTCTACTTCTTTGTCTTTACCTTCTTCATCAAGAAATTTAAGGTTGCCGTACCGGGAATGCTTGAGGATGACACTGTAAGCGCTATACATGTACCAAGCCATAATTCCACGTTGCATGAAGAAGCTCTGATCATCATTGATTCCCTAGGTCAAGAACCGAACATTCAATCTGTTGAAGCCTGTGCGACTCGCTTACGGGTAGCGGTAAAGGATGGTCAAGTCGTCAATAAAGATGCCATCAAACAATTGGGTGCAACAGCAGTCTTTGAAGTAAACGGTGGGATTCAAGCAGTATTCGGCGGCAAAGCAGATCTGCTCAGTCAAGAAATCAACCAAATTCTAGGTCATGATAATTAGGAGGTTTTTGCAGTGTCATTTTTCAAAAAGAAAAAAACAGAGAAACTCTACGCCCCTTGTACAGGAAAAGTGACACCAATTTCCGATGTCAATGATCCCGTCTTTTCACAAAAAATGCTAGGTGACGGCTTTGCCGTCATTCCAGATGATTACCTGATTTATGCACCCCTTGCTGGGAAAATCACAACGATATTTCCAACCAAACATGCCATCAATATCAAAAGCAAGACAGGCATCGATTATTTGATTCACATTGGACTAGACACCGTTGAACTAAAAGGCGAACCATTCACGATCCTCGTTGAAGAAAATCAACATGTCACAACAACAGAACCATTGGTAAAAGTAGACTTTGATAAGATCGTAGCTTGTGAGAAAGATCCAACCGTCATCGTGGCTTTCATTGAACAAGCCCAAATCAGCGAGATAACAGTACAAGACAAAACTGTGGATCATGGAGAAGTTTGCGGAGAAATCAAACGCACGTAACCAACCATTTTAAACGCCAAGTGACCGTATACCTGACATGAGGCGGCTTACGGTCACTTGGCGTTTTCCATTTTTCATACACGTTCAAAATCCATTGATTCCAGTGTCGTTGGTTTGGCGCATTTTCTATCTATTTCAATATTCACCGCTTACCACTAACACCCCAGATAGATTTACGCCATCCCACCATTCACAAACACCACTTGACCATTGATCCACTTCGCTTCGATCACATGATAAACGGCTTCCGCAATATCCTTTGGTTCGCCTAAACGCTCCATCGGGTTAGCCAAACTCAACTGATGAACCAATGCATCCGATTTCCCCTCTAAGAAAAGCGGGGTAGCGGTAGGCCCTGGTGCAATCGTATTGACCCGAATCTGTTTGCCACGCATTTCTTTGGCCAATATTGGGGTCATCGTTTCAACCGCTGCTTTCGCTGCAGCATAGGCGCCATATTCGACAAATTGCAGTCTAGTAACTGAAGTAGAAAAATTGATCAAGACCCCTGCTTCAGCCAAATGGGTCGCAGCCAATTGCGCGATGACAAACGTACCGCGAACATTGGTACGCATAACTTGATCAAATGTAGCCATATCTAGATCTGCGATTGGTGATAAACGCATGATGCCTGCTGTATTCACAATGACACTTAATTTGCCTAATTGTGCTTCAACAGACGCGATGCCTTTGGCCATCTCGACCTCATTTGCCACATCGCCTTGCATCAATGCTGTTTTGACACCCATCTCTTCAATCGTGTTGACTAACTGATTGGCTTTTTCTTGGTTGCTGCCAAAGTGAATGCCTATATCAAACCCTTTCTCAGCCAGATAAACTGCAACAGCCTCACCAATCCCGCCAGTCGCCCCTAAAATCAATGCATGTTTTGTCATCTTTAATCATCCTTCCAAAAAAGTTACAAATTTTATTTTTTGTAACCACATAGTAGCACAAACTTGTTACAAAGGACAAATTTTGTAACTTACTTGAAGTTTGCTATAATCAATTGAAAGAAGAACCAACACGTAAAGGAGTATGGAGATGAAATTATCAAAAGCGTTGATCCTTGATACTGCAGAAAATCAGATTCTCAAGAACGGCTTCCAGCAAACCACGCTGTCTGATATCGCCAAATCACTTTCAGTGTCCCATGCGGCACTTTACAAGTACTATAAAAATAAAGAAGACTTATTTGAAAATCTCGCTCTGCGTTGGTTGGAGACATCGATGTCGCCTATTTTTTCTTGGGTGCCGCAAGACCATGCCGCGAATCTTCATGATTGGCTATGGCTGATCACCAATACGAAAAAAGAGCTGCATCATTCAAATCCTAAGATGTTCAGACTGTATACCGCATACATAGAGAATAATGAACGGCTAGTCACAGCCCACGTCCAAAATTTAGCAGCCAAAGCAGAAGCAATCGATCCATCTAAGGACGGTGCTGCGGTTATCACTGCTTTCACCTATTTCCATAATCCATACTTCGCGGAACGTTGGGATAAGGAAAGTTATCAAGAAGATTTTGAGGCATTATGGGCATTATTTGCCGGATGAGACTTTTAGTACCCTTCATTTGACGCAGTTTCTTTCACTTTTCCCAGAAATAAAGAACCAGCAAGACCAAAACGGTCTGCTGGTTCTTTGTTTCTATAGGACTTCTCTATAGACCAAAATTGACATTCAAGAGCACATGCTGTGCAATGTTTATCATTTCTTTTTTTGACACTTTGCCTAACACCTCGACATTGCGTCCGCCATGGGGGCTATAATCTAATGATTTTGCAAACGATGTTCATTTTTTCATGCCTTTACTATTACAAATCATAAACCAGTTCTTTTGTCACACCACCATCTGTTTCAACAGTGACGATGAACTTCAAGTTATTCGTATACCAGCCAAAACGACTAGACAAGGTTACACCAAATTGTTGGCCAGAGGCAATTTTAAATTCAACGTATTACATTCTTATAATCAGTGGAGGATTGTGTTTTTGTAAGGTATTGATAAAATAAAATTTTTACGTAGAATAAGCTGATTCCATGGTTTGCTGGAATCCGATGAAACCAAAACAAAAGAAAACGCTACATCATTTTTTTTCGCTGCATGACATCCATAACCGACATATCTTTACCAACGATACCAATCATTTTTATAATGAATTTTCATTATTTGAATAACTTTTAAATTTCATGATGTCTTCTTCCCTTAGATAAATCATCGATTATCTAGTTCTTTGGGTAATGCCTCATAATTTAGATCGCACATGACTCACATACCGACCATATGATGTTCATTATTTCTTTCCTATTTGTAACAAGCGCACTTTTGACACAAGTACTACGAATGAATGGCCCTCAATTCCCCCAACTGCTTTTTCTCACTTGCTCATGCTTCAAATAGGAGAAATAGGAGTATACATTTCAACCCCATATCTTCAAATCAGTTTTTTCAGAGTTACGTGAAAATCGCACTTATTTATTTTCAAAAAAATTTGTTATTATATTAGAAATTGAAGTAATTTGACGCATAACATGTAATTTCCAAAAGATATTGTTACTCAACATGTAAAACTACGCGATTATTTAAAATCAATGTGTCGATATCCTCAAAAGTAGGTTTAATACATAATGAAGGGTTTAATGTTTGTTCATATTTATAATATTTGAAGTAGGAGGTATCTGATCGATTGAAAAATTTCCAGTTAAATTTTGTATCTGATAAAATGACGTTGCGCCTCATTCAAATATTAAATGAGTTAGAACATCACGCAATCTGTTCCACCCAACGATTAACAATAGTTACAAAAAATACAGCGCGAACAATCATTACAGATATCAATTATCTCAGAGACTATTTAGGCAAAGTTGCACATATTATTTCTTCAAAACAAGGGTACACATTGAACATACATAATTCCGAAGAATACATTGATAAAAAAAGCAGCATTTTAGAAGATGAACCTTTGTTTGTTATTCTTGAACGCATGTTTTTTAATGAATTGTTATCAATCTATGAATGGGCAGATTATTTTCATGTGTCTGAAAGTACGATGATCAAATATCTGAAAAGCATCACGAAAGAAGTCCAAGCATTCAATATAACGCTAGATCTAAATCCCGTGAATTTAAATGGTTCAGAAGCTGACATCCGCTACTTTTATTTTGCCTTTTACTATGAGTCAGACATTACTCCCCACACCGTTTTTCCATCCATCGCTGTCCAAGAGTCTGTTCTTCAAATCAGCAATCAATTTGCAGCAACGGAAGAAACAGCATCATCCTTCGGTTTCTTTAGCTATTTGCTCTACTTATCCATTGAAAGGATTCTTTGTGGTTTGGAGGTGACCATCCATCCAGAATTAAAGGCATTGGTCCAGCAAGATCCGGAATATGTCAACATTTTACCCGCAGTCAAAACCATTGAAGAAACTTTTCAGCTTGTTGTACCAGAAGACGAAATCGTTTTCATGTATGTATCGATCCTTTGTCGCAGAAAAATCGATTTTCCTCAGCAAGAAGAATATTTTTGCTTACGATACAATAAGTGGGGGGAAATAAAAACCCTTGCCAATGAATTTCGCACAAGCATGACTGACCATTCGCTGAATAAAAAGCAAGATCTCGTACTTTTGGAGGCATTTTTTACATCTATCAAGTTGCGTTGTTTACTATCTGAAAACAGCAATAAAAATATACAAGACACCAATGACTATGCCAAGGCTATTTTTCCCCATGCTTATCAAAAAAACAGAATATTTTTACAAAACAGCCAACAATTTAGCACCTTATTTCATCACACATTATTAGATGACATTTGCACGAGTTTGACACTTTACTCAGAAACGATCAAAGAACAGTATTGGCATACGACTTTAAATATTGCTTTCGCGATTGAAGGCAATGAATATATCAATCAATATATCACCTCTTGGGTCAAAAAATATTTTGGAAAATTGCAAAATATTCATATTCTTGGACCTAGTGAGCTATGTGAATCATTTATTAAGGATAAGCAAATCGACCTCTTAGTGACAAACTATCATGAATATCTTTCGTTGCCTTTTTTAAATTTAGAATGCTTTCTACTAAAAACAGTTCCTGATTCAACGGATTGGGCAAGACTCCTACAAAGAATAAATCCAAATATCTTGCCCAATTTCCCCCGTATCGATGCCTCCATTCTAGTGACTTAATCGCATAAAAAGTATTCATTCAGTTTTAAAGATACACTATCAGATATTTCTCTATCTGATAGTGTATTTTTATTCTTTTTCTTAAATAAACAAATATAAGGGATTTCACAAAGCATTCATGCTGAATGTCCGTGAAATCCTTTTATATATTATTCGATACAATCTGGAGGGACAGCGTTAAATGAGTAATTGATCGTTGTTGTGTATCGTGCGCCTCTTGTCTTTGACCCACTAGGTATTTCTAAAGAAATACTACTGTCTTTCGTTGTCTCATCTCCAAAACTATAGTACCATGTGCCTTTGTCGCTATTCATATTCGTACTGATCAATTGAATACTATCGCCGCCTGGCATTAATTTACCACTCGTTCGTACAATACCAAAGTTGTTTTCACTGGCTGATTGTCCTGTGCTTGAATGCACGCGGCCATTTTTCCAACTTAATTGTGCGCCAGTCAATTCGTGGTTATCCGTGTCATTCGTACTTGAAAATTGATTACATTGACTTACATATAAACTCCAGCTCGATATTTCTGATGTCGCTCTAGCATCAGTTATTTGAACAAAGTTTGCTTGTGTGGCTGTTTCCTCACCTGCTTGCGTTGAAACCGGTAAGGCACCATAAGTCATTGCTTTAGAAGTTAACGGATGTTGTCCAAAGTCCCAATTTGTTGCTCTATCGATCGTAAGTTCACCTTCAACCATCTCACCGACAATCAAGGTAGCCGCCGGTGGGAACGCAGCATCTCTAAAGTCAAGTGTTTCTACAGGGTTGATATTCCCTATATCGTTGTTGGTAATTGGCGGTGCAACAACACCTGCACGCAGCGCAGAACCATGTTGATCACGCAAGAAAACTTGGATCTCATCACCAACCGATAGGGATAGGTGATCAATCGGGATCGCAAATTGATTGTCATACCCACTCACGTCGATAGCATCGATCGCGACAGGCTGTCCATTATGGGTGATGGTAATCTCGACTTCAGGATTATCCGTTGTTCCTGTTAACACCGCAGCATTTGCTGGTATCGTTGTGCCTGCAAAGGTAGCGGGTGTTGGCGGAACGATTGGAAAGACAGTGACCTTATCCACATCAAAAATATGTTCAAAGCCATCTTGAATGGCGCCAGCCATTACCTCTAAGTCGGAGACGCGGACAACATCTCCAGCTTGCAAATAATCATCCAATTCTATTTCAAATAACCCACCACGTGCTGCTTCACCGTATATGCTGATGCCAGGACGCTCATTTGTGTGTCCCTGGGTAAATGTTTCAAACGTTTGGATCGTTTCGCCATTGCGTTCGATTTCAACAGTGACTTTGACTTCATCTTGCCATGCAGGTCTAGAATCATAGATCCCAACCGGCATGTCGACTTGCCCATGGATTTTTTTATCTGCATTTGTCGGCACTCTTAGTTCAGTCAAAATCGACCAACGGGCATTATTTGAGCTCAATCGGGCATAAGAAGCCATTCCAGATTGACCAAATGCTTCAAAATCAAATCCATCTTGTGGTTCAATCGAAGAAAGCACCGCTAAATTTGAGCCTGTGAAGGTATAATCCAAATTGCTATAAGCTAAGTGAGGATCACCATCCAAATCGGCCCCTTTCTTCCACACAGCAAAATCACTCGATTTTGCTTCTAGAATAGAGCCTGCCGCATTGCTGAATACATTTCCACCGCCAACACGATTGTTTCGGTAGTTCATGAACAATGGATTGTTAAAGTAGATTTCCGTGATCTTTCCACGGAAGATCCCAGCATTTTCAGATTCGGTTCGACCAACCGCTTCAAAGTAACCAAGATTGTTGACTTCGATACGACCATCCCCACCATCTTCCCCACTGCCTGACACTGGGCCAATCGTACCAGCAACTTTGGCTTCACTCATATCAAGCGCTGGACCATAGTCGGCATAAATTCTGACTTCCGATCCAGGATCAGTCACCGTAAATCCATTTTTCGTACCAGATGTATAGTGAATCCCTTGATTGCCGCCACCAGCGTTGCCGTCATGGGGTATACCACTACCTTCATTCACAATCAAGAAGCGTCCTCCATTGCTGACTTTGACTTGATTGTCGCTGCCCCACATGCGGATCGCAGGAGCCATTTGTCCAGATCCCCCAGGATTTCCACCGTTTTTGGTAACGGACATCACACCCCCATCTATATTGAAGCGATAGCCACCGTGGGTCGTGCCTGTATTGTTTACACCAGAGCGCATAAATCTTAACGTTGCATTGGCATTACGATCATTATAATCAGTTTCCCCTGCAAGCTCTCCTGAAGCTTCCGCTTCCAATGAAAAGTTTGCGCCACTCCGTACATTCAGTTTTCCATTTAGTCCTTGCACTACCATTGCAGAGGAGGAATTCGCTGAAAACTCGACCATTGCACCATCTGAAAGATCGACAATTGGTTCTTCTACACTGATATCCTCATCTTCTTCCCCTAACTTCACAGTAGACACACCATTTAAGATGGACGCAACATAATTACTTGAAGCCGCTAAACGCGTACCCTCGTTTTTAGCTATCATTTTCACCCGATTACCGTTTAACTGGATGGCAGTTGCAGACTGTGTCGCAACACGCACATCGCCGCCTTCAGATATTTCAAATGAAGCGTCATCGCCTTGCAACCTTATCCCTCTTTTAATTCCAGAAGTGAGTTCAATATCAACACTAGAACCTTTGGATACATTGAAGGATGTTTTATCTCCTAATATATAGATGAAGTTCCTATCAGTAGAAGTATGTTCTTTTTGTACCTCTTTTGATGTTAGATCAATCGACGTTGTGCTATCACTGCTAGGTAATGTTGCAGACAGCTTGGAATGATTTGATAGATCTACGCCACTTTTCATCCCCTCTATCAAAATATTGGGTTTGTCACTTTCTGTACTAAACACAGTCATAATACTCTCATTGTCTAAAGCAAGTCTAGCCTCTAACCCTTTTAAAGAAACGGCCTGACCTGCATGATTAGATGTTGTATGCAGCTGCCCGTTATCCAGCATTATTTTTGCATGATCACTGTTAAGATCGATGGCAAAACCACTATTCGTTTCCACATTTACTGTCGCATGCTTGATCTCGATAGTGGCATTTTCTTGAATCAATTGCATGCCTTTTCCTGACCCATTCGTAACGGTTAGATTCACTTCTGATTCATTCGTGATTTCAACAGAGGCATCTTTCTTCCTAAACAACAGCAAACCATTCGCAACGTTCGTTCCTGTCAGTGCCCCCGTCATATTGACAATAGATCCATTCATAATCTTTAAACTTGACTGCTCGCCATCAAATTGATTCATCCCGTTAGTCAAATTCCCAGTATTCGTTACGCTGAGCTGACTATTATCCACGATCATTTCGGATTCATTTGAAAGGAGTATAATTCCGGCTCCAGTATCTGAGGTCAAGTCTACATGACTATTTTCAATATGAAGAATAGGCAGACTACCGGACATTGTGATGCGATCACCTGAGGTGGATTTCACAGAGACGTTTTTGGCATCTTGAATGTGGATGTCTGATTTGCGACCCAATAGATGAATCCCTCTACCGCTATTCGTAACAATCTCTACAGTAGCATCTGTCCCAAAAAGCAAAGAATTTTCGTCTTTCCCTCCATAAATAGATGTTCCTATGCCAGATTGTGTTTTTAATATACCCCCATTCGAAACGGAAAGAGAAGAAGAATCTCCATCAAAAATGATGTTATGCCTACCTGTATTGGTCGTGACAAGTTCTCCTCCATCAATCTCAATCAATGAATGCGCACCTCTCATAGCAATATTATTTCCTAAAACGGCATTCGACGTGCTTGAACCTGAACCCTCGGCCTGAATGTCAATTTTACCGCCGTTTTGAATGGCAAGTGTTGCGTTTTGCTGCGTAAATTGAACGGCGTTTTGCTGCTCAGATCGACCGTCTAATTTCATATGCAAATGCGCACCATCTTTAACAATCATCTTTGCATTTTCTCTTGTAAACGCCAAACCCGTATGTTGAACACTTGAAAGTTCCATCTTGGCATTGTTCTCCATGATAAATTCTTTGGTTGTGATGAAAGCCCCATTCAGATCCACCGTACTCGCAAACATACTTGTACCATCTGTGATTCTCGTTGTTGCTTCCGGGATTGTCGCAATTCTAAAATTTTGAATACTAGACTGAGATTTCGCTATACCAGCTAATTGAAGCTCCCAGTTTTCAGCGGCATTTTCACTGATGATATAAGCAGCCGAATCTGTTTTGTCTAGAAAGATATTTTCGAGTCTAAGTGTCTTGTTTTCTGTTGTATTCATTAAGCGTAATTGCGCGGTTCCTAAATCTAGGGTATATTGATTCTGGCCATCAATAATCAACGGCCGCTGAATATCCAAGTTTTCAGAACTAACAATGAATTGAATATTTATATCATTTTCTAAGATGATTTTTGACACACGTTGATCAGAGAGTGCTTCCATAAAATCGTGACGGTTTCCCACTGTACTCGAACTGCCATCAAACAGTACCGCATGCCGATTCGCAAGGTCTTCACTGCCCTCAACGACTGGCGCAGCATCATTTTCTGGTACTGCCTGTAGTTGTTCGCTTGAAGAATTTGTGTCTATTGAACGAACATCGACAGTGGTTTCTCCATCGCCTACTGTGATAGGAAATGACCCTTCTGCAGCAAAAACCACAGGTAAAGCAAATCTTTTTGTGGCTTCAGCTGCAGTCAACGTCCATTGATTGGTTGCTTGATCCTTGGATGCCTTTAGATTAAATGGTAAATCTTCCTCACTCATGTGTACATGTTCTGGAAGCTCAAAGGAAACTTCATTGACTTCCACCGTACTCTGAAATGGGATCGTCGTAATCTCGTTCTTCGTGACAATGAATCGATTCTGTGCAAACGAAAAAGAAGCCGCTGCCGTATCTTCGACAGGTTGCTCTTGATTCGACATAAGATTGAAAGATAACCCATTAAAATCTATCGTTTCTGCTATTGCTATTATTGGGTTCCCTAGAGAAGAAATCGCTAACACAGTGAGCGTTGCTTTCGTGACCCTTCTCCGTACTTTATGGTTCATAGGCTTACTCCTTATTATGATTTCTTTCCTCAGAAAGAGGATCATGATCGATTGCTTGACTTTGTGTTAAAAGTTTCTTGTTTTTGTAGGTATTGTAGGCAAGCCAGCTGATGATTACACCAACGGTCACACCTGCGATGATCCACCACCAATTGGTTTGTTCAATTGAGACATCTGACCGATTCAGTCTTCTCGCTTCCTCCGCAGTGACTTCAAAAGTTTCTTCCCAAGTCCACTCATTCTTTCCAGAACGTGCTGTCATATCCAGCACATAGGTACCGCTGACAAAACGCGCGCCATTCAAGGGTATTGGAAATTTGAAATTGGAATTCGGCGCCATTTGCATCTTCTCTTCAGCAGCTTCATACAATACTTCATCAGAATCTGCCAGACGAACAGACGCTTCAACCTGTAATTCATTGGTAAATGTCGGCAAGAAATTTTGAATATTGGCACTAAAGACATTTCGATAATTGAGCTGATCCGCAAATACAGTCAAGAGTTCAAGCTCCGGTGTTATCGTTTGGGTGCGAGAATTGCTTGCTACAACCCCCACAACGTATGAAAATGTATTTTTGACGACCATCCCGTTATCCGCATCGTCTTCCGGATCATCTTCCGTTTCTTCATACAATCTGATGCCCCCAACCATCAATCCAGTGACTTCTTCTTTAGGCATATGTAGCTTGACGACAACTTCTTTTTCTTCAAAGGCATCAAATGTGATGGCTTCACTTGGCGGTGCCAAAAGATCTTTCATCTCATGGACAAGGGTTGGATCTGGTTCCTTACTATCCGCACCATATTCCACCACACCATGTACATTGGTGTAGGCAGTATGAACCGTCACATTGACATCGATGGGGTGGTCTCGGACATTTCGTATCACCAAAACCAAGTCCTCTGTTTCTTCCGGCAATAGTTCCACGTCAAAATAGCTTTTGCCCTCACCAAATTGTGTTGCCGGCGGGACTGCGCGTACACTGAAATTCAGTTCCCCATTTGCAAAAACATCTGAAGAAAAACTCACTATTCCACCAATAAAGCAGACAATAAAGAGTAAAACTTTGACGAGCGGAATACGCAGTAGTTTCATCATGTAAAAAAAAATTCCCCTTTCAAAAAAAGCAACAATGCAAACGAACATTGCACTGTTGCTATGTGTTGTGATCATCGATTGTTCTTAGCACACATTAGATAGTATCTTCAACGATATTTCCTGGTGTACTTGTCAAAGTCCAGTCTAAAATTGTTTTATATGCTTCATCTGTATAGGTACGTGTGGAACCTGGTACATGTAATTGAACGGCAGGATTGGATGCATGGCCTTTAACATCGAGATCTTTATAATCAAAATTTTGTTTTGATCCCCACATCACAGTACTTAACCCAAATCCATTATCTTCAGAAGCACTCATGATCGTTCTTGTTACCTTAGGCATTAACGTGAAACCATTCTTATGAACGGTAAGCGCGTCTTCTTCATTGCTTGTATTTTGTACAGTTGCATCTTTGAAAGTGATTTGTGCACCAGTTAATACTCTGGTACCTGCCTTAAAATCTTCAGTTTGTGTGACTGACAAGCCCCAGCCCGTCAATTCAGAACGCAAATCTCTAACTTGTGCAAATTGTGGACGTGCAGCTGTGCCCGCTGCCTCATTTACCCAATCAGCATCCATATCAGGTTCTGGATAATCTTCTGAATCTGGGTCAATATCAAACCACCAAGCCGCTGCATTGTAACTTTGATTCAATGCTGAATTCGGACGGGTCCCAAAGTCATAGTTGCCTACATATGCCATGGCAAACGCACCTTGTTGGGTACCAGGAATAATCACTTCTTCTGGTCCAGGTTCTGGATCAACTGTTTCACTGTTGTCATCATCGGCCTCACGGAATTCTACTGTACCTTCTGTGTTTAATGACCGATCCTCTTCCGCAGCACGCGCTACGATACTGCCACCTACTAAACCTGCTGTTAATGCCGATACTGCTGCTAGTTTTACAAATTTCATCTCTTCATTCTCCTTTAGTTCGTTCTTATGTTTCTTTCATTGGATAACTGTAATTGGACATTGTTCTTTTTGTTCCTTAATGCCTTTCGTGTGACGAATAAAATAAAAATAATGCCGACCAACCAAAGTACATTACTGATTTGGTTCAGTTGGGGCAATTTTCCGCCAGGTTTTGTACTTGATCCACCATCAGGCTGCTTTGGCTTTTGATCATCCTTCGGCATTACAACCTGGATTGTAGGCGGTTCTGGCTTAGGATCTCCTTCATAGTCGACCTCCCCATAGAAGCTGACAATGCCATTGGTCTCTATGACCGATTCTTCCTCAGCAAAAACGGGTGTTGCACAAAAGATCACCCCAAAACATAGTAGAAGTGCATAAAACAAACACCTCAGTTTATTTTTCACATTCATATTTCCCCCTTTGACTAAACACATTCCGTAATATAATAAACCACCATTTAAAAAATAACGCAAACCGCATACGCTTTTTGTCACTGGAACAGTAGTTATACTAATTACACTTATCATTCTAGAATGTAGTGTACACCTTATCAAATAAGAAATTTCATATTTCTGTGCAATTACATGCGTTTAGCCACCTCCACTGATTTGATATAATCATAGTGAATTTTTGTAGGTAAAAACCTTTTAAAAATAACACATTAACCTAATTTCATAGTAGAGGAGTTTCACTATTGCAAAATTTTCAACTAAATTTTGTGACCAATAAAACAACTGTTCGATGGTTGAAGATGTTGAATACACTTGAAAAAAGCACAGTCTGCAGTGCGACGGAATTGGCAAAGATTTCGCATAGTACATCAAGAACGATTGGGAAAGATGTCCATCACATTCGTGATTATTTCCAAGACGCTATCCTGCTGAGATCCACTCATCATGGCTATGTTCTTATCCAACTGTCCGTGACTGCCTACGAAGAAAAAAAGGCGGCTTTGTTGTCAAACGAACCTTTATTTATTATTCTTGAAAGCATTTTTTTCTCAGAATTACATGCTTTAGATGAATGGTCAGATAAACTATATCTTTCAAAAAAAACTTTGGCAAAATATTTAAGTAATCTCCAAGATCAATTAACGCATTTCGACCTTAGGCTAAGCAAGGATCCGGTCAATATCATTGGAAACGAAGCCGATATTCGTAAATTCTTTTGTACGTTGTTTTACGAGTCAAAAATTACACCACACACCGTTTTCCCCTCACTTGCGGCCCACCAAGCTGTCAATGAAATGAGTCATTTATTCGAGAACGAAAGCTATCAGAATACGTCTTTCTCCTTGTATACCTATCTCCTCTACATTACCTTAGAACGTTATCTCCAAGGACATACGGTTGTGATCAGTAAAGAATTGCATCATGCACTGAGACATAGTGTACAATTGTTTCATTTTCAGCAAATCAACGTAGTGATCGATAAGTACTATGACTTGAAACTTTCTGAAAACGAACTGATTTTTTTGTTTGTGAGCATTATTACCCAAAGAAAATTAAGCAATGTCACGATTGAACAGAAATTCTGCTTGTCTTATAATCATTGGTCTCACATCGGTGCATTGACCAATGACTTTGCACAACTTCTTGCACTATCACCTCAGCACGATAAGCGTAGCCTTATTTTTTTGGAGTCCTTTTTTACAACGGCAAAACTCAAAGAATGCATGTCCGTTTCTGCCAATCGTAATACCGAGGATATCAACTTATTCATCCAGCAAATTTTTCCAAATGAATTTTTACGCTATCATGAATTTCTTGCAAATAACACCAATTATTTGGCTATATATTCCAAAGCGTATCTGACTGATTTTTGTTCCAACTTGGTTATTTATATTGAAACGATTCGCCTCAGATATTGGCGAAAAAAACAACATATCGCTTTTATTTTCGAAGGAAACAATAACATCACTCAATTTATTGAAGCATTGTCTGACAAATATTTCGACGTACATCATCGCATTTTTTATCCACATTCCGGTGAGGTCAATCAGTCCTATTTGATCAACAATCACATTGATTTGTTGGTCACCAATTATCCTGAGCATATGAGAGAATTTAGAGATGTCACTGACTGTCTCTTGTTCAAAACGGTTCCTGATGCGGCTGATTGGAATCGTTTGATCAAACAACTGAATCCAAAAATCATGAATCAATATCAAATCGTTGATAAAGCACATGCCGATTACTATCATTCGCCCGAATAAATATCTCAAAAAAAACGTCATTGCAATGATTGATGCAATGACGTTTTTTGAACAAGTAATAGATGCTCCTTTAACGTGATTCTGTTAATGGAAATGTGTCCGTAAATTGCTGCGCACCCATACCTGCTGAATATTCTCTATAACCCTGGAAGCCCAAGAAATTTTGTGTGAAACTGGTAAGGTTCGATTGAAGTACTTGGCTTCCGTTAGCAGCTGTCAATTGTGCTTGAAGCTGTGCGGTCCAATATTGTGATGGTGACCAACTGAAATTATTGTTGGTCCAGAAGGCATTTCTTGCCGCATTGATTTGGATATTCGTTCCCAGTGCATGCACCAATGGACTGTACATTGCACCCGTACCTGTTTGTGTCAAATGAATTTGGTATGGATTATCGATCAAGAAATAACCAGAACCCGCCATACGAATCACTGGATTAGTCCCACTGTGAGTAGCGATCAGTGAGCCATATTGTCCTACGTTCAAGCGACCGTTCGTCGTGACTTCGATTGGTGTCAACTGGCTGGTCCGAACATTCAAACTACCATAATTGACAATATTCAATTGATTGGTTTCAATTGCTTCATTTATGACAACGTTTGAACCCGAAGGAATCTGAATAGACCCTGCTGTTCGAATAAATGGATGTTGACGAGATTGTGTATTGTTATTTCCAACTACAACATTACCTGAAAAAGTTACACTAGAACCCCAATCGCCTTGAACGAAAGGTTGTTTGATTTGATTCCCATTTGTAATGATTGGCGTATTTGAATTCGACATAAAGGTGACAGAGCCACCATACCCGACATGCATTGAATGGTTGTCATTCATATTGATCGTTGAATTATTGATGAAATTGATCACCAATGGTCGATTGACCGTATTTAACTTCAGAAGCCCACTATTAAAACTGCTTGAAACATTGATCACACCGACATTCGGATTATTGACAGCTGTCCGAAAGGCAACCCATGTTTTGACTGTCGATGTAGATGTCGCCGCAACTGAAGAGCGCCCTGCTGTACCTTCCAACACTTCTTCTCCTGAATTCATTGTGATGGTATCACCGTAATCACTCAGTGTTTCCCCATCACTCAAAATAATCCCTGTGACATCTTCTACTACATTCACAGACTGTGTTTGTGTCAACTCTTGCGCCGACGCATCACCTATTGATAATGGTGCCAATAATAACATACCGCCTAAAACAACCGAACTAAGTAACCGAACATTCTTCATTTTTGATTCCTCCATTCCTTTAATAGTTTTCAGATTAAACAATTTGCGATAAGGGAACAACGTTATTTTTTCACTTTACTGTGAAATTTCCTATTCGACGACTTCTCATAAACGTCAACAATTCTATAAAAATGCACAATGCACTTGAAGAAGTTTCGCTTCATGTGTATTGTGCATGTATGAAAATGTAATGTTCTATATTATGTTTCATCGATTTTTTTAGTCTTTGGAGGAAGATTATTCAAAAGAATGGATAAAAAAGGGCATACTTAAACACTTGTCTGTTCCTTACGTTCCTTTAGGAATATTTGTTTACTGGCAGCCATGTTGCGTGCAAAAAAAATGATGGATGAATGGCCTTGTTCTTTCAAATTATATCCACACATTTCATGATTAAAAAAACCAGAATCTGTATGACTGAATTCAATGATTTTTTCATAGGAAATTGTATCAAAAAAACCGAATTTTTCTTTTTGTGTATACAAACTTTTCACTATACACAGCTTCGAGTCTAAATCGATCAATTCACAAAGGTTGTACCAAAAATTGTCCTCGCTGATTTGTTCTGTGATTTGAATAATACGCTGTTCACATGTACACCAGTACCTATATAGGCTCTCCGATTTATCTTTCAGACTAATGACATCAATTCCACTACGCATCAATAATAAATAATCTTTCGTTGATTCAACAATACATTCATTCATATAGAAACGATTCCTCTCAAAAAAATTCATCCTGCAATCCTCTATAAGTTCATCCGCCATCCTTATCTCAGATTAATTATGAATACCTCAACCTACTTCCTTCATAATTATTCCCTCTCTCCTTCATTTTTTATAAAAATAGATAGAATTCTTGTTATAAATCATAACAAGGTCAGTTATTATTTTAAAGTTTATTATTTCTCAACCCTCCGAAAAAACAGGTTGAACCTATGGTAGATAAGGATTCTAGAGATTGTCTTAAAAGCGGTAATTCGCAGTCTCATCAGAAAAACGATTGATCCCATACACCTTTGTATTGCTAAAAAAGGTAGTTTTCCCTCAATGACTAAGAAAGATCAGGAATAGATCAAACGTGCAACAGTATTTGTTTAGCCATAATCGTGTCTCTTCTCTAACCAATCTACCCACGTGAACGAGTTCATTTTTTGTGTTATTATATTGTTAAATAGAGGAGGTTTTAGCATGCCCTTGATTGCCATATTGATCGATTTCATTGGCTTATTTTTCTATTATATCCAAATACAAAACCCTGCATTTTATTTAGCTGGCTTGATCATTCAATCAGCTATTGTATGCGTATTGTTTATTCTGGCCTTTACCTATCACGGAAAGAAATACGCTTGGACACCACCGATTGGCTATCGCTATTTTTCGATTCGTTTTTCGATTTTGGTCATCTCCATACTGATTAACGGAATCGTACTATTTTTGTATATCTTGAATTATTTCGGCATCAATGATCTGATTTTCTCTCAAATTTAACTGTAAGCAATACAAATACCCGAACAAAGATCTTGAATCTACCTACATGATTAGGTAGATTCAGGATCTCGTTGTTCGGGTATGCTTATGCATGAATGGTTCAGAGAATATTAAAGACCATTGAATGTTTTGTTTCCGTACGCAAATCATAGCCGCACATCTCTTTAAAATAAGAACGATAGTCCTTTTCGATGATCTCAATCAATTCCTGGTTGGAAAAATCTTGAAAGGCACGACAATCAAGAAGCATGGTTAATTTTGCATCAATACCTAAAATTTCTGGAAAGTTGACCCAAAAATTCTCCCGCGAAATGGTTTTGATCAAATGATCCAATCTTCCTAGTTGTGCATAAAAATAATCCTGTAATTCCTCTAAATCTCCTCTATCAGCATCAATCGATTGTTGAAAATACGCAATGTACTCTTCCATTGTTGTAAATAACATACCTGTTCCTCCTTCTGATCTGACGTGATTCCTTGATCACGGATGACTAGGCATCCTCTGCTTCTTACTGCTATCCCGCTGAAATTGTTCCCGCCGAATACTGCCCACTTTTTCTGAAAAATTTGCCCAGTCGGCAGGTCTTGGCGGTGCTAACCATAGGATATGATCGATGGCCACAGATTCATAATAAGTCAGATTGGATAAAATCAGTTGTGTCTTATCATCAGGAGAATCTTGAAATTCAATGTTTAGATCGAGAATTTTTTCGATGTTGCTTTCGATCATACGATTGTAGAAAGGCCCATGAGAAAAATCTACACAGATATACAAAGGAGCCAAAATCTCTTTCAAAGGCACATGTGACACCAATAAAATCAAATAACGGAAAAACAAAAATTCTTTGTTTTCCCATATCACCTGACAACTACGATGTTCCTCAATATACTGCCGACAAAATGCTGTAAATTCAGGATACACTTCAAGAAAATAAGTCACATCCATCTGCTGATATTCATATTTCAACCGAAAAGGAATGGTCAGTAACTGATAATGAATATTTGTCACCTCATTTAGCAAGCCATATTGAATCGTCGAAGATAGCTGAAATCTTTGTTCTACAGCTAAAAAAAATTCATGATTGAACCGTTTGATATCCGCCTGATCTTGATTGATATAGGCCGCATTGTCTACCAGCCATCCCTCAACGATCAAAAACTGCAGCAGCACTTTGGCTTCAGGCAAAAGGTCCACCTTCGGAATTTTTGGGACAAGACTAGATAGCCAGGATGTGATTTCATCAAGAATCCTCTCTTGGACTGGCAATGTGAGGTCATGCGCATCGAATGTTGGCAATAGATGACCATTCAAGACACGTGTCACAACGATCCCTATATATTGGTTTCTTCTCAAGCGCATCCTGTTGGACTGTTGGGCTTTGACCCAAGGTGCCGCATCAAAGCGGTCAAATAATTGCTGCTTTTCGCCATTCTCTTTTGAAAATGGTGCACCATCTAAAGGTGGAACCTCCATAAATAAGAGAAACAAAAATTCACGTAATTTTCTTTCATCCCCTATCAGGTGAAACCTTTTGGTCACATCGATATCGTACTCTTTCAAAACAAGTTTGAATTTTTTGAATTCATTGTATGTTGGGTTACGACTGAGAAAATGTTCCGTCGCAAAATCATACAATGACGTAAGCTGTTCAAAGAAACATTCTTTTAGCATCTCAAATTTCAACGCTTGGCTCAAGTAATAAGACAGCATGGTATCTGAAGTCGCCAAACCTGACTGATTTAAGCTGATGATCATCCCATCAGTCACAATTTCAAGTTCTTCATTCAGGGCAAGGTCGTAGAAATCCGTGTTCAATTCTTCGATTGTCTTGTTGACCAAAAATTCGGACATGCTTAATTGCGTCATCAAGGATTCCTTCGTTGTTGAAAGAGATACTGTATGTTCTAAATACTGTAAAAATGCGTACTTTCGTTGATCCGCTTTATTCAAAAATGTCACATACACGTATTTTCAACTCTCTTTCGTTTGTTTGACCATAGAGTACTTTGCCTGAAAGCAAATAGCACAAACTAGAAACATAGGATAAAGTATCATCGTCATCCCCATCTGGTGTATTTTCAGGAAGAACCACGCTGACATCGATGCTGTTTTCAGCAAAAAGATCATTGATTTTGACACGTGAATGGCTTGGACGCTGATTGAGGATAGTCGGCCACTTATGTTCGTTTGTTTCTTCGGTCACATCTTCAGATGCTGGAGGTGAATCAGCCTCCGGTTCTTCTTTTGGCTCTGGTTCTGATGGTTGAATTGTCTCCGAATCCTCTTGCGCAGCTTCCGGCGGATCTGTAGGGACAATTTCCTCAGAAGGGTCTAACGGATTATAAATAGCCGCAAAAACGATTTCTTCCGTTCTGCTATCAATCAATCCAATGATCAGACACGCACCTATAACAAAGCCTATTGTTCGACGCATAATGTACGCTCCTCTATCTCTTTTGCATGGATCAGTTACTGATGTTCTCGATAGGCCATGCCGTCAATTGACATCGCCAATTGTTTTCACCTCAAAAAGAACGGGCGAATGATTTGGTTACAATTCTTGATTTTCGGACGCTCTTTTCTTTCTCCTGTACCACAACAAGAACAATACAAGAAGCAATAAGAGGACGCCAATCAATACGTAGATCCATGGATGCGTTTGTTCGATACTCACATCTGACTCATTCAAATTGCGGGCGACATCGCCAGCGATCGTAAAATCTTTCTCAAAGGTCCATTGGTACAAATAGCTTTCTTCTTCGCCTTCCTCATTCATCACTTTATACTGACCATCTTCACTTTTGCCAGCATACGCAACAGATGTCAAATGATAGTCTCCTGCCGCCAATCGTTGTCCTTCTAAAGAAATAGGATAAGAAAAATGAGAGTTGGGTGCCATTTGCATCCGAGATGTATCTGATGCATATAAGGTTTCACTTTGCCCTTTTTTGGTCACTTCATTGATCAAGCGCAAAGAATTGATGTAGGTCGCCTCTGGATTTTGTAGTGTGACATTGATGGTATTTCGGGCATTGATTTGTCCAGCTTCGACATTTAGCAAATGTAAATTGGGTGTAACAGCTTCTTCACTCTGACGCAAAAGAATGGCCACAACATAGGCATACTCATTTTTGATTGCCAACCCTTGTTCTTCACTAGCCTGTGTTTCCTCTTCTTTAATGGTTTCTTTTAAGGTCAAACCGCCAGCAATGATGCCTTTGAAAGATTCTTGCGGCATCTTGATTTTTAAAGCTACATCGACTTGAGATTGTTTCGGTATGACTACTTCTTCTGGCACCTCGACTAAATCAGCCATGTTATAGGCCAATGTATCGTCCGGTGTGATATCATTTAAGCCATATTCCACCACACCATTCAAATTTGTCGTCGCCGATGCAATAGTCGGCGTAATGGTCACCTCTTGGTCCGTATCATTGCGCAATTGAACCGCCACAGTTTGGACTGCACCAGGTGCCATTTCTAGATCAAAATAGGTTTTATTCTTATCAATTTGGTTTTCAGGAATGACTGGATTCACCGCAAAATTAAATTCGGAGGCATTTCCTGTAAGTGGACATAGCCATAAGATAGCCGTGAATAAGCTAGCGAGTACTCTTTTTGTATTTTTCATTCTTCGTGTCCTTTCATTCTATGTACCGCTATGATCCATGATCATAGCGTGGGTGTGAGATTATGGGTTAGTCGGCGTATCTGTGAGCAGCCAAGTAAATGTCGTATCATATTGGGTGGCATATTTCGTTGTTGAACCAGGCACTTCCAATGAAATACTTTCTGCGGCAGCAGCCACACTGTTTCCCCAACGCATCAGATACGTTCCTGCACCTTCACCATCTTGGGCACTCATGACGAGTGATTCCGCACCATTGGGATCCAACTGGATACTGGCTTGAATATTTGACGGTTGCGCGGATTGTGAGGCTGTCGCCACAGAACCATTGTTCAAGCGAATTTGTGCGGCTGTCAATTCTTGGTCTTCCGCTGTTTTGAACTGGCCGTTTTGTTTGACCTTTAATGTCCAACCACTTTCTGTTCCCCGATTATCGGTCACTTGAACAAAATTCGGTCCTTCTTGTTCTGCGTCATTCGCATCAAGATACTTTTGTGTTTCAGCATAATAGACTTCTGTTTTTGATGTGATTTTTTGTGTACCAAAGAACAGGCTAGATGCATAATCAATGGATAGTGGTCCATTGGTTCCAGGATTCGGCCCATTTGGATCAGTTGGATCAACTGGTGTGATTGGCTTTTCTGGATCTGGATTTGTCGGATCGACAGGATTTGTTGGATCCGTGTTTGGTTCAAATGTGATTTGTCCATTTGAACTATATGAAGCGCCATCTTCTGCTTGTGCAGCAACTGGCATCATTGTGAGTAAACCTAAAACTGTGACCATACCTACTGTTTTTTTCATGTCCATGCTCCTCATTCTTCTTCTGGTGTATCAGATAGTGTCCACGTTAATGTTGTGGCATAATTCACGGCATCTTTTGGTGTACTGCCTGGAACAGAAAGTGCCACATCCTTTGTTACATCTACTTGATAGGATTGATTGGCTTCATCTTTTTCGGTGACTGTTTCCACTGTTCCCCAAGCATTGACCCAAGTCCCAGCACCTGCATGATTTGCTGCGGTCATCACGATTGATTCCGCACCAGCTGCATCCAAAGTGATCGTTGCTGCAGCGATTGGCGCAGTCACGCCTTGGGCATTTGATTTGACTGTGGGATTCTTTAAGGTGATCACAGAACCTGTTAATTCTTTATTTAATGTCGATTCATTTTTAAACTGACCATTTTGTTTCACCGACAAACGCCAGCCAGCATTACTGCCGCGATTGTCCGAAATTTGTACATAATTGGCTGTTTTTAGTGGAGAAACTTCGCCATCTTCATCTAAATATGCTTGCGCACGTGCATAATAGACTTCATTTTTATTTGAGATTTTGTTGACGCCAAAGTCTAAACTAGAGGCATAATCGATAGACAACGGGCCATTGGTTCCAGGATTCGGTCCATCAGGATCAGTCGGATCAATGGGTTGTACAGGATTTTCCGGATCTGGATTTTCCGGATTGACTGGGTTTGTTGGATCCGTATTTGGAATAAAATCAACAGTCCCATTTGATTGATAGGCAGCAGCTTCATCGGCAACAACCTTCGTCGTGCCAATCGTTGCCGCTACTAAAGAAATCTGCAGCAGAGCAAAAGCGGTTTTTTTCATTTTTCGTACACTCCTTTTTTATTCAGTGATCGGTTATTCGTTTTCTGTATTCTCAGGTACATTGTTCAATTTCCAAGTCAACGTTGTTCTGTACTCTTTCGCTAGCTTCACAGAACGACCTGGAACATTTAATTTGACCGCTTCACTGCCTTCCGCGGCATCCGCACCAAATTTATAAATCCAAGTGCCCATGCCTTTGCCTTCCTCTGCATTGACCAAGGTGACTTCGCTGCCAGGTACAAAAGTATGGCTTGCTGTTGCAGTAGGTGCATACTGCATATCCGTAATTGATGTCATTGATCCATTGGCAATAGACAATGCTGCCCCTTCCAACGCTTCGTCATCTGCTGTTTTGAATTGACCATTTTGTACAACACTCAAAGACCACCCTTCTTGTGTGCCTCGTTTATCTGTCACTTGTACATAATTTGGTGCGTCTGGGCTGGCTGCAAATGATTGTAAATCAGCATAATAATCTTTGGTTTCAGAGGTGATCAGTTGTTTGCCAAACTGAAAACTAGAGGCGAAATCAATCGATAATGGCCCAGCGGTACCTGGATTAGGACCATCTGGATCAGTGGGATCAACCGGGTCTACAGGCTTTTCCGGATCTGTGGGATCGACCGGATTCGTCGGATTGGTATCAGCTTCAAATTTAATCGCACCATTAGAGGTATACGCAGCCACCTCTGCCCCATTTGCTGTCACTTGAAATCCTAATGCGCTGATCAATAACAAACTGCTAGTCAAAAATACTTTTTTCTTCATTTTTCTTTCTCCTTTTTATTAAAATAATTCCTACAACCAACAATGCCGCGAGTCCGGTGATAAGATACGCTTCCCCGCCATCTGAGCCAGTTTGCGGCAATCGCTGATTGTTTCCGTGTTCCCCGCCACCTCCAGGTGTTGACACTTGCGGGGGGATTTCAGGTTCTTCTGACGGGTATTCATATTCCCCGAAAAAAGCGGTCCTTCCATTGCTTTCGTATGCCCCAGCCTCTGTCGCAAAAACGCTTTGAGGCAGACAGAGCACACAGATGACAATCAATATTTGCATGATTTTTTTCATATCATCCCTGCCTTCTAAGGGTTTTCAGGTGCCGAAACCAATTGCCAACTTAATGTACCGTTATAGGCACCCACTGTTTGCTGCTGGACAGGCACAGTTAACTTGATTCCTTCGTCGTTTTCCTCGTTCCATTGCTGGTTGACCACAACGGTGCCGTTGGCTGCCATCTCGGTTTCTTCAACGATCACTTCCTCTGCATTGATGATCTGTTCTTCGCCATCTTTCACATACCGGAAGACGTCGGTCAGCTGATCCGAACCATTTGTTAATGGCTGCTGCTCCTTGACAGTCAAGCGCCATGCACTGCGTTCGGATCCCCGGGTGTCTTTCACGGCTAGATCACCTGCAATTGTCGGCCAGTAGTCTTGATTGGCAGTGGAAATTTTTTGCTTACCGAAATCAAAGCGCTCCGGCACGCTAGCCAATATCAATTCGCCTGCTATCGCCACGTTGACTGTTTTCTCTGCCAGTTGGTCTGCTATGGCATAGCGATAGCCTGTAGACACATTTTTCAACAACTCATCTTCTGTGGCTTGTTGGATCGCTGCAAAGGCCTCTGCCGAAACGTCAGGTAAGACATTCTCTCGATCATCTGCAAAAATCGTTGTCGCTTCCGTATACGCCGCCAGATCTTTTTCATCTGTCAACGATGCTGCCTCTGGCAACGTCAAGCGGACATCTTTTGCATAGACCGCAAATTGACGGTCTTGTGCGTAGACACTTTCGTTTCTCACAACCACCAAATTGACGGTGGTTTCCGCTTGATTTTCTGCACTTTCTCCTGCAGAAAACGTCAGTGCGTGCTTCCGATACACAGCTTCCCCAAGCGGTGCACTGATTTGCGCAAGGGCCTCATCCGTCAAATCGTCTGTGAAGAATGGTCGGCCACTTGCTTCGAGATAAGTTAAGGCTTCATCCTTTGTGATTGTTTCAGCTTCTTGTTCTGTGATAATAACATTACGTGCACGGACTTGTGCTTTATTGGAATAGCGGACAGTAACCGTATAACTGTATTCTCCATCTTGACTGGTCCATTCAACCGGTTTAGATGTATCCTCTTCTGCCAACACCTGGTTCTCACTATTGACTTTACTTGATTTGACGTTTCCTTCGTAAAACCATGAACCAGTGTCTGTTGTTTCTGGGGTGAAGGTCAATGTCGGCAAGTTGCTTCCGGTATAAGGGATCATTAAGCGGCCTTTTTGAACAGGCGTATTCTCTTGCTCGGTTCCCCAAGCAGTGAGTGTACGTGGTGCATTGTTTGCTTTCACACCTGATACATTGTGACTGATCGTCCCTGCGCCATTGGCTATTCCCGGATTTTCCACCTCATAGTCAATGATTGAACCCGGGATCGCTATTCCATAGCCATTCGACGCTTGCGTCACATCATTGTCGCCAATAAATGTTTTACCGGTACTTTTTTCAATACCGCTAAAGTTGACTGGTGTAATGGTACTGGCATTTGTCTTGGTTGGATTGACCGTCAAGACTTGATATGCCACCACATCACCGAACCATGTGCCGCTGCTGTTGACACGTGATGATGGATCATTGGCCGTTGTTTTCATCCATGTCAAATGATCTTTTTCTGGATTCGGTGTGTCAAAATCCGAGATATTGATGCGGCCAGTACCAGGCGGAGATTCGATCGTGCCTTCGTCCTCCACAGTCAGTTTGGCTCCTGAAATCAGATTTGAAGCAGAAGAAATGCCAATGCCTGCATCTTTTGACAGATGAATAGCGCCAAATTGATGATACGTCGTGCCATGATTGGTCGCTGTTGCTGAGCGACCGTTCTTGATATCTCCCCCATTGGCCATCAACTTGATGCCATTGGTCACAGTCAATTCGGTAAAATTGACAACGCCAAGGCCTGTGATCGACATTGGATCGGTTTGATAATGATTCGACCCGTCCACATTTTCCCCAAAATTCATACTTATCTGATTGCTGCTGTTCGCAACGATCGTATTGGTCAAATTATCCGATGCATTCCCACCGGAAATCCCATTGATGCTATTGGCTCCTTGAATACGCATCTCGACATTCCGCAAAATCTGATTGCTTGAAATATTCGAGTAATATGTGGTGTACAAGTTGCCAATACTTGAGCCTTCCGCTTGAATATTGATATAAATATTGCCACTTCGCGTATTGCTGGCAGTTCGTCCGCCATCGCCGTATACCGTAGCGCCGTTCAAGGCATCTGAGCCTGGTTTCGTGAATATATTCAAGGTAATCGTATTTGACGCATCTGTTCCAACAATATTCGTGCTATTGTATGGATTGCCGCCAGAAATATACGTCCCCGATGGCAACGCAAACGTACCCTCATAATTTCTCAAATCTAACGTTAAGCTGGCATTACCCAATAACCTTCCGTTATTCGTGACACCGCCAGAGAATCCATTGGATCCTGTCCGTGGCGTCCCTGAGAAATTACCGCCGAAGACGCGATTGTTGGAGTTGCCATTGATCGTATGAGAAGCAGCAACACCGTATGAGGCCCCTAACGACGCATTGATCACGCCGTCGTAGACGGTAACGGCGACATCACCGGTGACAAGCAAATCATCCCAGCCACCACCAGATAAGAACCAATCGACTTGTCCATTATTGACAGTGGTTTCGCCATTTCCGTACACTCTACGTCCGGTATACCCCGTGCCTTCAAGTGTATCGACGATGCCTGAATTTAATGTGTTTGAGCTATTTCCTTCAATCACACCCGAGAAAGATCCACCATAGGTCCATCGCGCGACCGTGTTATTCAAAATTGTTTTGGTATTGCCTTTGATGTAGATATCCCAAGCGGTACCTGGATAGCCACCGCCACCAACAATATCCCAACTAGTGGCATTGCCTCGTGTTTTATTCGTTGTTGAATATTCTAGATTAGACGGTCTTGACCCAGTGTAGGCAATCCCCTCGCCGCCAGGACTGCCATCTGTTGTGACTGTGCCAACTTCAATCGTTGTGTTTCCTTCGATGTAGCCGCCTCGACCAGCTGCTGTCGTATAATAATTTGCACCGTTCGAAAAAGAACCGCTGACTAAATGAGAAGTGACATTGCCATATACTTTAAAGTTTGCCGCAGCTTCAGCCAAGGCCGCACGTTGGGCAGGCGTATAATTGTCATACGTCGTCGTATTGGATGCACCTATTGAACTTTGAGAAAGGGTATTAACGTTATTCCCTCCTGCACCATTAAAATCACCAATGCCGCCCACACTTGCGCTAGGTCCAGCTTTCACCGAATTTACAATGTTGCCGGTAATGGTGCCGGTATACCGATTCCCACCTTCAAAGTCACTACGACCAGACGTATACGCACTCACATCAAGGACGGTGGTCACTGCGTCTTTAGACGCATCTGATCCAATATCTCCGTAAAAAGACCCGCCAATAAATCGATTGCCTGTACCTGACCAACCGCCTGCGCCTGAAACATTGTTGTTGACTGTTCCACCGATGCGTCCATATTGGACGCCACCGACATAAGTGTTCAATAAGAAATTGGTATTCGTCGTTTTGATCGTCGTTGACACATTTCCTGTCACATTCGCTGGATTGGATACATTGCTGCCCAAGCCACCGCCATAATAATTATCCAGTGCCCCGTTCAACCGATTGATCGTAACACTGGTGTCTCCATCAATGGTACCAATATTGGCCCCTCCGACAATCGTACGGATTCCGCCGACTGTGTTGTTAATGATGATGGAGGAGTGGCCAGTCAACGTACCACCGCTTTGATTGCCACCGTAAATATTCCATGTACTCGATCCTGTGGCATTGATCGTGATCGTTGGGTTACCAGTCACATCACCGGTATCACTTCCTCCATAAATGGAAAACCCATTGCCCGTCGATCCCCCATTTAAAGACAAACTATGCCCGTTCATATATAAGTTAGAGCCAGTGTAGTTCAAGTTGCGCACCACGATATCAGAGCCAAAGTAGGCATTCGTCCCAAAGGCAACAGTTCGACTCCCCGTCGTCAGACTTGTCGCATCCGTGATTGGGTCATCTGAGTGACCGGTCAAGATCAACCGACTTACTTTGCCCTGCAAGGCAGAAAACGTCATGTTGGTTTGATCAACTGGACTCGGGATGGTTTTTGATACCAATGAGGTTAAATTCAATGTAGTTGTACCAGAACCAAGATACAGCGCAAATTCTTGACCAGAACCATTTTGATACATATCAAACAACGCTAGCCGCACGCCATCTACAGAATTGGCATACGTTGCATAGGCCGCACCATCACCTTTTGGACTAGGTATTGCAAGCACGCTTGTTTTATCTGCTTCGGCAACGATATCTTTGATTGACGTTTCAGCCAGCGAACTATTTGCAGCGCGGGATTTGATCGCTGCTTTGAAAACTGCAGTGATCGTTAAGTCCTTTTGTATGGCCAATGCAATCAGTTCTTCAGAACTATATTTGACGTCTTCTATCGACCAGCCTTCAAAATTGTCTTCCTGCACAAATCGAGGCAAATCTTCTAAACTGAGCATTTGTCCCTTGTTCAAATTGACTTGTACTTTCGTTTTGCCATTGCTGAAAGGATGTGCATTTGTCGTTTGAAAGGAAATACTGACTTCTTCTGTTTCCACCGATGAATCAGTTGTTTCCATTGTGGAAGTTGTGGTTTCAAAACTTGATTCCTCAGATGTTGTTTCTGTCGTTGTTTCTGTCGCAGTCGAGACAGTAACCGCTTCTGGCTCCTCTTGTTCTGAAACACGCTGACTCTCTGACGGATCTGACGATGTCCCTGTTTCATGGGCAGATTCAACCGCTTGTTCACTTGATTCAGTAACACTCACTGCTTGTGCTGCTACGCTTGCATATGAAAAAAGCGGCCCCAATGTTAAAAGAAATACAAGCAATGCTGTGATGATTCGTTTCACATGATCCCTCCTATCTAACAATTATTTTTTTGGCAGCGCACACTGTGTTACGCCTATAAGTATATGAAAACGGTCATTTTTTCTTGCTTCTTTTTTTGTTTTTTTTCAAAAAAAAGAGGATAACCAATTTTGGCAAACGTACCACTTGATGATGAAAACCTATATAAAGGCTGATATAGTCGAATTTATTCATCTAAAAATGATATTTTTTTATTATAAACTGACACTTATTTGAATCTGCCACCTTCTATATATAACATGATAAAATCATAATGTTTCAAAATTAGTACAATAGGTCATTAATTTTTTTCAAAGCCTCACATCCTACGCTTTCAAACACTGAAGCAAGAAGATATAATGAGCAACAGTTCGAACAAGTAATTTCGACCTACTTTTGCACACAACCACACAATTAGAGTCAATAAAATTAAATAACACGGAGGATTTTTTTATGCATTTTGGTTCGACTTTGAAAAGGATCCGTGAAGAGAAAGGTATCAAGCAAAAAGATGTCTGTGAAGGCATCATCACGTTGAGTTACTACAGCCGGATAGAAAGAAATATCAGCGAACCGACTGTATCGATTTTTTTGGCGCTTCTCAATCAGCTGAATATGAATTTTGATGAATTTATGTTCATTCATAATAATTATCAAGAATCAGAAGACCAGCAGTTGTGGACGAAGATATCGAATCTCTTCCATACTGGAAACATCGCTGGTTTAAAACAATTAAAAGAAACCGATCAAGTCACATACAGTGAACAAGCCTATGCCTTCATGCCAAAGATCATCGACTTATTTATCTCTAGATTAGAACTACACGAAACGCCCGCAGTCGATACCTCAGAAATCATAGATATCTTGATGTCCATCGAAAATTGGACAAGTTATGAAGTGAAAATTTATACAGAAATCATGGATACCATTCCCATCGAAACATTGATCACCATCGTTAATCATTTGATTAGAAAGAAGACGATCTATACCCCTTCCAACGGATATAATTCGCCTTATAATCGAATATTGATCAATGCCATTTTGGTTTGTCTCAATACCAACTACCTTTCAGATGCTGAAAGATATCTATCTATCTTCAAACAATCATTAGAAATCAGAGATTTTTTTGGTCATAGTTTATGTCTTTATTTGGAGGGCTTATTGCGTTATCTTAGTGGGGATACTGAGGAAGGAAGGAACAAGGTCATGCAATTCTTTGATCTATGTACGTTGATTGGTTTGGAAGACTTTTCTTATAAATACAGGGTTTACTGGCAAAAAATGTCTAGCAGATATATAGAAAAAAGCTTAAAGGAATGTTGATCTTCCTTTAAGCTTTTTTAACGATATACACCATCAAGGCCAACCAACATAAGTATGCTCCTGTATATGTGATGAATGTACTATATACAGTGGTCTTTTTAAATCCATTGGTTGCGTTATTGATTGATGTGATTGCTTTATTTTTTTTACATCCAGAAATAAAATCCTAGCTTGTATTTTTTTTGGTTTAGTTATGCAGGTGCTTATTGCAAACAATAAATTAATGAAATTGACTAAAGATAATAAATAAGCCTCAAACTGACGTAATTACTTCAGTCTGAGGCTTTTCTTGGATTCACTTTTCACGATAAGCATTTAAAAATATCGATATTTCCATCATTAAAATCAAAAAAAATATGATATAATGATATAAATTATTGCTATCATTCAGGTGTAGTTGTGCTCGGTCGTGGTGTCCCCTTCAACCTTCCAATCATTTTGGGTAAAACATTGGTTGTAAGGAGGGATGCCAATGAATCACAGTGGAATGGGAAAGGTTACGTTCTGAAATAGTATGTTGCAAAATATACTAGCAATCTTGACGATCATCAACATGATCGCCGAGATTGCGAACAAAATAAAAAGCTTAAGGGAATAATCCTTTAAGCTAACCCAAAATCCACTGCCGCAGCAGTTTTGTAAGAGGTGGACCAACACCTTTTACCTACACCTGAATTATAGCAAGTTTTCAGATTCATGTCAAAGTTTTGAAAAATTTAGAAGAAATATACCTAAATTGTACATCTTGCTGAAATAGTATGTTGCAAAATATACTAGCAATCTTGACGATCATCAACATGATCGCCGAGATTGCGAACAAAATAAAAAGCTTAAAGGAATAATCCTTTAAGCTACCACATATCCACTGCCGCAGCAGTTTTGTAAGAGGTGTTACCAGCACCTTTTACCTACACTTGAATTATAGCAAGTTTTCAGATTCATGTCAAATAAACGAACAAAGCAAAAGAAATATGACCAAATGAAAGAAATAATCACCTGAGCTAACCCATAACCACTGCCAATATCATCACCGTTAGATTATACGCCATATGAGCAAAAATGGATGTCCAAATATTCTTCTTCCACAAATAAGCCATTGTCAGATATATGCCAATAACCAAAAAAGGATACAAGGCAAAGAGATTGCCACCCACATTGGCCATATGACTCAAGGCAAAGAACAGCGGACTGGCTGCCACACTCAGTCTACGCAACCACCGTTTTTTACCAAGATAGATGATGGAATATCTATAAAATAATTCTTCAAAAATAGGGGCAACGATCAATGCGAGAAAGACAAACTGAGGCGTTCTTTCTGCTACCGGATAATTGAAGACAAATGGATTGCTGTTATGAAAGAGAATGAAATTGATCAATCCAATGGTCAATATAATCCCCAATAGGACGGCAAGACATATTTTGATTTGCTCCAGCAGATGGATACTTTTTAGACTTCTCCATAAGTATTTATGGAAAAGAATGAAGCCCATGCCAACCAGCAATACCTTGGCTCCTAATTGATGGTAGCTCATTAGATATGGTGCATAATCAGAAGGAATACCTCTGATGGCGATACCACGCCACAATATATACAAAAAGATGAATAATGCTTTTTTCAACAAAACCGCCCCCTCCAAACCCTTTGCTATTCAAACGAACCGTTATCACATCCGTGACTTTTGTACGCATCTCCATCATAAACCATTGTGCCCCATGAACCAACTACAAATAGAGGAAATCCAGAGATTCCCACCTCTATTCACCACCAACAAACCTCTCCCATGCCGCCTGCAATTGCTTCCGATAATAGTAACGCTTCTGCTTACTTTCGGATCGACTGTGGTATTTCACCCACATCATTTGTTCCTTATTTGACAATTGCTGCCAAAACTGCAAGAACAAAAGATCATGCTCGATCACATGATGTGGTTCATCCATTGGCGGTTCAGTCTGTGCCAACAATACCGGTATTGCTTTGTTCTGTCGGGTTTGTTTTCGTTGCAGATCAATCACGCGCCATAGCAAAAAATGAAACAAATAGCCAATCTCGTTAGCTACGCGAAATGAGCCTTCATCCTCGTAGGTTTGTGTCCGTTGATAAAACAAGATCCGTACTTCTTGCAAATAATCCTCATAATCAGCATGACTGCGAAATACACCTGCCCGCATCAACACTTTGTGAAATAAAGCTTCATAATCCTTGATCAGTTTCTCTGCATCCATCGATCATCCATTCCTTTACGATTGTTTCCGCGCGGTACCCTAAGCGTAACAGACAAAAAGAATTTAAAATAATCTGAATTCTGCATTTTTATAATAAATTTTGATTATTTATTGCAAAATAACGTGAGGTCTTTTATAGTTAAGATAAAGTTTATTGAGGAGTGATGTCATGTGCAAAAAAATGTACTACAGTCAACTTGTTGAAGAACTGCTGCCTCACTTGCTGCTGCCACTTTCCACAGAAATTGCTGATTCCTTCGATCAATCGTTGTCACCGACACCTCAAGTTCATTTTGACCAATCGATTTCCCTGATTCTTCCCCTTGCGTATTATAACTATGAACATTGCCTAGTGATCTATGAAGACAGTATGGCATTGATTGCCCATCGCTCCTCCACCATTAGCGGAATGATATTGAGTCACTATCACCATTTCGATCAGTCTATCTACAAAGAAACCATCAATCTGCTGTTGCGGGAACATTCTGCAACGAGACATTACAAGACACCGATTGCCAACAGCGAATACAGTCTATTTCCTTTAACCAACGCCCAAAGTCCCAAAACCATTTGGCTCAATCCTGCTAGTATCCTTGACATTTCAACCCGTCCCCACGAAACCATTGTCCATCTGTTCAACAAGCTCAGCTTTCGCTCACCCATTGAGTCCCGAAGCATAAGAAACAATATGTACAACAGTTTTATGACCCACGGCATCATGAAGAGAGATTTTACCTCTACGATCGTTCAAGAAGACATGAGTCTCTATGAATATTTAAACTTGTCCTATTCTAAGGACATCGCCAGAGTGATCGAGAACATTAGCTATGCAGATATCCCAAGTAAGCGCGGCAAACTAATGGAAAAATATATTGAAATCTATCACAAACGCACTGAAAGAGATCTCGCTGGTCCCCCTCACTCACCCATTTATTCCTATGAATGCAGAACAAAGTTCCGAGGAACGCGTAAGTGAACCATAAGCACAACGCAAAAAGAACCAGATAAATTTCTGGTTCTTTTGCTTTCAATCATGGTCTTACATGATAGCGGTCGTTAACGTCTCTTCTAAATGCCTTCCGTCTTATTCTTAACAACAAACTTTCTTTCAGTCATACAAAAAAAGACCAAATCAGACATTTTTGTCCGATTTGGTCTTTTGCAAACATGTCTATAAGAGAATGAAATGGATCGGCCATCACCTAATCTCCTATGCGTAATAATAATAATTATCCGCATTCCCCTTCTTAACACCGTTATAAACCACACCGATCAAGTGCGCATTGGCTAGGGTCAACAATTTCTTCGCTTTGATCAAGCCTTGTTTGGTGGTCTTTCTTTCTCTGACGACTAACAAGGTACCATCGGTTTTAGAAGCTAAGATTTGTGCATCTGTTACTACACCGATCGGCGGCATATCGAAAATGATCAAATCGAATTGCCTAGTCAACTCCGGAATAAGATCCGTCATCCGTTGGGATTGCAACAATTCTGATGGATTTGGCGGAATCGGTCCACTAGTCAAGATGGATAGATTCTCGACACCACTTTCTTGAATATGCTGTTCCAGTTGTCCTTCACGGTCGGCGATCAAGGTGCTTAACCCACGGTGATTCGGTAAGCGAAAGGTCAACGCCACCGTCGGTTTGCGCAAATCGGCATCGACTAGCAGGACGCGTTTGCCGCTATTGGCAAAGACCACTGCTAGATTGGCGGAAGTCGTTGATTTCCCTTCTCCCGCGCCAGATGAAGTAATGACCATTGATTGTAACTCTTTATCAACAGAGGAGAAGTTGATGTTGGAACGAATCGTCCGCAATTGTTCTGCAATCACAGAATTGGTATTGGCGACAGTCATCAGAGATACTGGCGACAAATTCGTATTTTTCTTTGCCATGACAGATCCCCCTTATACCCGTTTTCTCGTGCGTCGTGACGGCGCATCGTCTTCTGCACTATGTTCTGTTCCCCTTGAAGCTTTGAATAGATCTACCTCAAAGCCTTCATGCAACTCTTTACGTGACATCTCAGTGATGGCCCCCATCACTGGCAACGCCAATGTTTCTGAGACAAACTCTTCATCCTTGACTGTTTTATCCAGCAATTCCAATAAGAAGGCCAAACCAACACCAACCATCAAGCCAATCACCAACCCAATAGCCAAGTTCAGCTTATCATTTGGCGAAATTGGTGACGACGGGATCGTTGCCTCAGACGTAACCGTGACTTTCGTTACATCTAGGACTTCGCCGGCTTTTTCTTTGAAGACATTGGCTGTTGTATTGGCAATGTCAGCCGCCACAACGGGATTGTCAGAGGTAGCGACAATCTGGAACATTTGCGAATTTTGCGATTGTTCTACTGAAATGGCCTCTTTCAGTTGTGCCACACTATACGAGTAATTCTTTTCTTCTGCTAGTTGGGCTTGTACTTCTTTGATTACCAACACACCGTTAATCATATCCTTATATGTATTGATCAACATAACATTGCCACTGATGTCAGATTGTAGATTGGTATTTTCTTCTGCTTTTGCTTGAACGATCAATTCAGCCGCAGAGGAGTACATCGGGGTGATCAGGAAAAAGGTAACCCCACCCGCGACAGCAATACCCAACAAGGTACTGACTAAAATCATGGCAAAGCGTTTTTTAAAGATGGACCATAATTCTTCTAAGCTAATAGTTTCTTCCATGAATGACTCCACTTTCCTAATGATTTATCGCATTTCTCATTTTGACACGCAATGGTTCACTGACACCCCATAAGATCACCGCAAGAACGATCATCCCTACACCGACCCAGACAAAGCGCAGAATAAAATCTGTCAAGTAACTGGTCAAGAATAGATAGATGGCTTCTGAGTTGATGGCGATGCGTTCAATATAACCGCCGGTATAGATGAGCATTGGCACCACCACCAGCATCAATCCTGCACCACCAGAGATATAGGCACCATAACGTAGGCGCCGATGCCACCATTTGCCAATGACCATCATTGTGCCGATCAGCAGCAGCAAAAAGACCACCCCTGTAACGATGAACAGCAGAATCAAGGTATCATCAAACTGCATGACTTTATGGCCATAGGTAAGCAGATAAGGCAATTTGACATATTGGTCAAAGATCGAGATGGCTGATTCTTTCATATACGTCAGATTCGCCGTCATTTCTTCAGAAATGGTGATATTCTGTTCTTCCGCATATTTGGCGACGGCTTGATCCATGTTGTCTTCGATCTGGTCGGTGCCAATCAAGTTAAAGGGCACATCTGTATAGATCCCGCGGATATAGCTATCAACATTTTGTTGCACGACTTCCGCCGGTACGACCTCTGAAAGAACCTCAGCAGGTATATTACTCGCCAAACCGATATCTGTTATATTGGTGTTGATTTCTTTGGCGATCGTTTCGGCATACTTGGTGTCATGGACTTGATCCACCATAAATTCTTGATTAAACAAGGTTGCCCGCAACACACCCAAAACCAATAAAGAAAACAAACACAATGAACAGACAAAGGCAAGTATGATTTTGGGTAGTTTTGCCACCCATTTTTGATTATTCAACTTATCCCTCCTAAGTCTGTTCATTGATGATTGGACCTGACACATATTCACATGTCACAAACATGCGCTCATCCGTCAACCCTAATTGATAACTATCAATTGGGTAACACGTATAAAGCAATAGAATCCGTTCATCACGCTGTTCGATCAATGTTTGAATGTCAGCATCCGCTTTATTTTTGACTTCCTCAGACACAACTTTAAAGACATAATTGCCATAAGTGGTCTGTATTTCTACTTCTGTGCCGTCTTGAATCCCAATCAATTTCCCAAATGTATCGGTATTATGGCCACCAATCAATGTGGTGCCCATTTCTCCTGGGAAGACAGACCCCATAAATTGTCCAGCGCCTAAACGCAAAATTTCGGCAGAATCACCAAAGTATAATGGCACATCCATCTTTAACGCATCAATTTTCACCTTCCCATATTGTGTCCCACCACGTGGATAGTCGACAGTACTAGAAGGCAATTCATTGTTTTCATCTGTATCTAATTGCTCATTATCCGCCACTTTGATTTCAGCAGCTTCAATAAATTCAAAATTAGGGGCTTCATTCAATAAAATGATATCCACCGAAGATGTAATAAATTGGATGACAGGTTTGCCAATCACATACATGAGTGAGTAGCCTATGATCAAGAAAACAATAGGGGCAATGATCATTGCCCCTATTCTCTTCAATAGTTTTCGCACATTACGCAAGTTTAGACTTTTTGCCTACTACAAACGCACCTGCTGCGAGTACTAGTAGCGCGCCTACTGTAGCAATACTTGCTACGTAAGAAACGCCAGTTTGTTTCACAGCACTTCCTGTAGTATAAACAGGATTGCTGCCGCCAGAAGTTACGCTGTCAGAACCTGCAGTATCAACGATCGACACTGAACCAGGACCGAAAGTAACACTCAATCCCAATACATCAGCTGCTGCTAAGACATAGTCTTTCAATTGTGCAACAACATCTGCTGGGAAAGCTGCCAATAATTCACGTAAGCTATTGATATTCGTTACATCAACATTTTGGGCTGCGGCTAATGCACGTGCAGCTTCGATATTTGATACAACAGCATCTACTTGAGCAGTGGTTAACTCTTTTTGCTTCAAGTAGTTTTCAGCTTGTGTTCTATCCGTAGCTGTGATATTGAACGTTTTGCCACCTACAGTAACGCCTTGGTCGAGTGCCGTCAAGATACGCTGTTCATCATTTGTGATCGCGCCTTCCGCCGCTTGAGCTGGAACCGCTAAAGAAAGAAATACCACAAACGCAACTAACACACTAACAATTTTTTTCATTCGCTGGACCTCCTTTTTTTAAAATTTGGAAAAGAGGCAAGCCTCTTATACCACATAACCTTTTTATCGGGGAATCAATGTGAAATTGATGCTGATATAAACATTTTTTCAATCAATAACAATAAAAAAATGAGAATTCAATTCCCTTGAATAAATATATCATAATAATCTCAAACCGTACAATAAAAAAAAACGAAATCTGTGATTTTATTTTTCGTCATCATTATCGTAATAAAGAAATAGTCAACATGTACTCATTTATATAAATGTTGGAAGAACAACACCTATGATATATATCAAATTGTATTTTTCACACAGATTTTTTTCCAATAAAGAAGGATAAACAAAATATTTCCAGAAATAATTTCCATGTTTTTGTTTTTTAATATTAAAGTCTAAATGAGTAAATCGCTCATTTTACATATTAAAATAACGCTAATAGAATTTTATTGGTATTGACCGATTGGATTTACTTTCTTATAAAAGCATTTTCAGTAGCTTTTTAGGAACCTTTAGATCCGCAATCTACGGAAGGGTATCTTTTAATAACGTTGCTTTTTGAATAGTATTTTCCATTGCCCTTCAAGACAAGCTTGAAAATGTATTTTAAAGTTTGTTATTCCTATAAATTGGAGATCGAACTATCATCAGATGGTTATTGCGGAGAAATAAACCAGCGTTTGCGGACAGTACTTCATTCGCCTGTTATTTTAGGAAAGACTCGTTAATTTCAGTACACCATGAAGTAAGACAATGGTCCATCTTCATTATGGCATTCATGATAGATTTTGAACTTTTTGTCAGTAATCTGGACTCTCTGATAAGTTCTAAAACCTACATTTTGATCCAGCTGGTTGCTGATCCCTTTTCCAAAAACAATAAAAAAAGAGGTAACCAGAAACTCTCAAATTTTCTCTAATAAGTTGCTGTTCCCTCTTATCATTTAAAAAACAGATTATTCATAAAAATCAGCCTTGAAATCATCTTTTCGTCATCCATTTTTTCATAGACCAACCTACTTCATTGAAGTATTTCCAATTGAGCAGATTCAATAAAAATTCTGCAAACACTTTTTGTTTCTCTTTACTTATATCTTCATATGAACCACCATTAGTAACATCTGTATATTGCTGTTGTAGTATCGCTCTTCCTTCATTATACGACCCATTTCCTATAGAAGTTACAAAATCTTTGACTTTAAATAATACTCCATGTACCAATTGATTAAACTATTGATACATGGAGTATTATTTTATATTTTAATATATAAAAACAGCGTAAGTAGAACAATACTTATAATCGTTATTATGAAGAAAAAAGTGAAATGAAATTTTATGTCTGATTGAAGTTCAATTAATTTTTTTCTTTAACAAAATTCAATCCATTAAGGAACTGCATTTGATTCCTTTCAATCTCTTTAATAATATTACTAATTGATAAATGACTTGTCTCTTCTATGAAAGCTTCACTTGCTGTATCATTAATTGAAAAATACTTTACATCAGAAGCTGAATCTTTTTGATAATAATAAGTAGCATCATTATTTGTTAAGTCGAAAGATACTGATATACTTGGTTCATTCTCTTTATATAATATTTCAAAAAAATTTTGTCTGATGTAGAAAAAGGATGATTTAATACTCGTAATTTGTCTTTTTTTTAATGTAATTACAGTATGTTCATTAGTGCTGCTATCTCCAACTAGTCCAAAAGATTGTTCATTCCAAAGATAACTATACTTTAACTGAATGAATTTTTTTGAAAGCTGTTCGTTATTATCATTTTTTATTTTAATATACTCAGTAACTGGATTTTTAAATAAAGAAAAACAAACTATAATTAGCATCACTGCTAAAATTAATACTTTATTTCTCTGCCCCATCATTTTTTTCCATATTTCAATTCCGACTCATTTTGAGGCTTTTCTCGCAAGCTTTGGATAAATTTTTCGTTAAATTCTGCTAAATCGGTAAACTCAATACTCAATCCTCTAAACAATCAATTTAATTTTATAATTTTTCTTTCAAAAAAATAGCTGTAATTATTTGTATCTAGTAATTTTGAAAAATCAGTTCTTTTTAATACCTTGTTTGTTTTTTTAACATTAAAGGTGCCATCTAAATTCAATGCTTTTGGGCCAATCCAATTTAAGGCTATCATCTTGAAACAAGTAAGTAGATGATTATGTCAAAATGTCCATAAAGATCAAATTGGATTCTTTTCTTCAAGCAATTGGTCAAGAGCAGCCTAGCTCGGATGTGATTATTCACACTATTCAAGGCACATAATATGCAAGTACTATATTCCAAGTTTTGTGAAACTATTCTCAGTTTTTTAGGTCAGTTCTTTGATAATAGTGCTGATTCAAGTCTTTCATCCCATTTTAAATACTATTATTTCAAGAAAAATATAATTCAATATATGCTATTTTTTTACCATAAACGATAGTGAAATCCAATTTGATTTCTTGTATTCATCCCTAGAACTCTTTATTACGATCAAGCAGTTCATAAGTAATATGTTTATACTTATCAGTGTGCATGTACTACACTTATCCCTTGGGCTTCCATTATTCCCATAGGGCTTGTGATGATTAATATTCGAGGTATTTTTATCAGTTACAAATAATATAGAAACCAACTGATGGAATGAAATCACTCCTGATAAATAATCATACAAATTGGATGGAGTAGTATTGTTTAAATTTTCTATTCAACTAGATACACATTAAATAAACGAGGTTTTCCATCAACAACCGTTTTCATCACATCTTTTTGCCAATAAGGTAGGATATCTTCTTCAAAAATTTCTATTACAATTTTCTTAGCCTCAGCATCATTTTTTAAGAAATTTGCATAATCTTCAATCACAATGCAAAAACATTGATTATCGATCCAGCTCAAATCAGTCATCCAATCTGTATAAGAATCCCATCCAGAACTATCAGGCAATTCAAATTTTTTTTTCATTAATTCAAGAAACTCTTTTTTTGTTTGAATATTATTGCCTTGAATATTGACAATATAGCAATTATTCTGTTTCGAATCATTTTCTAAAGTTAACCTTTCGTTTTCATTCACTCTTAAAATTTTATTTTCTATCATGATTATTCCTCTATTCTATTTAATTTTTAAAAAGTTGTTATAATGATCATTGGTATAATATATACTGCCATCACTACCCTTAACAAATCTTTCAGAATCTCTTTTCGCATTAGGTAACTTATTATTAACATCAAACTCCTCATAAGATATTTGATTGCCACCTTTGTCAGCACTCGGTAATTTTCCATCACGATTTTTATATGAACCACCAGCTTTTGTACCAGGTGTTTGTCCTTGCATATTGCCTTCCCACTCATTTTTTTCATAAGTTTTATATAAATTCTTTACATTATCTGGCAAATCATTAATCTTTTTATTAGAGACAGAAGTAACTTTAGTTTCACTGGCGTTCTCCGACGTACCTACTGTTGTTTTTCTGGAAGAGGTCATCAGACGATACGAAGCATAAGTAAATCCTAGAATTTGGATTACTTGACCTAATTCAGATTCATTTAACCATGTGTATCCATCTTCTACATACTGTGAACCTGCAACAATTCCACTTAAAACTGGATTCAACTTTTCTCCGGTTACATAATTTACACCATTTCTCCAACCATCTTTTATTTTTTCATTATATACCTCGTAGGTCATAAATTGAATTAAATCAGAATCAAGATAATTCCCTGCTTTTGATAAATATCTATATAAGCTCGGATTAGTTATACCATAACCTGTTTTTTTATCCTCTATTTGCCATGAAATTTTGGGATTTCCATCCATATCTGTATAGATTACAGCGTAGACATTATACTTTTCTAATTCTTTATTCTTGTTTTCATCAATCCCAAGCAAATTGTCTTGATAGAGTTCCCATTTTTCACTTATCGTATCTTTCCAGGATGAATCACTGGGAACTGTAAACGTTCCTGTTGCATCATTCCATGAGCTACTTGCTTGTGATAAACCTTGATCAATTGCACTTTGTAAACTTGATATTTCTGAAAAAATTGCTGGTGAACTTGCATTAAATGCTAATAATTTTTGTAATTGATCCTCTAGTTTTTGTTTAGCATCACTGTATACCCCTATTATTATTGAATTAGCAGTTAATTGAAATAGTTTTGAAATCGCAGGCATTTTTGAAGAGATTAATGCTTTACGAATATCTTCTGCTTGATTTAACAAACCACTTACTTGGCTTATTTTTTCTTCTAAGTCAGATTGCTTTAAATCCCCACTATCTACCTGAGCTATATATTCTTCTGGAAATGTTTTCACTGCATTTTCTACTGCTTCCGAAAGTAAAATACCACCTTGAGCCAATGGGTAGAGCACTGATTGGAAATATGCTTTCGCAGAATCATAAGTTTTACCACTTAAAAACGGACTTGATATCACAAAAACTGTAATTGCCTTTTGCAAATCATTATATCCTTCTATTTGTGTTTTGCACATCGTTGAAACACTTGCTGCTTGATTTTGGGAGGATGACACATACATATCAATACTCATGATTTATCATCCTCCTTCGCTAATTCTTTTCTTTTTTCGTAGAGAATATCCTCTAATTGATTAGATATTTTCTTTTTTTGCCTATGTAATTCCTGTTCATCTTCTTCTATATAGCTCATGACTTTTTGTGACTGCTGAGAAAATGCCTCAAAAAGTGTTTTATAAAAATATCCTTGTTCACTGTTATCAAATTGATAACAAAGCTTATCAAAAAAATGCCGTGCTTCATAGAAATGTTTTGCATAAGTTTCTTTGACCTGTCTTACTTGACGGGCTTCACTACTTACTGTTTCTTCCTTTAAATATAATTGCTTTTCTTCTCTTTGAATCTCATCTAAACTCCTCATTTTTTTAACACCACCCATTTGTTAAAACATTGTATTTGCAGTATTTACATCCAATGCTTGGAAATCTTCTGCCACGCTTTGTAGGTTATTTGAAGCGGTAAAAACCGCCTGTGCTATCTTTGTTGCTGTTTCCTGTGCTGTAGTAATCACCTCTTGGGCGTTACTATTCCCCGATACTGTTGTTTGTGTATCATTGGTTATACTCGTTTGTTGGATTAACTTATCTGTTGCAATTTTTAATGCCGTTGCTTTTTCGCTTGCACCAGCCAAATCACTTTGAACTGTCAAACTTTACTCCCCCTTTTGAACGCCATTCATTATATTTTGTTTTATTATCACCATCATTTCAGCAATTTTCTCATTTTTACTTGAAGAAGAAATTTTCATCCTGTTTGTGAAATACACTTCATTACATGTGAAGGATGATTCCCTATCTTTAACAGTATTATTATCCAAGTTGTTATTTAGAACATATCTAGAAGCTGTGTCCTCAACTCGTTAAGTTTCTATATTATACTTAGTTTATTTGTTTCTCTAATTGTTCAAATTAATAATATATCCTACCTATTGCTATGAATTCTCAAATCCAGTATTATATTTTCATTTTTTTATATAAAAATAAAATAAATAAAAATAAATCGTAGGTAGAATAATTTCATAATATAGCCAATATCATTTTTTAGTGGTTCTATAATTTACGGGACTGGTGTATCATAAAATGATTTACTATGTAGTTTTCCCTATACCGATAAGTAGACATTTCGACTCAACTCCTACTATTTGCTCTTTTGACGATACCCATTGATATATGTAGGTATACAGACGCTTTATTTAGAGAGCTGACGGAATTTCCCTTATATTAAGACTATCACCTCGGGTAAATTAAATAGATGATTACGTCAAAATGTCCACACTATAGCAAACCTACTGCACATATGAATGCAGGGCATGCGGACAAAAACTTGGACTGAAATAAGTTTGGAGGACGTCTCATGTACACATATGAAGAACGGAAAAAAGCTGTTGATTTATATTTTAAATATGATCAAGCATTGGCTGCTATAACTAAAAAACTTGGATATCCTTCTGTTGGTGCCCTCAGACAATGGATTAGAGAATTTCAATCTTCAGATAAGCTGCACAAAAAATATCAACGTACTTCTTGGAAATATACGCTTGTTCAAAAAGAAGTTGCTGTGAATCATTATTTAGATTATGGGCAATGTTATGCACGTACAATTCGAAAGTTTGGCTATCCAAATAAAACTACTTTACGAAAATGGGTGGAAGAATACGCTCCATCTACTCGTAAAGTTCGTCAAAATTCGATACACTATACAAAACAAGAAAAAGAAGCTGCTGTCCTAGCCCTGTGCACTCGTTCACTCTCTGCTAAATCAATCGCAAATGAATGTTACTCCTGAAATCAAATTGTTGAAAGAGGAACGAGATATCCTTCAACGTGAAGTATACAAACTGCGCTTAGAAAAAGAAATTTTAGAACAGGCGTCTGATTTAATAAAAAAAGAGCCTGGAATCTATCCAATTGTATTGACAAACAACGAGAAAACACAAGTGATTGATGCCTTATGCTCCAAATATAGCGTAATTGAGCTATTAAGAATTCTTGATTTGCTCAAAAGTAGCTATTACTATCACAGGAAACAATTAGCTATCCCAGACAAATATTTAAAAGAACGCTCCTTAATTGTGCAATTATTTCATGACAATAAAGGAAGATATGGCTATCGTCGTATTTATTGTTCGCTTAAGTTATTAGGAATTACTTTATCTGAAAAAGTGGTACGTCGCATTATGACTGAAGAGAAATTAAAGGTGAAATCACTTCGATTAAGAAAGTACAATTCTTATGGAGGAGAAATTACTCCTGCTGTTCCGAACCTTTTAAAACGTGATTTTAAAGCTGACCAACCAAACAAGAAATGGCTTACTGATATTACAGAATTTCATATTCCCTCTGGGAAGGTCTATCTTTCTCCAATGATTGATTGTTTTGATGGAGCTATCGTTAGTTGGACAATTAGCACAAAACCCAATGCAGATATGGTCAATTCAATGTTAGAGAACGCTATTGCCACATTAAATCCAAAGGATTCTCCAATTGTTCATTCTGATCGTGGCGCACATTACCGTTGGCCAGGTTGGATCAAACGAATGAAAGAAGCCTGTTTAGTCCGTTCAATGTCAAAAAAAGGATATTCTCCAGATAATTCTGCTTGTGAAGGCTTCTTTGGGCGCCTCAAGAATGAATTCTTTTATGGGCAGGATTGGAAGTCGACATCTATTGATCAATTTATCACTGATTTAGATAACTACATTCTTTGGTACAACAAAAAGCGAATCAAGTGTTCATTGGGCGGATTAAGTCCATTAGATTATCGTAAGAAATTAGGTATTTTATAAAATTTTGGTGCAGGAAAACGTCCGCACCCCCTTTCCTACATTTTAAAGGTGCCGTTGATACCAATAGCGTATCTGCCCACTCGATTTAATTCCGTGTTTATTCGTGAGATAGAGGTATCCACCCTTTCCTTCAAGATATTCATGAACGATTTTTAGCTTAAATTTAAAACTATATTTTGCCATAAAAATAGCGACCTCCAAAAGTCAGATTTTTTGGTCTAACTTTTGGAGGTCGCTTCATTCAGTGATCAACGCAACGCTATCTCCTTGCCCGCAAGCTTGTAAATCATGTGGATCCACAGTGAAAGACAGTGATGATAAAACGATAATTGTAAGAAATGGGAAGAAAAAAACTACCATACGTTTTGATGAATAAAACCATATGCCGATGGTTATGCAATTAAAAAAGCAGCGCTACAAATGTAAAAATTGTGAAATGTATTGGACTATACAACCTTACTTTGTTCTTCCAAAACAATCTATTGCCAATCATTTAAGATATAAAATTATTTCTTTACTAACAGGTAATGAGCTTTATTTGTGCAGATGGAGAGAGTGAAGAGTTGATTGATATTTTGCCAACACATAAGCTATATCTGTAGTTAATATTATCCAGTCACAAAATACACCTCTGACAAAAAAAGGGAAATCGCTATTATAGATATTACTCAGTTGAAGTTTCCAACTCTGCAAAAAATATCTTCCTGGTTTTAAAACTTTTTATTAAAGCATATGTAAGGAGGTTACAAAACATAAAGGAGCGCTCGTGTCTATACCGCAAGAAAATTTACGCGTTTGATGGATACGCTACTATGTAACCATTAACTATACACACCACCACGGAACGTGATAGATAAATAACAATCTAATATTGACGCAAATCCTTGATACACCACGAAAAAAATAATTTGGACCATGGCTAGTTAAGTTCGCTTCAATCAATTTACACAATAAAAAAATACTCATTCTTCAACTTATCTTATTACCATTAAACTTATTGGAAAAGAGCAGTTATTCAACTCTTTTTCTATGCGATATAAGCACCATTAATCGATCGTTTCAATAAAGCTTGTCACAACTTATCATTTGAAAGATACCACTTCAAATGATAATAACAGCCGTAAACCTATATTTTAAAGCATCCTCCCAGTTGATTACCCACTATTCTGGGACTATTCAACACTTGTGTTAAGATGAGTTCAACAATTTTAGAATTATTAAAAATTTGATTTGAGGTCAAATTTCAATAAAAACATCTGAAAAAAATGCCCTTCGGATCAATCAGAAAGACTAACAAATATCAAAAGGAATATATTACTACTGTACTCTTGTGGTACTATTAAAACTTATATTTAAATCACTTGAGTTCGACATTAAAAGCGGGATCGTAATAAATACTATAGCATTTACGGTTTCAACAAATCCTAGTCCATAAAAACTGACACTTTCAACACATAAAAGAACAGTTAAAGCTATAAGTGAAAAGAAATAGATGTTTTTAATATCTTTGTTCAACTTTTGACTCTTTACAACAGCATATAATGTATATACAAGAGAAGCTAGAACTAATACAAGCTCAAAAAGACCACCATTAATTAATGTTTCTACAAAAAAATTGTGAAATTGATTTACTTCTAAACCTTTATTTTTAGCAATATCCAATGCAGTATAAAATCCGGATCCCCACAAAAGATTTCCATCAGTATATATATCTAAACCCAATTTCCAGATATCAATACGTCCACTAGAGGCAGCATCGCTTCGGATAAAAAATTTATCAATAAAATCTTTTATTTCTTGATTCCTTAAAATAAAAACAACAGCTGCAACTATACCAAAAAAACTAAACATTGATATTTTTCGTCCTTTAATAATTCCTCTGAAGTGATGCCTTGTATTATGAGATATCCTGTCCTGACACACCTGCCTCTTAACATGGATAATATTTTCGATTTAGACATGACTGGATGGCTTTATGTTACATTTCAAGGACTCTTCTTGCCATTCTAGTGGCTATTTCGTGTATCTGAATTGATAGGTGAGTTGAGGTC